>NZ_JBMQSG010000005.1:0-320487 GCF_057361365.1 Lacibacter sp. | reverse complement strand
TAGGTTTTATGGATTGGCCATTCTTTTTTGCGTTGCTTGGTTTCATTCTCAGCTTCGGTTTTCTTTATTCAGTGTTTGCTATTTTAATGGAAGTTCTTACCTATAATCAATACCGAAAGCGAAAAGAGATTTTCAGTTTAATACTTACTGCTTTTCTTGAGCCTTTTATCTTTCACCCATTTGTTGTTTGGAGCGCAGTACGGGGAAATATTGATCTTATCCGAAAGAAAAAATCATGGGGTGAAATGACAAGACAAGGATTTGCCGGAAAGAAAAAAAATTAGAATCTTCTTCCATAGCCAACTGATCCATAGAGTTGATTACCGAAAGTAGATGGCAGGTATTCATCCCGTGAATAACCAAGCGCAAACTGCAGAATATTTTTTTGCTGCATCGATTTCTTAATCCCCACAACAATCCGGTTGGAGTGTAATTGTTGGTTCGTAGTAAACTGAATATTTCTTGTTTCATCGGGCGATACTCCCGTACCATATTGCAGCCAGGCATAATCGTTCATTTCACCAAAATACCTGCGTGCTGTAAATAGCCCTGCGAAGTTGAAACCGTTATTATCGCTCAGGAAACTTCTTGCCTGTAAAAACCAATTGCCGGTGTAATAACCAACACCTGCAACGCCGATCCATAAATTCTTATCAAAGTATAGATAACGAAAACCTCCTTCAAGTTCGATACTTTTCGGAATATTTACATACAACGAATAACCTGCACGAAACTTTGGAAAAACGGGCATGTCTGCTGAATAGCCAACACCTACATAACTATAAACGTTCTTTGAGAATTTGGGATATGCTTCCAGTTCGCCTTGCCAGCCATTTTGTGAAAGCCGGTTTGCATAATTCAAGCGGCCAAGGATAGCTGCTTTTTTTGTTTCGTGTTTGTATTCAAGCCCGGTAATATGCCAGTCGCTGGCAAATTGTTTATCAAAATGAAAATATTCATACTGAACTGTGAGCGTGTTCTTAAAAACGATGCTATCTGCTTGTTGCGAAGCAGCGACGAAAGGTAGCAGCAAAACCAAAAAGGCAAATGAATAGTTTCTCATACACTTACGGAATAAATAAAGATAAATCTTATCCTGTTACTGCTGTGTAGTAGAAAATAGAAAAGCTTTATTGAATCAATTCTGCTCAATATACTCTTGTAACCTGGCAGTATTCAGAATCTGCGTTTTCTTGCCATCGGTGGCAATTGCTTTTTCTGCTGTGAGTTCATTCATGATCCTGAACAGCGATTCATAAGTAGTACCGGTATAAGAAGCAAGATCCTGTCGGCTGATGGCAAGATTGAGATAGCCATCTTTATCTTTTCCGAATTTATTCTGCAGGTAAAGCAATGCATTGGCAATACGTCCCTTTACATTCATGTGTGCAAGGTTGCGCATACGTTTTTCTGATTCTTTCAGCTCAGCTGCAAAAAACATTAATAAGTTGTATTGAAAATCGGGATTGGTACGCAGCGTACTGTTGAAAAAAGAAAGATCGATATAGCAAACATCAGTTGGCTCCATTGCTGTTCCTGACACAGGATAAACAGTATCGGCACCCAAACCACGGTGACCAACAATATCACCATCTCTTGCAATACGAAGAATAAGTTCCTTCTCATCACTCCAGCGTTTATGCACCTTTACCAGTCCTTTGCTGATAAAGTACATGCCTGTTACTTCTTCGCCTTCAATAAAGAGTTGTTCGCCTTTTTTAAAATGAAAACTTTTGCGGTTGGCATCAAGTGCAGGTAGCCAATCGTGTTGGCATTGTTTGCACATGGTACAGCTTTTCAGGTCGCAGTTCTTTTTGTTTTGCTTCATTCTTTGGTTTTCGTGTTTGCTGCTGCAAAGTAACAGTAAACAGTGGTTGGGTACGTCACAAAAATCGCTTTTGGAAAAGCTGTCCGTTCGTTTGTTCGCTTATAGCAGATGAAAGTAAAGATGGATGAAGTTTTACCACTTCACCAACAATGATGATGGCCGGGTTGCTCATCTCTTCATAACTGGCTTTGAAAAAAATATCTTTCACTGTGCCAATTACTATCTTTTCGTCTTTTGTTGTACCGTTCTGAATGATGGCAACAGGTGTGTCTGCTTTACCATGACTTCGGAAAATATCCATGATGGCTTCCAGTTTACTCATGGCCATTAATATAATAACGGTGGCGCTTGACTGAGCCGCCAATTGTATATCGGTTGATATTTCACCGGAACGGGTAGTGCCGGTTGTTACCCAAAAACTTTCATTAATACCACGACAGGTAAGAGGGATCATTTGCGAAGCAGGCACTGCAATGGCACTTGAAATACCGGGTATCACTTCAACATCCATTCCAGCTAGTCTTGCAGTTTCAATTTCTTCCTGGGCACGACCAAAAACAAACGGGTCGCCACCTTTTAAGCGGACCACGGTTTTATATTTCTGTCCATATTCTACTATCAATGTATTGATTTCTTCCTGCGACAGAGCGTGGCAGCCATACCGCTTCCCAACAAAACGCTTGATGCAGGAAGGGGAGGCATAATCCAGCAGCGCCTCGCTGGCAAGGGCATCATATAATATTACATCGGCCCGTTCCAAAGCACGTATAGATTTTATTGTAATAAGTTCCGGATCGCCTGGTCCGGCACCAATTAAGAGCAATTTAGCCTGAGTCATAAAAATTAAATTAAAATATATGTGACTGAAATCATGTTTCGTTTAATAAAAATACAAAAAATAGGCTTAATTTCATGACAGAAATCATTTAATAGACTACTGAGTGTTCATTTTGCCATAAAAAATATTAAATGATTAAATATTTTAATACGATTGTTTGCTACCATTATTGTTACACTTAAACAGTAAGATTATGAAAGTGGTAGTAATTGGAAACGGCATGGTGGGTTACAAGTTTTGCGAAAAGCTTGTAAAAAAGAACGCAGCCGGTAATATCTCCATCGTGGTTTTTGGAGAAGAAGTAAGACCCGCTTACGACAGGGTTCATCTTAGTGAGTATTTCGCTGGTAAGTCTGCCGACGATCTTTCCCTCGCCCCAAAGGAATGGTATAGTGAAAACGGTATTGTGCTGCATCTTTCTGATCCGGTGGTTTCTATCGACCGGGAAAAGAAAACGGTGTTCTCACACGCCGGTCTCACTGAGTCGTACGATTATCTCATTCTTGCTACCGGTTCGGCAGCATTTGTTCCTCCCATTCCCGGTGTAGAAAAAGAAGGTGTATTCATCTACCGCACAATTGAAGATCTGGAGCTGATGACTGATTGGGCGAAGAAGTCGAAGAAGGGTGCAGTGATCGGCGGTGGTTTGCTGGGACTGGAAGCTGCTAAAGCCATGCTCGATCTTGGTGTTACGGATACGCAGGTGATAGAATTTGCTCCACGTCTTATGCCTCGTCAAATTGATGACGCAGGTTCAAGATTATTAAAATCAAAATTAGAAGACCTCGGTCTTACAATTCATACATCAAAAAACACCACTGCTATTAATGGTGACGATGCGATTAGCAGCATGAGTTTTTCTGATGCCTCTTCATTTGATGTGGACATGCTCGTGATCTCTGCTGGTATTAAACCAAGAGATGAATTAGCAAAAGCTGCTTCATTGGAAGTTGGTCCACGTGGAGGAATTACCGTTAACGACAGCTTGCAAACATCCGACCCTTTCATTTTTGCTATTGGTGAATGTGCCTTACATAAAGGAATGATCTATGGTTTGGTTGCTCCCGGTTATGAAATGGCCGAAGTTGTAGTAACTAAATTAACTGGAGGTGAAAAATCATTTACCGGTTTTGATATGAGCACGAAACTGAAACTGATTGGTGTTGATGTTGCCAGCTTTGGTGATCCGTTTGTGAGTGGCGATGGTATAAGAAGTATTGTATTTGATGATAGCGTGAAAGGTGTTTACAAACGTATTAATGTAAGTGCCGACGGGAAAGAATTATTAGGTGGAATTTTAGTAGGCGATGCTGAGCAATACAATATGTTGTTGCAAACCTGCAAAAACAAAGTGGTGTTGCCTCCAAATACAGAAGATGTTATTCTTGGTGCAAGAGGTGGTGAAGGTGACGGTGGTGCAGGTGTAACAAGTTTACCTGACGATGCAGTGATCTGCAGTTGCGAAGCGGTAACAAAAGGAGCAATTTGCGAATCAGTTGTATTGGGTTACGAAACTGTTGATGGCATTAAGAAATGTACCAAAGCAGGAACAGGTTGTGGTGGTTGTGTGCCAATGGTGAAAGATCTGATGATCCATACCATGAAAACACAAGGCAAGGTTGTTCGTAATGTATTGTGCGAACACTTTGATTACAGTCGCCAGGAATTATTTGATCTCATCAAAATAAATGATCTGCGTACTTACGACGCAGTACTGGATAAATTTGGTAAAGGTGATGGCTGTGAATTATGTAAACCACCAGTTGCATCTATTCTTGCAAGTTTGTGGAATGAAGTGATCCTGAAAAAAGGAAATGATACAGCACAGGATAGTAATGATCGCTTCCTTGCAAATATTCAAAAGGGTGGAACGTATTCTGTAGTTCCTCGTATTCCCGGTGGAGAAATTACACCTGATAAATTAATTGTGATAGGACAGGTTGCGAAGAAATATAATCTCTATACAAAAATTACCGGCGGTCAACGTATTGATCTGTTTGGTGCACATCTGAGTGATCTTCCAAATATCTGGGAAGAATTAATTGAAGCCGGTTTTGAAAGCGGACATGCTTACGGTAAAAGTTTACGTACAGTAAAAAGTTGCGTAGGTAGTACTTGGTGCCGATTTGGATTGCATGATAGTGTAAGTTTTGCGATCAGAGTTGAAGAACGTTATCGTGGTCTCCGTTCACCACATAAATTAAAAGGTGGTGTGAGTGGATGTATACGTGAGTGTGCCGAAGCACAGAGTAAGGACTTTGGTATTATCGCTACAGAAAAAGGCTGGAACCTCTATGTGTGTGGCAACGGTGGTAGTAAACCTCAACATGCATTGTTACTTGCTTCCGATATTGATGAAGAAACATGTGTGAAATATCTCGATCGTTTCTTAATGTTTTATGTAAAAACTGCTGATCCGTTAACACGTACAGCTACATGGTTAAATAAGATGGAAGGTGGTATTGATTATCTGCGTTCAGTTGTTGTGCATGATGCATTAGGCATGAATGCGGAGTGGGAAGCTGCGATGGAAAACCATGTAAACACTTATGAGTGTGAATGGAAAGCTGCGATTGAAACGCCTGAATTACGCAAACGCTTTAATCACTTTGTAAATGCACCTGAAGTGAAAGATCCAACAGTGGTGTTTGATCCAATGCGTGAACAGAAGCGTGCGAAAGAATGGAAATAAAGATTTTTGGTTTTGAATAATACGGTTGCCGCCATATAGAAAATTGCTTTTAACCTCCGAATAATACTCCAAACGAATTTTCGATGATTGATTGCTAAGGCCCCAATGGCCACTTTTCTGCGATTGCCTGCATATAAAAAAAGGAAGCTCTAGTCTGTTGTGTAAACACTTGTTTCATCAGCAGGTATTATTAACTCCTTTAAGTACTAAATATATGATCGCAGAAAAAACAATTACCTGGTTTGCTGCCTGCAGAGTATCAGATGTTCCTGCAAACGGTGGCGTGTGTGTAAAATACAACGACACACAGATTGCACTTTTCCATTTTACACGGAGAGATGAGTGGTATGCCACACAAAACGAATGCCCGCATCGTCAGCAAATGGCGTTGAGCCGTGGTATGATCGGTACACAAAACGAAGAACCGAAAGTTGCCTGCCCCTTTCACAAAAAAACATTTTCATTGGTTACAGGCGAATGCCTGAGTGGCGATGAATGCGCTATTAAAACCTACGAGGTGAAAGTGGAAGAGGGCATGGTCTACATCGGCATTGAAGATTAATAAAACATTATTTCAAAACCAAAACTGAAGAATAAATGAAGAGAAAGTAAACTAATTATTCAGCAAAGCTGAAAAAAATAGCCCGGCAGATGGCAGTCTAACCGGGCCGTATGATTCCAGGATTTATCACCTTAAAATCGACCAAAATTAACATGAAAAATTTTAAAACAACACGAATAATCTTTTTAAGCTTGATGCTACTCGCTTATTGCACAACAAAGGCACAGTTTACATTATCAGGCCAGCTCCGCACACGTACTGAAGTGCGTAACGGTTTGGGCAACCTTGTATTGAAAGGTTCGAAACCCGCCGTGTTCACTTCACAACGTACAAGATTGAATTTTGGCTATAAATGGGACAGGTTAACTTTTGGTGTGGCGGTACAGGATGTTCGTGTTTGGGGACAGGATGCATCTACTATTTCAAATGCAGATGGTAACCGTTTTATGCTGCACGAAGGTTGGGCAGATCTTACATTGTTCAACGTTGCAGATACTACCATCAGAGCAAAAGGTATTGACCTGATGAGCCTCAAAGTAGGTCGCCAGGAATTAATTTATGATGATGTTCGTTTGATCGGCAACTTAGATTGGTTGCAACAAGCCCGCCGTCATGATATGGCATTGTTGAAAACAGTTCACAAAGGATGGCAGATCGACATCGGTTATGCGTTCAATCAAAACACAGATGCATTTGGATATACAGGAACAGGTTATGTTCCATCCAATGTACCTGCTTATGTAAAAAACTCATTGGGTACGTTAGTTCCAACACCTGCAGGTATGTTACCAATGGCAACAGCGGGCAGTGCAAGTAATAACAGCAGCAAAACAGGTGCGCCTGTCTGGATGAATCCTCCCACAACAAATGGTGGCAACCAGGATTACAAATCATTTGCAAGTTTGTATATCAGCAAAAAAATTAAGCAGACTAAATTCTCTACTCTTTTCTTCAATGATAATTTCGGTAAGTACAAACTTGATTCAGCAGGCAGTGACGCCACAGGTTATGTATATGGTCGTCGTTTTGTTTCATCAGGCGCATCAGATGCGTTCAATTATAAAGGAACCAATCAACGTTATACGTATGGTTTAATGATCAACCAAACAATGGGTAATGCATCCGGTTTTGGAAAGATCGCATTCCAGGGAGCATTCTATGCGCAAAGTGGTAAGAACCGTGATGGCGTGAAAATGAAAGAAGCCTATCACTATGCATTGTCTGCAACTTATCAAAAAGGAAAGATCAGCGTAACACCGGGTTATGAATTCTTAAGTGGTAACGATGCAACAACTGCAACAGATGAAAAGTTTGATCCATTATATGGTACACCACATCGTCATTGGGGTTACATGGATTACTTCTATGTTGGTACAGGTTCACCGGCAGGTGGTTTAAAAAATCCTTACCTCAAAGTGAAATACACAGGCACGACTTTAACAGCCGGCGTTGATTTTCACTTGTTCTCTATTGACAAAAACATGAAGAGAGCTGATGGCTCCTTCATTGGAAAAGATCTTGGTAACGAACTTGATTTCCAGTTGAACTACAACATGAACAAGTTCACCAATATAGAATTGGGTTATTCAATCATGAAAGCAACCGGCAGCATGGCTATTGCAAAAGCACAGGCAACAACTGATGCAGCAGCAGCTAATTACAGGAAAACAGGCAATTGGTTTTATGCGATGATTCGTTTCTCGCCTGATTTCTTTTACGCAAAGCCGGTAGCAATTAAACAGTAATGATGTGATGAATGAACAGAAGAGGTAATGATTAATAACACTTAAAACGACAAACAAATGAAACTCTCAATAAAAAAACTGGTTCTTTTTTCAGCAATGGCGCTGTTGCTTACAGGCATGTTCGCCTTTAAGCTTTCTACGCCTTCACGTAAAATAAAATTGGGGTTTATTCCTCTTACCGATTGCGCACCGCTGGTAGTGGCAAAAGAACTCGGACTCTTTGCGAAGTATGGAGTGGATGTGGAACTTGAAAAACAAGCATCATGGGCAGTGGTACGTGATAAACTTCTGAATGGTGAATTGGATGGTGCACATTGTTTATTCTCAATGCCACTTTCAGTTTATACAGGTGTTGGTGGTAAAGCAGGTTCAGAAATGAAAATCGCCATGGTGTTAAATAACAATGGACAGGCAATCACCTTATCAAAAGATTTTTGCGGACAGGTTGGTTTTAAACAAGTGAACAAAGCCGCTGCTGCAGTTAAAACAATACAGGGAAGAAAGGAAGTAACCTTCGCCCAAACATTCCCCGGCGGCACGCATGATATCTGGTTACGTTACTGGATGTCGGCTGCAGGTATCAATCAAAAATCAGTTGGTATCATTACCATTCCTCCTCCGCAAATGGTAGCGAACATGCGTGTTGATAATATGGAAGGGTATTGTGTGGGTGAACCATGGAATGGTGTTGCAGCTGCACAGAACATCGGCTTCACACATATTTCAACACAGGATCTCTGGAAGAATCATCCTGAAAAAGCATTGGTTGTGAACTCAGCTTTTGCTTCAGCTAACAGAGAAGATCTGAAGAAAATAATGAAAGCAATTGTTGAAGCGTGTAAGTGGCTCGATGTAATGAGCAACAGATCAAAGGCTGCTTCATGGCTTTCCAAACCAAATTATGTAAACGCTCCTTTGCAGGTAATTGAAGCAAGATTGAAAGGTTCATACGATCTCGGTTGCGAGTTGGGTGTTCAAAAGTATAAAGATGATTACATGACGTTTTATAACAATGGTATTGTAAACATGCCGAAGAAATCATACACAGCATGGTTTCTTGCACAGTACGTTCGTTTTGGTTATTTAAAAACTGAACCGAATTACAAAGCCATTGCAGAAAAGTTGGTGTTGGACGATCTGTTTGCAGAAGTAGCAAAAGAAATGGGTATACCGGTGCAAACTGATATGCAGGTGATCAAAACAAATTTTGATGTGGCATTTGATCCAAACAATGTATCGGCTTATTTGAAGACAACAAAACATTAAAAAAGGTGAGTGGTCAGTGGTGAGTTGGTAGTAATGAATCACCGCTGACGATCACAATAAAATATTTACGATGAAAAATTTCTTTTCCATAAAAACGCTTCTTTCAGCGGTCTACTTTTTAGGTGGGCTTGCGCTGATGGGTGGTATATGGGAATTAATTGCAGCTATCACTAAACATGAGATCCCAACACCGGCAATGACTTGGGAAGTGTTTAAGGAAGTCATGCAAAATCCCATGCAGAACGATCCTGATTATAAAGGCATCGGTGTAAAATTGATCAGCTCGCTAAGCCGTGTAGGAATTGGTTTTGGGTTTGGCAGTTTATTCGCTATCCCAATTGGTTTAATCATGGGTTCAAATAAAATTACCATGAACATCATTAATCCAATGGTGCAGATCCTTCGTCCTGTTTCGCCATTGGCATGGTTCCCGTTGGGTCTTGCCATTTTCCAGGATTCACCACAGGCCAGCATCTTTATGATCTTCATTTGCTCATTGTGGCCAACACTGATCAATACAGCATTTGGTGTATCACATATTCCGCAGGATCATAAAAATGTTGGAAAAGCATTTGGTTTCTCCCGCTGGAAATACATTACAAAAATTGTGTTGCCTTATACATTCCCACACATCTTAACCGGTTTGCGTTTGTCAATTGGTGTGGCATGGATGGTGATTGTAGCAGGAGAGATGTTGTCTGGTGGTATGGGGCTTGGATATTTTGTTTGGGAAGAAGGATTTAATGGTGGCAGTGTTGCAAAGATCCTAGTAGCCATCATCATCATTGGTATTGTTGGGTTATTGCTCGACAGAATTTTTATGGCTTTGCAAAAGCGTTTCAGCTTCGCAGCATAAAACTTAAAACGGATGTTTATGAATAAGAAAAATATAACAACAGCTTTACTGGTAGCAGTGATCGTTGGAACTATTCTGAATATAATAAACAGCTATGAGGTGATCATGAACGGAACATTTACAGGTAAGAACATGCTCAGGATCATGCTTACTTACATTACACCGTTTTGTGTGTCGCTTTATTCATCAATAAAAGCTACAAAGCAAAAAGCATGAACGGTGTGATAACAGAAAACGAAATTTTAAATTCTTAACTGAAAAGTTATGGCAACAACATTAGAACTAAGCCCACGGGTGGTTGAAATAAGCAAGACAGATACTGCTGAGGCAAGCAGTATTGAAATAAATAATGTAACCGTAAGCTTTAAAACACCAACAGGTGTTTATACAGCTGTAAAAGAAATTTCATTGAACGTAAGGAAAGGAGAGATCGTTGCACTCATCGGTCACTCGGGCTGTGGTAAATCAACACTCATGGGCACGATCAGTGGCATGGTGAAACCAACATCAGGTGAAGTGATTGCCAATGGAAATGTAGTTTCAAAACCCGGCCCCGACAGAGGCATTGTTTTTCAAAACTATTCCTTGCTTCCCTGGTTGAGTGTTTATAGTAATATCTACGAAGCTGTTGACGCAGCGTTGAAAGATAAATCAGCAGCAGAGAAGAAAGCATTGGTTGAAAAGAATTTGAAGATGGTGAATCTCTGGTCGCACAAAGACAAACTGCCCGGGCATTTGTCAGGTGGTATGAAACAACGTGTGGCTATTGCACGTGCATTCGCCATCAACCCTAGTATTCTTTTGCTTGATGAACCATTTGGTGCATTGGATGCTTTGACCAAAAGTAATATGCATGTAGAGTTATTGAAACTCTGGAATCTTGATAACAGGGAAAAAACAATTGTGATCGTTACACATGATGTGGAAGAAGCAATTTTCTTAAGCGATCGTGTAGTGGTGATGAACAATGGTCCGGCTGCAACTATAAAAGAAATTGTAGATGTGCCGTTGCCAAGACCAAGAAATAAGAAAGACATTGTTCATGATGAATGTTATATGGCCATTCATGACAGGTTATTAAGCCTGCTGATCGATAAATTTTCAATCAACGATATACATTAATTCATTCTAACACTTAAACAACAGCTGATGTCTCAAGCAACATTACAACAACCACTAAGCAAACTCAATATCTTTTCATTGAGTGGTGTACAAATGAGAACCTTCCATATTACATGGCTTACATTTTTTGTTTGCTTTTTTGGATGGTTTGGTTTGGCTCCTTTAATGCCAACTATTAAAGAAGACCTGCATTTAGATAAGTCACAAATCGGAAACATTGTGATTGCATCTGTGTCAGGAACCATCATTGCTCGTTTGCTCATTGGTCGTTTGTGCGATACCTGGGGGCCACGCAAAACATACACTGTGTTGTTGTTGCTTGGCGCAATTCCGGTATTGGGTGTTGGTTTGGCGCAATCGTACACGTCGTTTTTGTTATTCCGTTTAGCGATCAGCGTAATTGGTGCGTCATTCGTGATTACACAGTTTCATACATCCATGATGTTTGCGCCAAATATTAAAGGCACAGCAAATGCAGTTGCTGGTGGTTGGGGTAATCTTGGTGGTGGTATCACCAACATGGTGATGCCGTTGATCTTTGCAGCCATTGTTGGTTTTGGTTATACCAAAGGAGAAGCATGGCGTTATGCGATGATCGTTCCCGGTGTAATGATGTTGGTTGTTGCATTTTTGTATTTCCGTTATACAAAAGATACACCTGCCGGTAACTACGATGAAATTCAACGTGAAGTAAAAGTAAAAACCAAAACTGATTACAGCGTTTTGAAAGACTGGAGAGTTTGGTCACTTGCATTAGCATATTCTGTTTGTTTTGGAATGGAAATTACATTCGACAATATTGCGGCACTTCACTTTGTGCAGGAGTTTAAATTATCACAAAGCAGTGCAGGTTTTTGGGCCGGTGTGTTTGGTTTCATGAACATTTTTGCACGTGCACTCGGCGGCATCTTTGCAGATAAGGTTGGCAGAAAATATGGCATGCGTGGTAAAGGATTATTACTTGCTGCTGTATTGTTGCTTGAAGGTGCAGGATTGATGTTGTTTGCGCAAGCCGGTTCATTTACGATGGCTATCATCTCCATGATCTCTTTTGCATTGTTTTTGAAAATGGCGAATGGTGCAACATATGCTATTACTCCCTTTGTAAATGAAAAGAATGTTGGTTTGGTGAGTGGTATTGTTGGTGCAGGTGGTAATGTCGGCGGTATGTTGTTTGGCTTCCTGTTTAAAAGTAAAAACATTACATACGTTGATGCATTCGGTTATATCGGTATGATCGTAATGGGTGTATCGTTATTGGTATTGGTAACAAGATTTACGAAGAAAGAAAAAGTGGCAGAATTGAATGTGGCGTTGGAGAACGCAGCGTGATGATTTATTAAAGATTGTCTGCAAATAAAAAAGTAGCGTGAAGGAAACGAATGAACATACTATGGATCTAAACAGCGCAGGAAGTACTGCAGCTAACCTTACCACCTGTTGTTATTGTGGTGTGGGTTGCGGTATTGTTACCAGTAAAGATAAATTGGGTCGTTTGCATGTGGAAGGCGATAAGAACCATCCCGTAAACAAGGGTATGCTTTGCAGCAAGGGAATGAACCTGCATTATACTGTGAATGATCGTACAGATCGTTTGCTTTATCCCGAGATGCGTTACAACCGTAACCAGCCCCGTCAACGGGTTACATGGGATACAGCATTGGAACGCACTGCAAAAGTGTTTGCAACATTAATTGAAAAGTATGGTCCTGATTCGGTTGCATTTTATGCATCGGGACAATGTTTAACAGAAGAGTATTATGTGATCAATAAACTCATCAAAGGATTTATTGGCAGTAATAATATCGATACCAACTCCCGTCTTTGCATGAGCAGTGCGGTAGTTGGTTATAAAATGAGTTTGGGTGAAGACAGTGTGCCGGTGAGTTATGATGATCTTGAATTAGCTGATGTAATTTTTGTAGCCGGTGCAAATCCTGCCTGGTGTCATCCCATTTTATGGAGAAGAGTTGAAGCTGCCCGTGAAAAAAATCCCGATCTAAAAATCATCGTCAGCGATCCACGCAAAACACAAACCTGTTCTATTGCCAATGTGCATCTTCAATTAAATCCTGGAACGGATGTAACACTGCATCATGCAATAGGTCGTGTATTGATCGAGAACGGCGATATTGATCTTGACTTCATTGCTAATCATGCAGAAGGCTTTGAAAAATACCGTGACACTGTATTTGAACGCACCATTGCTGAAGCAGCGATCATTTGTGGTGTTGCTGAAAAAGATATTCGTTTAGCAGCTTCTTATATTGGTAAAGCGAAAGGTTTTATTACCATGTGGACGATGGGCTTGAACCAAAGTGTAATTGGTGTGAACAAAAACCTTTCACTCATCAACTTAAATTTAATTACTGGACATATAGGAAAACCAGGCTCTGGTCCGTTATCGTTAACAGGTCAGCCAAATGCGATGGGTGGAAGAGAAGTAGGTGGCTTGTCGAATTTATTACCTGCCCATCGTGACCTGTTAAACCCTGAACATCGTGCTGCAGTAGAAAATTTCTGGGGTGTTGCTCCGGGAACGATCGCTGCTAAACCAGGTCTCACTGCTACAGAAATGTTTGAAGCGTTGAATGATGGACGATTAAAAGCCATCTGGATACTTTGCACCAATCCGCTGATCAGTTTGCCTGATGTGCGCATGGCAGAAGAAGGATTGAAGAAAGCAAAGTTTGTGGTAGTACAAGACGTCAGCAATCGCCCCGAGACAATCAGGTATGCCGATGTGCTGTTACCTGCAGCGTCATGGACTGAAAAAGAAGGAACCATGACGAATGCAGAGCGGCGCATCAGCTATCTGAATAAAATTATAGATGCACCGGGTGAAGCGTTGCCCGATGCTGAGATCATTTGCCGCTTTGCAAAAAAGATGGGCTTCAACGGTTTTGATTACAACAGCTTCGCCGAAATTTTTGCAGAACATGTTGCACTCACTGCAGGTACCAATATCGACATGAGTGGATTGAGTTATGAAATTCTGAAAGAGAAACGTTCAGTGCAATGGCCTTATACTTCTTCATCGGAAAGTTATGGCACCAAACGCTTATTTACTGATCGTAAGTTTCATACGCCTTCGCAAAGAGCCATCATTCACTCCTTCAATGATGAGAATCAATCAGAAAAATTAAGCCCTGATTTTCCATTGGTGTTAACAACAGGTCGCATCCGTGATCAGTGGCATACCATGAGCAAAACAGGGAAAGTAAATAAACTCAACAAGCATATTTCAGAATCGTTTTTAGAAATTAATCCTGATGATGCAGCTGAACGCTCCATTAAAGAAAATGATCTGGTGGAGATTTTTAATGGCAGAGGTAATGTAAGGGTGAAAGCAAAATTCACAACCGATATTAAGAAAGGTGTTGTGTTCTTGCCGATGCATTGGGGTAAAGTATTGAACAGCGATTTGAACAGGGCGAATAATCTTACTAATAATTTGGTTGATCCCAAAAGTAAAGAGCCCGATTTTAAATTCTCTGCTGTTGAAGTGAAACTTCATAAGAAAGCAAAACAAAAAATTATTGTGGTGGGTGCAGGTGCAGGCGCCTGTGGTTTTGTACGGAGCTATCGCATGATCAATACAGATGATGAAATAGAAATTTTCAGCAAAGAAGATTTCCCGTTTTACAATCGTGTATTGCTGCCTGATTATATCAGCGGTACGTTGCAATGGCAAAACCTGGTGAAGATGACTGATGCAGAAGAATATGATTACAATATCAAACTGCATCGTGGTGTAAGTATTGCTGAAATTAACAGGGAACAAAAAACAGTAACTGATAACAAAGGAAATATTCATCAGTACGATGTGTTGTTATTGGCAACAGGCAGCCGTGCAGCAATGTTGCGTGATGTGCCTGCGATGCAGGGCATCTTTACCATGCGTAGCAGAACCGATGCGGATAACTTCAAGTATCATGTTGATCCTGCGAAAGGAAAAGTAGTGATTGTTGGTGGTGGTTTGCTGGGGATTGAATTGGCGGCATCACTTCGTGAAGTGGGAGTGGAAGTAACCATTGTGCAACGTATCTCCCGTTTGATGGATCGCCAGCTTGATCCGTTGGGAAGTCAGTTGCTGCACGAAGAGTTAACGGATAAAGGTGTTGATATTTATTATAACGATGAGATTGAACGTTTCCTTGGCGATACAACGGTTACAGGTATTCGTTTAAAGAGTGGTTTGCTTATCGATTGCCAGGCAATTGTGATCGCTATCGGTACTGTGCCGAATATTGAAATTGCAAAAGCAGCTGGTATTGAGTGCAAGCGTGGAGTAGTGGTTGATGAATATCTGCAAACAAATGATCCATCTGTATTTGCTATTGGTGAAATTGCAGAGTTCAAAGGTTTTCTCTATGGCATTACTGCTGCGGCTGAACAACAGGCAGAAATTGTTGCACGCTATTTAGGTGGCGATATTTCCAATTACTATTCAGGTTCATTGCTCATGAATATTTTGAAAATGCATGGCACGGAGCTTTGTTCATTGGGTGAAGTGGAATGTCCGGATGATCCTGCTTATGAAGAAGTGGTGTTTATTGATAAGGCCAAACGCTATTACAAAAAATGTATCATTCACAATGATCGTTTGATCGGTGCCATTTTAATTGGTGATAAGAGTGAGTTCCTTGAATACCGAAACCTCATTGAACAGAAAATGGAGTTGAGTGAAAAACGGTTACAGTTATTACGTTCAGGTAAAGCGCCGGAACCTGTCATTGGTAAACTGGTGTGCAGTTGTAATAATGTGGGTGAAGGAAATCTCATCAACAAAATAAAAGAAGGTTGTAAAGATCATTTGCAATTATGCCAACTCACCGGAGCAGGTATGGGTTGCGGTAGTTGCAGACCGGAAGTAAAAACGATCCTTGAAAACAATCTTCATTCAAACCTAAAAGAAACAGCGCTGGTAGAAAAATGAAAAACAGTTCAACCATAAAGATCAATTTCCGTGGCGGTATTATATCGCCCGGTGATCTGTACAATATACTGGTCGCTGCTACCAAAGTGGGCATTCGTCATGTGAGTTTTGGTTTGCGTCAGCAATTGCTGATCAGTGTTGGTATTGAAGACAGGCAAACATTTTTGGATGAATTGGATATGATCGATATTGCATACGAAGTGGGGAATGTCCAATATCCAAACATTTTGAGTTCATATCCTGCAGAAGAAATTTTCATCAACAATACCTGGCTGAGCGAAGGTGTGTACAAAGATATTTTTGATGGCATCGACTATCAGCCAACATTAAAAATCAATGTAAGCGACAGTAACCAGAGTTTTACGCCGATGCTCACCGGTAATATCAACTGGGTGGCTGCAAAAGAGTCTGCACATTTCTGGCATTTGTTCATTCGTTTCCCCAAGACAAATGTTATTTACGAATGGGATCACTTGGTGTACACGAATGATGTTGCAAAAGTGTCGAAGGAAATTGAAGAGATCATTCTCCATCACCGTGATCGGTTCTCTGACAATACCGAAGCGCAAGGCGAAACATTAATGAAGCTGGTGCACACAGATCGTTACATTACGAAGCCTGTTGAAAAGCCCGTTCAGTTGCCGGCATTTAATCTACCATACTACGAAGGTTTCAACAAGTATAACAACAATAAATACTGGATGGGTGTGTACAGGAGAGATGAGTTGTTCAGTGTTGATTTCCTGAAAGAAGTGTGCAAGCTTTGTTTGGAGACCAAGATCGGGCAATTGTGCTCAACGCCATGGAAAAGTATTATTGTAAAAGGAATTGATGAAAAAGATAAACTTAAGTGGAGTTTGTTGCTGGATAAATATCACCTCAATGTGCGCCATGCAGCCAACGAATTGAATTTCCAGGTGGAAGATGATTGCAGTGAAGGATTGGCGTTGAAAAACTTTTTGGTGAAACAATTGAATAATGAAGACACACGCACATTTGGTCTTTGCTTTGGTATTAAAACAAGAAGCAAGAGCGAAGTGTTCAGTAGTATACTGGTGAAACGCAAACCCTTGTTGAAACTATTCGGTTGGGAATTGTTGTATGTGTACGATATTCTTTGTGCGAATGATTTCAACCCGAATGCACGTACGGGATTTGTGTTCAGCAGCAACAATCCGAAATTTTTACTCTCTGAACAATTGCGTCGTTCAGTCAATGCATTTTACCAGAACCGTGAAGGCAAGCTTGCACTTGTTGAGAAAGTGTTGCCTGTTAAAAAAGAGGTGGAGAAGAAACCCGCCGCACAATATGTTCATCAATGTACTGATTGCTTAACAGTGTATGATGAAACAGTGGGCGAACCTGAAAATAATATTGCAGCAGGAGTAAAATTCGAATCACTACCCACAGATTATTGTTGCCCTTTATGTGATGCAGGCAAAGAAAGCTTTACAAAAATTGAAAAATCGAAACTGGGTTTACAAACCGTTTAACTCAGCATGTGCATTAAAATTGCGGAAGCAGGTTTTCTGTGCATCGTTCAATTGAATGCTGAACACAGTCAAATGGTCAAGCATAAATTTCATGCTGTGCCTTGTTAAAGATCCGTTTTGTAGCATGTCGAAAATAGTGGCAAGTCCTTTTGCAGTATAGATGGCACATAATGGTTCAGGTTCATGATCGTTCATAAACACATACGCATCATAACCTGGGTTTTGTTTATAAGCAGCAGAAAGTTCTTTGATCAATAGTGGTTCCATTAACGGCATGTCGCAGGCAAATACAAACAGGTCTTCTGTGTTAAACTGCAAATGCGCACTCAACACACCCAGCAATGGCCCATGCAATTGTAACGTAGCAGCATCAACAAACAGATCATCTGCAGCAAACACTTCTGCATAATCATTTAACTGTTGCCTGTTCACAGAAAGTTTTACAGGAATACCTAGTATGCTGAGTTTATCAACAGCAGTTTGCGCCCATGTGTTTGCTTCGAGCTTTAATAACCCTTTGTCGCTGCCCATTCGTGAGCTTTGTCCGCCGCAAAGTATAATACCCGTCATAGCAAAAATGAATTAGAGTGAACTCTGGTGATGAGGTTTTGTATCAGCATGCCCAAGACTTTTACCCGGACTTACAATATCTCTCACCACCTGCTTCAATTCTTTGATCTCAGGAAAACCGCCATAAGTTTTACGGTTGAAAATTTCTTTTCCATCAATGGAGATATGAAAATCGCCGCTTACTTCACTTGGTTGCAGTGTAACGCCCTTCAATTCATTTTCAAAAGTCGTGAGTAATTCCTGTGCGATATAAGCAGAACGCAAGAGCCAATGACATTTCGGACAGTATTCAATGACAATAACAGGTTTCATTTAGTATAGTTGATTGTTAAGGATAAAAGAGCATTATAAAATTACTGTTATTTTATTCGGGTAAAAATTATTCTTTGCAGTAAAACCAAAGCTGGTAGTCGTTTGCAAATACTGTAATTTTAGGCATGCTTTCGATCAGTCGTTTATATGTGTATCCCGTTAAATCGCTTGGTGGACTTGAGCTCAGCTCGGCCACTTTAACCGACCGTGGGTTTGAGTACGACAGGCGATGGATGTTGGTGGGAGAAGACAACCGGTTTCTAACACAACGAGAATTTCCACGCATGGCTTTGTTGCGTACAGCTATTGATGCAAATGAATTGATCGTGTCTGAAAAAGGAAACAACACAGACAGGATTCATCTCAATTTAAATCCAACAGGCAGCGGCCTGGTAACTGTGCAGATTTGGGATGATGTGTGTGAAGCAATTGAAATGAGCAAAGAGATCAATGATTGGTTTTCGCACAAACTGACGATGCCCTGTAAGCTGGTGTATATGCCTGATGAAAGCAAACGCAAAGTTGATGATGATTATATCATGAACAACGATATCACTGGTTTCTCTGATGCCTTTCCGGTGTTAATGATTGGCCAGGCTTCATTAGATGATCTCAACAGCCGTTTGGAGATACCTGTGCCAATGAATCGTTTTCGTCCGAACATTGTTTTCACAGGGGGTGATCCTTACCAGGAAGATACCATGCGTCATTTTCAGATCAACGGGATCGACATGTTTGCAGTAAAGCCCTGCGCAAGATGCGTGGTAACAACCACCGACCAGGAAACAGGCGTAACAGCAAAAGAACCGTTGAAAACATTGGCAACCTATCGCACGGGAAATAACAAAGTATATTTTGGTCAGAATATTTTATATAAACAGCAGGGAATAATTACAGTGGGAGATGAGTTGAAAGTGGTGGAAACAAAAGAAGCATTGCAGTTGAATGCCTGATCATATCTCAATAAAAAGAATAACATGTTGATCGATCAATATAACAGGGTGCATAATTATTTACGGATATCGTTAACCGATAACTGCAATCTACGTTGCTTCTATTGCATGCCGGAAGAAGAATACGAGTTTACGAAGCAGGCAAACCTGATGCAGGCCGATGAAATTGAATCACTGGCAAAAACATTTGTACAACTCGGTGTTAATAAAATTCGCTTAACCGGTGGTGAACCGTTGGTGCGAAAAGATGCAGCGGACATTATTCTTCGCTTAGCAAAGTTGCCCGTTAAACTTACACTCACCACCAACGGTACAAGATTGCATGAGTTTGTCGATGTGCTGGAACAAGCAGGTGTGCGTTCGCTCAATGTAAGTCTTGATACGTTACAGGCTGCCACTTTTCAACATCTTACAAGAAGAGATCAGTTTCAAAAAGTGATAGATAATATTCAATTACTCATCAATCGCAACTTTCATGTAAAAGTAAATGTGGTGGTGATGAAAGGGTTGAACGATGGCGAGATCAACGATTTTATTGCATGGACAAAAGATACGCCTGTGCATGTTCGCTTTATTGAGTTTATGCCATTCAGCGGTAACCAATGGACAAGCAACCAGGTATTCACCTGGCAACAGATTTTACAGGTAGTAGAGCAACAATATTCATTTTTTCCCCTGAAGAATGAAGAACACGATACAGCGAAAGGCTACATCGTTCCAGGTCATACAGGAACTTTTTCTGTCATCAGCACCATGAGTGCTCCTTTCTGCAGCAGTTGCAACCGCATGCGTTTAACAGCAGATGGTAAAATGAAAAACTGTTTGTTTGCAGAAAAAGAAATGGATCTGCTTGCTGCATTACGCAGAGGTGAAGATGTAACTGAACTCATCAAACAAAATATTGTCTCCAAAGCAAAAGAACTGGGTGGACAATTCACCGCAGACTTTGAACACATCAACGCAGAAACCATTCATAACAGAAGTATGATTGGGATTGGAGGCTAGAAGAACGGTGGTAATTAAACTTTATCTCTTGCTTCAACATTCGTATTTACCAACGAATTCTGTCAGGCTTTGGGGAATTTATTGCTCACCTTTTATTTTGAAGCATAATTGAAGCTGTTATTATTTAGCCGACCTTAGGAATTCTTCTTACAGTTTATTGGCACAATCTTTAAAATAGTTAAGGTGCTGGTTTATTTCCATCAGTAAAAAAATCATTATGGGTTGGATGTATATTATCGGTGGTGTTTATCTCCTTATACTGCTGGCTGTTTGCCTTCGTATTATTTATGAAACACGGAGTGCTACCAAAACAATGGCCTACCTGCTTTTAGCAGTTTTTCTCCCCGTAGCTGGCATTATCTTCTATTTGTTGTTTGGTGTTAACTTTTGGAAAACAAAAGCGTACAGCAGTAAATCGAAAGAGGATGAAAAGTTGTTGAAACATTTGAAGAAGGAGATGAAAATATATGATAGTGAAACAGTTCTTCCCGCAGAATTGCCGGATGAAAGCAGGGAACTTGCAATGATGCTGCAAAAGGAACTTCGCAGCCCACTCACCAGAAGAAACAAATTGAAACTGTTGATAAACGGCGAAGAGAAATTTCCTGAAGTGCTGGAAGCGATCCGTAATGCGAAACACCATATTCATATTCAGTATTACATTTTCGCACAGGATAATATTGGTGAACAAATTGAAGAGCTGCTGATAAAAAAAGCAACTGAAGGTGTACGGGTACGTTTTATCTATGATGATTTTGGAAGCCCGAATATTAAAAAGAGGATTGAAGAAAGAATGCGAAAAGCAGGCATTGAGATTTATCCTTTTCAAAAAGTAATGTTTTACCTGTTAGCAAACCGGTTAAATTACAGAAATCATCGAAAGACGTTGATCATAGACGGGCAAACTGCTTTTACGGGTGGAATAAATGTGTGTGATAAATATATCAATAACGGACAACAGAAATTATTCTGGCGTGATACTCATCTTCGGATCGATGGGCCGGGTGTTTTTTATTTACAATATCTTTTTTTAACGGACTGGAAATTTTGTTGTAATAAGGATGTAGCACTTGACGAATTTCAATTCCAGGCCCCGGCAACACACAAGGAAGACAGCTTTCTGCAGGTTGCAGCCAGTGGTCCTGAGTCAAAACAACCTTCTGTATTGTTTTCGTTATTGCAAGCCATCTTCCTGGCGAAAAAGGAAATTCTTATTACCACTCCCTATTTTATTCCCGGCGATAGCATTTTGGAAGCATTAAAGATTGCAGCCTTAAGCGGGCTTTCCGTTAAATTATTAGTACCGGGTGTATGTGATTCTAAACTGGTTAATGCAGCGTCAAAATCTTATTATGAAGATTTGCTTTGCGCCGGTGTTGAAGTGTATGTATACCAAAAAGGATTTGTACATGCCAAAACATTGGTTGCGGATGGTCACCTTTCTATTATCGGAACAGCAAATATGGATTACAGAAGTTTTGAATTAAATTTTGAAGCAAATGTGTTGATATACGATCGGCCATTTGCACAAGAGTTAAGATCTGTTTTTTACAAAGACCTTGAAGAAGCGGAGCAAATTGACAAAGATGAATGGTGCAAGCGGCCGGCTCATGTACAATTGCCTGAAAGACTAGCCAGATTGTTTTCACATGTTTTGTAATCTTACATCCTCAAATTCTGTGCTCTTAATTCAGCGTCCTGTATTCATTTGGCGATACGCCTGTTTTTTGTTTGAACAATCGTGTAAAATGCTGCGGATATTTAAATCCTAATTCATACGCTATTTCACTGACTGTTTTACTGTGATCAAATATTTTTTCTTTGGCGATATCGATCATCTTCGATTGAATATATTCCTGCGCTGTTTTACCTGTTTCTTTTTTGATGAGGTCGCCAAAATAATTGGCCGACAAATTCAATTCACCTGCACAATAGGCAACAGACGGCAAGCCGATAGTTTGTGGTTTATCCGACTGGAAATATTCATTCACTAAATTTTCAAATTTCTCCAGGATGCCTTTATGCGGATTGTCCCTTGTAATAAATTGACGATCATAAAAACGGAGACAATAATCTAAAAACAATTCAATATTCGATACAATCAATCGCTTACTGTGTTTATCGATACTTTGCTCCAGTTCGTATTCAATTTTTGAAAAGCAATCGAGAATGATTTTTCGTTCACGTTCAGATAAATGCAATGCTTCGTTCGATTGGTAGCCAAAAAAACTATAATCCTGGATATGCCTTCCTAACGATGTGCCGTGTATCAGATCGGGATGAAAGATCAGTCCATAACCTTTGGGTTGATATGTTTCGCCGTTGCTCTTTGCGCCTGCGATCTGTCCCGGTGCAATAAAAACCAATGTGCCTTCCTGATAATCGTACGTATGCCGGCCATATACCAAATCGCCGCATACCACATCTTTTAAAATGATTGTATAAAAACCGAAATACATCAGGGAACCTTGCCGTGGGGCCGCTTTTGAAAAATCAACCACACTCACCAGCGGATGTCTGGTTTCGTTATTGTTGAAAACATTATAATCGTTGATGGTTTCAAATCTTCGCATCTCATTCATAGCAAAACATTTTACGCTATTAAAGTTACAGCTTTCCTTATCTGTTACCCAAACACCACTTACAAAACAGTAATCTTGGTAGGTGAAACAGTAATCTGTATACCCAACAAGCGTTTTAATGGGTGACCTTTACAGCATAAGTAAAGATTGCATCACGCAAAAAATATGCGGATTAAAACTGTCATCATGAAAAAATTATTATTTGGTTGTACGCTGCTTTTATCAACCGTCTTGTTTGCACAAAACAACACAACATCTGGTCCGCTCGTACAAACTGCTTCAGGCATTGTACGTGGTGTTACAGAAGGAAAGGTCTCCAGCTTTAAAGGAATTCCATACGCAGCAGCACCGGTAGGTGAATATAGATGGCGACCGCCACAACCTGTAAAACCATGGAAGGGAGTTCGGGATGCCAGTAAATTTTGTGCAGATTGTCCGCAGGCGGCATTTCCAAGAGGTGCCGATTCAATCGCAAAAACATCAGCAGAAGATTGTCTTTTTCTCAATATATGGACACCTGCAGGAACTAAGAAAGATGCGAAACTTCCTGTGATGGTGTGGATCCATGGTGGTGCATTCGTTTTTGGAAGTGGCGCACTCAACGATTTTTCCGGATCGTCATTCACTGATAATGGAGTTATACTGGTGAGTATAAATTATCGCCTGGGCCGACTCGGCTTTTTTGCTTTTCCTGCACTTGGTGTTGAGCATCCGCAGGAGTTTAAAGGAAACTATGGTTACATGGATCAGATCGCTGCACTTAAATGGGTACAAACGAATATTGCTTCATTCGGTGGCAACCCGGGTAATGTGACCATTTTCGGTGAATCTGCAGGTGGCGTATCAGTTCATTCACTCCTCACAATTCCATCTGCAAAAGGTCTCTTTCATAAAGCGATTATTGAATCAGGTGGTGGCAGAGATGGTGTTTTGACCGGCAGACCAATACAGAAAGAGAATGCAGATACTTATTATCCCGTATCGGCAGAAACCATCGGCGTAAACTTTGCAAAAAGATATGGAATAGAGGGGACCGATGCGATTTCATTAGCTAAACTTCGGGGTTTAACCGTTGCACAAATTGTTGATGGAGGACAGGAAAGCAATGGCCCCGGTGGACCAGCTACTTATTCCGGACCTATACTCGATGGTAAGTTGGTTGTTGAAACGGCAGAGAGCGCTTATAAAGCAGGCAGACAGCCAAAAGTGCCGATTATCATTGGATCGAACAATGCAGAAGTGCCGGCAGGTTTTGTGAATGCACGCACAAAAGATGAACTATTAAATTTATTCGGCAGCATGAAAGCAGAAGCAAGTAAAGTGTATGATCCTGATGGTACTACCGAATTTGCAAAGATACTCACGTTTGTGAACACAGATAAAGTGTGGGCAGAACCGGCCAGGTTTACTGCTACTGCTTTTACTGCCAAAAAAACACCAGCCTTTGTTTATCTTTTTTCATACGTATCACCTTCCATGCAACAGATGATGCGTTATGGTGCAGCGCATGCATCTGAAATTCCTTATGTGTTCAATAACCTGAGAAGTAGAAACGGCGCAACTATTCCTGCTAAAGATTATGAAGTGGCAAAAATGATGAACAGCTATTGGACCAATTTCGCAAAAACAGGCAATCCCAATGGAAAAGGATTGCAGCAATGGCCTGTATATAATGCTGAAAAAAATGAGATACTCGAATTTCGATCTGATGGCTCAGCCGTAGGCGCAAAAGATCCCAATAAGGCTAGGCTTGATGTAATTGAAAAAGCAGTTACATCAGGTAATTTAAAATAATTGATTGTTGCAGAAGGCAATTGCTGGTATCAGGAATCTTGGTAGATAAATCAGTAACCTGTATACCATAAAAGTGTAGAAATAGTAAAACCTTTGCAGGACATAAAATAAAGAATTATGCAAATGCTGAGATTGAATAACGGAGTTGAAATGCCCGTTTTAGGATTTGGTGTTTTCCAGGTAACAGACCTGGCAGAATGTGAACGAAGTGTGGTGGATGCTATTGAAACCGGTTATCGTTTAATTGATACGGCTGCATCTTATAGAAATGAAGAAGCAGTTGGCAAAGCAATCAAACTAAGCGGCGTAGCAAGGGAAGAGTTGTTTATTACCACAAAAGTATGGATACAATCAAACGGATATGAAGGAACAAAAAAGTCATTTGAACGTTCGTTGAAACAATTGCAAACTGATTACCTCGATTTATACCTCATGCATCAACCAATGGGTGATGTGTATGGAACATGGAGAGCAATGCAGGACTTGTACAAGCAAGGAAAAGTGCGGGCAATTGGAGTTAGTAATTTTCATCCCGACAGACTGATTGATCTGATTGTTCACAACGAAATTGTTCCCGCTGTCAATCAGATTGAAACGCATCCTTTTCATCAGCAAATTGAAACACAAGTATTCCTGCAGGAAAATAATGTACAGATCGAATCATGGGGACCTTTTGCTGAAGGCAAGAATAATATTTTTCAGAATGAACTGCTTGCTTCTATCGGCAGCAAATACAATAAAACCATTGCACAGGTAATTCTTCGCTGGCTCACGCAAAGAGGAGTAGTGGCTATTCCGAAATCGGTTCGTAAAGAAAGAATGGAAGAGAATTTCAACATCTTTGATTTTGATCTGAGTTTCGATGATATGGAAGCAATCAAATCGTTGGATACAAAAACAAGCAGCTTCTTCGACCACCGTGACCCTGCGATGGTAAAGTTTTTAGGTACACGTACAATTGAAGAATAATCACTATAAAATTAAATCATATGCAAAAGAGAATATTAGGAAATAGCGGATTGGAAGTTTCTGCATTGGGTTTGGGTTGCATGGGCATCAGCTTTGGTTATGGTAACGTGATGGATAAACAGGAAGCAATTAAACTGATACGTGCCGCTTACGAAAAAGGAGTTACGTTTTTCGATACGGCTGAAATTTATGGCCCCTTCACGAATGAAGAATTGGTGGGTGAGGCGTTAGAACCATTCCGGAAAGACGTTGTAATTGCAACAAAGTTTGGATTCAAGACAGGAACAACGCCAGGTGTGGATAGCCGTCCTGAAAATATAAGGGCTGTAGCAGAAGCATCATTGAAACGGTTAAGAACAGATGTGATTGATTTGTTTTATCAGCATCGGGTTGATCCGTCAGTTCCTATTGAAGATGTGGCAGGTACGATGAAGGAATTAATAAAAGAAGGGAAGGTGAAACATTTTGGATTGTCTGAAGCAGGTGTGCATACAATTCGTAAAGCACATGCAGTACAACCGGTAACTGCATTGCAAAGTGAATATTCATTATGGTGGCGTGAACCTGAAGAGGAAATATTGCCAACATTGGAAGAATTAGGTATTGGCTTTGTTCCTTTCAGTCCCTTAGGTAAAGGATTTCTTACAGGTAAGATTGATGAGAATACAACATTTGGTGCAACTGATTTCAGAAACACAGTACCCCGTTTTTCAGAAGAGAACAGAAAGGCGAACTACGCTTTGATCGATCTGCTTGGCAACATTGCGAAGAATATGAATGCAACTCCTGCACAAATTGCTTTAGCATGGTTGTTGGTACAAAAGCCATGGATCGTTCCTATTCCAGGTACAACAAAATTGCATCGCCTGGAAGAAAATATTGCATCAACTGATGTTGTACTCAGTGAGGAAAATTTGAGCGAAATAAGTAATGCGCTTTCAAGAATCACAGTTCAGGGTAACCGTTATGGTGAACAGTCGCAAAAGCTCATCAACCGATAAATGATGTTATGAGCATTCACTTTCATGTGATCGATATTTAAGGGACTAAGTATTCAAATGAAAGAAAGAAGAACATATTTTGTATTGATTTTAGCAACCTGTTTGCTTTTGTGCGGTTGTACAACAGCGCAAACTCCATCGACTGAACTTGACAAGGTGCTGAAAAATAAAAACGTGTTGATCGTTTACTTATCAAGAACAAAAAACACAAAAGCAGTAGCAGAGATCATACACAAACATACAGGTGGCACATTGGTTGAATTGGTGTTAGAAAATCCTTATCCGGAGAATTACAAAGCAATTGTAGAACAGGTGGCAAATGAAAATGCGACCGGATTTCTGCCACCACTGAAAACTAAGATCGACAGTATCCATAAATACAATGTAGTATTTATTGGATTTCCCACTTGGGGAATGCAGTTACCGCCACCCATGAAAAGTTTTTTGACTCAGTATGATCTAAGCGGAAAAACAGTTATCCCGTTTAATACAAATACTGGATATGGTGTGGGAAGTAGTTTTGAAACTGTAAAAAAATTATGCAGGAACAGCAAAGTCTTGGAAGGGTTCTCTACAAAAGGTGGAATTGAAAGAGACGGTGTTTTGTTTGTAATGGAAGGTGACAAGGAAAAGCAGGTAGAGGCTGAATTAACGAGGTGGTTAGAAAAAACGCTGAAAGCGTTGTAAGTATCAATTTGTAAATATTTAAATACAACAATATGAAATTAACGATGCTCGTTTTATGTTTTTTGTTTGCAACTATGCAATACTGTACTGCGCAACAAACAAAACCAATTCCTTCAGCTGCAGAGCAACAGCTGATTGATCTTTCCAAACAAAAATGGCAATGGATGTCAGATAAGAATGCAGATTCGTTATCGATTCTCTTTCATGAAAAATCCATGTTTGTACACATGGGCGGAACCTGGGGAAAGCAACAGGAAATTAATGTGATTAAAAGCGGCGGCATCTGGTACAAGCAAGCGGAAGTATACTCCGTGTCTGTAAACATCATCGGCAATACAGCAATCCTGTTAAACGATATCGACTTAGTAGCGGTTGTTGGAGGAAACGAAGTAATCAATCCTTTTATGGTAACGGAAGTATATATCAAAGAAAATGGAAAATGGACGATGGGTTCGCTTACATTTTCAAAGTTGATGCGACCTGTTAAAATGACGGGCACTAACAAATAACCGACAGATTTAAATCAATATTTTAAAACTGTCAACTGTAGAAAATATATTATTGAATCAATAAAAAATAGCTGTATGAAAGGATCAATTGCGTTAATCTGTTTTTTACTCATCACGTTTACGATGGGTTGTTCATCTCAAAAAAACAGTTCTTCTGCTGCGGGTAATGCAAACTCTCAGCAGGAAATACTCAATCTGTCAAAAGAGAAATGGCAGTGGATGGCAGATAAGAATGTAGATAAGCTGACTTCACTTTTTCATGATCAATCGAAATTTGTGCACATGAGTGGCACATGGAAAAAAGCCGAGGAACTGGAGATCATTAAAACAGGAAGCATCTGGTATAAAAAAGCTGATGTGCATGATGTTGCAGTTGAAATGGTAGATGATGTTGCCATAGTCTGGAGTCGTATTACACTCACGGCAGTTGTTCGTGGTGCAGATGCCGTAACTGAATTTACAGTTACCGAAGTTTATAAAAAACAAAGTGCAAGCTGGAAACTATTAGCGTTAACGTTTAGCAGTGTAAGAGACACTCATCAAATTAAGCATTAGAAGTAATTGATCACAAAAGAAACTTGTATGCGCACAATTAACTCTTTCATAGTTCTGGTATTGTTTGCCTCATCTATTATAAAGGTGAGTGCTAAACCATTGGTGCATACAAATGAACACCTGGATAAGAAGCAGCAGAGCATTGTTATCATTTCATCTCTTACCGCAAAAGGAAACCTGGTACAATTACAGAAAGCTTTGCACGATGGATTAGACGCTGGTTTAACTGTAAATCAAATCAAAGAAGTTATTGTTCATCTATATGCATACTGTGGATTCCCACGCAGCATAAGAGGTTTGCAGACTTTTATGGAAGTGCTTAAAGAACGAAAAACAAAAGGTATTACTGATAAAACAGGAAACAATGCTTCACCCATCGCTAATGACAGCAGCAAATACGAACGTGGCAAAAAGATTTTAGGAGAACTTACGAACACAAAACAACCTGATTCACTTAGCGGTTATTCTGCCTTTGCGCCGGTAATTGATACTTTTCTGAAAGAGCATTTGTTTGCAGATATTTTCGAACGGGATGTTTTAACCTATGCTCAACGGGAGCTGGTAACCATTTCGGTACTCAGTGCCATTGGAAATGCAGAACCCATGTTGAAATCGCATTTATCCATTTCTCTCAATGTGGGGCTATCTCCTCAACATTTACATGAATTCGTCAACATCATTTCAGTAACCATCGGTAAAAAAGAAGGGGATACTGCAGGAAAAGTGTTGGAGGAAGTGTTGAAAAAGTAATGGTGGAGTTTTAAATTTTTTAGCAATGAAAAAAATCGCATCTATATTTTTAGTAACAATGTCAATGGTAGCTACAATTAAAATCAAAGCACAGACTACTCAGCAAGTGAAACAGCAAAATCCTTTTACACTTGTGTACGATGCTGCGATTACAAAAAATGAAAAAGGAAAAGTAAATATTCATCCTGTTACCTATAAACTGAACGGGATCGATATTGCTGCAAATATTTATACGCCTGCCAATTACGATTCGTTAAAAAAATACCCGGCAATAGTGGTAGCACATCCTAATGGCGGTATAAAAGAACAGACGGCGGGATTATATGGTCAACGTTTGGCAGAAGCAGGTTATATAACGATTGTTGCGGATGCTGCATGCCAGGGAGCAAGCGGCGGTACTCCCCGTCATACAGATAAACCATCAAGTCGTATTGAAGATATTCATGGCATGGCTGATTTTATTTCGCAATACGCAGGCGTTGATGCAAACCGTTTAGGTGTTCTTGGTATTTGTGGAGGTGGTGGTTACACGTTAAAAGCAGCTCAATCAGATAAACGGTTTAAAGCAGTAGCAACACTCAGCATGTTCAATTCAGGCGAAGTAAGACGTAATGGTTTTCAGAATTCACAGATAGGTACTATCCAGGAGCGTTTACAGAAAGCATCTGACGCACGTGCGCAGGAAGCTGCAGGTGGTGAAATAATGTATGCTGGTGTGGCAAGTGTTACCGATGAAGAGATTGCGAAGACCTCAACTGATCTGTATCGTGAAGGGTTTGTGTATTATTACAGAACGCATGCCCATACAAACTCTACTTTTTTATACACGATGAGTAGCCTGCTTGATTTGATGACCTGGGATGCCATTACGAATATGGAATTAATTGATCAACCCTTATTAATGATAGCCGGCAGCAAAGCTGATACAAAATATATGACTGATGAAGCATTTAAAAAAGCAACCAATGCAAAAAGCAAAGAATTGTTTTTAATTGATGGAGCAACTCATATACAAACCTATTGGAAGCCGGAGTATGTATCACAAGCCGTAAATAAATTGCTGAGTTTTTATCAATCCAATCTTTAATGCCTGCAACATGAAACTTAATCTTAGTTATATACTGCCGCTATTATTATTCGCTTTCGCAGCATGTAAGAACAAAGAGGAAATGAATCACTCAAAGAACGAAAACACACTTGTTTTTCCGAAAGGGGAAAAAATTACGAATGATAATTTTACAGGCAATGCCTATTTACAAATGCTTGTTGCTGCCGACAGTCTTAATGCCATAGCAGTGGGTAATGTTACTTTCGAACCGGGTGCCAGGAGCAAATGGCATTTACATCCGGCCGGACAAATATTATTGGTAACTGATGGCGTAGGTTATTACCAGGAAAAAGGTCAACCTAAAAAAATACTTCGCAAAGGAGATGCGGTAAAATGCCCGCCAGATGTACCACATTGGCACGGAGCAAGTGCCGACAGTGCTTTTGTTCAACTTGCCATCACCGGGAGAGAAAAAGGTGAAACAGTTTGGCTGCAGGCCGTAACAAACGAAGAGTATCACAGTAATAACAGGTAAGAAAACCTTCAATCAATTTCCGTTAATCTTCCTAAATCAGTCATTCATGTAATTGAAATGGTTTTATGCTTTCATGTTTTGAAGAATAACTAATTTCCCTGAAAGTATTCTATTTATGAAAGATGCGCCATCGGAAATTGATGTGCAATTTATTGAGTCGGATGAACCACCTACCGGTTTAGGAGAACCGGGATTGCCGCCTGTGGCACCAGCGCTTGCCCATGCAATCTTTGCAGCAACGGGGAAACGATTACGCAAGTTGCCATTTGCTGAACAGTTAGGTTAAATGAACTTCAACTCATGCTTAATCAGTAATAATGGTAGGCAAATCAGTAATCTGTATACTAATCAAACAGAAAAAATAAAGAATTTAGTGCGTGTGTGTTATTGGATCATTTCAGCCTTTGTTTTACAGTTCGGCTGAATTCCCTGATTACACATTCAACAAATCAATTTTCAACAACGAACATAGAACAGGTTGCATGTTGTAATTGAACAGCCTATTGCTTTAAAAAGTAGTTAACTTTCATAAACGTATTTCGCTATGCCAGTAATTAGTTTGAACATAAAGCATAAAACTTTTTCGATTGGTGTGGATATTGCGGTATTCAGGCTATCATGCAGCACTTGCAGCTAAGAGAGGCAATTAAAACCACAGCTAAACAAAAAAAGATACGACGACGCAATTATAAATTTTAAAGTCATCAACAATGGGAAAGTTCAAAACCGATTATAACAGAAGAACATTTTTAAAATCATCCTTTCTTGCAGGTGGTGGATTGATGATAAGCTTTAGCGGATTGGCAGAATTCAGCCTCGATGATAAAATAAATCCCGCCGACTTGCCTGAACAATGGAATGAAATAACCGGCTATATCAAAATTACCCCCGATAATATCATAAAAATTCTGAATCCTAATCCGGAGTTTGGTCAGAATGTGATGACCTCTCTACCCATGATCGTAGCTGAAGAGCTGGATGTAAACTGGGAAAAGGTTGTGATAGAAATGGGGTATCATGACAATGTAAAACTGGGTCCACAGTTTACAGGTGGAAGTAATTCTGTGCGCATGTATTGGAAGCCATTGCGTGAAGCAGGTGCAGCTGCACGCCAGATGTTGATAACCGCTGCTGCAGAAACATGGTCTGTTCCTGCTGAAGAAATAACAACGAAAGCAGGAATGCTGTATCATGAAAAAACGGGCAAGTCGGGAACCTATGGCGAATTTGCATCAAAAGCATCGGGTATTCCAATACCCAAAGGAATGAAGCTAAAAGATCCAAAGGATTTCAAGATCGTTCGTAACTCAAAGAAAAATGTGGAGGGTGCAAAAATTGTAACCGGCAAACCTCTTTTTGGAATAGATTATAAAGTGGATGGCATGTTGATCGCAATGATTGAACATCCACCGGCTTTCGGGATGAAACTAAAATCGTTTGATGCAGCTCAATCGTTGAAAATGCCTGGCATCAAAGATGTGTTTAGTATGAAATTGTATGCAGATGATTTTGAGCAAGGTGGTTTCGATACCCGATCATTCAATGATCTGTTAGTGGTTGTTGGTAATACAACATGGGAAGTGATGAATGCCCGCAAGAAATTAATTGTTCAATGGGAACCGGCAGGTGATACGAAGAATACGATGGCAGGTAGGGGTGGGAAAAGAGAAGTTGTTGTTCCGGGCGAACTTGAAACTACGAGTAAGCAGTTCGAAAAAATGAAAGAATATGCAAAGAAGCCTGCTCAACTATTAAGAAAAGACGGAGATCCAGAAACAGCTTTTAAAAATGCAGCTCAAGTTATAGAACGCACCTACAACGCACCGTTCTTAGCACATAACTGTATGGAGCCAATGAATTTTTTCGCTCATGTTACTGATGAAAAAGCTTTAGTGGCCGGACCTTTGCAAGCACCCGGTTGGAGTGAACCTACTCTTGCAAAATTGTTGAACCTGCCAGCCGACAAGATCGAGATACAGATGACACGTATGGGTGGAGGCTTTGGTCTCAGGGCATATGGACATTATATCTATGAAGCAGCGCTTATCTCTAAAAAAGTAAAAGCTCCTGTAAAACTTGTTTACAGCAGGGAAGATGATATGACGTACGGCATCTATCGCCCCATGTACACAGCTACTTACCGTGCTGCGTTGGATGCAAATAAAAACCTGATTGCATTTCATATAAAAGGTGGTGGTATTCCCGAACATGCAATTCATGCAAACCGATTTCCTGCAGGTGCAGTTGATAACTATTTAGCAGAGAGTTGGGAGATACCTTCCAATATCACCATTGGTGCCTTTCGTGCACCACGATCAAACTTTAATGCGGCTGCAGAACAATCTTTCCTTGATGAAATAGCAGAAGCAATGGGCAAAGATCCAATTGATCTCCGGTTAGAAATGTTGAAGCGTGCAAAAGAGAATCCTGTTGGTAAAAACAATGAGTACGATGCCGATCGATATGCAAGTGTTTTAAAATTAGTAAAAGAAAAATCAGGATGGGGTAAGCCGGAAAATAAAAAGTACAGTCGTGGTGTTGCTGCTTATTTCTGTCACGCTTCTTACGTTGCACATGTGGTGGATATCGTAAAGAGAGATGGACAACCTTATGTTGAACGGGTGTTCAGTGCAGTGGATTGTGGAATAGTTGTAAATCCGGATGCAGCAATCAATATGATCCAGGGTGCTGTTGTTGATGGAATTGGAAATGCTCTTTACGGAGGGTTAACGCATAAAGATGGTGTTACGGAACAAAATAATTTCCATCGGTATAGAATTATACGAATGCATGAAGTGCCAAAAAAGATCGACGTTCATTTTGTACAGAATGATATTGATCCAACCGGATTAGGCGAACCACCTTTTCCTCCTGTATTTGGAGCAGTAGCAAATGCATTGTATAAAAGCACAGGTAACCGGTTTTATGATCAGCCCTATATTTCGCAATTGAACAAAAACAGCAAGGCTTAATTAAAACTATTCATCATTATTTATCTTACAAGTATGATCACATTAACTATTAATAAGAAAAACTACAATGTAGATGTAGATCCTGAAACACCTTTGCTATGGGTGCTTAGAGATACCATTGGTCTTGTGGGAACGAAGTATGGTTGTGGTGTTGCACAATGTGGTGCATGTGTTGTTCATTTGAATGGTGAAGCAGTTCGTTCATGTGTTACAAAAGTGAGCCGGGCAGTTGGACAAAAAGTAGTGACCATCGAAGGCTTGTCAGAGAAAAATGATCATCCTTTACAAAAAGCGTGGATTGAATTAGATGTTTCTCAATGTGGGTATTGCCAGGCTGGACAGATAATGTCGGCAGCAGTTCTTTTGAAAGAAAATAAAAATCCAACTGAAAAAGATATTGATGCGGCAATGTCTGGTAACATTTGTCGCTGCGGAACCTATCTGCGAATTCGCAGTGCCATTCAATTGGCAGCAGATATTCAACAGAAAGGGAAATAAGATCGGTTACGATTAAATTAATTTTTTATGAAGCAGCATATGGAGTTTAAAACACGCTATTTTCTTCCTGTAAAAAAGATAAGTGTTGTAGGAATTATTCTTTTAGTGATCATCGTCACTAGTTTCAGACTAAAAAATGAACCAGCAAAGAATGAGTTCTTCAAGAAGGATAGTGCAACATCTGTAAAAGCTTTTATGGATGTGTATAAAGTTTTGATGAGCCCCCGTTGTATGAACTGTCATCCCGCAGGTGATGTTCCATTACAGGGAGACGATAGTCACATACATGCGATGCTACCGCAAAGAGGTAAAGATGGCAAAGGTATTTATGCGATGAAATGTGGTAATTGTCATCAACCAACAAATCTAGAAGGATTAAACAAACCTCCGGGAAATCCAAACTGGCATTTACCTCCTGCAACCATGAAAATGGTTTTCCAGGGAAGAACAGCAAGCCAGTTAGCAAAACAAATAGTGAATCCAAAAATAAATGGAAACAAAACATTGCAGCAGTTAATTGAACATGCTGATGATAGTTTGGTAAAATGGGGATGGGACCCTGGTGAAGGACGTACTGTACCACCGCTAAGCCACGAAGAATTTAAAAAAGCATGGATCACCTGGATCAAAACAGGTGCTTATGCTCCAGGCAAAAAATAATTCCGTCTTTTAAATAAATGACAAAAGAAATTACTGATATAATAAAAGCATTTAAAACAGCAGAGCAGGCAGGCCGACAAACCGCACTTGCTACTGTTGTGTATGTGGAGGGTTCTTCTTACAGGCGGCCTGGTGCCCGTATGCTGGTGGAAGAAGATGGACGAATGACCGGTGCTATCAGCGGAGGATGTTTGGAAGGCGATGCATTACGGAAAGCATTGCTGGCTATTCATCAACAACAAAACAAACTTGTTACGTATAATACATTGGATGAAGAAGATGTTGAGTTTGGTGTGCAGTTAGGCTGCAATGGTATTGTTCATATATTATTTGAACCGATTGATCCACAGGATGCAAATAATCCAATTGCATTGCTGGAGCGTTCGCAGTTGTACAGAAGAGAAACTGTTTTGGTCACCTTGTTTTCATTGAACAACTTTCATGCTCATCAACCCGGTACTTGTTTTTTTCTTGATGCAGAAACTTCATACAGCAAATTAGATGAGGCGGGATTAAAAGCAATTGTGCATGAAGATGCATCTGCTGTATTGAATGCAGGTTCATCGTTCATCAAAGAATACAGTGCGTTTGAATTGACTGCCTTTGTTGAATTGCTGCGGCCATCCATTTCATTGATCATTGTTGGTGCAGGTAATGACGCATTTCCTTTAGTTGAAATGACGAAGGTGTTGGGTTGGCAGATAACAGTTGCAGACGGACGATCAACCCATGCGAATGCACAACGTTTCCCTAACGTACATCAACTGCTTACCGGAAAACCCGAAGAGATCATCAAACAACTTGTGATAGATGAATGGACGGTGTTTTTGTTGATGACGCACAATTACAAGTATGATTTGGCAATGATGAAACTGTTGTTGCAAATCAACTGCAGGTACATCGGTACACTCGGGCCAAAGAAAAGGTTAGAACGAATGTTTGCCGAGTTAAGCGATGAAGGCATTACTATTACAGACGAACAACGTGCAATGATCCATGGCCCTATTGGACTCGACATTGGTGCAGAAGCTGCCGAAGAAATTGCATTGTCTGTGCTGGCAGAAATAAAAGCGGTGTTTGCTGAACGCACAGGAGGGTTTTTGAAAAACCGTTCAGTTAGTATTCATGCACGCAATGAATTGGAAGTACAGAAATTAAGCAGCAATGGCAGATGAGCAAATGCATACAAATAATACAGGCGTCATTATACTCGCTGCAGGCGCATCTTCACGATTAGGTTCTCCCAAACAATTATTAAGTTTTTCAGGTGCAACATTATTGCAACACTCCATTGAAGCAGCTCAATCATCTGACGCTTCCTCCGTTATTGTTATTTTAGGTGCTAATGCAGATCTAATTAAAGCTGAAATCAATCTTACAACAGCACATGTGGTTGTAAATACTAATTGGAACGAAGGAATGGCTTCGACAATTCATTTTGGTTTACAAACGTTGGTTGAAATGCAACCGCAAACTGACGCTGTAATTTTTATGGTGGCCGATCAGCCATTTGTAACAGCAGAGTTATTAAATAATTTGATGGAATTGAACAGAAAAGAAAGGAGTAGCATTGTTGCAAGTAAATATGGAACTACTTTTGGAACGCCTGTTTTATTTACCAAACCTTTCTTTCCGGAACTGATGGAGTTAACTGGTGATGTGGGAGCAAAGAGCCTGGTTCGAACGTATATGAACGAAGCTGCTTTTGTTTCTTTTCCGAAAGGAGAGATTGATATTGATACGGTGGAAGATTATAAAAATCTTTCGAACGGATAATTCAAAGTACGCTCCGTCTGACGTCCTCGTCTGACGGAAAATTCAGCAAACAATGATTACTGTAACAGAAGCAAAACATATTATTTCGAATAACGTAACAGCCTTAAAACCTGTTGCGCTTCCGTTATTACAGGCAAGAGGGAAAGTGTTGGCTACAGATGTGTTTGCAACAGTTGATATTCCTGCGTTTCCACAATCAGCGATGGATGGCTATGCATTTGCATTTGATGATCTGCAAAAAGAATTAGTGATTGCAGGAGAGATGGCCGCAGGCAGTTCTTCATCGGTTGAAGTTGCAGAAGGAAAGGCTATCCGCATTTTCACTGGCGCACCTGTTCCCGAAGGTGCAGATACAGTTGTGATGCAGGAAAAAGTAAAAACAGAAAACGGCGTATTGATCATTGAAGATGATAAACTGCAACGCAACAGTAATGTTCGTCCGGTAGGCTCAGAAATAAAAGCAGGTGAACTCGCTTTGCCAAAAGGAAGTTTGCTTACTGCAGCTGCCATTGGTTTTTTAGCAGGCATCGGCATCACCGAAGTTGAAATAATTCCTGATCCTGTCATCAGCATCATTCTTACCGGCAACGAATTACAGGAACCGGGCAAACCATTGTCGTACGGACAAGTGTACGAATCCAATTCGTTTGGTTTAACAGCAGCATTGGAATCGCTGCATATTCCTGTTCATCGCATGTATAAAGCAGCAGATGATATAGAAGTATTAACTGCAATCCTGCAACAGGCATTGCATGAAAGTGATCTTGTATTACTTACTGGTGGCGTAAGTGTGGGTGATTATGATTTTGTATTGCAGGCTGCAGAAAGATGTGGAGTAACGAAACAGTTTCATAAAATAAAACAACGTCCCGGTAAACCATTGTTCTTTGGTACAAAAGAAAATAAACTTGTATTTGGTTTACCTGGTAACCCATCATCCGTACTTACTTGCTTTTATGAGTATGTTACAGAAGCATTAGCTCATCAAACAAAACGTCCGTTGCAATTGAAAGCAGTGCAAACCACGCTGGCAAAGGATTGCATCAAACCACCGGGACTTACACATTTTCAGAAAGCATACTACGACGGACAAACTGTGTTACCCTTAACAGCGCAGGAATCGTACAAACTAAATTCATTTGCAACAGCCAATTGTTTACTGGTGCTGGAAGGAGAGAAGGAAGAGTACAAAGCAAACGATCCTGTAACCATTCATCTTTTACCTGTTTAAGTACAATGGATTTTATTTATCTGTTTTATATTCTACTATTCCTGGTTGCATTTTTATATGCATCCGTCGGGCATGGTGGTGCCAGCGGTTATTTGGCATTGATGGCTATCTTCAGCATTGCGCCCGATGTAATGAAACCCACAGCGTTACTGTTGAATTTATTTGTATCGCTTACATCCTTCATACAGTTTTATCGTGGTGGCTATTTCCGGATGAAATTATTTCTGCCTTTTGCATTGGCATCGGTGCCATTTGCTTTTATTGGTGGACTAATTACGATTGATGCTTCTATTTATAAACAGATACTTGGCTGGTTATTGTTGTTGCCTGTGATGCGTTTTTTGTTCTTCAGCAATATCCAGGTCGAAGAACAAAAGAAATATTCATTACTGCTTGTAATTGCAATCGGCGTAACCATCGGTTTTTTGTCAGGGTTGATTGGTATCGGCGGAGGTATTATTTTATCGCCTGTTTTATTATTGCTGAGATGGGCTGATATGAAACAAACAGCAGCCATCAGCGCCCTGTTCATTTTTGTTAATTCACTTTCAGGATTAGCTGGACAGTTAACGAAAGGCATCCATTTTACAACAGACATGTACTTATATGTCGTCATTGCTTTTGTCGGCGGTTTAGCCGGTGCTTATTTCGGCGCTGTTAAAATGAAACAGGTTGTTTTAAAATATACGCTTGCAACGGTCTTATTGGTGGCTGCAGTAAAATTGATTGTTACAAGTATTTAAACAAGGAAGGAATAAATTTGCAGTAAATGATCACTGTTTTATTTTTTGGAAAACTGGCAGAAATAGCAGGCCCAAAAGCCGAACTGCCGCTTATTGCTTCAACCGATGCATTGTTGGAGCAATTGCGTTTACAATATCCTTTGCTTGCTTCCGAAAAGTTTATTGTAGCTGTTGATAAGAAAACGATCACCGGAAATACAACACTCAACGATCATTGCACCGTGGCTTTACTGCCGCCATTTTCTGGAGGATAAACATGAACAGCGACCGCATATATGAACGTTACCAACGCCAGCTGATCCTGAAAGGATTTGGTGCAGAAGCACAACAGAAACTGTTGTCGGCTTCTGTATTGGTGATTGGTGCAGGTGGATTGGGTTGCCCTGTGCTGCAGTATCTTGTTGCAGCAGGTGTTGGCAGCATTGGCATAGTGGATGATGATGTTGTTGCTCTTTCAAATCTGCATCGGCAGGTTTTGTACAATGTGCAGATGGTTGGGAAGTCGAAAGCAGTTTGTGCAGTGGAAGTATTGAAGCAATTGAATCCGCAAGTGAAGTTTACAGTTTACAACGAACGGTTAACAAACAAAAATGCTGCTGCTATTCTTGCAACTTTTGATGTAATTGTTGATGGCTCTGATAATTTCGCTACCCGTTATCTGGTGAATGATACTTGTGTGTTGCTGAAGAAGCCATTGGTGTACGGTGCTATTTCACAATACGAAGGACAGGTTGCAGTATTCAATGTTGAACATAAAAATGAACATTCAGCTAATTACCGAGATCTGTTTCCGCATCCTCCAAAAGAAGGAGAAGTTTTAAACTGTGCAGAAGCAGGTGTGTTGGGCGTATTGCCCGGTATCATCGGCAGCATGATGGCGAATGAAACTATTAAGCTGATTACAGGAACTGGTTTATTACTATCAAACAAACTGTTGACGTATAATACACTCAACAATCAAACCTATGAACTGGAGTTGAGCAAAGCTTTAGAAACAGCATCACTGATTCCATCTTCAATAGAAGCACTGCAGCAAACCGATTATGAATGGTTGTGCAACAATTCAGTTGCTGTAAATGAAATTGATATCGCTGCATTTAATGAAATGATCGCAGAAGCAAAATCGGCAATTGTTGATGTGCGGGAGAAGGATGAAGAACCTGTTGTAACAGAATTCAGCCATATGCAGATTTCGTTAAGCCAGTTACTACAACATGCAAGCTGGTTAACGGAAGATACAATTGTTGTCTTTTGTTTATCGGGCAAACGAAGTGCGGCAGCGGCCAAACAGCTGACAGATTTATTTGGCGACTCGAAAAAGATCTATAGTTTAAAAGGCGGTATTCAGCAATGGATGCAGCAACAAAAACAAACCATGTAATGGAACGTAAGCCTAAAAATATATTTACGCAAGGTGCAATTTCTACTGCATTTATTGCAGACAGTATTGCCAAACATAGCAGTAAAACAAATATTGGAGGTCACAGTATTTTCTTAGGACAGGTTAGAGCCGACGTAATAGATGAAAAGAAAGTAGCAGCGATTGAATACACAACGTATGAAGAACTGGCTTTAGAAAAAATGCACATCATTCGAGAAGAAACGTTTGCGAAGTATGAACTCACCTGCATGCATGTGCATCATAGCTTAGGTAAGGTTGCAGCAGGAGAGATCTGTTTGTTTGTGTTTACATCATCTGCACATCGTCGCCCCGCAATTGACGCTTGCAATGAAGTTGTGGAACGCATCAAAACAGAACTGCCGGTTTGGGGAAAGGAATTATTTGAAGACGAATCACATCAATGGAAAGTAAATCAATAAGCAATGGTCGATATCACACATAAATCAACAACCTTGCGGGAAGCAATTGCATCAGCAACTCTTACAGTTTCCAAACAGGAAACCATTGCTGCTATTCAAAACAAAACTGTTCCTAAAGGCGATGTGTTTGAATTTTCACGTGCAGCAGGTTTACTCGCCATCAAAAAAACAAGCGATGTAATTCCTGATTGTCATCCGTTGCCTGTTGAGTTTGCATCCGTTAAACATGAAATAGATGGATTAAGCATCCGCATTTTTGTTGAGGTACATACCATTTATAAAACAGGAGTGGAAGTGGAAGCCATGCACGGTGCAGCCATCACCGCATTAACGATGTACGATATGCTGAAGCCATTGGATAAAGGCGTTGAGATTTCTTCTATCAAACTGGAAAGCAAGAAAGGTGGTAAAACAGATTTCAAAGATGAACTGAAAGACAGCATCCGTACAGCAGTAATTGTTTGTTCCGATTCTGTTGCAGCAGGTACAAAAGAAGATAGCAGCGGCAAAGCTATTCTGCAAAAACTGCAACAGCATCAACTGAAAACATCGGTGTATGAAATTATCCCCGATGAGTTCGATGCGATTCAAAGCAAAGCCAAACAATACAGCGAAGAAGGATATAATTTAATTCTTTTCACCGGTGGTACAGGTCTTTCGCCGAGAGATATTACACCGGAAGCTATTCAACCATTACTCGATCGGGAAATACCCGGTATGATGGAAGCAGCACGCAACTATGGTCAGCAACGCACACCGTATGCAATGCTGTCGAGAGGTGTAGCAGGTTTCATTAACAACTCACTTATCATTACTTTACCCGGCTCAACCAAAGGTGCAGCAGAAACAATGGATGCATTGTTTCCTTATGCGTTGCATTTGTTTCGTGTGGCAAAGGGCATGCGTCATGAGTAAGAAATAGGCTTTACGTTGCCCGCAACAGCCCGTTTATGCCTGTTTTTGCCGGAATAAATGTCATTTTAACCAATAAAAAATGACGTTGGGTGTCACAACTTTTTTTCGCTCAAATCCTTTGCAGGTAAGACTTTCAGAAAAATAAAATCCTATTTGCCGTCATAAAAACATGCGCATCTTGATTTGATGGCTAACCGCCGGTCCGATAATTTTACATCATCAAATCAGCAGAAAAGCAGCAAAAAGAAGAACAGCAGCTGATTTGAAAGCTCTACAGACAAATTATTAGAACTCTTTTTTTATATGGCAAGCAATCGTTAACGGTCAACTGTTTCTACAGATGACCTTTTTCTTTTTATAGACCTTTTCTTTTTTGTTTGTCGTCCATCTCCTGCAGCAAACAACCAAATTGAAACTTTTCCAACAAACCTATTTATAGAATAAGTTTGCATCAGGTATGCTGCAATCAACGGCACACGCTTTTACTTCATGAATTCAAAATATATTGCTGCAGGTATTGGATTTGCGTTATTATGGTCATCGGCAGCAGCGGCTACAAAAATTGCCTTACAATCAGCTCAGCCATTTGTAATAGCAACAGCACGTTTTTTTATAGCGGGAATAGTGATGTTGTTTCTTGCGCATTTCATCTGGCGTAAACGCTTACCACAAAAAAAAGAATGGATCTTTCTTGCAGTATATGGTTTGCTCAACATCAGTCTTTACCTCGGATTATATGTGGTGGCAATGCAGGAAGTTTCCGCAGGTTTGGGGAGCATGGCGGTAGCTGTAAATCCCGTGCTCATCAGCATTCTTTCTGCTTCCTTATTCGATCATAAAATGGGAGTGAAACATTGGCTTAGTTTATTGCTTTGTAGTGCAGGAGTTGTTGTAGCTGCATGGCCTTTGTTACAAAGCAGTTTTGCAACAGTAAATGGTATTCTCATCATGTTGGTGAGTATGCTGGCTTATTCTGCAGGCGCCATTTATTTTGCCCGCACAAAATGGAACGATCTGCATATACTTACGATCAACGGATGGCAAACATTAATCGGTGGTGCCTTCCTTCTCCCGGTATTGGCATTCACTTATAAAAGCGAGCTCAACCATTTCGATTTTCATTATTTAGGTGGTGTTTTATGGCTGGCTGTTCCTGTATCAATTGGAGCTGTTCAATTATGGCTATGGTTGTTGAAACGTAATGCAGTTACCGCTTCCTACTGGTTGTTTCTTTGTCCCGTTTTCGGGTTTATTATTGCGGCCATCAGTTTAAAAGAACCCATCACCCTGTTCACAGCTGCCGGCGTATTACTGGTAACAATCGGACTTTACCTGGTGCAGAAGAAAGGCGCAGCTGTAAAAAATTAGTAAAGGGTCCCCCAAATTATTACTGAACCCTCAACTTCCTTTTCAATCCGGCAAGGTTGTTTGGTATTTCCTGATGAAGCAAAAGAGTCTAAAATTTACACGATCACCCCACTCTTCACAGAAAAAAATAAAAACTTCTATAATTTTTTTAAGAAGTTTCAAAAGTTTCCCTACTTTAGTTCTGCTGTTTAAAGCGATTGCCCCCAAATGCTGCTTAAAAATAACCGTTACAAAAGACAGATCCAGAAGCATCTCTACTTTGAGAAAGAGCTTTCCTGCGCTGATCTGAGTCTGTTAACAGATAAAAGTCTTCCCCTAACAACGAGGGTATTGAACGAGTTAATTGAAGATGGAGCCGTAGTTGAATCTGGTTATGCCAGCTCCACAGGTGGCCGTCGGCCGTTGGTGTATTCGCTTAAAGCCGATATGCTTTATATTGTTTCGGTAGCCATGGATCAGTTGGTTACACGCATTGCAATTCTCGATATGCAGAATAAGTATGTGTTGGAGCCACTGCGCATCGAACTTCCGTTAAGCAATAACCCAAAGGCATTAACCGAACTTACCCAACACATCAACAGTTATATTCTTGCTTCCGGTATTTCTAAAGAATCCATTGCAGGTATTGGCATTGGTATGCCCGGTTTTGTTGATGTTACCAAGGGCATCAATCATTCGTTTCTAAAAACCGATGGTAACAGCAGCATTGTGAGCTTAGTTGAAGCTGCGGTGGGTGTACCCGTATTTATTGATAATGATTCCAGTTTAATAGCATTAGCCGAATTAAAATTTGGCGCAGCCCGTAGCAAACAAAATGTGATGGTGATAAATGTGGGCTGGGGTATTGGCTTGGGTATGATCATGAAGGGAGAACTCTTTCGTGGCAACAATGGTTTTGCTGGCGAGTTCAGTCATATTCCTCTTTTTACCAATAATAAAATGTGTTCGTGCGGTAAAAGCGGATGTCTTGAAACAGAATCATCATTATTTATTGTTACTGAAAAAGCCATTAAAGGTTTACAGGACGGAAAAGTGTCAAGGCTAAAAAACCTGAAGCTTGAACATGCAGAAGATTCATCAAAAGAAATTATGGATGCTGCTGTAAAAGGCGATAAATATGCCATTGAATTACTGTCGGAAGCCGGCTATAACATCGGTCGTGGTATCGCAATTCTTATTCATTTGCTTAATCCAGAACTGATCATATTAAGTGGTCGTGGTTCTGTGGGAGGAAAAGTATGGTTGGCGCCCATACAGCAAGCGATCAATGAACATTGTATTCCGAAAATTGCAGAGAATACACAATTGGAAATTTCATCATTGGGATTCCAGGCTGAACTGATTGGTGCTGCTTCGTTGGTCATGGATCATTTTGATGCTGTTGACAAACGTAAAACCAAAAGTACAGGTAGTGAAATAAAACTATAAATACACCTTGTTTAAACATCCATTATCCCTTTGTCTTTTTTATTTTTTAAACCCAATAAACAAACTGCAATGAAAATGTTGCTAAAACGATTGCTGCTGTATGCTGTAGCAGCGATGTGCTTTATCGAGGTAAATGCACAGGAAAAAAGATCGGTTACGGGTACGGTTCGGGATGTAGAAGGTAATCCTGTTCCAGCCGCAACTGTTACTGAAAAAGGAACCTCCAATTCTGTTACAACAGATTTAAAAGGTGTGTTCTCGATTAATGTTGCATCTTCTGCAACGCTCGTCATCTCTTCAGTTGGCTTTAGTGATCTGGAAGTAAAAGCCACTTCAACTAGCATAAGTGTTGAGCTGCAATCTGCATCGAAAGAATTGCAGGGTGTAGTGGTAACAGCTCTTGGCATCAAACGTCAGAAAAAGTCGCTGGGTTATGCAGTGCAGGAAGTGAAAGGCAGCACGCTTGTTGATGCACGTGAACCAAATCTTGCTAATACACTCACTGGTGTGGTTGCAGGTTTACAGGTTGTGCGTTCAAGTAATGGTCCCGCCGGTTCATCAAAGATTATCCTGCGTGGTAGTAATTCTCTTACAGGGTCAAACCAACCATTGATTGTGGTTGATGGTGTACCTGTTGATAATTTCACCGGTGGCAGCAATACCGATTACTGGAATCCTTCGTTGGATTATGGTAATGGTTTGGCGGATTTAAACCCCAGCGATATTGAATCGATCACTGTATTGAAAGGACAAACAGCCGCTGCGTTGTACGGTTCACGTGCAGGTAACGGTGCTATTCTTGTTACAACCAAAACAGGTAAGAAACAAGCTGGTCTTGGAATGTCGTTCTCAACAACGCTGGGTTTTGAAAGTGTATTCACAAATCCAGAAATGCAGAGTGTGTTTGGACAGGGAAATAACGGAACTTTCGATGCAACGACAGGTGCAAACTGGGGACCAAAGATCACTGGTCAACAGGTAACGAACTGGAATGGCAAACCTGAAAGTCTTGCTTATCAAAACAACGTTAATAATTTCTACGATAAAGGTTTCAACCAAAACTATAACCTCACTTTCCAGCAACAGTTCAACAATATTTCGATATACAGCTCTTTCAACCGTTATGAAGATAAGAGCATGATACCTGGTGCAAAACTGCTGCGTCATAACTTTACTACCCGTAGTGTAGCAAAATTTGGCAGAGGCGATAAGTGGACAGCTGATATGAAAGTGCAATACTCCAACACAATGGCTCAAAACCGACCATTGGCTGGTAACAACACAAACAACGTTGCAAGATTGTTGTATACTTTCCCCATTTCGCTTGACATTACTCAGTTTAAAGCCGGCACCGATCAATACGATAATATGATTTGGTGGAATAATGCAGGTTCAACTGTAAATCCCTATTGGAGAAGTAAGAATGCCTTGAACCAGGATAGCCGTGACCGTTTTATCCTTACTGGTTCATTAAAATACGATATCGCAAAATGGTTAAGTGCTGAAGTAAAAACAGGGGTTGATATGTACACCAATAATTACATTACAAAAGTAAGAGCTGGTAGTCCTATTGCAACCAATGGCCGTTATGGTACAGGGAAATCGGTTTTTTCTGAAGCAAACTACAGCGGTATGTTAACAGCTAAGAAAGATAATTTGATTTCGAAGCTTAGTGCAAATGCCATGATTGGTGGTAATCTTATGCTCCGTAAAGGTTCAGGTATTGATGGTTCTGCAAATCTTGTTGTACCAAACCTGTTCTCCTTAGGCAATGCGGTTGGTAATCCTTCAATTTCAGAATGGATAAGCGAAAAACGTATCAACTCTGTGTTTGGAACGGCAGGTGTTAACTGGGATGAATATCTCTACCTTGATGCGACTTTCCGTAACGACTGGTCTTCTGCACTAATAAAAGCGAACCGTTCATATTTCTATCCCTCAGTAAGTGCTGCAGTTGTGGTTTCTGAGCTGCTTGAGAGAAAGAATGTAAATATGCCATCATGGTTTAACTACGCAAAGATCAGGGGATCATATGCTTCAGTAGGTAATGATATGGATCCTTATCAACTCTACAATTCTTATTGGATCGGTCGTGATCCGAATAATGCTACTACTGCAGGTCGTAACAATATATTGTTTGACGAGAACGTAGTGAATGAGCTCATTAAATCAAAAGAAATTGGTGCTGAATTGAAATTCCTCGGTAGCCGTGTAACAGTTGATTTCTCTTTGTATAAAAACAATGCAACAAACCAGTTGATCAATTTGCCGCTTGATGCAACAAGTGGATATAATTTTAAGAAGATCAATGCCGGTAACATTCAGAACAAAGGTTACGAGATCATGGTTGATGCACGTGTGATCAACAAATCAGATTTCATTTGGAATGTTTCAGCAAACTTTTCTCACAACGATAACTCTATTATCGATATTCTGAAAGATTCAGGAGTAACAAAATATCAGTTGGGTGGCTTTGATAACATGTCCATTACCGCAACTGCAGGTGAAAAATACGGGGCTATCTATGGTACAACGTTTAAGCGTGTAACAGATGATAAGAGTCCTTACTATGGTCAGCTTATCCTTAATGGTACAACAGGTTTACCACAGCTTGGAGAATCAAATGTGTTCCTCGGTAATCAACAGGCTTTTGGTTTATTAGGTGTTACCAACACATTCGGTTACAAAGGCATTACGCTTTCGTTCCTTGTTGATGCACGTTTTGGCGGTAAAATGTTCTCTTCAACCTTAGCGGCTATGCAGGCAAACGGTAGTGCAGCTGAAACTGTTGTAAATGGTGCAAGAGAAAATTTTGTAGTTCAAGGTGTAGTACCTGATGGTGCTGGTTACAAAGCAAATACCATTTCTGTAACTCCGCAGAACTATTGGACAGCTGTTTCAACCACAGGTAATCTTGGAATTATTGAAGCTAACATTTACGATGCAAGCAACGTTCGTTTAAGAAATGTGCAACTCTCTTATCAATTGCCAAAATCATTCTTGTCGAAAGCTCGTATTCAAAAAGCAACTGTGGGTGTTTCATGCAACAACGTATGGCTCATTTCAAGTCATATGAAAGGATTAGATCCTGAATCAGTTTTTGCAACAGGTACAAATGCATTAGGTTTTGAAAATGCAAGTCCACCCACATCAAGAACAATCTTGTTTAACCTCACACTCAATTTCTAATTCGATCAAACGATTAATATGAAAAAAATATTTATCACAACAGGAATGATGCTGGCGATGGCTGCAACCATCCCTTCCTGTAAAAAATTCGATAGCCTTACAGTAAGTCCTACTGCAGCTACATCTGAGCAGGTGCAGGTAGAATACTTGCTTACCAACTCAATCGTAGGTGCACAAATGGATCCGCATATTGCAGAGCGTGTATTTGTACTCTACTGGCGCAACGCATCTCATCAACAATTGGGTAGTACCATTGCTATAGGTAGTGACGATGATGGATGGTCAAGCGATTATTACCGTTACATTTCTGAATGGTTAAATAATGCAAATGCAGCCATCCAGGTGGCAAATGAAAAAATTGCAGCCGGCAACATCAAACCTTATACAAATAACCTGTTGCAGATGTCACGCATCTGGAGAGCTTATTTGATGAGTGAAATGTCTGATAACTTCGGTCCTATTCCAATCAACGGTTTCCAGGGTACAAACCCAACTTTCTCTGATGTAAAATCGGTTTACTATTTCTTGCTGGATGAGTTGAAAGATGCATCCGCAAAATTAGAAACAAGTGTTACTGCAAAACCGTCAGATGCAAACGGCGATCCTGCTTATGGTTACAGTTATGCAAAATGGAAAAAGTATGCTAACTCAATGCGCATGCGTTTGGCTATGCGGTTGAGCGAAGTGGATGTGGCCAAAGCAAAAGCAGAATTTGAAGCCGCAGCAACAGGTAGCGACTTTATCGCATCTGCTGCAGATTTCTTCCAGGTGCAGGAAAAAGAGGGTTGGGATCCGTTAACAGGTGTAATGAGTCGTGAGTGGAATGCACAGATCCTTTCTGCTTCTTTGAATAATCTTTATACGGGTTTAGGCGGTATTCAATCATCAGCTCAGCTGGCGGCTTCTTATCTTCCTTCAATTAAACCAGCCAATTATGTTGGGTTACGTTTGGTGGATCATTTTCCAACAACAACCAACAATCCCGTTGCTCCTTATTGGATGGATGGATTACCAAACACAATTGACCCAAGAGCATACAAAGCTTTTGCAATTCCCGGTGATTTTACTGATCCTGGATTTTGTTTCTATCCTTCATATGCTACTGACGCAAGTATAACTAACCGCACATTAGCTGCCGGTGGTGCATCAAATGTTGCCGTGAATATAAATGCAACCAATACATTTAATGGTTACAATGGTGGCGATTGGGGTGCAAAGGGTGGAAGAAATACTGTGAGAGCATGGGCTGGTGCAATGCCTCGTTTAAAACAACCATTTAGAAACAGTAAGAACAAGCGCATTTTCTTTGCTTCATGGGAAACTTACTTTTTACTTGCAGAGGCTGCAGTAAAAGGATGGAGTGTTCCAATGAGCGGACAAGCTGCATACGAAAAAGGTATTGAAGAAAGTTTTGCATACTGGGGTGTAAGTTCAAACTTCGCTGCGTATAAAGCATCAACTGATTACAACAGATGCGGCACATCAGTAAGCTGGACGCACACTGCGGAACCTGCAGCGAGTTACACCGCAAACTATGTAGATGGTTATACAAACACACCTGGTACTGCAACTATTCTTTATCCTGTAAATACCATGTATAAAAATGGTACAGTTAAGAATGACCAGTTGAATAAAATCATCACACAAAAATACATTGCACAAAACCCATGGTTGCCACTAGAGTCATGGAGCGATCACAGAAGGCTTGGACTTCCTTTCCTGGAAAATCCATGTGTTGAAAGTGGATCATTGCCTAACAACCCTGCATTAACTTCAGCTACTTATATGACCAATGCAGCAAACTTCTTCCCTCAACGATTGAAATATCCTTCTGGTTTGAAGAACAGCAATGCTAAAGGTTATACACAGGCTGTTGCTGCGCTGGGTGGTGCAGATAATTTGTTTACATCACTTTGGTGGGCAAAAAAATAAAACATAGCTTGAATCTATAGGTAAGATGTAAATTTTTTAAGGAATTACTATAGGTCATCGCCAAAAGGAAGACCAGCTGAATGGTTGGTCTTCCTTTTAAAAATCTATAAATAAAAAGCATGCAACGAATCCGGGTTACATATTATGTATTGTGGCTTTTGATTGGTGCTTCTGCACAAATAGGGTATGCTCAACACAAAGAATATTATCCCGATCCTGACACTGCCATTCAACGCAGGTTGGAAGAATGGAGAGATCTGAAGTTTGGATTGCTCATGCATTGGGGAACTTACAGTCAGTGGGGTATTGTGGAGAGCTGGAGTATTTGTCCTGAAGATTTGGGATGGGCTACTGGTGCAAGAAAAAAAGGTGTTGCAGATAATTACTTTGACTATGTAAAAGCGTATGAAAAACTGCAAACAACATTTAATCCAGTAAAATTCAATCCTGAAAAATGGGCTGCGGCTGCGAAAGATGCGGGCATGAAGTACATGGTGTTTACAACAAAACATCATGATGGGTTTACAATGTTCGATTCGAAGTTTACTGATTACAAGATCACGGATAAAGCAACGCCGTTTTCGAGTAATCCAAGAAGTAATATTACAAAGGAAGTGTTCAACGCATTTCGTAAAGAGCATATGTGGATCGGCGCTTATTTCTCAAAGCCTGATTGGCATACAGATTATTATTGGTGGAAGCAATTTCCACAGAGCGACCGTAACCCAAGTTATTCCGTTCAGAAATATCCTGAGCAATGGGAAAAATTTACAGATTTTACACATAATCAGATTAACGAACTGGTAAGTGATTATGGCAAAGTAGATATTCTTTGGCTTGATGGTGGTTGGGTGAGAAAGAAAACAGATGAAGAAGTAAAAACAGAAATGTTTGAAGTGTACGAAGGCAGCAGATGGGCTCGCAATCCGCAAAGCCAGGATATTAATATGCCTGAGCTTGTAAAGAAAGTGCGTGCAAAACAACCAAAACTTATTGTGGTAGACAGGGCTGTGCCGGGAGAACAACAAAATTATTTAACGCCTGAACAACATATTCCTGAAAACGGATTGCCTTATCCATGGGAAACATGTATGACGATGGCGAACAGCTGGAGCTATGTTCCAAATGACCAATACAAACCAACAAATGAAATAATTGAAAAGCTGGTTGATATTGTAAGCAAAGGAGGAAATTATTTATTGAACATTGGGCCAAGTCCCGAAGGCGAATTTGATCCTGTTGCTTACGACCGCTTAAAAGAAATAGGAGTGTGGATGAAGTTGAATGGTAATGCCATTTACGGTACACGTATGTACAAAATGTTTGGCGAGGGAGATAATATTCGTTTCACACAAAGCAAAGATGGAAAAATATTGAATGTTTTCCTATTCAACTATCCGCAAGGGAATGTGCATATCAAGAATATTTCACTCAACACGAAGTCAACTGTTAAGTTGATAGGTAGTAGCCAGAAGTTGAAATGGAAAACTGGTAGCGAAGGATTGGATATAACATTACCGGCTTCGTTAAAATCCGTGACAGATCATGTGTGGGTATTGCAGGTGCAGTTATAAATTACTTGTACGCAATCAGTATATCGAACTCATTCCTATGGAATAGTCAATTCTCATAATCAGTAGTTTTAGCATACAAAACTATACGGCCGGCCATTCCTGGCTGGCCTCTTTTTTAAAACCTGTATGCGTTGGCCAATTATTTTTTATGAACAGAAAATTTTTGTTTTCGCTTCTACTCGGTTTTTTTGTTTTCGGAACAGCATTATCACAATCTACTGCTCAAAAAATATTACTGCACCAAAACTGGCAATTTAGCCAGCAGAACAAAAACAAATGGTATGCTGCCAAAGTTCCCGGCACAATACATACAGATCTTCTCTACAATAAACTTATTCCCGATCCTTATTACAGGGACAATGAAAAGAAACTTCAATGGATCGGCGAAACAAATTGGGAATACAAAACATCCTTTCAAACAAGTGCTGCTGTTTTACAAAAGAAAAATATTGAACTGGTATTTGATGGATTGGATACGTATGCTGATGTGTATCTCAATGGCCAACTTCTTTTTTCTGCTGATAACATGTTTCGCCAGTGGAAAGCTGATGTGAAAAAATTACTCAAACCCAACAATACGTTATTGATCCGTTTTGCATCTGCAAAAAACAAAGTTGATTCGATTGCAAAATCGAAGCTGCCATTTGTATTGCCCGACAATGCAAGAACCTATGCCCGCAAAGCACAATATCATTTCGGTTGGGATTGGGGGCCGACATTTATTACCTGTGGTATCTGGAAAAACGCATACCTCGAAGCGTTTAATGAACGAGCTGCAGAAAAACAGTTTACTGCAGTCAATAAAGTTGAACTGGTGCAGGAGCCTGATCAATACGGTAAAACATTTTATTTTAAAATTGATGGCAAGCCGGTATATATGAAAGGAGCGAATTATATTCCTTCCGATATGTTTACTTCACGCTTAACAAAAGAAGACTATCGTAAAATTTTAATGCTGGCAAAAGATGCCAACATGAATATGCTGCGTATATGGGGCGGTGGTATTTATGAAGACGATGTGTTTTACGATTTGTGCGATGAACTGGGGATTTACATCTGGCAGGATTTTATGTTTGCCGGCGCAATGGTACCCGGCGATGAAATTTTTTTCAACAATGTTAAAGAAGAAATCAAATATCAAATAAAGCGTTTGCGTCATCATAAATCAATTGTGGTGTGGTGTGGAAATAATGAAGTGGATGAAGCATGGCATCAGTGGGGATGGCAAAAGCAATTCAGTTTGCATGGACAGGATTCTGCAAGAGTTTGGAATGATTATGTGCGTTTGTTTCGTGATAGCATTGCGGCATGGGTAAATGAGTTTGATGGCACAAGACCGTATGTGAGTACATCACCAACAAATGGATGGGGCCGTGCAAAAAGTATTACAGAAGGCGATAGCCATTACTGGGGTGTTTGGTGGGGACTGGAGCCGGTAGAAATTTTTGAGCAAAAGACCGGTCGATTCGTAAGCGAATACGGCATGCAGGCGATGCCCAACTATAGCAGCATTGAAAAGTTTACGTTGCCGCAGGATCGTTTTCTGTTTTCAGATGTCATCAATCATCATCAGAAAGCCGGTAATGGCTTTCTGAAAATTCAATCGTACCTGCATCGTTATTTTATCGATTCAACCAAATTGAAACAACTCTCATTACAAGATTATACTTATCTCACACAATGTTTGCAGTACTACAGTTTTAGAAATGCAATTGCTATTCATCGCAGCAAAGAACCTTACAACATGGGTACGTTGTTGTGGCAGTTGAACGATTGCTGGCCGGTTGCCAGCTGGAGCATTACCGATTACAGTCGTGAACCAAAGGCTGCATGGTATGCAGTAAAAGAAGCGTATCGTGATGATGTAAAACCGGTAAGAGACAGTGTGTATCCAAAAGATCTTAAGTTAAAGAAACCTTCGTTTACAATCAGGCATGAAGGGGAAAACCTGTTCAGCATTTTAAGCAATGTGGATGCGAAATATGTGTACCTGTACAAACAGCAATTTTTTTTTGATATCGACGATAATTATTTTGATTTGAAAGCAGGTGTAAAAAAATATCTAGATGTGAAGAACAGGTATTTCTCAACAAAAGAAATTCCAACGATCAAAATCAAGTCGCTTTTTGATGTGTTAGGAAAACGATAAAGAAAAATTAGTCAGTTAAAATATATTGTGATGAAGAAATTATTGCTTGTGGTTGTATTGCTTGCTTCGGTAAAAACGCATGCTCAGCAAAAAACAGATGCTGTGGCTATTAAAGAGAAGATGCAGTGGTTTGCCGATGCCAAGCTGGGTATTTTTATTCATGCAGGTATTTATGCGGTAAACGGCATTGACGAGTCTTGGAGCTTTCACAACAAAAAGATCAGCTATGCCGATTATATGAAACAGCTGAAGGGATTTACGTTGAAGAATTATGATCCTGCTGCATGGGCCGATCTCATACAGGAAAGCGGTGCAAGATATTCGGTGATCACCACCAAGCATCACGATGGTGTTGCGATGTACGATACGAAAATGAACAAGCTGAGTAGTGTACAGGCAACACCTGCAAAAAAAGATATGATCAAGCCGTTCTTTGAAGAGCTGCGCAAACGCAACATCAAATGCGGTGCTTATTTTTCATTGCTCGACTGGAGCCACCCTGATTATCCCGGTTTTTTAAACGACAGTAGTCGTTACAAAATCGCCAATGATTATGATCGCTGGAATCGCTACCGTTCTTTTTTTCAAGGGCAGATCAAAGAGATCAACACCATGTTCAAACCCGATCTCTGGTGGTTTGATGGTGATTGGGAACGCAGTGCAGAAGAATGGGAATCGCAAAAAGTAAGAAACTTGATTTTAGCAGGCAATGCCAATGCAATTATCAATGGTCGCTTACAAGGCTATGGTGATTACGAAACACCTGAACAGAATTTTCCGGTAACAAGACCCAAGTTCAACTGGTGGGAATTGTGCATGACCACCAATGATAACTGGGGCTTTCATCATGATAACAACTGGAAAACGCCTTATGAAGTAATCAGCATTTTTGTTGATGCAGTTTCAAATGGTGGTAATCTGTTGCTTGATATGGGACCAATGGAAGATGGAACCATCCCTGCTGAACAGGTGAATGTGTTGAAAGAACTGGGTGCATGGAACAAACGTAACGGTGAAGCGATCTTCAATACCATTGGTGGTATTCCGATGGGACATTTTTATGGTCCAACAACATTATCGAAAGATTCCTCAACGTTGTATTTATTCCTGCACGGAAGTTCGGGTGGTAATATCATGATCAAAGGACTGGATAATAAAATTCAGGACATCGCTGTGCTGGGCAGTAATACAAAACTCACACACAAGATCGTTGGCAAAATTTCATGGAGCCATGTGCCCGGTCTTGTATATGTAAATGTTCCGCAAAATGCATTGGACAAGTACATCACTGTTGTAAAAGTAAAACTCGATAAGCCGGTGAAGCTTTATCGTGGACAGGGAGGTTTTAATTAAGAATCGTGAATGAAACCCTGTCAGCGGTTGAAAACCCTGACGGCGGTTGAGTTGAGTTTAAAATTGTTTTATGAAAAGGAAAATTATTCTCTTTAGTTTATTAGTAGCAAGTCTTTATGGTTTTTCTCAAACAAATTATGCAAAGCTTGTTAATCCGTTTATTGGTACAGGTGGGCATGGGCACACGTATCCCGGTGCAAGCATGCCGTTTGGTATGATGCAATTAAGTCCGGATACAAGATTGGAAGGATGGGATGGCTGTGGTGGTTATCATTACAGCGACAGTATTATGTATGGATTTTCGCACACACATTTAAGCGGCACCGGTATTGCCGATTACTGCGATGTGTTGCTGATGCCGTTTACAGGTGAAGTGAAATGGAAGAACAGTGAGTACGCATCAACCTTCTCACACAAAAGCGAAAAGGCACATGCAGGTTATTACGAAGTGTTGTTGAAGAAACACAACATCAATGCGGCACTCACTACATCTTTTCGTTCAGGTATGCATCAGTATACATTTGATGCAGCTGCAACAGAAGGTAAAGTGTTACTCGATCTAAAACACAGGGATGAAGTACTGGAATCATCTTTTGACATAGTCAACGAATATGAAGTAAGAGGTATGCGCCGCAGCAAAAGCTGGGCAACTAATCAGATACTTTACTTCCACATGAAATTTGAAAAACCGATCAAAGAGTTTGGCATTGCGTTGAACGATGTGTTGCAAAACAACATCCGTTCTGCCAGCGGTAAAAACATCAAAGCCTATTTCAGCTTTGATGTAAGCAGCGATAAAGCTGTGCAGGTGAAAGTTGGTATTTCAGGCGTAAGCATGGAAAACGCAAAGCTTAATCTCGACACTGAAATTCCACATTGGAATTTTGCAACGGTAAGGCAACAGGCAGAAGATGAGTGGAATAAAGAGCTGGGTAAGATTGAAGTGAAAGGTGGTAGCAAGGATCAACAGGTGGCTTTTTATACAGCGCTTTATCATGCTTCACTTGCACCGAATATTTATACTGATGTCAACGGCGAATACCGTGGTACAGACTTGAACGTGCACAAAGCTGATGGATTTACTAATTACTCCGTGTTTTCGTTATGGGATACACATCGAGCCTTGCATCCGTTGATGTCGATCATTAATCAAAAAAGAACAGCCGACTGGATCAATACATTTTTAGCACAATACAAACAAGGCGGCATGTTGCCTGTGTGGGAGCTGAGTGGTAATGAAACCTTTTGTATGATCGGTTATCATTCTGTACCCGTTATTGTAGATGCGTATCAAAAAGGAATCAAAGGGTTTGATACGAAGCTGGCATTGGAAGCAATGACGAGCTATGCAGAAAGCAGCCGTTATGGGTTAACGCAATACGGTAGACAAGGTTTTGTAAGCAATGATTACGATCATGAAAGTGCATCGAAGACAGTGGAGTATGCCTATGATGATTGGTGCATTGCTGAATTTGCCAAATGGATCGGTAGTGAAGACGTCGCTAAAAAGTATGCAGCACGTGCATTGAACTATCGGAATCTCTTCGATCCTGCAACGTATCATATTCGTGGTAAAGTGCAGAGCTTTTGGTTTTCGCCATTCAATGCAACGGAAGTCAATAACTTTTTTACGGAAGGGAACTCATGGCATTATTCGTTTTCTGCACAACAGGATATTGATGGCTTGATCAAATTATACGGCGGCAAAGAAAATTTCTTACGCAAGCTGGAAGAATTATTTACAACAAAGCAAGCTATGAGTGGCAGAGACCAGCAAGATGTGACGGGACTCATTGGCCAATATGCACATGGCAACGAACCAAGTCACCACATGGCTTATTTGTTCAACTATGCAGGCAAGCCCTGGCGCACGCAGGAACTCATTCATAAAATCTGTACAGAGTTTTATCCCAACAATCCCGATGGTTTGATTGGTAACGAAGATTGCGGGCAAATGAGTGCTTGGTTTGTTTTGAGTGCAATGGGTATTTATCAACCAACACCCGGCAGTGGTGTGTATGTATTGGGTACGCCGTTGTTTGATGAAGTGAAAATTCATTTAGAGAATGGCAAAACGTTTTCCATCACTGCAAAGAACAGAACAGCGAAAAACTTCTATGTAAACAATGTACTGTTGAACGGTAAAGCACATGCAGCTACGTTTATCAGGAATACAGATGTGGAGAATGGTGGTGAATTGATTTTTGAAATGAGTGCAACGGCCAACAAAACACGTGGCAGCAACAAAGCAGATATTCCTTCATCGAAAGTAAATGATGAACAGTTTGTTGCTGTTCCGTTCTTTCAGATGAATACGAATAAATTCAAGAATAGTGTGTCGGTTACACTGAAACATCTTGATCCGAAAGTTGAGATATATTATGCAATTGTAAATGGAGAAGCAAAGCCTAAGTTTATCCGTTACGAAAAGCCGTTTGCGATTACTGAAACTGCAAATGTAGAATTGTTTGCAAGCAAGAATGGCAAACAGAGCGGACGAATTGCACAGAAGTTTTACAAAGTGCCCGGCGACAGAAGTGTTACTGTGCTGAGTGAAGTGCATCCCATGTACACTGCAGGAGGTAAAGATGCATTGATCGATGGAATTGTTGGTGATGCCAACTGGAAAACAGGCGACTGGCAAAGCTATTATGCAAAAGATTTTGTGGCGATCATCGATCTGCAAAAAGTAAGACCCGTAAAATATGTTGGCATCAATGTGTTGCAGGAAGTAAGTCCGTGGATCGTTTACCCGAAAGAAGTGGTATTTGAGATCAGCAACGATGGTAAAACCTATAAACCTTTAACAACGGTTGTCAATAAAATTTCAACAGATTCAAAAGGGCCGGAAGTACAACAGCTGGGCACCAATGTAACTGCAACCGCACGTTACATTCGTGTGCGTGCAAAAACAGGCGGACAGTTACCTCCATGGCATGAAAGTGCAGGATCGCCTACGCACATTTTCATTGATGAAGTAATTGTGAAATAAATTCAAACCACAACTATCATATCGAGTGGTATATAATTTTGTTTGAACATCCGTTCAACCGTTTGCACTGTTTCAGCTATTGCTAAGCAAACCGTTTTATTTACATTTATCAGAATAATAAAAAGAAGTTATGCGTATTGCGTTCGGTATTTTTTTGCTATTGGTAATTGCTTCTGCACAGGCACAAAAAGTGGAGAACATCATTATTGTTACAACCGACGGCTTACGTTGGCAGGAGGTTTACAGTGGAATGGATTCAGCTATTGCCAACAATAAAAAGTTTCATCGTGGCGACAGCGATTATATCTATAAACATTACTGGGCTGCACCAGCAGAAGAGCGTCGTGCCAAACTGATGCCATTTGTATGGAGTACTATTTCAACAAAGGGACAATTGTACGGCAATCGCAAGTATAACAACTATGTAAACAATGCCAATCCTTATTGGTTTAGTTATCCCGGTTATAGTGAAATCATGACAGGCTATGCAGATACAGCGATCAACTCCAATGATTATAAACCGAATCCTCATGTAACATTACTCGAGTTCCTACATCAGCAACCAAAGTATAAAAATAAAGTAGCGGCGTTTGGTGCATGGGAAGCATTTGATCGTATTTTAAATGAAGAGCGTAGTGGCATTCCTGTGGCTTCGGCTTTTGATACCATTGTTGGGAAGAATCTTACAACAGAGCAAAAGCAAGTGAACCGCATGCTTGTCGATTCTTACAAACCATGGCATGAAGATGAATGTTTGGATGTGTTTACGCATTATGCTGCATTGTCAACATTAAAAGCTGCAAAGCCAAAGGTGTTATACATTGCTTATGGCGAAACAGATGAGTGGGCGCATGCAGGTCAATACCGTTCTTATCTTGATGCTGCTCACCAGGTAGATGCATGGATCAAACAACTATGGGAGTTTGTGCAAAGCAATCCCGACTATCGTAATAAGACTGCTATTTTTATTACTACTGATCATGGCCGTGGCGATGCAATAAAAGCAGAATGGACAAGCCACGGTAGTTCCATTAAAGATGCTTCTGAAATTTGGTTTGCTGTGATGGCTCCGGGTGTAGCGGCTAAAGGTGAAGTGAAGGTCAATCAGCAATTTTATCAACAACAGTTCGCACAAACGATTGCAAAACTTCTGGGAATAACCTACAAAGCAAAGCATCCGGTTGCTGATGCAATAAATGAAGTGCAGAAATAATTTCTATTCGAAAATGCGTGCGAAATGATTCTCCAGGTGGTTACGCATGCCATTCCGGAATTGTTCAGGTGTTCCGTGTTCTAATATTTCCACCAACTCTTTGTGCGACACGAACGTTTTCAATGCTGTTTGTTTTTTCAGCAAACCACTGTTATGTACATAATCAAACACAGGTAATAACATCTTCTGGAATTTTTTCATTGTCTCGTTACCTGTTATCTCGTACAACTTCCCGTGAAAGGCAATTTCATGTTCAACATTAAATAAATGATCTTGTGCAGCTGGCGGTTCGTTGGCAACAATTTGTTTTAATTCTTTTATATCGTCTTTTGTTATACGGTGAAAAAGAAAATCTGCCATACCAATTTCCAGCACCAAACGAATTTCGAACACTTCCTTTAATGTGCCTGGGTCGAGTATGTGTGGGTTCATACTCTTACTAAGGTTTCCGAATATATCGGGACTTGTAATAACTGCACCTTTCTTTTTCTTCGACTCGATTAATCCCATCATCCGCAAACGAAGTAAGGCTTCACGGATAACCGTACGACTCACACCAAGCGCCTCTGCCAGCTCAATTTCTTTGGGAATGCTATCGCCAACTTTTAGCTTTTGTTGCTGTAAAAGTTCCACCAGGTTGGCTTCCACTTTATCCACCAGGCTGCTGGTTTCAATGGTTTTCAAATGGCCGTTCAGAAGTGTTTTCGACATATTATGTAGTACTTAATGTTGTAAAATTAGACAAAATCAGTTCATCGTTTCCAGAATTTCCTTTGATTACTAATCACTTAAAAATACAGAAAAGATTTTTTTGTTGGATTCAGTTAAATGCTGTTAACTTTATTATGTCATACATAATACAAAAATAAACAAATCTTGCTGTATGAGATCATTATTGCTGCTAGGGTTAATGCTGATAGGCTCTCTCCTTTCAATTGAGGCATCAGCTCAAACTGTAAAAATTTCAGGGTTAGTGTTATCAAAGGATGATAATGCCGCTGTACCCGATGTTTCGGTTACCGTAAAAGGAAAAGGAACCGGAACCAAAACAGGAGCCGATGGTCGTTTTAGTATTGATGCCGCTATTGGCGATGTGCTTGTCTTTTCTTCTGTAAGTTTTATTGCACAGGAAGTAAAAGTTGAAACTGCTGGTGACCTCACAATTGCTCTTTCACCATCTGCTTCAAAGATGGATGAAGTGGTGGTAGTGGGTTATAGCACACAAAAAAGATCAAAGATCACAGGATCTGTAAGCAAGCTTGACCCAAAGGTGCTGCAAACAGGTGTACGATCAAATCCTGCTTCTGCATTGGCCGGAACTATTCCGGGTTTGCGTGTGCAGCAAACATCCGGTCGTCCGGGTGCAGTGCCCAGCATTGTGTTGCGTGGTGGTACTAATTACAATGGCACAGGTTCGCCATTGATTTTGGTTGATGGACTCATCCGTGCTGGTTTCTTTGAAGTAAACCAGGAAGACATTGAATCAATGGAAGTATTAAAAGATGCTGCTGCAACTGCTATCTATGGTGCACGTGCGAACAATGGTGTAATTCTCATCACTACCAAAAAAGGTAAAGCAGGTACATCAAAAATTACAGTAGGTTCAAAAGTGGGTGTTAACCGTTTGAATTTGCCGTTTGAATTTTTGAATGCGAGAGATTATCTCTACTATTCAAGAAATGCAGTGAAGACGTCAGGTGTTTATGATGCTTCACGTTTATCTCAATTAACTGCTGCTGGCCCGTTTGGTACTGGTAACAGTTATCTTGACGGAAGCGGTAATGTTATTGATGGAAACGTAAACTCACTTGGTGTTTGGAGTACAATGAAGCTCAATAATACCAATCGCCATAAACTCAACGATGGTTGGGAAACAATGATCGATCCTGTTAACGGAACCGATACACTCATCTTCCGCAACTTTAATTATAAAGATTACGCTTTGCGTGATTATAGTTTAACGCAGGATCATAACGTATCGATGAGTGGCGGTAATGACAAAGGAAAATATTACGCAGGCTTTGGTATGTACGATGAAAAAGGTTTGCCGATTAATACATTCTATCGTCGTTTCACATTTGTGTTGAACAGCGAATACAAAATTCGTCCGTGGTTGACTTCGTTTTCAGGTTTAAACTTTGCAAATGCAAAATGGCGTGATCCTGTTACCAATTCAGAAGGTAACTATCTTTCACGTTCATTGGGTGCGCCTCCAACTATGCGTGGCTGGAACGAGAAAGGTGAATTGCTTGTTGGTCGTGATGTAGGCGATGGTAATCCATTGGTGAATGATGCGAAATTCATTCGTAATAACAACAGTGATAAGTTTACACTTTCACAAGGATTCAGGATTGATCTCTTGAAAAATCTTTGGCTGAAAACAAGTGCCAACCTATTTTATGATGAAGGTTTCAACGAAAGTTTTAACAGGGATTACCTGCAAAGCCCTGGTAATATTAATCGTACACGTTCTTCATCTGCATCGTTTGGCCGTAGCATCAGTCAAACTTATAATGCAGTATTAAATTACAACGGTAGCTTTGGTGACCATGACCTCGATGTTGTTGCCGGTTCTGAATACTACGATATTTATTCGTATGGTGTTTCTGCATCAGGTTCACAAGCTCCTTCAGATGATTTTCTAGATCTGCAATACGTTCGTCGTGATGCAACAGTGCAACCTTCAACAGATTCTTATCATTCAAGAGAACGAATTCTCGGGTTCTTTGGAACAAGTACTTATCAATACAAATCAAAATATCTTTTAACTGCAACAGTACGTGCTGATGCTTACTCAAAGCTGCTTGATAATCGTTGGGGCACTTTCCCCGGCGTGTCAGTTGGTTGGAATTTGCACAAAGAAAATTTCTTTGATGTAAAATGGATCAATGCATTAAAGCTACGTGCAAGCTATGGACAGAATGGTAACGTGAGTGGCATCAGTGCTTATGGTTTACAGGGTGGTTACAGTGTGAACCGTTACAACACGTCAACCGGTTATCTTTTCTCAACACCTCCATTCCCTGATCTTTTGTGGGAACGTTCATCAACTTTTGAAACGGGTGTTGAAGGAAATATTCTTGGCAAGCTCGATTTCACTGTTGCTTATTACAAGCGTATCACATCAAATAAAATTTCGAGCTTCAATTTGCCTGCAACATCCGGTATTACCAGTTTAACAACTAATAACGGTAGCATGCAAAACCAGGGTGTGGAAGTGGATGCAAATTATTCCATCATTCGTAAAAAAGATTGGCAGGTTGATGTGGCTGCAAACTTTGCTTACAATGCAAACAAAGTATTGAAACTTCCAAACAACGGTTTAGAAAATAACAGGCAGGGTGGTTTCCAGATATGGGATCCTTCACAAAAAAGAATGGTGTGGGTTGGTGGCACACAGGAAGGACAAGATCCGAACGTTGCATATGCTTATGTGGCTGATGGATTGTATCGCTCACAAGCCGACCTTGACGCACATGCAAACCGTGTTGATCTGAATGGTGCAAAAGTTCTGTTAGGTACAGGAAAGTATGCAGCGCTTACAACAGCACAACGTGCCAATTATTTTCCTGTAGCGTTGGGTGATGTTAGATGGAAAGACATCGACAACAACGATACAATTGATTTTCGTGATCGTGTTTATATGGGTCGCACCGTTCCTCGTTTTACCGGCGGCTTCTCAGCTTCTGCACGTTGGAAAGGATTATCAGTAAGTGCACGTTTCGATTATGCGTTGGGCTTTGTTGCATATGATGGTCCACGTGCATGGTTCATGGGTAACGCACAAGGTACATTCAACACCATTAAAGATGTATATGATACATGGACACCAACAAATGTGAATGCTAAATACCCAACTTACTATTGGGCCGATCAGTTGTTTAAAAATAATGTGCTGCGTGAATCAAGCATGTTCTATAAGAAAGGCGACTACCTCGCATTGCGTGAGATCAACATCAACTATGCATTGCCACAACGTTGGGCAGGGGCTATCAAAAGCCAGGGGGTCAATCTATCGCTTACAATGCAGAATGTGGCATACTTAAGCAAAGCAACATTGTATTCTCCTGAATCGGGAAGCATTGCTAACTCAGCAGCAGGTGCTGGTGGTTATCCGCTACCACGCATTATCATATTTGGTGCACAGGTAACTTTTTAATTCATTTCAATAGTTATAAAGATGAAAAAGATTTTAAATGGTTTGTTCTTGCTTGCAACTATCGTTTCGATGAATGCCTGCAAAAAATTAGATCTGGCGCCGGAAGATTATTACGCCAGTGGAAACTTCTGGAAAACAGCTGCACAGGTTGATGGTGCAATGGTTGGTTTGCATAACCAGTTAAGAAGTTTTCAGTTTACGTTTTTCAATTTAGCTGAATTGCGTGGAGGTGTATTTAAAGATGCAACAGGTGCAACTGGTACATCATCACTCAACTCTGCAGCAATTATTCGCCAGGATCTGCGTGAATCTGCACCAGGTATTTCAAGTTGGGCTGGTTTGTATGGTCCTATCTTCCAGGTAAACCTGTTTATCTACAATGTAGAGAAAGCAGAATTTTTACCTGAAGCTGATAAAAAATATTATCTCGGGCAAGCATATGGTCTTCGTGCATATTATTATTTTCATTTGTATCGTACCTATGGTCGTGTGCCGGTGGCAACAGAACCAAAAGTGTTGACCAATACTCCAACTTCTGCAGAGCAGGCATATCTTGCCCGAACAAAAACAGAAAAAGAAACATTGGATTTTATTAAAGCAGATGTAGAGAAATCTGTAACGAACTTTAATGCAAACTATACAACAAAGTTTAGTAAAGCAATGTGGAGTTTGCTGGCAACACAAATGTTGAAAGCAGAAGTGTATTTGTGGAGTGCAAAAGTAAAGATCGATGGTGCTGCTCCAACAACTACAACAGCTGATCTTGCAACTGCACGTTCAGCTGTGGAAGATGTAATTGCACGTACGTCTAAGATCAACAGTTTTGCAGATGTGTTTAAATATTCAAACAAGGGCAACAACGAAGTGATCTTCGCATTACGTTTCCAGGTAGGTGAAGCAACAAACAACTACGGACAGTTCATTTATGCGCAAACAGATCCGATGAGCAGCTTTGTTACTGTAGGTGGTGCGCCTTTAACTTCTGACCAGGCTGGTGCATCAGCTGCCGATCCATTGAAAGTTGCAGGTGGTGGTACGATCATCCGTTACGAATACAAATATGATCTGTTTGCGAAATATGATACCGCAACCGATCTGCGTGCAAGAGCAACCTTCTTTGATTTCTATCGTACACCAACATCAACTGCAACCAACAAATTTGTAAACCTGCGTAAATTCTTAGGAACAATGGATGGCACCAACAGGAGTTTTGCAGATGATGTGCCGGTATATCGTTGGGCAGAAGCATTGTTGATCCTTGCAGAAATTAAGAACAAGCAAGGACAAGATCCTTCAACTGAGATCAATGCAGTTCGTCAGCGTGCTTACGGAACTAATCCGTACCCTGTGTATGCAAATGCAAGTTTCGAAGCAAATGAAATTGCCATCTTTGAAGAAAGAGGAAAAGAATTTGTGGCTGAAGGAAAACGTTGGTACGATCTGCGCCGAATGCAGGATGCAACAGGTGATCCGCTTGCATTCAGAACGGATCTGCCATTGGTGGGTGTGCTTACAAAAGCAACACAGGAGTATAAATTGTTATGGCCCATCGATAGAACAACACTCAACCAGGATCCAACACTTGAACAAAATCCAGGTTACCCAGGCACGTAATTCAACAATCGTTTAGTTAGTAATAATCAGCAGTTAGTTTATCCGGGAGTATTCCTGCTCCCGGTTTTAAAATCTTTTGTAAATTTTATAACTCAACCGGGTATATGAATAGAAAATATTTAGAAGGATTGATTGCCGCACCATTTACTCCCATGCAGAAAAATGGTTCGATTAATGTTTCAATCATTCCCGCATATTATCAAATGTTGAAAGCAAACGGCGTGAAAGGTGCGTTCATATGCGGATCAACAGGCGAAGGTGTTTCTTTATCATTAATTGAAAAGAAAGCCGTGGCAGAAGCATGGGCTGCCGTAACAAAAGACGATGCGGATTTTATTGTAATGCCTTTGCTGGGCGGTACTTGCTTAACCGATTGTAAAGAACTGGCATTGCATGCACAAGAAATTGGTTTGGATGCAATTTCGTTTACAGCACCTTTTTATTTTAAACCGGCATCGGTTGAAATACTTGCAAACTGTTGTAAAGAGATCGCAGCCGTTGTTCCTGATATGCCGTTTTATTATTATCATATTCCGGTGTTGACAGGTGTGGGTTTCCCAATGCTTGAATTACTAAAAGCTGTGGATGAACTGATCCCCAACTTCGCAGGCATTAAGTACACGCATGAAGATTTTATGGATTTTCTTTCCTGTATGAATTTTAAAGATGGCAAGTATGATATGCTGTGGGGCAGAGATGAGAATATGTTGCCTGCATTGGCATTGGGTACAAAAGCATCGGTAGGAAGCACTTTTAATTATGCAGCACCTTTGTATTACGATCTGATCGATGCATTTAATAGTGGCGATTTGAAAACGGCAAATGCACTACAGCAAAAGTCGATTGATATGATTACATTGTTAGGAAAGTATGGTGGCATTGCAACAGGTAAAGCCTATATGAAATTGCTGGGTATCGATTGCGGCGAGTTTCGTTTACCTGTAAAAAATATGACTGCAACAGAATTTGAATTATTTAAGAAAGACGTTGAGCAAATAGGATTCAATAATTTTTCATCACGCTTACAAACAGCAGTGAATGTATAGATCATAATGGGTCGCTTACACATACCGGTTTTTTTCTCTCTCATGTTTTTTACTGCAACGATATATGCACAGAAAAAACAGGAGCTGAAACTGCAATGGACGATTGCAGCTGAGCTGCCTGTTGACAAAAACGAACAAAGTTCATTAGGCTTTGCCGGAATGGTTGCAGGTGTGTATAAGAATAAATTGATTGTTGCAGGTGGTGCAAACTTCCCTGACACAATGCCATGGAATGGCGGGAAGAAAATGTATTACGATGATGTGTATGTGTATGCAAAGAAGGGAAGTGGTTTTGTATTGCAGCAGAAAACTAAATTATCTTTTTTAATTGCTTATGCTGCAAGCTGCACCACAGAAAAAGGAATTGTAGTTGCAGGTGGTGAAAATGAAAATGGTTTAAGTAGGAAAGCATACCTGCTTAGGATTAGAAACAATGATGTCATTGTGAATTCATTGCCTGATCTTCCCATTGCTTTAACCAACGCTGCTGTTACTTCATTTCAAAATAAAATTTACCTGGCGGGTGGTGAAACTGCAACTGAGGCAAGCAATGCATTCATGGTTTTGGATATAGCTGATCTTTCAGCAGGATGGCAAAAATTGCCTCAGCTTCCAAAACCGCTTTCGCATACTGTATTACTTACACACAATAATAAAATTTACCTCGCAGGTGGCCGTAAGAAGAACAGCAACGGCATCAGCGATCTTTACAGCTCCGTTTTTGAATTCAATATCCTCACTAATCAATGGACAGAAAAACAACCGTTACCTTATGCATTAAGTGCAGGTACGGGTGCGGTCTATCAAAATAAATTATTGTTGTTTGGTGGTGATAAGGGAGCAACCTTCCATCGCACAGAAGAATTGATTGCTGCCATCATCAGCAGCAGCAATGAAAACGAGAAACAACGTTTAACGGAAGAAAAAGCAAAACTACAGGCAAGTCATCCCGGCTTTAGTAGCGAAGTGTTGGCATATGATATTGCAAACAATACATGGCAAAGCATCAGCAACATTCCTTATGCAACACCTGTAACAACCACAGCCGTGCAATGGAATGATTGTTTTATTATACCAAGTGGTGAAATAAAAGCAGGTGTACGTTCACCATATATCTTACGTGTAAAACCAACATCTAAATAATGAAGAACTCGAAATCATATCCATGGATCGTTGTTGGTTTGCTTTGGGTAGTAGCCTTGCTCAATTATATGGACAGGCAAATGCTCAGTACCATGAAGCCATCGATGATGCTGGATATTGAAGAGTTGCAAACGGCCACCAACTTCGGCAGACTCATGGCTATCTTTTTATGGATCTACGGTTTTATGAGTCCTGTTGCAGGTATGATCGCTGATCGCATCAATCGTAAATGGCTCATAGTTGTAAGCTTGTTTGTGTGGAGTGCTGTTACATTGGCAATGGGTTATGCAGAAAATTTCAATCAACTCTATTGGCTTCGTGCAGTCATGGGCGTTAGTGAAGCCTTGTATATTCCCGCCGGCCTCTCACTAATAGCCGATTACCATAGCGATAAAACAAGATCTCTTGCCATCGGTATTCACATGACCGGTTTGTATATGGGCCAGGCATTGGGCGGCTTTGGTGCAACCATTGCATCAGCATTCTCCTGGAAAACTGCTTTTCATACCTTTGGATTGATCGGTATTTGTTATGCAGCTGTGCTAATGCTCTTCCTGCATGAAAAGAAAGTGCGTAACAAAACAGAGAATGCAATTGAAAAACCTTCCATTACAAAAGGACTTGCATTACTCTTCAGCAATATTTCTTTCTGGATCATCTTATTATATTTCGCAGTGCCAAGTTTACCCGGCTGGGGCGTAAAGAACTGGCTACCTACTTTGTTTGCAGAAAGTTTGCAAATCGATATGTCAAAAGCAGGCCCGCTTTCAACCATCACCATTGCAGCTTCCTCTTTTATCGGTGTCATCATCGGAGGAATTTTGTCTGATCGTTGGGTTCAAAAAAATATTCGTGGCCGTATATACACCAGTGCTGTCGGATTAGGGTTAACCATTCCTGCATTGTTGTTCATAGGCTTTGGTCATTCATTGTTCAGTGTTATTGGTGCAGCATTTTGTTTTGGATTTGGTTTTGGGATGTTCGATGCGAACAATATGCCCATACTTTGTCAATTCGTATCATCGAAGTACAGGGCAACAGCATATGGTTTGATGAATATGGTGGGCGTATTTGCAGGCGCATTCATTACTGATTGGTTGGGTAAATCAACCGATGCAGGAAACCTGGGAAAAGATTTTGCAATGCTCAGCGGTATTGTTGCATTCGCTTTAATTATACAGTTGTTGTTTTTAAAACCAAAAGCAACAGCTGTAACAGAAGAATAACTAATCATCAGTTTTAAAATAAAAAAATGAAACGATTTTGTTTGAGTGTTTTTTGTTTGTTGATTACAGCTACGGTTGTATTGGCGCAAACTGCACCGGTTACCGTATTTGAATCAGGAAAAGAAGGACATAAGAGTTACCGTATTCCTGCTATTGTTTCGTTGAAAGATGGGACCTTGCTTGCATTTGCAGAAGGCCGTGTAAACAGTGCAGGCGATTTTGGTGACATCAATATTGTACTGAAACGCAGCACAGATCATGGGAAAACATGGACAGCTATCCAAACTGTTGTGAACTATGATAATCTGCAGGCAGGCAATCCTGCGCCTGTTGTTGATGAAACAGATCCCTTGTATCCGAAGGGAAGAGTGTTCTTGTTTTACAACACCGGTAACAATCACGAAGGTGAAGTACGCAAAGGAAAAGGTTTGCGTGAAGTGTGGTTCAAAACATCAACTGACGGGGGTGTAACATGGAGTGAAGCAGTTAACATTACCACACAAGTACATCGTCCGAAACAACCGGCTACAAATGCTGCTTATAATTTTAATGAAGACTGGAGAAGTTATGCCAATACTCCTGGTCATGCAATGCAGTTCAGTACTGGTTTGTACAAAGGACGGATTTTTGTTGCAGCAAATCATTCTGCAGGTGAACCCTTGAAGCAGGCAGAAGATTACAAAGCACATGGTTTTTATACCGATGATCATGGAAAAACATTTCATTTAAGTGAAACAGTTGATCGTGTTGGCGGTAATGAAGCAATGGCAACGCAGATTTCCGGTAGCCGTTTAATGATGAATATTCGTAACCAGAAAGGCGATGTGCGTGCAAGATTAATTGCTATCAGTAAAGATGGTGGCGCAAAGTGGGATAGTGTTTATTTTGATAACAACTTACCCGATCCTGTTTGCCAGGGAAGTATTTTAACTGTTGGTAAAAAGAAAGGGAAACATATTGTTGCATTCTGCAATGCAGCCGATACAAGGAGCAGGGATAATCTTACACTACGCATCAGCTACAACGATGGCATTACCTGGAAGAAAAGTATTGTGATTGATTCAACAGGTAAACGGGATAATACGGCTTACTCTGATATCGTCAGTATTTCGAAAAGGAAGATCGGTATCCTCTACGAAAAAGATAATTACGCAAAGATCATTTTCACAATTGTAAAGTGGAATTGATTGGTCGAAAGAAATAAGAACGCAACATGGTTTACACAACAAACGATTTAGCTGCTCTTCGTGATTTTTATCAAAAGCAGTTACTCAACGATACTGTTCCATTCTGGTTTCCCCGTTCATTCGATCAGGAGCATGGAGGTTTTTTATTGATGCGTGACGCAGATGGTTCACTCATTGATCATGATAAAGCAGTGTGGATACAAGGCAGGGCTACATGGCTGTTATCAACTTTGTATAATACGGTTGAGAGAAAGCAGGAGTGGCTCGATGGTGCTAAACTCGGGTATGAATTTCTCAACAAACATTGCTTTGATGTTGATGGGCAAATGTTCTTTCATGTAACACGTGATGGTCAACCCATCCGCAAACGTCGTTATTTCTTTTCAGAAACATTTTATGTGATTGCCGCAGCTGCTTATGCCAAAGCAAGCGGCAGTGAGGAAGCGGCAAACAATGCAAGAAGAGTATTTGGTGAATGCATTGCTTATGCAAGTGGCGAAAAGAAACTGGAGCCAAAGTTCATCGGTACAAGACCAGCAAAAGGAATTGGTGTGCCGATGATCATGATGAATACGGCACAACAGTTAAGAGAGTTGATCGGTGATGAGCGTTGCGATGAATGGATCAGCAAATGGATCACAGATATTGAAACTTACTTCGTAAAGGACGATATTAAATGTGTGATGGAACAGGTGGCTCCTGATGGCAGCATCATTGATCATATTGATGGACGAACACTCAATCCCGGTCATGCCATTGAAGGTGCATGGTTTATTTTACATGAAGCCAAACATCGCAATAACGATCAGCATCTCATTGCACTTGGTTGTAAGATGCTTGATTATATGTGGGAGCGTGGTTGGGATAAAGAACATGGCGGCATTTTATATTTCCGGGATGTGTACAACAAACCTGTGCAGGAATATTGGCAGGATATGAAATTCTGGTGGCCGCACAACGAAGTAATCATTGCCACATTGCTCGCTTACTTAATGACGGGCAATGAACAATATGCCCAATGGCATAAGCTTGTGCATGATTATGCGTACAGTCATTTTCACGACAAAGAGCACGGGGAATGGTTTGGTTACCTGCATCGTGATGGAAGCATTGCACAAACAGCTAAAGGAAATTTATTCAAAGGTCCGTTTCACCTGCCACGGCAGGAATGGTATTGCATGCAATTATTGAACGAACACCTGCAAATAAGCAAAGATCTTGCGCATACGGTTGAGCATTCAGCAAACAGAAATAATGCATAGTTTCATTCTGCAATTTTTAATTGTTCTCATCAATGAAAAGATTGTCATTCAGTTTACTTTTTTTATTTCCCATTGTTGCCACCGCTCAGTTTTCGGTGGCAACAGTTTTTTCAAGCAATATGGTGTTGCAAAGAGATGAGCCCATTGCTGTGTGGGGCAAAGCTGCACCCGGAGCTAAAGTTGAGGTAAGCATTTCTGCAAATAAGAAAATAATTGTTGCAGCTGCTGATTCTTTCTGGATCGTTTATTTACCGAAGCAGCCTGCAAGTTTTCAAGCACAGTCATTACACATCAGCAGTGGTGATACTGCAGTGCATTTCAATAATATTTTAATGGGAGATGTATGGCTTTGTATTGGGCAGAGTAATATGGAATGGCCAATGCAAAGGGAGCAACATTACCAAAAGGAAAAAAACATGCAACTCGCACAGCTTCGTTTTTACAATCCATGTTATGCAGGAAAAAATATTTTCGGCACTGCATTTACTGATTCTGTTGTCCGGCGGTTGAATGTGCAGCATTTTTACAATGGCAATTGGCAGCCATGCAATAGTGAATCAATCAAAACAATGAGTGCGGTGGCTTATTATTTTGGTAAGCGTATTGTAACGGAAGCAAATGTTCCGGTTGGTTTGATCAATTTATCAATCGGCGGAGCGCCGCTTGAAACATTTATCGATGCTGCTGCATTATTGCAAAACAGAAAGTTTGCAGCAAAAGTAAAAGGCGATTGGTTGTTAAATGAAACCTTACCAGTTTGGGTTAAGGAAAGAGGACAACAAAATGTTGGTTCGAAAAATAATGTACCAACTGATGCAAGCGGTAAAGCTCATGCATATAAACCGGGCTTTGCTTATAAAGCAGGAGTAGAACCTTTGCTTCGCTTAGCGATCAAAGGTGTTCTCAATTATCAGGGCGAAAGCAATGCGCAGGAAATAGAAAGGGTTGAAGAGTATCCTGCGTTGAGTGCATTATTGATAGATGATTACCGTAAAAAATGGAAGCGTAATCTGCCGTATTATTTCGTGCAGTTGTCATCAATTGATACTGTTCATTACAAAGGGCATCTGTGGCCGCAGTTCCGGAATGAACAACGGAAGATGCTATCGCTTATAGCCAACAGTGGGATGGCTGTTTGCAGTGATGTGGGTGCGGCAAATGATGTGCATCCCCCCAATAAAAAAACAGTTGGGGAGCGTTTGGCAAGATGGGCTTTGCATCAAACCTATGGCAAAAAAGAAATCGTTCCTTCAGGTCCGTTGCCAGTGAAAGCAATTTATAAAAACGGGCAGGTGATTATTTCTTTTCAGTATGCAGAAGGTTTGCAAGCAAAAGACAATGAAAGCGTGAAAGGTTTCTCCATTAATGGAAAAGAATTATCTGAAGTACTCATTCATAATAAACAGGTGTTAGTGAAATTGAAACAAAAGCCTGCCTATATTTATTATGGCTGGCAACCATTCAGCAAAGGAAATTTGCAGAATGCTGAACAACTGCCTGCTTCCACCTTTAAACTAAAAGTTGAATGAATAAGTTTTTGATTGCTTCAGGTGTTTTTATTTTTTCAGTACTTGTAAGTGCAGCACAACGTAACGATGTAACTATCCGCTTTAATGCCCCCGCTACACATTTTACTGAAAGTCTGCCTTTAGGTAATGGCCGGCTTGGTGCAATGATGTTTGGCGGTACAAAGAAAGAACGGGTTGCGTTGAACGAAATTTCGTTGTGGAGTGGTGGTCCGCAGGATGCGGATAATGAAAATGCGTACCAGTTTTTAAAGCCGATCCAGGATTATTTACTGGCGGGTGATAACAAAGCAGCACAGGATCTGTTGCAAAAAAAATTTATTTCAAAAGGAAAAGGCTCGGGACACGGTCGTGGTGCTAATGAAAAATATGGTGCTTATCAAACCATGGGCGATCTGTTCATTAGCTGGAAAGACAGTAATGCTGCTGTAACAAATTACAAACGTGTGCTTGATATTGAAAAAGCAGTGGCTACCACAACCTTTACTCGTAATGCTGCAACGTTTACTGAAGAGATCTTTACTGATTTTGTTAATGATATTACCTGGGTGCGTTTATCATCAACCAAAAGGAATAGCATCAATGTTGTTTTGTCGCTCTACCGGAAAGAAAATGTAGAATACAAAACAAAGAAGAACACTTTGGCGATGATGGGACAATTGCCATCTGGTGCAGATAAAGGAATGCAGTTTGTAACTGTTGCTCAGCCAACTGTAAAAGATGGAACAATCAAACAGGAAGGCAATCAATTAGGAATTGAAAATGCATCAGAGTGCTGGATCAAAATTTCATCGGCAACCAATTACGATTATGCAACAGGTACTCTTTCTAATGAAGATATTTTCGAAAAAGTATTTACTTACATTGAAAAGACAAAACAACTTACTTACACTGCAGCGCAACAAAAAAGTACAGCAGCTTATCAGCAACTCTTTAACCGTTGCCGTTGGACGACGCCCGATAGTAAACCTGCAACTTCGTTAACTACCAATCAACGTTTGATCAATTACAACAAGGGTGAAGAAGATCTGCAACTGCCTGTTTTGTATTTCAACTTCGGAAGATATTTGTTGATCGGTTCTTCTCGTCCGGGTTTGTTGCCTGCAAATCTGCAAGGACTTTGGGCTGTGGAATATCAAACACCATGGAACGGCGATTATCATCTCAACATCAACATACAAATGAATTACTGGCCGGCAGAGTTAACCAATCTTGGTTCACTTGCTGAGCCGATGCATCGTTTTACTTCTTCGCTTGTTGCGAACGGAACAAAAACTGCAAAGGCCTATTACAATGCAAACGGTTGGGTGGCGCATGTAATCAGTAATCCGTGGTTTTTTACATCACCGGGCGAAGGTGCAAGTTGGGGTTCTACACTTACAGGCGGTGCATGGTTGTGCGAACATATTTGGGAGCATTACCGATTTACAAAAGATACTGCCTTCTTAAAAAAATATTACCCGGTATTAAAAGGTGCTGCACAGTTTTTACAATCTATTTTAATTAAAGAACCAACTCATGGCTGGTTGGTAACAGCACCATCAAACTCTCCCGAACATGCGTATAAAATGCCCAATGGTTTTGTAGGCAATACTTGCATGGGGCCAACAATGGATATGCAGATAAGCAGAGAATTGTTCAATGCGTGTATCAACGCTTCAACTATTTTAAATACCGATCAGAAATGGCGGAATGAATTAGAAAATACAGTAGAGCAATTAGCGCCCAATCAAATTGGTGCAAAAGGTGATTTGAATGAGTGGGTGAATGATTGGGAAGATGCAGAGCCGCATCATCGTCATGTGTCGCACTTATATGGTTTACATCCTTACGATGAAATTTCAATCAGGAAAACTCCGGCACTGGCAGAAGCTGTAAAGCAAACATTGTTGCAACGTGGCGATGCTGGCACAGGGTGGAGCATGGCATGGAAAGTAAATTTCTGGGCTCGCCTGCACGATGGTGAACATGCATTGCAACTCTTCAAACAATTGGTAAAACCTGTTGCCGGAGATGATGGTATTAAGATGAGTGGTGGCGGAACATATTCGAATTTGTTTTGTGCACATCCGCCATTCCAGATCGATGGCAATTTTGGCGCAACAGCCGGGTTAGCAGAAATGTTGCTGCAAAGTAATGAAGAAGAAATAGAATTACTGCCTGCTTTGCCAGCTGCATGGCTCACAGGAACAATAAAAGGTTTGTGCGCAAGAAATGGTTTTGACGTAAGTATGGATTGGGAAAATGGAAAGTTGGTTTCTTGTTCATTGATATCAAAAGCGGGAAATGATGTTACGGTATTGTATAAAGGGAAAAGTATTCGCCTGAAAACGACGAAAGGAAAGACCTACAGGTTTATGTTGAACGATTTTAAATAGAGAATTGTAATGAAGAGATTGTTGTTTGCTGTTGCTTTGTTATTATATATTCAGTCGAATGCGCAGGTGAAGTTGCCGACACTGCATGATAGTTTGTTCTCCACTTATTATCATCAACGGGTGACGTTCTTTAAATCAATGCCGCAAACAAAAGATGAAATTATTTTCCTTGGTAATAGTATTACTGATGGATCAGAGTGGGCACAACTGTTCAACGATGTGCGGATGAAGAACCACGGTATCAGCGGCGATGTAACGGCGGGTATATTGCATCGCTTACCTGTTGTTACGAATAGAAAACCTGCAAAGATCTTTTTGCTCATTGGCACAAACGATCTTGCAAGGAATATCAGCAGCGATAGTTTGCTGAAGAATATGTTGCTCATCGCTGATTACATAAAACAACAATCGCCTAAAACAAAATTGTATGTGCAGAGTATTCTACCGGTGAACGAAGTATATGGCAAATTTGCAGGACATACAAAGAATACTGAACTCATTAAGAAAGTAAATGGGCAGTTGAAGATAAATGCTGCGGCTCATCATTATGAATATGTTGATCTGCACAGTGCGTTCAGTAACGAAAACGGAAAACTGAAACCTGAATTAAGCAACGATGGTTTGCATCTGATGGGCAATGCATACCTGTTATGGAAGCACATCATCTATCCGTATGTGTACGATATGCAGCCAAAACCTGCATTGATTCCGCAGCCTCAGCAATTACAATGGAAGCAGGGAGCGTTTACTTTGTACAACTGTAAAACAATTGTAGTGAAGGATAAAAGGCTGCTGAACGAAGCAATGCAACTGCAGCAATATCTTCAATCGATCGGTTGGGAAATGAAGTTGGCAGAAAAAGTAACTACAGACGAATCGTTTATTGAAATAGGATTAGGAAAAGTGAAGTCAGCACAACATGAAAACGAAGCTTATCAACTGGATGTAAATGAAACAAGCATTAAGCTTATCGCCAATACTGTACATGGTATTTTCAATGGCATTCAAACATTGAAGCAATTGTTGCGCAGCGGAACGATGATCGATGCAGTGAGTATTACTGACTGGCCTGCCTTCAGCTGGCGTGGTTATATGATCGATGTGGGAAGGAATTATATGTCGATTGCTTTACTGAAACAGCAGATTGATGTAATGGCTGCCAACAAATTCAACATTTTTCATTTTCATGCAACAGAAGATATTGCCTGGCGCATTGCCAGCAAACGATATCCGCAACTTACTGCGCCTGAACACCTGCTGCGGAACAAGGGCATGTACTACAGCGAAGCAGAGATCAAAGACTTGATCAACTATTGCAAAGAACGCCATATCACATTTGTTCCCGAGATCGATATGCCCGGCCATAGTGCAGCCTTTAAACGTGCGATGAAAACCGATATGCAGAGTGACAGTGGGTTAATCATTGTAAAAAATATTCTCAAAGATTTTATTACCACTTATGATGTGCCCTACATTCATATTGGTGCAGATGAGGTAAAGATCACTAACAAAAACTTTGTTCCCGAAGTAACAGCCTACATCGAAAGTTTTGGCAGGAAAGTGATCGGCTGGCAACCCGGTGGTAATTTCAGCAACAGTACCATTCGTCAACTGTGGATGGATGACAACGCACATCTTTCTTCCAATAATCAAATTCAGTTTATTGATTCGAGGCATCTGTACCTGAATCATATGGATCCGCTGGAAGCTGTTACAACCATCTTCAACCGGAAAATAGCAGACAAAGAAAAAGGCGATGCCACAACACTCGGCGGCACCATTTGTATGTGGCACGACAGGGCAGTAAGTAAAGAAGAAGATGTACTCAACATGAATCCTGTTTATCCTTCGATGCTTGCATTTGCTGAACGTAGCTGGCAGGGTGGAGGTGTTGATGGTTGGGTAGCAAACATCGGCGAACCAAATACTGCAAGCGCAAATGCATTTGCTGCATTTGAAAATCGTTTGCTCGATCATCAGCAACAATATTTTTACAATCTTTCATTTCCTTACACAAAACAGTCGCATCTTGTTTGGAAATTGTTCGGGCCATTTGATAACAAGGGTGATTTGTCCAAACAGTTTGCAGCGGAGCAAAAAGGTTTTGATGCGAATACAACAAAACCAACATTTGAACAAGTCGGGGCAACAGTAGTACTTCGTCATTGGTGGGCATCATTGATCAAAGGTGCAATACCCAACGCAGAAGACAGCAGTACCTGGTATGCCACAACAAAAATCTGGAGCGATGAAGATGGTGAACAACCATTCTGGATCGGCTTTAATAATTTATCACGCTCTCCTGCAACGGATGCGCCGCCAGCAAATGCTTGGGATAATAAACAAAGTTCAGTGTGGGTAAACGGCCAATTAATTCCTCCACCGAAATGGAAACATGCGGGACAAAAAGGAAACAGCGAATTGCCATTGGCAGATGAAGGTTATGAATATCGTACACCGACAATAATTTTTTTAAAAAAAGGTTGGAACACCGTATTGATCAAAGCACCAGCTGGGAGCTTTAAAGGGAAAGACTGGCAGAATCCTGTGAAATGGATGTTTACGTTTGCACCTCTTCAATTTTAAGCAGGAAATCAACAAATGATCACTCACAAATCAACAATGATTTAGCGGTTGTAAGTAATTGCATATTTTTGATGCAATTACTGATACGTGAAGAGACTGTCGAAGCTTAATTTTTACTCCATTCTGTTACTTGCTTGTGTGCTTGCCATAGCAGAGGTATTTGCACTTCCACCCATTACCCGATTAGGTATTGAAAAAGGACTTTCCAATAATTCAGTGCGGGTTGTATACCAGGATAAAAAAGGGTTTATCTGGCTGGGTACGTATGATGGTTTAAATCGATACGATGGAAGTGAGTTTAAAGTTTTCAGGAATAAACTGAACGATAGCACATCGTTGCCACATAATTATATTTACTCCATCCACGAAGATGCAGATAATAATTTATGGATCGGATCGGGGCAGGGTATTGTTAAGTATAATCAAACCTATTCAAATTTTTCTCCGCTATATGGCTATCCCTATTTAGCAAAGCAACCAGTGAAAATTTCCATCAATGCAACCTCCATAAAATCGGGGCAGGATGGTTCGTTGTTACTTGCAACAAATGGCTGGGGATTGATGATCAAAAAGAAAGAAGATCAGTATGCAAGGGAAGTTCCGTTACTGATAGGTAATCAAAAATTGAATGGCTATAATGTAAGAGATATTCTTGTTGATAAGGAAAAGGTATGGGTATTTGTTTCGGGCAGAGGCTTATGTTTGTACGATGCAAAGCTTGGCCAGGTTGTATTGGTCAGTACGGATGTTAAGCAAGCTAATTGTATGTTGCAAAACAAAGCAGGCCAGATCTGGATTGGTGGTGAAAGTGGTTTGCATTTGTTTGATCCCAATGCAAAAAAATATATACGGAGTTACACTGGCCGCAACAACGAGTTAAGTTCGCAGGATGTCATTACAATTTGTTTCGATAAGCAAGATCAACTGTGGATAGGTACCGATGGTGGTGCTATCAGCATTCTAAATACTACAACAAATACTTTCTCTTACATCAATTCAGGTGATGAAAAAGACCAGGTATCAAGCGAAGCGGTTTATTCTATTATCCGGGACAAGGAAAACCGCATGTGGATTGGCACAATCAAAGGCGGCTGTAATGTATTTGATGAGCAGAAGAATAATTTTATTACAATAACAAGTGATCCGCACAAATCAAATACACTGTCGATCAATTTCATTTATTCTTTTTTTGAAGATAAAGCTGGCGATATTTTTATTGGTACAGAAGGTGGTGGACTAAGCATCTGGAATCGTTCTTCAAATACATTTAGAAATTATCGTCATCAATCAGCAAATCCATCTTCCATCAGTCACAATATTGTGTCAAGCATTCTGCAGGATCATACAGGCGCATTATGGATGGCAACGTATGGCGGCGGCATCAATCGTTTTAACAAAGCATCCGGGAGCTTTGAACGTTTTCGTTGCATTAATAATATAACTGGTGAAGAAAATCGAAATGCCTGGTTGTTGTACGAGGATAAAGCAAAAACACTTTGGGCTACTACATTTATTAATGGGCCGCTTTATTATTTTGATCGCACTGCTAATCGCTTTGTTGTGTTCGATCAGCAGGTGAATGATCTTGTTTCAATATTAGAAGATAGTAAAGGGCAGCTATGGGGCGGCAACACTGTTTCATTTATTCGTATCGATCGAAAAAACAAGCAGCATAAATTCTATAATCTCGGTAAACCTGTCCGTGCAATTTTTGAAGACAGTAAAAAGAATTTATGGATTGGACTTGAAGGTGGCGGATTGGTTTTGTTTGACGAGGCAAAAGGAGTTATTATAAAACGTTATTCATCAGCCGATGGTTTAAGTAATAATGCTGTGTTGAACATTGAAGAAGATGCAAAAGGTTTTTTATGGCTTAGTACATTTAATGGTCTTTCAAAATTCGATCCTGCAAATAGTAGCTTCAAAAATTTTTATGAAAGCGATGGATTGCAAAGTAGTCAGTTTTCTTACAATGCTTCTTATAAATTACGTTCAGGTGAAATGTTATTTGGCGGCATAAGTGGTTTTAATGTTTTTGTTCCCGAAAAAATTTCAAGTCGCACATTTACGCCACCGCTGCAAATCACGAATATCCTCATCAATAATAAAACCGTAGCTGAAGTTAGCGACTATATAAAGGAAGGGAAAAATTCAGACGTTTCTGAGTTGCGTGTTCCATTTAAAGAAGCTGTGTTGTTGTTTGAGTTTACAGCATTGGAATATACATCGCCGGAAAAAATTTCTTACGCTTACTTTCTTAAAGGCTGGGATAAGGATTGGAACTATTCCGGCAATATCCGCAATATCAACTATAATAATATCAGCGAAGGAAATTATAAGCTGCATATTAAAAATACAAATGCCAACGGTGATTGGAATACAAATGAAACTGTTTTGTCCATCACCATTTTGCCACCCTGGTACAGGAGTATTCTTGCTTATATCATGTATGCGTTGATCGCCGGATCGATTATTTACTTGTCTTATCGCTACCGTATTCAGCAAACTGATCTGAAGTATAAAGTGAAGATCGCACAGCTTAATGCAGAAAAAGAAAAAGAAGTGAATGAAAAACGCCAGTCGTTCTTCACAAATATTACGCATGAATTCCGAACGCCTTTAACACTTATCATCAACCCGATAAAAGATCTGTTGAAGCGTGATGAGAATAAAGATGAGAAAGATGAATTGAATGCGGTGTATCGTAATGCCCGCCGTTTATTAAGTTTAGTTGACCAGTTGCTTCTGTTCAGAAAAACAGAAAGTGAAACCGGGAAGCTGCAAGTGACCGCCATCAATTTTTACGACCTTGCACACGATGCGTATTTGTATTTTAAACAACAGGCCAAAACACGACAGATCGATTACAAATTTGAATGCAGCAATCAATCATTAGAATTGTTTGCCGATAAACCGAAACTGGAGATCGTATTATATAATATACTGTCCAACGCATTTAAGTATACACCCGATAAAGGAAAGATCACATTTAGAATTGAAGAGAAGGGTGATAAAATTGTAAGTAGCGTATCAGATAGTGGCCAAGGCGTTCCTGCTCATATTGGTAATAAAATATTTGATAAGTTTTACCAGGTGAGTGAAGATAATGTTCCAACAAAGCCGGGATTTGGGATTGGGCTTTACCTCGTAAAGCAATTGGTGGAAGAGCATCACGGTCATATTCATTATACCAGTAAAGAGGGTGAAGGCACCAGCTTTGTTATTGAACTGAAAAAAGGGAAGGCGCATTTCGGAAATCTGGCCATACAAGATCATATTGCTGCTCAGGAAAACACATTGTTGGATGAGATCAGTGCAGGAATGGAACCCATTGTTGCAGAAAAGAAAATTGGCAGCGATGGACTTGAATCGGTGGTGAGCGAAAGACTTTCGATTCTCATTACCGATGATAATGAACAGCTCCGAACTTACCTGGCGCAGGTGTTCAAAGGAAGTTTTATTGTTTATGAAGCGAAGAGTGGCGAAGAAGGATTGAAAATGGCAAAGCAAATATTGCCCGATGTGATCATCAGTGATATGGTAATGGAAACGATGTCGGGTATCGATTTTTGCAAGATTGTAAAAGAAACCCCGGCACTTAGTCATATACCTTTTATATTAATAACAGGAAGTTTCTCGCCTGAATCGAAGTTGAAGGGCATTGAGGCAGGCGCCGATGATTATATTACCAAGCCTTTTGAAAAGGATATGTTGGTGGCGAGGGTACAAAGCCTCATCAAAAAACAGGAAAATCTTCAGAAATACTTTTACAACGAGATCACCCACCAGCAAAACACGCTCAATATTTCAGGTGAGTACAAGGAATTCCTGGAAGCCTGTATAGCAGCCGTTGAAAAAAATCTCGATCGGGACGAGTTCAATATTCAAACCCTGGCAGCGGAAATGGGCATGAGTCATAGCAAACTTTACAAAAAGATCAAAACCATTTCTGGCCAAAGCGCCAACGCTTTTATCCGGTTCATCCGGTTGCGCAAGGCTGCCGAGCTCTTCATTAATTCCGACTACAATGTGAACGAAACGGCATTTTATGTGGGCATCAAAGACATCAAATACTTCCGGGAGCAATTTGCAAAAACCTTCGGCATGAAGCCATCGGAGTACATTGAAAAGTACCGGAAAAGCCTCGGAAAGAATTATAAGCTTAACGAAAAAGTAAAAAAAGATTAGCCTGGATCTCACACAATAGGCCAAAGTAATTTTCGTCATTTACCCCCATTTTTCAGTCTGAAATCCGAATTTACCCCCTTTTTATACCATAGAATCCCCCTTTTACCCCCTTCACAGCAGGTAATTTTAGCCTCAGCTATTTTCTAAAACTGATTGCTAATTAATTAACTGCCGTATGAGATTGTTAAATTCTAAATCTCCGGGTTTTGTCCGGAACCATCGAGAGCGATGCTCCACCGCTTTGCCCATTTTCTCTCATTTACTTTTTCATAAGCCCTTAAACCCTTCGATTATGCCAATGTTACCAAAACGGGCGACACTGCTATGCACATGCCTATCGCTGATAAGCATGGGAACTTTTGCCCAGACTGCTGAGAAAAAAGACAGCCTTCCAAAACAGCCGCCGGTACAATTGATCTACAGTACGGCAAGGCCTCACTTAACTGCAGCTTCAACTGAAGCGCTCTATTCGAAAGACATTTTAAAGTCGCCGGTGACCAGTGTAAAAAGTACACTAACAGGTCGCATGGCCGGCCTTTATTCCTTCCAGGGTTCTGGTCAGCCAGGTGCCGATGGAGCCTCGCTTTCACTTCGTGGCTTTGATCCGCTGGTGATCATTGATGGAGTGGTAGCCAATCTTTCCATCTTTAACCTCGATGATGTTGAAAGTGTAACGCTGCAAAAAGATGCACTCAGCACGGCCATGATGGGTGTTCGGGGAAGTAATGGTGCTTTGCTCATCACCACGAAAAAAGGCAAACCGCAAACTCAAAGCATTTCATTCACGGCACAAACAAGTTTTCAAAAACCGCTGGGGGCGCCGAAAACATTGAATGCTTTTGATTATGCTACCTTATATAATGAAGCGCTCAGCAATGATGGTTTGCCATTACGTTACACACAAGCGGATATTGATGCATTTAAAAATGGTACAGATACTTACGGCCATCCGGATGTTAACTGGAGAGAGCAGGTAATAAAGTCAAGTTCACGTTTCGATCGCTATTCATTAAATGCTTCGGGTGGTAATGGTTTTGCACGTTATTATGTTTCATTGGAACATGTAAATCAAACAGGATTTTTTGTAACCTCCGATATTAATAAGTATAACACCAACAACAATTTTAAAACCTATGTTATCCGCAGCAATGTTGATATCAATGTAAATAAGTCATTGACTGGTGGTATTTATTTATTAGGACGTATCCTCAGCGGTTCAGAACCTGGTTCAACAACTGGTTCGATCTTAGGCGCATTGGTCAACACACCTAACAATGCGTATCCTGTTTACAACGCAAATGGATCTTTTGGCGGTAATAACCAATTTCAGAATAATATTCTGGCGCAAACCATTGGTTCGGGTTATCGCTTAAACTACAAGCGTGATATGCTGGCCAACTTCTACCTCAAACAAAAACTTGATGGTATTACGCCTGGGTTATGGGTACAGGTGAAAACAGCTTTTAATGCCAATTTATCTGAAGATATAAACCGCAGCAAAACATATGCTGTGTATCAAATGATCACCACAACAAATCCTATTAGTTATAATTTATATGGTGTTAATGGTGCGCAGGCAAATGGTAATGGTATTGTTTACCAGGGCCGCAGCAATTATGCAGAGTTGTCGGCAGGTTATGACAAAGTGTTTGGCGAAAAGCACGGTGTAAATGCGTTGGTGCTTGCTAATAACGATAACAGTGTTAGCGGTGGCGATCTTCCTTATACCATCAGTGGTATTTCAGGTCGATTTGCTTACAACTTCAAAGAGAAATATGTTTTGGAAGCTGCATTTGGTTATAACGGGTCGAATCGTTATCCGCCGCAAGGTGATTTCAAACGTGCTTTCTTCCCTGCTGTTGGTTTAGCATGGAATATGGATCGGGAGAAATTTATGTTGCAACAGAATTTCATCAGTCGTTTTAAATTATATGGTTCGTTAGGAAAAACAGGTTGGGATGATCCTGGTTACTTCACGTATTACCAACGTTTCTTTGATGCAAGCAGCGTGTACTTTGGTACTTCTGCCGGTTCGCAAACGGCTATCACCGAACAGCCTTTGGCAAATCCGAATATTGATTTTGAAAAGTCAACAAAGTTCAATGCAGGTGTTGATGCTGCTTTCTTACATGATCGTTTAACATTCTCCGCTGAATATTTTAATAATAAGTATTACGATCTGTTGCAGATTCGTGGACGCAGCACAACTATTCTTGGAAACGATTATCCAAGAGAAAATATTGGTACAAACCGTTACACCGGTGCTGAGTTTAAATTAGGCTGGCAGGAAAAAACCAGCAGCGGTTTACAATACTTCGCATTAGTGAATACAAGTTTGATCCGCAGCAAAGTAATTTTTACCGATGAAGTTTTTCGTCCTTACTACTGGATGAAGCGTACAGGCTGGCCTGTTGGTCAAACTTTTGGTTATATCGCTGATGGATTTTTTCAAACGCAACAAGAGATTAACAGCCGTGCAACAACTGTTGGCTATACACCACAATTAGGTGATATTAAATACAAGGATCTGAACAAAGATGGTGTTATTGATCAGTTGGATGTAACACAGATCGGCCGCAAGTTTGCTCCGTTGCTGTTCTTTGGTTTATCACTTGGTGTTGAATACAAAGGATTTGATTTTAGTGCACTTGTTCAGGGCGTAACTAATCGTGATGTATACGTTGGTGGTTCAAGCATCTGGGCATTTCAGAACAATGGTTTTGGACAGGCTTATGAAAATAATCTTAACCGTTGGACACCGGCCACAGCTGCAACGGCAACTTATCCCCGTTTAAATATTGGTAGTAACGGTAACAACCATGCGCAATCATCTTTCTGGTTACGCAATGGCGATTACGTTCGTTTAAAACAAATTGAATTGGGCTATAGCGTTCCGCAGGCATGGTTAACACGCATCAAGCTCGATCAGATTCGCCTGTTTGCAAGAGGATTTAACCTGTTCACATTAAAATCGAAGGAGTTGGATGATCGTGATCCCGAAGTGATCAGCGCATTCAGTTACCCCATGCAACGCCTGTTCAACTTTGGTATAAACATTAAACTGTAACACACTGCTATATGAAACTAAGAAACATAATTTTTAAAAGTGCTCTTTGCGGTTTGCTGCTGGTGATGCTATTTACCAACAGTTGCAAAAAAATTGAAACGGTACCCAAAGACTGGTTTGGTTCTGATCTTGTGTTCGATACATTAGATCGTCTCGGTACAGTTGCTGCATTTAACCTGAATGATCTTTACAATTATATTCCCGGCGGCTTCAACCGCATTGGTGGCGATTTTTTAGATGCTGCAAGTGGCGATGCAATTCCCAGTCGTAACAATACATTGGTTGAATATTATACTAACCGTCGTGTAAGTGTGGTGAGTAATCCTGATCCTTATTGGTCCAATAGTTATGCAGGTATACGCCGCACAAATATTTTCATGCAAAACATCAACAAGGTTCCTATTGTTGAAACCGATCAAACAACAATAACTAATGCTAAGCTTACACGCCAGTATTGGAGAGCTGAAGCACGTTTTATTCGTGTGCTGATGTATTTTGAATTATTAAAACGTTATGGTGGCGTTCCGCTCATTGGAGATAAAATTTTTACGCTGGATGATAACTTACAAATACCACGTAATACGTTTGAACAAGTTGTCAGTTACATAGTAAGTGAGTGCGATGTTGTAAAAGATAGTTTACGCAAAGAAGCCATAGCAGATGGTGATTGGGGACGTGTACCACGGGGTGCAGCCATTGCATTAAAATGCCGTGTGTTGCTGTATGCAGCAAGTCCTTTATATAACGGAGGTGGTATTGAAACCGACCCCGTGAAAAAAGCACTGGGGGGTTACGTAAGTTACGATGCCAACCGCTGGAATGCGGTGATTGCAGCTGCTGAAGAATTACGTAACCTGAATTACTATAAACTCAATGATGCAGGTACTCCCAACTTCTTTGCTGCAACATTTACAACAAAGAAGAATGCAGAGATCATTCTTGCAAAACAAAGTGCTAACAGCACCAATTTAGAAAATTCACAGGCACCTGTTGGTTTTGCTGGTACAGCAACAAGCCAGGGCTTAACAAGTCCCACACAAAATCTGGTTGATGCCTTTTCAATGTTGAATGGACAACAACCTTTTAATGCTGATGGAACGATCAATGTGGCATCAGGCTATAGTGCAACCGCTCCTTACACAAATCGTGATCCCCGTTTGGATGTAACGGTGTTTCGCAATGGTTACAGTTGGTTAGGTCGTACCGTAGAAACATTTGAAGGCGGCCGTGATAAACCAAATACTTCTACAACGGCAGTGCAAACCAAAACAGGTTATTACCTGCGTAAGTTCCTTGGCAACTTTCCAACCGGTTCTACTTATTCAAACCAAAGCCACAACTTTCCGTTGTTCCGTTATGCAGAAACATTGTTGAATTATGCAGAAGCATTAAATGAAGTTGGTCGTGTGGAAGATGCGGTAACGCAAATTGGTTTGATCCGGAAAAGAGCGGGCATTACTGCTGGCGCCAATTCAAGATATGGAATCAGGGTAAGCATTACACAAGATGAAATGCGTCAACTCATCCGTAATGAACGCCGCATCGAATTAGCATTTGAAGAACATCGCTTCTGGGATATACGCCGTTGGAAAACTGGAGCTGTTGACCTGGCCACACCTGTTTATGGAATGCGTATTACTTCATCAGGAAGTACGTTTACGTATCAGAAGGTTCAGGTTGGTACACTTCTGTTCGATCAGAAATTGTATCACATGCCCATTCCTTATGATGAGATGATCAAAAACCTTGCACTCATTCAAAATGAAGGATGGTAATCATTCAAACTAACAGCTTAAACTAAGAACAATGAAAAAAATATTTTATATACTCTTTATTCAACTGCTTGCCATGGCGCAATTGCAGGCGCAGAGCAGAGTTGTTACAGGTGTGGTTACAGATACCGCCGGCCCAATCGTTGGCGCAAGTGTTGTTGAAAAAAACCTCAGTAGCAACGGTACCGTAACCGATGCTAATGGCCGGTTTTCGATTACGCTGAAAGGAAAAAGTAACATGCTTATTATCACAGGTGTTGGTTATTCTGAAATGCAGGTAAATGTTGCCAACCGTTCTGATGTTAGTGTTACGCTTTCTTCAGATGCCGGTGGATTGGAAGATGTAGTAATTGTGGGTTATGCCAAGCAAAAGAAAGTAACCTCAACAGGATCGGTGAGTAGCGTGGCAGGTAAAGAACTAAGAGAAAATCCTTCAGCAAGTTTGCAGAATACATTAGCAGGTCGTTTGCCGGGTTTCTTTTCTGTCCAGCCATCGGGAAGGCCAGGTGCTGATGGCGCACAGTTTTTTATTCGTGGACAAAGCTCATATAATGGCGGAGCAAATTCACCCTTGATCATTGTTGATGATATCGAATTCAGTTATGATCAGTTTGCAAGACTTGATCCAAATGAAATTGAATCATTGAGTATTTTAAAAGATGCATCTACTACTGCAGTGTATGGTGTTAAAGGTGCAAATGGTGTGGTGGTGATTACAACAAGAAGGGGTAAAATAGGTGCACCTAAAATTTCTGCACGTTTAGAAACAAGTTTGCAACAGCCTACACGTATTCCAAAATACCTGAACGCATACGAAACAGTTTCTTTATACAACCAGGCGCAGATGAATGATAATAAAGTAAACCCTGTTGTTGGCTTTACTCCACGTTTTTCACAAACCGATCTGGATCATTATAAAAACGGAACCGATCCTTATGGTCATCCTTCTGTTGATTGGTACAGTACATTGTTTAAACAATTCAGTAAACAATACAGGGCCAACTTCGATATCAGCGGTGGTACGGAACGTGTAAAATATTTCGTTTCGCTTGGTGGATTGTTTCAGGATGGTATGGTGAAAAATTTCAGCAAATCCCAAGATGTAAATGGTAATTATTATCATATGCGTTACAACTATCGTAGTAACCTCGATATTAAAGTAACAAACAGCACCGATCTGCGTCTTGATCTTTACGGAAACATTGGCGAGATCAATACCCCAAATGTGGGAAGTCCCTTTGGTTATAACGATGTGTTTTATGAATACAGTAGTTTCTATTCGTTAGCACCATTTGCATACCCGGTTTACAATCCTAACGGAACCTATGGTTACAGCACATGGCAGGTGAATGGTGGTTATAACAATACTGCTTATAACACAAATAACATTGTAGGTCGTTTAACGATGTATGGTTATAACCGCAATTATGAAAACAACATCAACTTAATTACAACAGCTACTCAAAAACTTCACTTCATTACAAAAGGTCTTACGTTTAAAACGACAATAGCTTATACAAGTAATTATGGTTATTCGAGAAGTATGACAAGGGACCAATTCCCTTCCTTCATTCCTGCTTATGATGCAGCAACATCAACTTACACTTACGCACCAAGAGATCCTAACATCTATCGTGTGCGTCGCTTCTTCAGCGGCTATAGTGCAGGGTCAACCATTCGTACATTAACAGTGCAGGGTATTTTCAATTACGACAGAACATTTGGCAAACATCATCTTTATGGTCTTGCACTTGTGAGCCAGGGAACTGATCTTCGCTCAAGTTCTAATGCAGTTTATAATTTTATTCCAAATAACTATCGTGGTTTTACTGGTCGTATTGGTTATAACTATAAAGAGAAGTACCTGTTTGAATTTAACTCAGCTTATAACGGATCAGATCGTTTTGCAAAGGACAATCGTTTTGGATTGTTCCCCGCTGTATCTGCCGGTTGGAATATTTCGAAAGAAGACTTTCTTAAAGATGCAATGCGTAATGTAAACAACCTGAAACTACGTGCGTCTTATGGGTTGGTTGGTAACGACAAACTGGGAAGTGGGTTTAGCTATTATTACTTACCAACATGGAGCAATTCAGGTTCTATCAACTTTGGAACAGTAAGTAACAACTTTAATGGCATTCGTGAAGGTACACTTGGTAACGACCAGGTTACCTGGGAAAAAGAAAAGAAACTGGATATTGGTTTAGACTTTGGCCTGTTCGGTAATAAATTCTTTGGTACAATTGAATACTTTAAAAATCAACGTTACGATATCTTAACAACACGTGGAACTGTATCGGCAGTGATCGGTCAGGGTTTGCCACCGGTAAATCTTGGTATTGTTGATAACGCAGGTTACGAAATTGAACTGAATTACAACGGACGCATTGGCAACGATTTTCAGTATCGGTTAAAAGCAACTTACTCTGTTGCAAAAAATAAAATTATTTTCCAGGATGAGCCAACATTCGCCAATGCTTACCAGGCTTACACAGGTCATAGCATCGGCATGCAACGTGTGTATCGTTGGATAGGTTATTACAAGGATAGTGCAGATGTTGCCAACAGTCCTAAAACTGCACAGCAGGCTTATCCCGGCGATTTGAAATATGCTGATCTGAATAAAGATGGTAAGATCGATGGTTTCGACCAGGAAGTAACCGGTTATTCAAATGTGCCTAATACAACTTATGGATTCCAGCTGGGCTTTACTTACAAAGGATTTTCTGTAAATACATTTTTCCAGGGAGCAATGAATTTTAATGTAAGAGCAGTGGCTGAAGCTATTCGTCCATTCTCATCGAACCTGCAGGAAATTCATAAATATTCATGGACACCTGAGTTAGGAGATAATGCACGCTTCCCAAGATTAACGTTAGGTGCAGGTGTAAGTGATGCGCTTGGTTTTCCATCAACGTTTTATTTTATCTCGGGGAATTACCTGCGTTTGAAAACAGCTGAGATTGCTTACACAATTCCACAAAAATGGATAAAGCGTTTAAAGGTGGAAAATATTCGTGTTTATTCAAATGGTTACAATCTGTTTACATGGACAAAGCTTGATAAGTTGTACGAGTTCGATCCGGAGATCAGCACTAATACTGATCGTACGATCTATCCTCCGCAGCGTACAGTGAACTTTGGTGTAAGTATTACTTTTTAATTCAATCCGAAATCATTAAGATATGAAGAAGATATTTTGTTTAATTGTTTTGCTCGCAGGCTTACAGGCTTGTAAAAAGCAAAATGCATTTCTCGATGGGCAGGCGATCACTCTCAGTGAAGAACTTGTATTTACCGATAGTGCAAGAACCATGGCTTTTTTAACGGGCATCTATTCCGACATTGCTTTTAGTTTTAACAAAGGCCGTTGGGATTCGCATGGTAATACGGAACAGGCAACCGATGACGCTGAGTATACATTGTCAGGCGTTGCACAAATTGCAGTGATTTTGTACAACGGTTCTATTTCTCCCACAACGTACAATACAAGAGGTATTGTTGGTGATTTTTGGACTACGCCTTATACCAATATCAGGAGAGTGAATCTTATGTTGGCAAAACTTTCATCAACTCCCTTGTCGGCATCAATGCAATCAAGAGTGAAAGGAGAGATCATGTTTTTACGTGCATGGTATTACACGCAATTATTGATCGCCTATGGTGGTGTGCCTGTTGTTGGTGATAAAGTGTATGCAAAAGACGATCTTATTAATTTGCCGAGAGAAACCTTCGCAAATACAGTAAAATATATTTCGGAAGAATTGGATAAAGCGGCTGCATTGTTACCAGCTGTTTATGCTGATGATATTGATTATGGTCGTGTAACAAAAGGTGCCTGCCTTGCACTAAAGTCAAGAGCATTATTGTATGCTGCGAGTCCTTTGTTCAATGGCGGCTGTATCATTCCAGGTCATCCTGCTGAAGCTCTTGTAAGTTATCCTGCCGCAAGTAGTTCGCATTGGCAAGCTGCTGCAGATGCCGCACAGGCTGTTATTAACACGGGTACTTATTCATTAATGGTTGATAATGCTACCAAACCTGGTTATGGTTTTTATAATGTGTTCCTGCAACGTGTAAACCCTGAATACATTTTTGGATACTACCGCCCGGCTAACAGGGACTTTGAAGGTTTTTATAATCCACGCACAAGAGGTGGAAGCACCAACCGTTCACTGCCCACGCAGGATCTTGTTGATTGTTTTCCTATGAAGAATGGATTACAACCTTTAAATGCAGATGGAACTGTGAATGCTGCATCAGGTTACAGCCCAACAAACCCTTATGTTAACCGTGATCCCCGTTTTAATAATTCAATTATCTACAACGGTTCAAATTATTTCAATGCAACGGGTGGTCTTTCGCCTGTGTATACATTTGTAAATGGAACAGGAACAATACCTGCGCCGGTTGCAACACAAGATGCATTTGATGTAGGTACAACCACTGGTTATTTCAGTCGTAAAATGTGCGACTCAATGATCAGTGCAAACAGTAGTGCTAATACAAACAGGGCATGGCCATTGATTCGCTATGCGGAAGTTTTATTGAACTATGCAGAAGCAATTAATGAAGCAGGACAAACTGCATTGGCATATCCAAAGCTTGTTGAGTTGCGTCAGCGTGCAGGTATTGATCCGGGTGCGAATAACATGTATGGTTTGAAAGAAAACATGACCAAAGAAGAAATGCGGGAAGTGGTGCGTAATGAACGCCGGATTGAATTGGCATTTGAAGATCATCGCTGGCACGATATACGTCGTTGGAAAATTGCAATGGTTACGAATAACCAGTTTAACAAAGTGATGAAGATTACCAAGAATTCAAATGGTACATACACTTACGAACGTAGGGAGTCAATCCGTCGTCATAACTTCCGTCCTGAAATGTATTTGATGCCATTGCCCGATGCAGAAATTAATAAGATGCCGGCTATGTTGCAAAACCCTGGTTGGTAAAATTTAATTCAGATGAAGTTTAAGAATTACCTGTTACTGTTTCTTTTTGTTCAACTTAATTGCTTTGCAAATGCACAATCAACTGCAGTAAAGATTGTGAATGTGGGCGAAGGCTGGGCAGGTAATTCTGTTAATACGGTTGTGTTTCGTAAGAATTCGTTGGTAACACATAAAGACATTCAGTTTATCAGTTATTATGATGCTGATGGTTTTGTGGTATTGGGCAAACGAAAATTGGGTGAACAAACCTGGCAATTGAAACGAACTGCATACAAAGGCAATATTAAAGATGCACATAACAGCATCAGCATTGCAGTTGATGGTAAAGGTTATTTGCACATGGCATGGGATCATCACAATCATCCTTTGCGATATGTACGAAGCAAAGAACCATTGTCACTTGAGTTAACGGAGAAAATGCAAATGACAGGCAAGGATGAAAGCAAACTGAGTTATCCTGAATTTTATCATTTGCCCAATGGCGATCTGTTATTCTTTTATCGTGATGGCGGATCGGGCAATGGCAATTTGATGATGAACAGGTATGATGTTGCGACACAACAATGGAGTCGTGTGCAAACAAACCTGATTGATGGTGAAGGAAAGCGTAATGCTTACTGGCAGGCATGTGTTGATGCAAAAGGAGCCATTCATGTATCGTGGGTGTGGAGAGAAAGTCCGGATGTGGCAAGCAACCATGATATGAGTTATGCGCTGTCGAAAGATGGTGGACGTACATGGCAAAAATCAACCGGTGAAGTTTACCAATTGCCGATACGCATGTCAACAGCAGAAGTTGTTTGTACAATTCCGCAAGGCAGTGAACTTATTAATCAAACATCCATGACAACGGATCCGGATGGTAATGCTGTTATTGCTAGTTACTGGAAAGGAAAAAACAATGTGCCGCAGTACAAGATCATCAGCAGGTCTGCAAAAGGATGGATTGTAACTGATCTTGGTTTTCGCTCTACTGATTTTAGTTTGAGTGGTGCCGGTACCAAACAAATACCGATTGCAAGACCGCAGGTGTTATGCGCAGGTAGCGGAAAGAAAAAACAGATCGTTCTGGTTTTTCGTGATGCAGAACGTAGCAATAAAGTTTCTGTTGCATGTGGTACAGGGCAGCAAAAATCAAACTGGAAAATATTCGATCTTACCACTAATGGAGTAGGAGCATGGGAGCCAACGTTCGATACTGAATTGTGGAAAGTAAAACAACAGTTGCATTTGTTTGTGCAACAGGTTACTCAGGCCGATGCTGAAGGCGTGGTGAATACAAATCCACAAATGGTACAGGTAATTGAATGGCGTTTAAAAAAATAATGTAGCTGCATGAAAAAAGTAATTCATAATAGAGGTTTGATGATTGCTGTTGGATTGGTGCTCACCATCAGTTCCTGCAGTTCAACAAAGCAAGCTGCGAAAACAGTAGTAAAGGCTGTTGTGTTAAACAGCATTGAAAAAGCAAATACATATTGGCAAACAACAAACCCTGTGCATGGTCGTGCATTTTGGGATAATGCTGCTTATCACACAGGCAACATGGAAGCCTATGCATTAACAAAAAACGAAACCTATAAAAATTATTCAGAAGCATGGGCCATCAAAAACGAATGGAAGGGGGCAAAGAGTACGAACAAAGCAGAATGGAAATTCAATTATGGCGAGAAAGATGATTATGTATTGTTTGGCGATTGGCAGATCTGTTTTCAAACTTATATCGACTTGCATAACCTGCAACCAAACGAACAGAAAGTTGCACGTGCAAAAGAAGTGATGAGCTACCAGGTAAGCACCGCTGAAAATAAATACTGGTGGTGGGCCGATGGTTTGTACATGGTAATGCCGGTAATGACGAAGATGTACAAACTCACCGGTGATAAAATTTATCTCGACAAGCTGTATGAGTATTACTCTTATGCCAACAGCATTATGTACGATGCAGAAGAAAAGATCTATTACCGTGATGCGAAATATGTTTTTCCAAAACATAAAACTGCCAGTGGTAAAAAAGATTTTTGGGCACGTGGCAACGGTTGGGTGTTTGCAGGTTTAGCGAAAGTATTGCAGGACTTGCCGAAAGATGATGCGCATTACAATGAGTACGTTGAGAAATTCAAAGGCATGGCTGCTACTTTAAAAAATTACCAGCAGGCAGAAGGACATTGGACAAGAAGCCTGGTGGATACTGCACAGTCGCCGGGTTACGAAACAAGCGGCACTGCATTTTTCACCTACGCCTATTTGTGGGGAATGAACAATGGTTACTTAGATAAAGCAACATATAAAACAACTGCATTAAAAGGCTGGAACTATTTGCAAACAATAGCACTGCAGCCCGATGGAAAAGTTGGTTATGTGCAACCAATAGGTGAGCGAGCCATTCCCGGACAGGTAGTCGATAAAAACTCTACGGCAAACTTTGGCGTTGGCGCATTCCTGCTTGCTGCCTGCGAAATGGTTCGCTTTACAGAGAAAAGAAAATAACAAGAGAAATTTCATATCAGCAGTTAATCGTACACCGGCTGTTTCTACAGCTGGTTTTTTCTTGTGTTGTATGAACTGATATGCCTGCTGAAGTCAAACAGGTGATGGCGGTCAGGAATATCTACCCGAAAAGTCGACTAATGCAAAACCGCTACAGAAATCAGGAAAATTAAGGTGAAGAATATGAGTTTGCCCCCTAAATCCTATCATTTATCCCCCCTGGAAAACTCCCACTTGCTCCCAAATTTGAATGTTGATTTTTTCAACAATGATTGTTAAGACGTGAAAGATCTCTCTTTTTTTAACTCTTAAAATTGCTGTCATATGGCACAAAACTACTGCTCCTTTTTCCGGGCTGCCTTCCGGGAAAATAGTCTAAGGCATCTTTTTACACTGCTCTTATTATGTACACTTCCGTTTTGTTTATCTGCGCAGGACAAAACTGTAAGCGGCGTAATTACTAATTCAGAAACCGGTGAACCTGTTGCTGCGGCCACCGTAGCCGTAAAAGGCAAAAACACTTCGGTTATTTCTGATGCGCAAGGTTCTTTTAAAATTAAGGCCGATGCAGGTGATGTACTCCACATCTCCAGTGTTGGATATTCCGACCTCGAAGTGGCGGTTCCAGCTCAGGATGAAGTAGTGCAAATCAGGCTTGTTGCATCAAACAAACAACTCAACGAAGTTGTGGTTGTAGGTTACGGTACAAAAAAACGTTCTGATGTTACCGGCTCGGTTGTGTCAGTTCCTAAAAGTCGTTTGGAAAGATTGCCTGTTACAAACGTGTTGCATGCAATTGAAGGTTCTGTTGCCGGTGTTAACATCAGCCAGGGTTCATCAGTTCCCGGTAGCTCGGCTGGTATTTTGGTACGTGGACAAAATTCTATCTCGGCAAATACATCACCACTTATTGTTGTTGATGGAATCCCTTTCAACAAATCGGGCGGTATTACTAATGATATCAATCCAAACGATATTGCTTCTATTGAAGTATTGAAAGATGCATCTGCCACCGCCATCTATGGTATGAATGGTTCAAACGGTGTAATTCTCATCACTACAAAAAGAGGTACCACCGGAAAACCTGTTATTCGTTATAGCGGTTACACAGGTGTCGATAATGTTGTGCAAACGCTTACACCATTAAGTCCTGAACAATACGTACAGAAGTATACTGATTATAAAACGCAGGTTCCTACTGCGCCACAAACAGTATTGTGGAATGCGTATGAAATTGCCAATTACAACGCAGGTAAATCTGTTGATTGGTTAAATGAAGTAAAAAGACAAGGTGTTATCCAGGATCATAACTTAAGTATTTCCGGGGGTACTAAAGAATTTAAGTATTTCCTCTCTGGTGAATATTTGAAACAACTCGGTGCGGTAAAAGGTTACCAATACCACCGTGCAAGTGTGCGTTCAAATATGGATATCAACCTTACTGATTATTTATCAGTGGGCACATCATTATTTTATGCCAACAATAATTACGATGGCGGAAGAGCAAACTTTTACCTGGCTGCAGCCATGAGTCCTTATGGAACACTTCGCAATGCAGCAGGCAATTATGAAATTTTCCCCATGAATCCTGAACTCTTGTATGAAAATCCGTTGCTGGGTTTGAATACAGAAAGGGTCGACAGAAGCAATAACCTGAACGGGAATGCATATGCCGAAATTAAGTTCAATGGTGTATTGCAAGGTTTAAAGTACAGGTTGAATGTTGGTACAAATTATATTACAACACGTGCCGGTTCTTACCGTGGACGTAATGCAAATAATACAATTGGTAGTGCAAGTACTTCAAGTTCCGAAACCAATAGCTGGGTAGTAGAAAATATATTGACCTATGCGAAAAATTTCGGTGTGCACCATTTTGATTTCACCGGGTTGTATAGTGCACAGCAAAGAAGATATTTTACATCAAGCGCAGGTGCCACTAATTTCATTAACGACGAACTGGCTTTTTATAATCTTGGCGCAGGTGCAACCCAAACTGCAGGTTCATACCAGGATAAGTACAACATTGCCTCCCAAATGGCAAGGATCAACTATACTTATAACAGTAAGTATTTGTTAACCGTAACTGCCCGCCGTGATGGTTCATCGGTAATGGGTGCTAACACAACAAAATATGGTGTGTTCCCTTCTGTTGCCCTTGCATGGAATATTTCAAATGAAGATTTCATGGGTAAAGCAAAATTCATCAACAACCTCAAACTTCGCACATCATACGGACACACAGGTAACGAAGCCATTGGTGTTTACGGAACGGTTACCACCGATGCATCTGTTCGTTATCCTTTCAACGGTACAAGTACCATTGGTGTGTTGGCAAGTAATCTGGGTAATGCTAACCTGCATTGGGAAACATCTAAAACATTCAACGTAGGTGTTGATTTTGGGTTGCTGAATAATCGTATTAACGGCTCTGTTGATTTTTATAATACAAGAACAAGTGATATCATCCTACGTCGTAACCTTCCTATCATTACTGGTTACAGCAATATCTTCGACAATCTTGGTATTACGCAAAACAGAGGTGTTGATATCGTCATCAATTCAGATAATATTTCTACGAAGGATTTCAAATGGCAAACCACTGCCAACTTCGCCACCAATAAAAACAAGCTCATTGATTTGTATGGCGATAAAAAAGATGATCTTGGCAACAGGTGGTTTATTGGTCAGCCAATTGGTGTGATCTATGATTATAAAATGGCCGGTGTATGGCAGGTTGGTGAAGATCCAACAGGATGGGATGCTGGTGCAAAACCTGGCGACTTGAAATTTGCTGATACCAATGGCGATAAAAAAATAGATGGCAACGACCGTATCATACTTGGTCAAACTGCACCTAAATGGACAGGTGGTTTAATTAATACATTCTCTTATAAAAATTTAAGTCTTACCGTTTTCATTCAAACAGTACAGGGTGCTATTAAAAATAATGTTACCCTTACGTATGCTGATGAAGCAGGGCGTATGAATATTCCTGTTGAAACGGGATACTGGACAGCTGCAAACAAAAGCAATACAAGACCATCGCTTGGTTATACAAATACAAAAGGGTATGGGTATGCATCTGATAACAGCTTTACAAGAATAAAAGACGTTTCACTCAGCTACACATTTGGTAAGAATGTATTGGATAAGATCAAACTCGGAAGTTTAACCGCTTACGTGAGTGGCAGAAATCTTTACACGTTTACAAACTGGATAGGTTGGGATCCTGAACACAACTATTCGTTCAGAGGTTCAGGCGACTGGACAAATAACTATCCCATTACAAGACAGTTTGTATTTGGTTTAAATGTAACACTCCGTTAATTGATCATTTAAAACTATTACGATGAAAAAAACATATTTAATTATATCGTCTGTTATTGCAGGCTGCCTGTTGATGTTAAGCTCCTGCAAGAAAACATATTTAGATGAAGAAGTGTTTTCGGCCTATTCGCCGCAAACCTTAAATGACTCATTAGGCTTTGAAGCATCAGTGATTGGTTTGCATAATCATTTAAGTACTTTCTTTAGTTACAGCGATCCGCAGGGATGGCCAAGTGTGTGGCATGCAGGAACAGATATTGCATTGGTGCCACCAACACAGAGACAAGGAATTGAAATTCCTTATTATGACTACACCCAGTTGATACCCACTGATGGTGCAGCTTCATTTACATGGGGCTGGGCATACCGTATGATCAATAATGCAAACATTATCATCAAAACAATTGAAAGCGGAAACATTGGTGCAATGACGGCAGCCAATAAGAATAGTGTAAATGCAGAAGCAAAATTTTTCAGAGCCTATGCTTATAATATTCTGGCAACTTGTTTTGGGAGAGTTCCATTGGTAACAGAACCATTAACAGCTCCTAAAACAGATTTTGTACGTACGTCACTTGATAGCGTAAACAATCTTATTATCGAAGATCTTGTGTATGCGGGTGCCAATTTACCTGAGCCTGGTGCAGTAAGTTCAAAATTAAATGCAAACGGCAAGCCTATTGCACGTGCGAATAAATACCAGGCAATGCAGTTGCTGGCAGAAGTTTATTTAAGAGCCAACAAACCTGCTTTAGCAGAAGCACAATGTGATTTAATTATCAATAGCGGAAAATTTGCGTTGTCAAATAGTCGTTACGGTATTAAAGCTTCACAACCCGGCGATGCTTTCAGTGATATGTTTTGGTACGGCAATCAACGCAGGTCGCAAGGCAACAAAGAAGCCATTTGGGTGATGGAATTTGAAAACCCTGCTACAGTAGTTGGAGGAATTACTAATAACCCCCAACAGCGTCGTAATTGGGGAGCTGCCTATTACCAGATAAGTGGTATGATCATTTGTGATTCATTGGGTGGTCGTGGTATTGCCCGTATGCGATTAACAAATTGGGTTGTATATGATCTGTATGAAGCAAACGATATGCGCAACTCACAGTTTAATCTGCGCAGGAAGTTTTATTACAACGATGCAACTAAATCTAACTATGGTCAACAGATTCCTTATGTAGGTGCCGATACCGTGTTTAAAATTTGCCCGCACACTACAAAATGGTTCCAATACGATCCGAACGATGTGTTTGGTTTTGCCATGATCAAAGATTTTATCCTGATGCGTTTGGGCGAAACTTATTTATTAAAAGCAGAAGCACAGCTTAAACAAAATAATACTGGTGGCGCTGCAACAACCATTAACGTGATTCGTGCAAGGGCTAATGCAACGCCTGTTACTGGTGCACAGATCAATATGGATTTCATTCTTGATGAAAGAGCAAGGGAATTACTTGCAGAAGAAAACAGGAGAATGACATTGATGCGTACAGGTACATTGGTTGAAAGAACAACACGATTGAACGTGCAAACAATCAACCCCGTTGTAGGTCTTTTACCAAAGCATTTATTAATGCCAATCCCACAAACAGAAATTAATTTGAATAAAGATGCTATCCTGGAACAAAATACAGGATACAATTAAGCAGTAGTTTTTGGGTAACAGCCGGGGAATTTATGTTCCCTGGCTTTTTTCTCAATAAGAATAATTAAAAGAAATATCCTATATCACTTAAGACCGTTGAAGAAATCACATTCTATTTAAGCCGAATTATTTTTTGAACTACCTGATAACCATTTAAGATGAAAGTTGGAATGAGCCAAAGAGTATTCTCTACATTTTTTTGTATTTGCATTTCCGTCGGAACAATTTTTTCACAAGCTACTGTACAGAACGATTGGGAAAACCCCCAGTTGATTGATGTTAACAAAGAAGCCTCACATGCTTCGTTTATATTGTTCAGTTCGCAGCAGGATGTTGTTGCGGATGATTACAGTAAATCGCCGTTTCATCAATCGTTGAACGGCACATGGAAGTTTAGCTATGTAGATAAGCATGCCGACCGCATCAAAGATTTTTATCGTACCGATCTCAATACATCAGCATGGAAAGAAATTGCAGTGCCTTCTAACTGGGAGTTGCAGGGCTTTGGTGTTCCTATCTACACCAATATTGTTTATCCGCATCCGAAAACGCCTCCTGCTATTGGTGATAATAATCCCGTGGGTACCTACCGCAAAGAATTTACAATTGCAGATAACTGGAGCGATAAAGAAGTGATCCTGCATTTCGGTTCTATCAGTGGTTGTGCATTCATTTATGTGAATGGACAAAAAGTTGGTATGACCAAAGCGTCTAAAACCGCAGCAGAGTTCAACATCACCAGCTATTTACAGAAAGGAAAGAATCTGTTGGCTGTGCAGGTGTTTCGCTGGCATGATGGAAGTTATTTAGAAGACCAGGATTTCTGGCGCTTCAGTGGTATTGAACGCAATGTGTTTTTGTTTGCGATGCCAAAAGCAACAGTGTGGGATTATTTTTTAAAAGCAGATCTCGATGCACAATACAAAAATGGTTTGTTTAGTGCAGATGTGGACGTTCGCCAGTTTGCAGGTAACAATCAAAGCAACGGTACGCTTACCGTAGAGTTATTTGATAAGCAGGGCAAGAAAGTGTTTTCGCAAAAGAAAGATTATGTGTTAGGTAAAGACAGTGTTCAGAAAGTTTCTTTTGCAGGCACAATTAAAAATGTATTGAAATGGAGTGGCGAAACGCCGAACCTTTACAACTGCGTAATCACAAATGTTACAGGCAAAGGCATTGTAACAGTTACTCATACCGGAACAAGAATCGGTTTCCGTAAAGTGGAAATTAAAAATGCGCAACTGCTGGTGAATGGTATGCCTATCGAAGTGCGTGGTGTAAACCGGCACGAACATGATGCGGTAACAGGCCACACCACTTCAAAAGAATTAATGCTGAAAGATATTCAACTGATGAAGCAGTTCAATATCAATGCAGTTCGTTTATCGCATTATCCCAATGATCCGTTGTGGTACAAACTCTGCGATGAGTATGGTTTGTATTTGGTGGATGAAGCAAATATTGAAACTCACGGCATGGGTGCTGAGTTCCAGGCATGGTTCGATAAAGCAAAACATCCTGCTTATTTAGCAGAGTGGGCACCTGCACATATGGATCGTATCAAACGCATGGTTGAGCGTGATAAGAACCATGCATCCATCATCATCTGGAGTTTGGGTAACGAGTGTGGTAACGGTCCGGTATTTCATGATGCATACAAATGGATCAAAGAAAGAGATAACAGTCGTCCGGTGCAATTTGAACAGGCAGGTGAAGACTGGAATACAGATATTGTTTGCCCGATGTATCCACGTGTGAATCACATGAAACGTTATGCGGATGATAAAACAAAAACACGTCCGTACATTATGTGCGAGTACTCGCATGCAATGGGTAACAGCAATGGCAACTTCCGTGAATACTTCGATATTATCCGCAGCAGTAAACACATGCAGGGAGGTTTCATTTGGGACTGGGTTGATCAGGGTATTGAAACAAAAGACCTGAATGGGAAAACATTTTATGCATACGGTGGTGATCTGGGTGCGTTCTACTGGCAGCACGATGAGAATGGTGTGGCTGATGGTTTAGTGAGCAGCGACCGTACACCTGATCCCGGTTTGTATGAAGTAAAGAAAGTGTATCAGCCGATCGATTTTTATGCAAAGGATATTGCAAAAGGAATCATCACTATAAAGAACCGTTTCGATTTTACCAATACCAATCATTACAACTTTGCTTATACATTATTACGCAATGGAGAAATCGTTCATGTGGGTGTATTTAAAGCAGATGTGTTACCGCATTCAGAAAAAGATATCACGCTTGAGCTGCCTGCAAACAAAATGAACGATGATGCAGAATACATGCTCAACGTTGTTGCAACAGTTTCACATCAATCAGCAACGCCGGTGTTGTCTTTTGGTCATGTAATTGCCAATGAGCAGTTTGCATTAAAAGGAAATTATTTCCAAACCATCGTTGCAGCAAAATCTGAGTTGCAGATCAAAAAAGAAACCGATAAGATCACGTTCCAATCTGGCAACGTTAGTGGTGAAGTTGATTTGAAGCAAGGTGCTATCCGCAACTACCGTATAAAAGATGGTATGCAGTTGGGTCGTTTCCCTGAACCTTATTTCTGGCGCTCTCCAACCGATAACGATTTCGGTAACGGTATGCCATGGAACTTAGGTGTATGGCGCAACGCACATCAAAACCGAAAAGTGAAGAGTGTGAAAGCAGGCGAGCAAACTGCTGAAGGTCTTGCTGTAAAAGTAGAATATGAATTAACAGGCATTGCTGTTCCTTACACCATTGATTATTTAATTCAGAATGATGGCAGTATTAAAGTAACCGCATCAATGGATATGACAGGAAGAGATCTCCCTGAACTTCCACGCTTCGGTATGCGTATGCAGTTGCCTTCGCAATTTGATAGCTTGCGTTACTACGGTCGTGGTCCATGGGAAAATTATATCGATCGTAAGGAATCATCATTATTAGGTGTGTATGCTGATAATGTGAGCAACCAGTTTTATGGTGGCTATATTCGTCCGCAGGAGAGTGGTAATAAAACCGATGTGCGTTGGTTCACCTTAACGGGCCGTCGTGGTAATGGTTTGCGTTTTGAAGGTGTGCAGCCGATCAGCTTTACAGCCATCAATCATTCGGTTGAAAGTCTTGATCCGGGTTTAAGCAAAAAGCAACAGCACCCAACAGATCTTGCTCCGGATAGAAATGTTTACCTGAGCATCGATCTGAAACAACGTGGTGTTGGTGGCGATGACAGCTGGGGTGCTTTACCACACGATCAATATCGTTTACTCGAAAAAAAATACAGCTACAGCTATATTATTCGTTTGTTGAATTAGTTTTAGTACATCTATTCAAAATTTGTGTCCTTTATGTATGTTCTGTGTTCTTCGGGGTAACAGGAATGCATAAAGGACACCGATTTAAGAGCAACTCATAAATCGTTTTTTAATTATGGTGATTCGTTACAGCATTTATACCAGTTTCATTTTGCTTATTGTTGCCTGCAACAGGCACACTGCTGCAAATTCGAAACAAACAACCGTTACCACAGATGGTTATACATTAGTGTGGGCCGATGAGTTTAACAGCAAAGGCAAACCAGATACAGCTAATTGGAAACATGAGTATGGTTTTGTACGGAATGAAGAATTACAATGGTATCAACCGGAGAATACGTTTTGCGAAAACGGTTTGCTGGTAATTGAAGCAAGGAAAGAAAACAAACCAAATCCACGCTATCAGGAAGGATCGAACGACTGGAGAAGAAAACGAAAAACGATCGACTATACTTCTTCCTGCATCATTACAGCAGGTAAACAGCAATGGTTGTATGGTCGTTTTGAAATGCGTGCACGCATTGATATACGAAGTGGGTTGTGGCCTGCATGGTGGACATTGGGTGTAAACAAACCTTGGCCCGGCAATGGTGAAATTGATATTATGGAATACTACCGTGGAAAGTTATTAGCGAATATTGCCTGCCTCGGCAGCAACCGCAAAGCAGAATGGTACAGTAATACATTCAATATCGATTCGCTTGGTGGAAAAAAATGGGCCGATGAATTTCATGTGTGGCGGATGGATTGGACAACGGATTACATTGCTTTGTTTTGCGATGAGCAATTGTTGAATAAAGTAAATGTTGATGCATTGGTAAATAAAGATGGCAGCAATTTTAATCCCTTCAGGCAACCACATTACATGTTACTCGATCTTGCTATTGGCGGAATGAACGGAGGCGATCCTTCGTCAACCCCTTTCCCAAACAGGTTTGAAGTGGACTATGTGCGGGTATATCAGAAAAAATAAAACATATAATAAACAACGATGACTGTCAACTATAAGCAGGGATTATTCTTTCTCTTTATTGCAGTGAGTTCATTTGTAACTGCTCAAACAAAAAAAGCAGGTCCAAAAGAAAATTACACGGCCTACCTGTTTACTTATTTTACCGGCAATGCAAAAGTCGAAGAGCAGATCTGTTTTGCCATCAGCAAAGATGGATACAACTATCGTTCATTGAATAGTGGTAAACCTGTTATTCAATCGGCTGCTATCAGCGAAACAGGTGGTGTGCGTGATCCGCATATTTTGCGTGGTGCCGATGGTAAAACATTTTACATGGTGGTAACGGATATGGTTTCTGCCAATGGCTGGAGTTCGAACCGTGCAATGGTATTGTTGAAATCAACGGATCTTATTAACTGGACTTCTTCTGTTGTTAATATTCAAAAGCGTTTTGCAGGACAGGATAGTTTGCTGCGTGTGTGGGCACCGCAAACCATTTATGATGCGGCTGCAAAAAAATACATGATCTATTTTTCGATGAAGCACGGCAACCAGCCCGATATCATTTATTATGCGTATGCCAATAAAGATTTTACCGACCTGGAAGCAGAACCGAAGCAACTGTTTTACAGTCCGGATAATGCAGCCTGCATTGATGGCGACATCGCAGAGAAGGATGGTAAATTTTATTTGTTCTTTAAAACAGAAGATCGTCATCCCGGAATTAAAATAGCCGTGTCTGATAAACTGACTGGCGGTTATCAAATGCAAAGCCCCGATTATGTGCAGCAAACAAAAAGCCCGGTTGAAGGTGCAGGCACATTTAAGCTGAACGATGGCAGTGGTTTTATCCTGATGTATGACATGTACACCAGCGGTAAATATCAGTTCACTAAAACAAAAGACTTAAAAACATTTACAGTTGTTGATGAAGAAGTGTCGATGAATTTTCATCCACGTCATGGAACGGTGATGCCGATCACAACTGCAGAAGCTGAACGTTTAATGAAGAAATGGGGAGCTGCAGAAGATGTGCTGGGTAATGCCACATCAAAACAAATCAAGAAAATCAACACAAGAGTTGATACGTTGAATAAAACAGTTTATCTATCGGTAAAGCCGGGAACGAATTTGAAAGCATTCAATCCTTCTTTCAGAATATTACCTGCAACAACAGTTACACCTGCAGCACCACAGGATTTTTCGAAAGGTGCGGTTAAGTATGTGGTGAATATTAAAGGACAACAACCGCAAACATGGAAAGTGATTGCAAAAGAAAATCATAATCCTGTACTCGAAGGTTATTTTGCTGATCCGGATGTGTTATATTCTGAAAAAACAAAGAAGTATTACATCTATCCAACAAGCGATGGATTCAACGGTTGGTCAGGAACTTATTTCAAAGCATTCTCATCTGCGGATTTAGTGAACTGGAAAGATGAAGGAGTAATCCTCGATTTGAACAAAGATGTAAGCTGGGCTAAACGCAATGCATGGGCGCCTAGCATTATTGAAAAGAAAGTGAACGGTCAGTACAAATACTTTTATTATTTCACTGCGGCACAAAAGATCGGTGTAGCTGTTGCTGATGATCCTGCAGGTCCGTTTGTGGATATGGGTAAGGCATTGATCGATAAAAAACCGGAAGGCGTAAGAGGCGGACAGGAAATTGATCCCGAAGTATTCACTGATCCGCAAACTGGAAAGAGCTATTTGTATTGGGGCAATGGCTACATGGCTGTAGCAGAGTTGAATGAGGATATGATTTCACTGAAGCAGGAAACGTTAAGTACAATTAAAGTTGACAGAACCTTTCGTGAAGGAACAACTGTGTTCTATCGCAAAGGCACTTACTATTTCTTGTGGAGTGAAGATGATACACGCAGCGAAAACTATCGTGTGCGTTATGGTACATCCAATTCACCAACCGGCCCCATTACAATTGCAGTGAATAATTTAGTAATTGCCAAAGATCCTTCAACAGGTATTTACGGCACAGGGCACAATTCTGTTTTACAAATACCCGGTAAAGATGAATGGTATATCGTGTATCACCGCTTCAATTATCCAAAAGGAATAACCATGGGCAGTGCTGCAGGTTTTAACCGTGAAGTGTGTATCGATAAAATGGAGTTCAATACCGATGGAACGATCAAGCAGGTAACGCCTACACATGAAGGTGTGAAGCCCATTCAATAATTTCAGCAAAACAAAAATACAATTGCTCAATGCCTAGATTATTTGCCAGTATCATTCTTTTGTTTATGCTTCATGGAAATTGTTTTGCACAGCAGAACAGTTTGCAAACATTTCCGTTGCGTGATGTGCGTTTGCTCAACAGCCCGTTTAAGCAGGCACAGGAAACAGATAAGAAATATATTCTGTCGATGGATATGGATCGTTTGCTTGCTCCTTTTTTAAGAGAGGCGGGCATTGAAACAAAAGCCATCAGTTATCCCAACTGGGAAAACAGTGGATTGGATGGGCATATCGGTGGACATTATATTTCCGCATTGGCAAATATGTATGCAGCAACAGGTGATGCAGAAATCTTACGTCGGTTGAATTACATGATCGATCAGTTGGAGAAATGCCAGCAGAAAGATGCGGATGGGTATGTTGGCGGCATACCCGGCGGTAAAAAAATGTGGCAGGATGTGGCTGCAGGAAAAATTAATGCCGGAGGTTTTTCATTGAATGATAAATGGGTGCCGCTGTACAATATTCACAAGCTGTATGCAGGGTTGATTGATGCATATACCATTGCAGGTAATCAAAAAGCAAAAACAATTCTTGTAAAACTTGCTGATTGGTTTTATACCATTACTGCAAAACTGAGTGATGAACAATTGCAGACGATACTCCGAAGTGAACATGGCGGCATGAACGAAGCGTTTGCAGATGTGGCAGCTATCACCGGCGATAAAAAATATCTGGAGCTTGCAAAACGCCTCTCACACAAAGTCATTTTAAACCCGTTGCTGCAGCAGAAAGATGCACTCAACGGATTACATGCTAATACACAAATACCGAAAGTGATCGGCTTTATGCGTATCGCATCACTCGGCGGCGACAGTAGCTGGGCCAACGCTGCCAACTTTTTCTGGAATACCGTTACTCAACATAGAACTATTTCCATTGGCGGCAACAGCGTACGGGAACATTTTCATCCTGCCAACGACTTCTCTTCCATGATCGATACCAAGGAAGGACCGGAGACCTGCAACTCCTACAACATGCTTAAGTTGTCGAAGCAATTGTTTTTATCACACCCTTCTGCACAATACATGGATTACTACGAACGTACCATGTACAATCATATTCTTTCATCGCAACATCCTGATGGAGGCTTTGTTTATTTCACACCCATTCGTCCGAGACATTACCGTGTTTATTCGCAACCGCAGATGGGTATGTGGTGTTGTGTGGGAACAGGCATGGAAAATCATGGAAAGTATGCAGAGTTGATCTATGCACACAATGAAAAAGACCTGTATGTTAATTTCTTCATCCCTTCTGTATTGAATTGGAAAGAGAAAGGTTTGCGGGTACAACAGCAAACATCATTTCCAGAAAGTGAAGTAACGGAACTGAAGATCACGATCAGTAAACCGCAGCAGTTCGCTATTCTGTTCCGTTATCCATCGTGGGTAAAAGACGGTGAATTAAAAGCATACGTCAATAAAAAAGAAGTAACAGTAAAACGGAATGCAGATTCCTACGCATCGGTTACACGTATGTGGAAGACGGGTGATGTGCTTTCGATAAAATTACCCATGCAAATTAAAGCAGAGTTTTTACCCGACAGTTCATCATGGGTTTCGTTTGTTCGTGGACCGATCGTATTGGCTGCAGCAACAGACACAACCGGATTGAAGGGTTTGAAAGCAGATGACAGCCGCATGGGGCATATTGCTAACGGTCCGCTGTACCCGATAGAAGACGCACCGATGATTGTAACTGCTGATAAGAACAGTATCACTTCATTGCAGCCGGTAAAGGGCAAGCCGTTGACTTACACTGCTGCATCACTGGTTTATCCTGCGAAGTACAAGGATCTGCAATTGGTTCCTTTTTATAAAATTCATGACAGTCGTTATATGTTGTACTGGCGTTATGCAACACCTGCACAACTGGAAACAATCAAGGACGAAATCCGTAAGCGGGAAGAAGTGAGACTGGCATTGGAAAAAATAACAGTCGACCAGGTTGCACCGGGCGAACAGCAACCGGAATCGGATCATGCATTCAAAGGCGAGCAAACAGACGCCGGTGTGCACAAGGATCGTCACTGGCGTACTGCAAAAAAATGGTTCAGCTATGAATTAAAGAATGCCGATGCACTGGCACGGACATTACGTCTTACTTACTACGGCATGGATCGAAATCGTTTGTTTGATATCTACATCAATAATGTGTTCATTCAAACAGTTGAGTTGAATGGTGCAAAAGGCGATCAGTTTTTTGATGTGGATTATGCATTGCCGGCAGAACTCAGCACAGAAAAAGTACTCACGGTAAAATTTGTAGCGAAAGAAAATTCAATTGCAGGCGGCGTGTATTATGTACGCTTGCTGAAATAAAAAATCATGTAAAAGCAGACAGATGGGAAAAGGATTACTGGCTTTATTGTTTGTTGTATCAGTTGCAGGTGCATTTGCACAGCAACCCGATTCTGTTTTTGTAAAAGGATATGCCACGGGTAAAAACGATCACAAAAACGGATTACACATTGCTTATAGTTTTGATGGTAAGAACTGGATCAGCATCGGAAATGAATTCTCTTTTTTACGAAGCGATTACGGCCGATGGGGTGAAAGTAAAAAAATGTACGATCCCGTTTTGGTACAGAACAGCAAGAGCGAATGGGCCTGTTACTTTTTTACAGAAGCAGAGCACAAAGTAGTGGGCGTTGCTTATACCAGTGATCTGCTGTTGTGGAAACCACAGGATTATTTTCTGTATGATGAAGTGAAAACAAAGTTTCCTGTAATCAGTAAAGCGTTGAGCAATACTGCTGTTATTCATAAGCAACCGTGGAGTTTTGTTCAGGCGTTGATCAATCATACCGACCTGCAAGCATACCACAACATGCAATACGGTGTAACAGCGCAAAGTTTCGCAGAAAAAAATGCAGGACTGAAACTGGTGAATGTTTCATTATCGATCAACATGGAAAACAAAAAGAAGATCAGCGATAAACTCGTTGGTGTTTTTTTTGAAGATCTGAACTACGCTGCTGATGGCGGTTTGTATGCAGAGCTGATCCAGAACCGGGGCTTTGAATATTCAGCAAAAGACAGAAGAGAATGGAACAGCGCAAGCTTTTGGAAAAGCAGCAAGGGAAAAGTGCAGATAGAAAGTAAAGAACCTGTTCATGCAAATAATCCGCATTATGCAGTACTGCAAAAAGACGAGCAGTTGCAGAACGAAGGTTTTGATGGCATTGCAGTTATAGCAGGAGAGAAATATGATCTTTCTTTGTTTGCTCGCTCAGCCAACAAAGGAAGTTTATCCGTTGTGTTAACAGACAGTAACGGTGCGAAAGTTTCAAACGAAATAGCAATTGCAGTAAACAACTCAAGTTGGAAACAATATCAATATGTATTCACTGCAAATACTTCCGTGAAACATGCACGGCTTTTAATCACTGCAAAAAAACAAGAGACAGCTGTTGATGTTATATCTCTCTTTCCACAAAAAACATTTAAGAACAGGAAGAATGGTTTAAGAGCAGACCTTGCTCAAGCCATCGCCGATATTAAACCACGCTTTATGCGTTTCCCAGGTGGTTGTTTGGCGCATGGCAATGGCATCGATAATATTTATCGTTGGAAAAATTCCATTGGCAAACTGGAAGAGCGTAAACCCGATTTTAATTTATGGGGTTATCATCAAACAATGGGGCTTGGTTATTACGAGTACTTCCAGTTTTGTGAAGACATCGGTGCCGAACCATTGCCTGTACTTGCAGCCGGTGTTCCCTGCCAGAATTCAAGTCATCATCATCAAACAGGCATTGCTGGTCAGCAGGGTGGTATTCCGCTGAATGAAATGGATGCATATATCCAGGACATTCTTGATCTGATCGAATGGGCCAATGCAGATAATAAAACATCATGGGGCAAGCTGCGTGCAGCAGCGGGGCATCCTGCTCCTTTCAATTTAAAATACATCGGCATCGGTAATGAAGACCTGATATCGGAAGTGTTTAAAGAACGCTTTGCTATGATCTACAAAGCCATTAAAGCAAAGTATCCTGAGATCACAGTCATTGGAACAGTAGGTCCTTTTTACGAAGGAAGTGATTATCGTTTCGGATGGGACTTCGCATCAAAGCTGGATGTACCAATGGTGGATGAACATTATTATGTACCACCAGCCTGGTTGATCAACAACCAGGATTTTTATGACAAGTACGATCGTAAAAAATCAAAAGTTTATCTGGGTGAATATGCAGCCCATGTAAGAGGGAGGCCGAATAATATGGAAACTGCATTGGCTGAAGCATTGTATTTGTGCAGTGTTGAACGAAACGGGGATGTGGTTGAAATGACTTCTTATGCACCATTGCTGGCAAAAGAAGGCCACACACAATGGAACCCTGATATGATCTACTTTAACAACAATGAAATAAAACTTACACCGGGTTATGAAGTGCAAAAGATGTTTGGTAACAATGCCGGTGATGAATACATTGAAAGCAGTTTTGTTATCGATAATAACAATGCTGATGTACAAAAACGTATTGCAAAGTCGGTTGTAAGAGATGCAAAGACAGGTGACTTGATTGTAAAGCTTGTCAATCTTCTGCCTGTTGAAACAACAGTAGATTTCAAAGAATTCAATCTTGGCAATTACAAGATCGAAAAAAAAGTATTGCATGGTAATCCTGATGATAAAAATGTACAACCTATAACAGCGAGTGATCCTGTGCAGAACAACAAATTGGTTTTGCCGAAATATTCTTTTACGGTAATACGGATAAAAAATAAATAATTCAACCTGTAGTTTTCAAATGAAAAAGTTCTCTATCGGGTTGCTGTTTGCAGTTGTGTGTTTACAAACAATTGCGCAGAGCAACGTGCATAACCCTGCTTACACAACACAGGTAAACGGAAAAACTGTTTTTAAATTAGATCAACCTGATTTTAAGAAGAGCCCGTTGACAGGAATGACGAGAAAGCATTGGAAAGATGCTGCGTTGTATTTGCTTGAAGGTGCGTTCAGTTATATTCATTCGCTGGATGATCCGATGAAGTTTCCCAAACAGCCGGGCAAAAGTTATCCGAGAAGTGAGTCGCAGGTGCCAACAGAAAAACTGGAAGGACTTGTACGTACGTTGTTCATAGCTGCTCCGTTGTTGAAAGAAGATTCAAATCTTGTTATCAATAATATTAAGGTTGCTGATTATTATCGTCACCAGATATTGAATTTGCTTGATCCCAAACACCCATCTTATATTAAACCGCAGGCGAGGGGTGGTGGTCCCAGCCAGATACTGGTTGAGTTTGGTGCATTATCTGTATCGATGTTTTATGCGCCGGAAGTATTGTTCGATCCATTGAGCAAAGAACAGAAAGATAAACTCGCTGCAACGATGATCAGTTACGGCGATGGCAAAACTGTTGGCAGTAACTGGAAGTTCTTCAACATTTTTGTATTGAGCTTTTTCAAAAGCAAAGGTTATGAAGTGAATGAAAAACTGTTGATCGAATACCTCGATAAATCATTGGCGCACTACCGAAATGATGGTTGGTACAACGATGCACCTGCTTATGATTACTATAGCATGTGGGCCTTTCAAATGTATGGCCCTGTTTGGAGCGAATACTTTGGCAAGAAATATTATCCTGAGTATGCAGCGAAGTTCATGCACAACTTCAGCGATGTAAAAAACAATTATCCTTATTTGTTTAGCCGTGATGGTAAGATGGTGATGTGGGGAAGAAGCATGAGCTACCGTATTGGCTCGATTGCACCGTTTCCATTGATGGGTTATGAGAAAGATCCAGCGATCAATTACGGTTGGATGCGTAGAATAGCTTCAGGAGTGATGTTGCAGTTTTTGCAGCATCCTGATTTTATGCAGGAGAATGTGCCAACGCTTGGTTTTTATGGTTCCTTTGAACCCGCTGTGCAACCGTACAGTTGCAGAGGTTCTGCATACTGGATGGGCAAAGCATTTGTTGCGTTGATGATCCCTGAAGACAATCCTTTCTGGACAGCAACAGAAAACGAAGGCGCATGGGAAAAAGAATTGAAGAAAGGAAATGTGTATAATAAATACCAAGACAGTTCGCATATCCTCATCACCGATTATCCAAACATTGGTGCAAGTGAAATACGAGCATGGTGCAAGGTGAAAGCCATTGGTGCCAACGAACCTTTCCGTGCAAGTGAAAATTACAATCGTCTTTCGTACAACAGTGCATTTCCCTGGCAGGCAGATAGTGTTGCCGGTGTTGTTGCAATGAATTACATCGTCCTCAACAAAAAGAACGAATGGGAGCCGCTTCGTTTATATGACTTCAAAAAGTTTGAGAAAGGCATTTATTACCGCAATGCAGTTGTTGAAACAAACAGCAACATTAAATTTCAACTTGCCGATATGCCATTGCCGAATGGTATTCTTCGTGTAGATAAAGTGGTAAGTGATACGGTAACGGAAATTCGTCTTGGTCACTACGCACTACCACAATTAACAAAGCCCATCAAAACTATTACACGAAAAGTAAAAGGCTACACTGCAACTATTATCGATAACGGCGAATATCAACTTGCATTAGTTCCTGTGAAAGACTGGAAGAGTGCCAAAGCAATTGCTACAACAAATGTGCATCCGCAGAGTAAGGAAAGCATGGTCATCAACAGCACACAGCAACTCGATCCAAAAAGGGAAAAAGTATTTGTTACACTGATGTTGTGGAAGAAGAGTGGTGAGAAATGGACGGAAGAGGAGTTGGTGCCTGTAACGAAAGTAAATGTCACAACAGGAAAGGTGGAAGTGAAAATGAAAAGTGGAGGTGTTTTGTTTGATGTGAATTGATAAATGAAGTAATTAACAAAAAGGCGATTCAATTTGAATTGCCTTTTTGTTTTGTAAAAAGTAAAAAGCCACCCGAAGGCGGCTTTTAAAGCTGTGGAGAGTATCGGGGTCGAACCGACGACCTCTTGCATGCCATGCAAGCGCTCTAGCCAACTGAGCTAACCCCCCAGTGGGCAGCAAATATAGCAGTTTTTGCAAAAGAAAATCATTCAGCGTTTTGCCCTTATCTTGTGCTAACGATTGTATTTTCTTAAAACTTTAGCTGTATGGATATTCAGTTCAATAAGAACGAGGATCAAATGAAATTATCGCTCACCGAAATGCGGAAACGTCTGCAAAAGATCTATGAAGGAGGCGGTAAAAAATCTATAGAAAAACAACGTGAGCGGAATAAATTAACAGCTCGTGAACGCATTGAATATTTGCGTGATGCTGATAAACCATTTATTGAGATCGGTGCATTTGCAGGTTATGAAATGTATGCAGACCAAGGTGGTTGTCCGGCTGGCGGAACCGTTGCCGGTATTGGTTATGTCAGAGGGCGACAGTGTGTGATCGTAGCCAATGATCAAACAGTAAAAGCAGGAGCGTGGTTTCCCATCAGTGGTAAAAAGAATTTGCGCTTGCAGGAAATTGCTATGGAGAATCGGTTGCCTGTTATTTATTTGGTGGACAGTGCAGGCGTGTTTCTTCCAATGCAGGATGAAATTTTTCCGGATAAAGAACATTTTGGTCGCATCTTCCGCAACAATGCACGCATGAGTGCAATGGGCATCACTCAAATTGCTGCCGTGATGGGAGCATGTGTTGCCGGCGGTGCTTACTTACCCATCATGAGCGATGAAACCTTAATGGTAGAAGGAAATGGTTCTATCTTTTTAGCTGGACCTTACTTGGTTAAAGCAGCTATTGGTGAAGATATTGATGCAGAAACATTAGGTGGTGCTGTTACGCATACAGAGTTAAGCGGCATTGCTGATTATAAATTCAAAACCGAGCAGGAGTGTTTAGATGAAGTAAAGAAGTTGATGAGTAAACTTGGTGAAAAAAAGAAAGCCGGTTTCGATCGTGTTGATGCGAAGCTTCCAAAAAACAAAGCTGAAGATCTGTATGGTTTATTTCCTACCGATGGGAAGCCTTATGATATGCTCGAAATTATTGAACGGATCGTTGATGACAGCGACTTTGATCAATTCAAACAGGATTACGGTAAAACCATTCTTTGTGGTTATGCCCGTATTGATGGCTGGGCAGTTGGAATTGTTGCCAATCAACGAACTATTGTGAAGAATAAGAAAAACGAAATGCAGTTGGGTGGTGTTATTTACAATGATAGCGCCGATAAAGCTGCACGCTTTATTCTCAATTGTAATCAAAAGAAAATTCCATTGGTTTTTTTACAGGACGTAACGGGTTTTATGGTTGGCAGCCGGAGCGAACACAGCGGTATTATTAAAGATGGTGCGAAGATGGTAAATGCTGTAGCCAACAGTGTTGTGCCTAAGATCACTATTGTAATTGGTAATTCTTATGGTGCCGGTAACTATGCCATGTGCGGCAAAGCTTATGATCCTCGTTTTATTTACGCATGGCCTACTGCAAAAATTGCGGTGATGGGTGGCGAACAGGCTGCAAAAACATTATTGCAGATACAGGTGGCAGCGATGAAGGCAAAAGGAAAAGAAATAAGTGCTGAAGATGAAGCTAACCTGCTGAATGAAATAAAAGGTCGTTATGATACGCAAACAACTCCTTACTATGCAGCTGCACGGTTATGGGTAGACGAAATCATTGATCCTGTTGAAACAAGAAAAGTGATCAGCGAAGGAATTGCGGCGGCAAACAATAATCCAGACATAGATGATTTGAAAGTGGGAGTCTTCCAGGTGTAAATCAGATTAAATTGTATTCTTAAAAAGATGAGAAGTTGTTCAGTATTTTTTTTATTCTGTTTCCTCTTGTTTGGATGTGTCATTACTTCACCCGATAGAACCAATTTAAATGTTTCGCATTACAATACCGAAGTCAAAAACTATCACTCTGTTTTGATTGTTTACAGCGGCACCTCGGTTGACCGTGTGATATTTGATAATGTGGCCAATGAACTGATGAATAAATTTCAAAAGTTAAATGTGGTCGTTTACAATCGGTTTGTTACTGACGCAGCGATCATTTCCGCAAAAAACCTAACCGTTCTTGCAAAAGAAGTGGGAGCAGAATCCGTGTTTGTTATTGTTCCAATGAAAACAGCACGTGTGGCTGAGTATTACAGTTACCATCCGGGATTTGAAACCCGAAAAGCAAAGGCAGGGCAAATTGCTTCGTTAGAATTATATGATGTGGACGACTTCCAAAAACCAGTTTGGGGGGCGAGATTCAATATTTACGTTACTGTTGATCACAAACGGAGCTACAAAAAAATGGCCTCCAGGATTATCGCAAGTCTTCAGCAAAATGCTGTTTGGCAAAAAAGGAAAGCTGTAAAATAAAAAAGCGCCGGAAATATGCCGGCGCTTTTTTATTTATTTTTCTAAAACTATTAAGCCTTAGCTATGTTGGTTTGTTTTGCTGTTATCAATGCATAACCACCAAAAAACATTGTACAAAAAACCACTGTGGCATAAACGCTATTTGCGTAAAAAGGAATACCGTCAGTTAAAGTGAGCATCAAACCTTCCATAGTTTTTGGATGACCATAACCACCTCCACCAAGCCACACGAGGAAATTGCTCACAAAAAAATATACAGTTGGTCCAGCCAATGCACCTAAGCCAATTTGCCAAACTTTCTTCTGATTAATAAAGAAGCCAATTACAGTTAAACCCGCAAATAAAATATAGTTGGTTAATTGTCCGCCATAAAATCCTTTAATAGAAGACAAACCTACGCTGTACAAAACCTGGTACAATGCATCACTGATAAACATGCTTAAAATCGGTAAGGCAAATGCATATTTTTTGTCCTTTATTACTGAGCCGGCAAACAATGCAATTGCAATTTGTGGTGCAAAGCCGAATGGACGATTCGGTAATATACGGTACAATGCTGCCACCGCTACAAGTGCAATTAAGGAGAAAAGGAATGTTTTATTCAGCTTCATAATTTCTTATTTGAGCAGCAAAAATAGCCAAAAACAGCTGCCAACCGTTCATTTTTTATGTGTTGTTTTCCCAATATGTGGATAAGCCATAAACCGTTATTTTAGCTGATGGCAAAACACCTGGAAACTGGCAGACAGGGAGAAGAGTTAGCAGTTGAATGGCTACTGGCGCAGGGTTTTGCAATCCTGCATCGCAACTGGAAGTTTTCTTACTTTGAATTAGATGTCATTGCCTCAAAAGATAGTATTCTTCATTTCATTGAAGTAAAAGCAAGAACCACTGACACGTTTGGTTATCCTGAGGAAGGTGTTACTGCAAAAAAACTTGAACGACTGATGAATGCCGGCGAAGAATTTTTGTATCAACATCCTGAATGGAATAGAATTCAGTACAACATTCTGAGCATCCGCCTGCACAGATATAAAGCACCTGAGTATTTCTTTTTGGAAGATGTGTCTTAGCCGATAGCCTGTAGCCGATAGTTGGTAGCCATTACTACTCACGACTAAAAACTACCAACTATCGGCTTGGATTAATATTTCGGATTAACACCAGTATAATTATAAGGCGTAATTGCACTTAATTCTTTCTTCACCTCTGCACTTACTTTTAATCCTTTAATAAATATATGCATTGATTTTTGTGTGATAGCAGCATTTCCTCTTGTTAATTCTTTTAATGCTTCGTAGGGGTTTGGATAGTTTTCCCTGCGAAGGATTGTTTGAATAGCTTCTGCCACAACGGCCCAGTTATTTTCAAGATCCTGTTTGATCTTGTCTTCATTCAGCAACAGTTTATTTAACCCTTTATCAATTGACTTTAATGAAAGGATAGAATGTGCAAACGGAACGCCGAGGTTGCGTAGTACCGTTGAATCTGTTAAGTCACGTTGCAATCTGGAAACCGGGAGTTTGGCCGATAAATGTTCGAACAACGCATTAGCGATACCAAGATTACCCTCTGCATTTTCAAAATCGATGGGATTTACTTTATGCGGCATGGCGCTACTGCCAATTTCACCTTTTTTGATCTTTTGTTTAAAGTAATCCATCGATACATAAGTCCAGATATCACGACATAGATCAATGAGAATCGTATTAATGCGTTTGATGCTGTCCATTTGTGCAGCAAGATTATCGTAATGTTCAATCTGCGTAGTGTATTGCTGACGTTGCAAACCAAGTTTTGTTTCAACAAACTCATTACCAAATTTCACCCAGTCTTTTTTCGGAAATGCAACAAAGTGTGCATTGAAATTTCCTGTAGCACCACCAAACTTTGCTGATGTTGGTAATGCCGATAATTGTTGTAACTGATTTTCCAAACGTTCAACAAACACCATCATCTCTTTACCAAGTTTGGTGGGGGAAGCTGCTTGTCCGTGAGTGCGGGCAAGCAAAGGAATATTTTTCCAGTCCTTTGCAAACCCTTTCAATTTTAAAATAAGTGTTGAGATGCCCGGTAATAATTCATTTTCCAATGCTTCTTTCCATGATAAAGGGATAGATGTATTGTTGATGTCTTGTGAAGTAAGTCCAAAATGTATCCATTCTTTCAAATGATCAAGCTTTAATGCCTCAAGCTCACGCTTTAAAAAGTATTCAACTGCTTTTACATCGTGGTTGGTAATGCTTTCAAGATTTTTGATTTCCTGCGCCTGTGCCACGGTGAAATTTGTCACAACATCTTTTAGCGACTGTTGCTGTTGTGCCGTAAGCTTAAAGAATTTCTTTTCAGCAAGAAACAGGAAATATTCAATTTCAACCAATACACGGTAACGGATAAGTGCAAACTCTGAGAAGTAAGCATCAAGTTGCTGTAATTGGTTTCGATAACGTCCGTCGACCGGGGAAATAGCTGTAAGATTCTGAAGTTCCATTATGCTGGTTTAAAATACAATGGTTCAAGTTTTAAAGTGGCTCATAACAGCGAAATATCTTTCCCTGTCAACTTCTAACCTTAAACGTTGTAACTGCCGTTAATTTAGTTTCTTTGCAGCGCAAAAGTAAATGAATTGAAGAAGATAAAAATTGGTGCGGTTAGTTATTTAAACACAAAACCAATGATGTATGGCATGCAGACCGAGGCGTTTCTGCAAGACCATGAGCTGGTACCCGATTACCCGGCTAAGGTGGCTGACATGTTGAAGGCTGGGGAAGTTGACGTGGCCCTTGTGCCAGTTGCGTTACTTCACGACCTTCCTGACTATTATATTGTGAGTGACTATTGTATAGCTTCAGATTTTGAAGTGGCTTCCGTTTGTTTGTTCAGTGAAGTGCCGGTGCATGAACTCACAACTGTTTATCTCGATTATCAGAGTCGTACATCGGTGGCGCTCGCCAAACTACTCATGAAAGAGTTTTGGGGCATTTCGCCTCAGCTGATCGATGCAAAGGATGAAAGCTATCGTACAAAAATTGAAGGCACAACGGGCGCTGTTGTAATAGGCGACAGAGCTTTAGAACAACGTCGCTTATCCACCTATATCTACGACCTTGCAGCGGAGTGGCAGGCAATGACCCATTTGCCGTTTGTATTTGCTGTGTGGGTGAGTTTAAAACCCATGAGCAAAGAATGGATCGATCGTTTTAATGCTGCTCATGCGGTTGGTTTTTCCTTCATTGATGAAATTGCCGAACAGCAAAAATATCCTGTTTACGATCTGCGTAAATACTACACGCATAACATCAGTTATTTGCTCGATGATAATAAACGAAGAGGAATGGAAAAGTTCCTCGCATTTTTAAATGCGTAATGTTTTATTTTTAAACATGCCTGTTAAGCAAATGCATAACATTTCCCGTTTTGCTCTTGTATTCCTGTTCTTCTGCTTTGCGGGGTTTCTTCGTGCACAGGAATTAAGATATTCGTTTAAAAATTACACACCGTCGGATGGGTTACCAAGTTCTGAAACATACCAGGCATTGCAGGATCGGAATCATTATATGTGGTTTGCCACCGACCATGGAGTAACCAGGTATAATGGTTATGAGTTTGAAACTTTTAATCTACCTGACAATTCCATCATGGGATTGTATGAAGACTGGAAAGGAAGAATTTGGGTATTTACTTTTTCAGGCCGATTGTTTTATTATGAAAAGGGGAAATTTAACAGTTATAAATGGAATGATCAATTGGTGACAACAATTACGCCTGGAGTAATTCATTCAATTTATGTTGATAGTACTGACAAGTTATATATATCGTCCACAGGTCCTTTCTTCATAACGGTAACAAATAAGGGAATTGTAAATCATGAAATTAAGCTAAGCAGTGTTGCAAGATTCGAAGCTTTTGAGATTGGGGGAGGTGATTTTTTTTTACGAACTACTGCCTTTCCAGGAAGGTTTCACGTTCCTACGCTTGGGTTTTATGACAGCTTGAGTGAGGTTAGCATTTCTGTAAATAAACAAAAGTTTTTTATTAGGTTACCACAAGTGATACAGCATGAACGTTGTCATATTAAGAAACTCTCCGATGGTCGACTGATAATGTATACGAAAGACGGTTATTGTTTGATAAGGTCTTCTAAAGATTATGAATTTATCAATACTCCCTACACGGTAGATGATGTAGAAGAAATTGAGGGAAATTTCTTCATGGCTACAGACAAAGGTTTAAATATTGTAAATAGCAAAGGGGAAACAATTGAAAAGTATCTTAATGATATCCATGTTACTTCAATTGAAAAAGATTATGAAGGGGGATTGTGGCTCACCACTCATACAAATGGTGTTTATTATCTTAATCATTTCAAAATAAGGCACCTTTCCGCAAAGGAGGTAATTGTAAACAAACGGTTTAATGTTGTTTATAAACTTAAAGATTCGTCCATCTTGGCGGGCACGCAGGGGAATGAATTAATCAGGTTTAAAGAATTTGTTTATTATCAAACCAAGCAGTTGAATTTGAAAAATATTGTTTCATTTCAACAAATCCGCCCCGATTTTGTATTGGTGGGTGGGTCAGTGGGATGGTTTGGCTCACGCATTTGGGAAGAATATAAAGAGACTAGACCTCAACCTTTCACTTACTTTCAAGTTCCCAATAATTCCAATTTCCTTATTAAGGACAGTGTCTTGTATAGTGGCATCACATTGTCTGTGCTCGAATATAAACTAGGACATTTTAAGGATCATTATAACGATATAAAACAAGCCTTCCGTACAGCTAAATTGTTTTTGGAGCTGGATGGATCAATACTGGTGGGAAACCATTTTGGACTTTGGCGGTACAACGACGGCCGGTTGAAGCCTTACGATTCAACAAAAAAAATATTAAGCTCCCGAATAACTGATATTGCTTATTACCAAAAAAAGATTCTTTGTCTTTCCACAAGGGGAAATGGATTGTTGGTTTTTGTAAGTGACAGTATTTACCAGGTAAAGCAGGAAAATGGGTTAGTAAGCAATAATCTGAGGAAAATATATGTTGATAAGGATAATATCTGGTTAGCTTCAAACAACGGTATTTCTATAGTAACGATTCAATCGTTACAACCTTTTCGTTATGCTGTTAAAAACATTACAGTACAGGATGGATTACTATCAAATGAAATAAATTCAATAATAAAAAGCGGGAGTAATGTTGTTATAGCCACAAATAATGGTGTCTCTTTTTTAAACCCCATGGCGGTGATGGCGAAACAAGAGCCTCAACTTCCTCTACTCATTAAAGAAATTAAAGTTGACAACACAGTTGTGGATTGGTCAATGCTTATGAACCTAGGGTACCGGAAACGCAATATAAATATCAGGTATGAAGCATTAAATTACAGTGCTTCCGGTAAGAATAATTATCGTTACAGGCTATTGGGATACGATAGTAACTGGGTTTATACCAACACCCGGGAAATTCAATTCAATCAATTACCTTATGGGAGTTACAAGGTAGAGATACAAGCAAAACGTGAACACGATAGTTGGAATGAGGCCGCAAGTTTTATTCAACTACCGGTAGTGTGCACTGCTCCATTTTGGGCTACAACCTGGTTTTGGATTGTTGCTTTCTCCTTGTTAATGTTGTTTGTTATTCTTTTCTTCAGAAAAAGGATCAATGAAATTAAGGCGAGGCAAAAACAACAAGAAGAGCTGAAACAAAAGATCAACGACACTGAACAGATGGCGTTAAAGGCACAAATGAATCCGCATTTCATTTTTAATAGTCTTAATTCCATACAGCAATATGTGATTGAAAGCGATGTGGAAGGTGCTAATAAATTTATATCAGGGTTTTCAAAGTTAATTCGCCAAACGCTTGAGTTTTCTTCAAAAGAATTCATTGCCCTTGACGAAGAAGTAAGTTATCTATCTACTTATCTCGATTTGGAAAAAGCAAGGATGGAAAGCGCATTTAAGTATTACGTGAATGTAAAAACGCAGCAGCCATCTTCTTTACTTGAACTACCGCCTTTGCTGTTGCAGCCATATGTGGAGAATGCCTTGCGGCATGGCATCAGGTATCTCAAAAAAAATGAGGGAATCATTTCACTTTCGTTTATTGAGCAGAATGGTTTTCTTGAATGTATTATTGAAGACAATGGTATTGGCAGAAAAAGAGCAATGGAGCTAAAAGCTGAAAATCCAATCGAGTATCAATCACGTGGTATGTCATTAACAGCCGAGCGCATTGCCTTGTTAAACGAAGGAAGGGAAAGAAAGATTGAGGCCATAATTGAAGACTTGAAAGATGAGGAAGCGAATGTTGCGGGCACTAGAATAAGAGTATTGTTCCCGGTTTAATTACGGGTTATGAAATCGTTATGAAATTGTAGCTGCAATTATTCCTTAGATTTACCCTTGGCAATATATTTGCGTATGGAAAGCGACGCTTTCCTGCATAAAACGAATAATTAGGTGCATATGGTGAAAGTATTAACTGTTGATGACGAACCAAAGAATCTCCGGATTATTAAAGAATTACTCCGTTTGTATTGTCCCAACGCTGTGCACATAGGCGAAGCTGACAATATTGAAACAGCACGACAATTAATCAGCGAGTTGCAACCCGATCTTGTATTGCTCGATATTGAAATGCCGCACGGCAATGCGTTTGACCTGCTCGATAAAATAATGCCAGTCAATTTCGAAATTGTATTTGTTACCGCATTTGATTCCTATACACTTAAAGCGTTCAAATATTCCGCCTTGGATTATATTCTTAAGCCTGTGAATATTGAGGAACTGAAGGCTGTAGTTACCAAGGCTGAACAAAGAGTGAATCAAAAAAATATTAACCAGCAATTGAACTTCCTGTTGCAAAACATGAAACAGCCAGCAACTGTTTTGCAAAAAATCGCTATCCCCACTTTCAAGGATCAACTTGAATTTGTTGAAACAGGCTCAATCCTGTATTGCGAAGCAAGCGGAGCTTATACATTTATTTTTACTGAGGGAGACCATAAGCTTGTTTCGGCTAAAAGCCTGAAGGATTACGAAGAAATACTTCCTGAAAGCATTTTTTTCAGGTTGCATCACTCACATCTCATTAATCTCAACAAAGTGAAAAAATATCATAAGGGCAGAGGAGGAGAAGTGGAGATGGAAAATGGTGTGTTCCTTGAAGTTGCCACCCGCAGAAAGGATGAATTTTTGAAAAGGATTGGTTACTGAACCCCAATATCGTCACAGTTATAGCTTTATCTGCACGGGTATAAATTCGGTCGTTTTTAGCGGAGATGTTTGATATAATAAGGGTAGTTTTGCCTACCTATAGTTCACATGGCCGTTGTTAACCCCTCCCTGTGAAAAACTCCTATACCTTATCGTACCAGTGTTACAATTCCATTTCTTTTAATTACTCCACAAGCATTATTTGCACTGATCACATAGCTGTACACTCCAGGGATTTGGGGCACAGCGTTAAAATTTCCATTCCAGCAATTAGCAGGATTTGTAGTATAGAAAACCCGCTGACCCCACCTGTTGTATATGCTGAACTCGAGTTGCGTTACCAGTCCCCAGTAGTAAATACCGAAACAATCATTTAAACCGTCGTTGTTTGGTGTAAATGCATTTGGCATCAAATAATTGCCCGAATTATTAGCTGTGACCAGGACTGTAATACTATCGGTGTTGCTACAACCGTTGCCATCTTTTCCTGACACAATATATGTTGTAGTTGTAAATGGCGATGCAATAGGGTTTGATATGCGTGGGTTATTTAACGTGACTGAAGGTGTCCAGGCATATTGTGCGGCGCCTGTAACATTTAGATAGCTGTTGGCTGTACTGCAATCCACATCATTTGATTTTGATGTTGTGAGACTTGGTAATGGATTAACCGCAACAGTTGTAGTATGAACTTCAGAATTATTACAAAGAGTATCAGTAATAATTACATCATAAACCGTAGTGGTTGTTGGGAAAGCATACGGATTAGCGATGTTGTTATTGGATAGGGACGACGTTGGATTCCAATTATAAATATGCCCCCCTGTGGCATTTAACTGCAAACTGTCTCCAACACAAAGTTGCGAAGAGGCATTAACAGTAAAAGAGCCCGGCTGTTTAACATCCACTCTTATAGAATCCGTACTGCTGCAATTATCGGCATTTGTAACTATTACTTTATAGGTTGTTGCTATAACCGGTGTGGCAATAGGATTAGAAATACTGTTATTGCTCAATGAATTTATTGGCGACCAGCTATAGGAGCTTCCCCCGCTTGCACTTAATTGGAGACTGCTGCCGCTGCAGATCAATGTATCATTCGAAAGAATTATTGTTGGATTAGGCTTAACGGTTACGGTAATACTGTCTTGAGCCGTGCAACCGAAACTATTAGTGCCAGTAACAACATATTTGGTTGTAGAGGTAGGATTAGCAATCGGGTTTGCAATTTGATAGTTGGATAATCCGCTTGCGGGAGACCATATATAACTTGAAGCACCTGAAGTTGAAATTTGCATCGGTGAACCTATACAAATAGAAGAATCAGAACTGGTGTTGATTTTTGGACTGTCTACTGTAATTTTTACACTGTCTCTTGTTATTATGATTGGCGTAAAAGAAATGTCATCTAAAGCAAAATCATTACCTGTGTAAACCTGGTTTTGGTTTACAATTGAAATGGTTGCTGATGTGTTGTTCCCCGAATTCCATGTAGTATAAAATCTATCCCAAATACAACTCGTATTGTTTGCATTAAAAATCGGTCCAAGGGTCGTGCCGTTGATTGAAAACTGGAGACTTGCAGGATTTACGCTTGTAATATGTTGCAGCCAGGTTTCAAATGCATAATTGGTGTTTGGCTGCACAGCAACTGTTTGTGACCAAACCGTTACATTAACGATCTCTGCACCATTAACAAGTAACATATTGCCATTGCTTCCTGCGCCGGTGTGGTCATTGCAAGCTGCCATTTGGGGATGCCATGCCAATACGCTATTGCCTACCGAATAAACTCCAGCATTAAAACCTGATGAAGGTGAATACAAATAATCAGATGTAAATCCGCTATTGCCTGCTGAAAAATTGCCGTTCACAACGAGATTGGCACCTTTTTTTTCTGACGTGAGATAATATGTAATATTAGCTTTGGACGATGTTACAGGATTTTGACTGAAAGGATCGCTCAAATTTGTAGTTGGCGACCAACAATATGACAAAGCGGGTGCGGCATTTAATTGTTTGGTACTTCCAATGCATATCGTGGTGTCAGAAGTTAAAACGGATTGATTGTCATTTTGAACAGTAGCTGAAAATGTCTTTCGAACTGTATCCGAACAAGTGCCATATTTCTGAATCATTGTTACGGTGTAATTGCCGGGTATTGCGTAAGTATGAGCTGCAGTTGATGATCCGGCTGCAGTATTTGAATCTCCAAAATCCCACGAAATACTTTGATAACCTGTGCTGGTTGTTGAAAAGGTGATCTGGTTTGGGTTGCAAACGTTTTGTTTAAACGAAAAATCATTTTTTTGTGTACATATATTAATAGCACAAGTATCTGCAACAAAGGTGCACGTTGGATTTGTGGCATTTATTGTAGCGTTGCCACCTAAACTACCATTCCATGCTGCATTACCTTGTTTGTTTAGGAGGTTGTCAAACGTATAATAAGCCAGCAGCCCCGTTTGTGTTGTAGGAGCCGGCAGAGAAGTTTTCATGAAATTTTTGATTTGTGCCTGGCTCCTGGCCACATTCCATATTCTCACTTCGTTGATATAGCCGATAAGATTTGTATTGTAGAACAGTGCATCGTAAAGTCCGATTCGGGTTTGATGATTATTTTGGAACATGTTTCCTGTTGCAGGAACGCTACTCATAAGGTACCCATTTCTATAAAATTTTAGTGAACTGCCATCATACACCATCGCAGCATGATAGACTTTGTTCAATTCTATTTCACAAATTGGTGGTGTTGTGAAATAACCGTTTGTTGTAGTTATCTCAGCGTTATTAGGGCGTAAAAGATAATTTACGTCGACGGGGTCGACGTGTTTAGAGACTAAATCTCCGGCCCAATTGTAACCATTCGAGTAAGGTGCAGTTCTGCTAAAAAGCGCTTCAACAGTTATAGTATTACCGGGTACATCCAAGTCGCCCACATTTACATAAGATTGATAGGTGGGTAAGTTTAACCAGTTGTTGCAGGGAGTTTGCAGTACTTGGCAACTACCTGCAATAGATTTTACTTCATCATCATTGATAACCCTGTTATAAATTCTTACATCATCCAGTTTACCTTTGTACCAATCTCCAAAAGATTCTCCTTTTTTGCCAAATACTATTCTTGAACTTCCGTCTTGTAAAATGAATTTTGTTTGAGACAGGTCTGAAGATTCAAGAATTCCATTAACATACAGTTTCCACACTCCGTTTTTATACGTACTGATTATATTGTACCAACAAGGGTTTGGATTTAATACAGTAGTGCCATTCAGAATGTGTGTGTATGCGTATCCACTCATTGCTTTATAGTCAAAGATGTAAGTGCCATAGTTCCATTGCGACCTTGTGAAGTCGGCGTGCAAAGGTGCTTTTACAACAACAGCTTGCGCTGGCCATGTATAGCCGAGATCTGGAAGAACCCATACAGATATAGAAAAAGAATCCTGCGGCTTAAAATCGTAAAGATTTGAAAACGGAAGTTGAATATAGGAATTGAGGCCATTGAAATAGTAGGCACTGTTTGGAGTTCCGTTTTTGTCTGTTGTTAATGTTACATTGCTGGTGGTCCCGTTGATATTATTTCCACTTGCATCATTACTATTGCCAGAAAAAGGATAATGGGCAATAAGACCTTGAGATAAATTTACCTGGGAAAAAATGGGATTTGCAAAAAGGCACAGAAGGAAAAAGCATAGGTAAGCCCGCAATATTTTCGCCATAAACAAATTTAAAATGTGGTATTGTTTTTATAAGGATACAAAGATTTATAAGGGTAAAATTGGTTGTAAAATAATCAATTGACAAACTTTAAACGTAGGTTTTAACGAAAGAAAAATAAAATCACAGTTATTCCTTTTATATACACAGTTATCCGTTTTTTCTACATCTCTTTGTTTACATCTTGACTTATTTCCCGGTGACTTTTGTCTAAAGTCAGGATTGGGTGAGTGGAGGTAAATGTTATTTTGTTTTGTTGGAGCTTGGGCGGGCAACTAATGGAACATTCCTGTGCTTAAATAAACTGAGCTTGGAAATTGAAGATGAAAGCATGAAAAGCTTACGACCGAGTAGTCGGTTTTGAGTATTTATGCTTTACAGTTGCTGCGAAAATATGGAGGCGATTTCAGGGGACGCTTGCTATACACGGGGAACTCATGTTTCACAATAATATTTAACGGGTATTGATTGCCAACAAATATCTTTGCCGGAAACCTAATTACCGGAAATATGGCAGAAACCTTGGGGATGCTTTGCGATAAACTTACAATAGTAAAACTGAAGGAATATCATTCAGAAGATCCGCAACGGCTGGAAAGCCTGGCTAAACAAGCCGCTCAGCTGCAGCAGGAAATGGACGAATATGTGCAGGCTGCCATCATTGGCGATATCCCAAGGGAAAAACTAACATTTGCCGCCAACAAGGTGTTTAAACAGGAAGGGAACGAAGTGAAAGAGGTTACAGGTGCCATTGGAAGTTTGTTTTTTCAACTGGCAGATGTCAATTGTCGGCTTTGGCATGAAGTGGAAAAGGGATACGATATCGAAAATATTCCAGTGGAAGAAAAAGATGGTCTTATCAAGCAACTGGCTGTCCTAAACCTTGAACGCAATAAATGTATTGATGCTATTGATCTCAAGTTTGTTGAATTGATTCAATCTAAAAAATAAGTTTGTATGCATGTTAGAAAGAGAACAACCTGCAGGGTTTGCGGTTCATCTTCTTTAACTCCCGTAATCGATTTAGGACCCCAATATTTACAGGGCTCGTTCATAAAACCGGGTAAGGAAATGCCTTCTACCCGTAAGATCAACTGTTCATTGGTTCGTTGTAATCCCCAGCTAGATGAAAATGCATGTGGCTTATTGCAAATGGAGCACAGTGTTCCGCCCGAAATTTTATATGCCGCCTATTGGTACCGCAGTGGTACAAATGCAACCATGCGCAATCATTTAAAAGGAATTGTTGATGAAGCCTCGTCCCTGGTAAAAAAAGGCAAAGGAAACGTTCTTGATATTGGCTGTAATGACGGCACGTTGCTCAATTATTATCCTGACTCATTTGAAAAATATGGTTGCGACCCCAGCGATGTGGCGCAGGAAGTAAAAGGTGCCAAAGTAGTTCAAGATATTTTCCCTTCTGCTGAGTTAAGCAAAGTGATGGGTGATGCAAAGATGGATGTGATCACTTCCATTGCTATGTTTTACGATTTGGAAGACCCTGTCGCCTTTGTAAAAAATATTAAACGCTCATTATCTCCGGAAGGTATTTGGATTTTTGAAATGAGCTATATGCCTCACATGCTTGAGCTGGATAGTTACGATACTATTTGCCATGAGCATTTGGAATATTATAGCCTTGCAGTTCTGGAAAAGATTGCAGCAATGGGTGAAATGAAGATTTTCAAAATCAGCTTTAACGATATTAACGGTGGTAGTATTCGTTGCTTTGCCACCCATTCAGAAAGTGGTTTATATCATAGTCTTGATGATCATCATATGATGAATGAAATACGACAAAAGGAATTTGATCTTGAACTTGACACAGATAAACCATATATCGCTTTCCAATACAGGATTGAAAAAGTAAAAGATGATCTGCATAATCTTTTAGTTGATTTAAAAAGACAAGGCAAGAAAGTTCACATCTATGGTGCTTCTACCAAAGGCAATACCATTTTGCAATGGTGCGATATAAATAATATGCTTGTTGAATACGCTGCCGAGCGTAATCCTGATAAATATGGCGCTTCAACATTGGGCACGAATATTCCAATTATCAGTGAAGCTGAAAGTCGGGCAATGAACCCAGATTATTACCTGGTGTTGCCCTGGCATTTTAAAACTGAATTTCTTGAAAGGGAAAAAGAGGCTTTGGAAAAAGGAACAGGTTTTATTTTCCCTATTCCTACAATTGATATTTATAAAAAATCCTGAGCTGAATAGTTTTTCATGAATTTGTCAAGGATAATCACCAAGTTTAAGAAAGCAACGGATAGCATTCAACTGCGTTCTAAAGTAAGCTATTCGCAAAGTGGTGAAGATTTGATTGCCGATTATTTTTTTGAGAGTATTGGCATCACACAACCTAGCTATATTGATATTGGCGCAAATCAGCCGGTGAAAGGAAATAATACCTACTTGTTCTACTTGAAAGGAAGTAAAGGAATTTGCATTGAACCTGATGTAAGCCTGATATCGTCGTTAAAAAAAGCACGACCTCGTGATGTTATTTTGAATATGGGCGTTTCTGTTACTGTTGCCGCCGAGGCAGATTTTTATTTTTTTGATGGCCACTACAATGCATGGAATACTTTTTCAAAAGAAGATGCCGATAAAAAGAGTAAGGAATCAGGTATTGCTTTTCGTCAATCAAAAGTACAATTAGAAACCGTTGAGAATATTGCTGAAAGGTATGCCTTTCAGAAAGTGAATTTTATTTCGCTGGATGTAGAAGGGTTGGATCTTGCTATTTTGAAAAGTATCGATTTTAATAAGATCAGGCCGGAGTTGCTTTGCGTGGAAACAATCGAGTTTTCATTGAATAATAATTTGAACAAAAACCAGGAAATCATCAGTTACATGTTGACGCAGGGTTACCGTGTATATGCCGATACGAACCTGAATACTTTGTTTTGTCGCAACGATATATTTCAATAAGATGAAAGCGATCATATTTGGAGCTAATGGACAGGATGGATTTTATCTTCAATCTCTGCTTCAACAGCAGGGAGTAGAAGTGATAGGTATATCACGCAATGGTAATTATTTAAAAGCCGACATAACGAAATTCGATGAAATGCAATTGTTGGTAAAAGAACATCAGCCTGCATTTATCTTCCATTTAGCCGCCAACTCTACTACACGGCACGAAGTTATGTTTGAAAATCATCAAACTATTTCAAGCGGCACATTGAATATATTAGAAGCGGTACGACTTCATTCGCCGCATACAAAAGTGTTTATTTCAGGAAGCGGGTTGCAATTTGTTAATCACGATCAACCGATAAAGGAATCAGATCCTTTTGAAGCTAGAGATGCTTATTCTGTTAGTCGAATTCAATCCGTTTATGCGGCCAGGTATTTTCGCAATAAGCATGGCGTGAAAACTTATGTAGGCTATTTCTTTAATCATGATAGCCCGAGAAGATCGGAGAGGCATGTGGCACAAAAAATTGTAAAAGCAGTTAAGCGAATCTCTTCTGGTAGTGACGAGCGTCTTATCATTGGCGACATCAAGACCATTAAAGAATGGACGTTTGCTGGTGATGTAGTAGAGGCTATTTGGTGTCTTGTGAACCAGGATAAAGTGTTTGAAGCCAATCTTACTTCGGGGATTGGTTATTCAATTGCCGATTTTCTGGAAGAATGTTTTTCGCTTGTGGGAAAAAACTGGAAAGATCACGTGGATATTGAAAAAGGATTTGAAGCAGAGTATAAACAGTTGGTTTCAGATGCATCAGTCATACAGTCATTGGGTTGGAAACCTAAAACATCCTTAAAGCAGTTAGCACAACTCATGTTACAGCAAGCATGATTAAACAAACAAAAATTGCACTTATCCAACTTTTCTCAAATGGAGATTGCTTATTTGCCACAACTGTAGCCCGGCAAATTAAACATGATCAACCTGGGTGTGAATTGACATGGATCGTTTCGTCGAAGTGTAAGAATTTGCTGCACAATAATCCCGATATTGACATTATAGAAGAGGTTGTTATTTCAGATGTTTTGGAGAATGAAAAAGTCTTTGAACGAGTGGTAAAAGATGCTTTAGAAAAAAAGAGCAAGGGATTGTACGAAGAGGTAATAATACCTCAGTTACTTGGTAGAAACATGAAATATTATGATGGCACTATTTGTTCATCTATTTATCGGAGTTCAGGCTTGAATATTACGGTGAAAACGGCACCGGTTTTAGTTTTATCGGCTGAGGAAAAAGAAGCTGCGGAAAATTTTGCCCGGCAACATCAATTAACAACATTTCAAAATGTTGTGTTGTTTGAATGTGCGCCGCAAACAAAGCAACTGCACCTAACCGACGAGATCATCTTTGACTATTCACAAAGAATTTTAAAGGAACCCGGCACTTGTGTGATCTTGTCAGGCCCGAGATCCTACAACTTCAATCATCCCAATATCATTGATGGCAATACATTGTCCATTCGTGAAACGGTTGCCTTAACACATTACTGCTCTTTGTTACTGGGCTGTTCCAGCGGTATCAGCTGGGCTGCAACCAGCATAGCGGCAATGCCCTTGCCGATGGTGCAAATATTAGCTCCTGACGCTTACTATTTCAATCCTGTTTCACTAACTTTTAAAAAATTTGGTAAGCCTGCAGATAGATTAATTGAATTGATTCATTTCGATAGCTCAAAACTGGAAAAAGTATTTAGTGATATATTTCATAAAGGATTTGCAGAAGCGCAAAAGACGCATAATCAGTATGTGAAACCCCAGTTCCGATTGTATCGGGGTATTGTTCATCAGTTTTTAAAAAGGGGACAATTGTCTGAAATTGCTACTTTCGTCCGGGTTAATATCAAAGAAAATGGGTTCAATATTTCAATGTTGAAATATATGTTCATGGGCCTTTTATTATTTCCTATTCAAACGATCGTTGATCAAACAAAAAAGAATTGAACGCCATTTTTACCATAGTTGCAAAGAATTATACAGGGCTTGCACAAGTGCTGGAGTCGTCCGTGCGTAAACATACGGATGCCGATTTTTTTGTGATCGTGGCAGATGAATGGAATGATGCAGCGCATTTGCAGCAATCGCTTCAAGCAAACATACTTGTTGCCAGGGATGTTTTGAATATTTCTGCGACGGAGTGGGAGCAAATGGCTTTTAAGTATAACCTGGTTGAATTTTGTACAGCAATTAAGGCGGCAGGCTTTGCGTATCTTTTTACAAAAGGATATGATAAGCTACTTTATTTCGACCCCGATATATTTGTATTTAATCCACTCCAGGAAATATTTGATCAGTTAAATAACACATCCATTTTAGTAACTCCGCATATTCTCAATATACAAACCCCGTTTAAAGGCAATTACGAGGATTATTTGTTTTTACTGAATGGTACTTTTAATCTTGGTTTTATTGGTTTGAAGAAATCGATAGCGACAGAAAGTTTCCTGAAGTGGTGGCATCATCGTTTAGTAAATCATTGTTTTTTTGATAATGACCAGGGCACAGCTACTGATCAAAAATGGATCAATTTACTCCCCGCTATTTTTACCGATGATCAATATTGTATTTCCCGCCATCGGGGTATGAACGTTGCTCCCTGGAATTTTCATGAGCGAAAAGTAGTGGTAGAGAACGATGTTTATTATGTGCAGAATAGAGATGAAGGGAATGCAGACAAAACTCCATTGATCTTTGTTCATTTCTCCGGCTACGACTATTCTCAAATTGGCAGCGGACAGGTTGTGCATAAGAATGAGATGAAAGACTATGCTGATCTTCAACCCGTATTTGAAAAATACGGTGAAGTTTTGGCAGGTAGTCAATTTAAAGCTTATGTTGGTTTAAAGTATTCATATAATACATTCGATAATGGAACAGGTGTTTTGAGTTTGCATAGGAGAATGTATCGACGTTTGTTGGAATTGAATTTGGCAAAAGGGAATCCTTTCTCCACTAAGCAGGGAACCTATTTTTCACAATTGCAGAAAAAAGGATTACTAGACCACTCACCAGTATCTGCTGACAAGGTGACCAACAAATCGGTTAAAAATTTCAGTAAGAAGTTCGCTTATGTACATTTGTTCTTTACCATTGTAAAGAAGATTATCGGCATACGCAGGTATAGTATGCTGATTCGATTCTTCCGCAGATATTTTACTGAAGAAAACCAGGCATTTCTTGTAGAAAATGAAGCAGGGAAAACATTAAGATAAGCATGTTTGAAAAAATATTTTATCGTCTTTTCAAATACCCGCTTTTCAAACTTCAGTTAGGAAGTATTGGAGCTGGCAGTAAATTGCTGCAACCAACTATAACGGGGGGCAAAAGAATATTTATCGGCAGAAATGTTTTTGTACGAAAAAATACATGGCTGGCTGCAGAACCCGTTACTGGTGATGCTAATTGCAGGTTGGTGATCGGCGACGGAACCTATATCGGCAACAACTGTCACGTGTATGCTTCTTCATTAGTTGAAATTGGCAGCAAGGTATTGATCGCTGATAAAGTTTACCTGAGCGACAATGTACATTCATACGAAAATATTGCTGTCCCAATTATTGATCAGCGGGTAAAACAAATAAACCCGGTTGTTTTAAGGGATGGTTGCTGGCTGGGAGAAAATGTATGTGTGATTGGTGCTGTAGTAGGAAAGAATAGTGTGATAGGAGCTAATTCCGTTGTTACTAAAGATATACCTGATTATTGTGTGGCAGTTGGTAGCCCGGCTGTTATCATCAAGCGTTATAATTTTGATACAAAGCAGTGGTGCAAAACAGATAAAGAAGGTCAATTTATTTAAATGAGCAAACGTAAAGTTTTAATTACCGGCGGTGCTGGTTTCATTGGGTCGAACCTGGCGTTGCATTTGTTGCAAAAGGGGTACGAGGTAACGGTGCTGGATAATCTATCCGAGCAGATACACGGTGCTGATGCTGAAAAAACTTCTCCTTTATATCGTTCAATAAAAGATAAAGTTCAATTTATAAAAGGAACAGTTACATCTGTTGATGATTGGAAAAAAGCAATTGCTGATAGTGAAGTGATCGTTCATCTTGCTGCTGAAACAGGTACGGGTCAGTCGATGTACCAGGTGAGCAAATATGTGGATGTGAATATTGGCGGGACAGCCATTATGCTCGATTTGCTGGCAAATACCAAAACCAAGGTTAAGAAAATTGTGATCGCTTCCTCTCGTGCTATTTACGGTGAAGGAAAATATATATCGAAAGAGTTAGGTATTGTTTATCCCGAACATCGCACTGCTGCTTCAATGGATGCGGGAAAATTTGAAGTGACGCATCCCGGTGCAATAAGTCCGTTGCAATTAACGGCAACAGATGAGGAATCTAAAATTCATCCTTCATCGGTATATGGAATTACAAAGTATAACCAGGAGCAAATGGTGATGACTGTTTGTTCTTCTATAGGTATTGCCGCTGTAGCCTTTCGTTACCAGAATGTGTATGGGCCGGGTCAATCGTTAAGTAATCCTTACACAGGTATACTTTCAATTTTTTCTACCCTTATCAAAAACAATAAGGCCATTAATATTTTTGAAGATGGCAAGGAGAGCCGTGATTTTATTTTTATTGATGATGTGGTAAAGGCAACTTTTCTTGGAATGGAAAAGGATGAAGCAAATGGCCAGGTGTTTAATGTGGGAACAGGAGTTGCTACTACCGTTGAAGAAGTAGCTTCTTTGTTGGTTGACTATTACAATGTAAAGGTTCCTTTAAAGGTAAGTGGTAATTATCGCTTAGGCGATATTCGTCATAATTATGCTGACATATCTAAGATCAGCCAGGTACTTGGATTTTCGCCCGAAATTGATTTTAAAACTGGTATAAAGAAATTTACTGATTGGGTGAATGAACAAGAAATACAAAGTAGTAAGTACGACGAATCGATTCGGGAAATGAAAGCAAAAGGCTTAATGAAATGAGCATGGCGAAAATTGGATTAGTTACCGTATTGTTTAAGAGTGATGAAGTATTAGACGGATTCTTCAAAAGTGTATCGAAACAAACACATAAAGATTACATTCTGTATCTCGTAGATAATTCGGTAAATGAACAATCAAATAAAGTAATTGGTGATTGCTTGCAGAAGTATCCTGTTACTGCATGCATGCATATCAAAAACCCTGGTAATGAGGGCGTGGCAAGAGGAAATAATATTGGTATTCAGCAGGCGCTTAATGATGGGTGCACACATGTTCTTATTCTCAATAACGATATTGAAATTGAGCAGGAAACTGCATTTGCTTCTCAATTGCTGTTGGCGGAAAAAGGAGAGAAGATAATTGTTCCCAAAATTTATTACCCCGACAGAACTATTTGGATGGCGGGTGGAGAAATGAATAATTGGCGGGCGCTCGGTTTGCACTACGGTTTCAACAAACCTGATGCAGAAGAATACAATGTTCCGAAATACATTACCTACGCACCTACCTGTTATATGTTGGTTGAAAGAAGCGTGTTTGATAAGGTAGGCATGATGGATGAAAAATATTTTGCCTACTATGATGATACTGATTTTGTTTTCAGGGCATGTGCTGCTGACTACAAATTATATTACGACCCAACTGTAACGATCATACACAAAGTATCTCATTCATCGGGTGGCGATTCTACATTTTATATTTATTACTCCAACCGTAACAAACTATATTTTATAAGAAAGAATTTTTCAGGTTTTCTGAAATACTTTGCTATCTGTTACACCTTTATCACCCGTATTTTTTTCTGGTTACGATTCACAAAACAGCAACGAAAGAAATTAGTAGAGGCTTTAAGAGAGGGTATGGTTTATCCCGTTTAACTAAACTGTCGTGATGGCGCTGACTACATGCTTAGCTATATGTTGCCAGTTGTAGTAGTTATAATAGTCAGCAGGAGTATTGGATTGCTTTTGTGCAGTTTTTTCAATTGCTTTTGCAAACTCATCCCAGTCATTATCATCTACTAAAATTAATTTATCAACTGTTACAGAAAGTTCGATGCCAGTAGCGCCGGTTTTGGTTGAAACAACGGTTGTGCCACAAGCAATAGCTTCTATCATTTTTGTCTTCACACCTCCGCCACTTTGCACAGGGTTAAGAAACAAATCTGCAGCTTTAAAGTAAAGATCAATATCATCAACAAAGCCTGCATAATAAACCTGCTGAGTATTCCATGCTTTCAATTCATTTAATTCAGCTGGTAAACGTTTGCCTGTTACGAGGATATTATATTGAAGCCCTTTCTTTTGCAATAGAGGGTTTATCTGCTCAAGTATTGCCCTTAATGCATCAAGATTTGGCTTGTAATCAAGCAAACCATTAAATAAGAAAATTGGTTGAGCGGTATCAAGTTTATGAATCTTACAAACTTTTTGTTTGCTTTGCAGTTTGTCAGCAGGCATTTGTTTCTGCGTTATGCCATAAGGAACAACAACACATTTTCCAGATGAGAGATTGAGCTTTGTGATCATCCATTGCCTGTCGTCTTCTGTTATGCAAAATATTTTATCGGCTTTGCGTAAAACAAAACTTTCATACCATTTTAAAACGGGCCACCAGCTCTTATTTAATGTCCTGAAGCGTTCGTACTCGATATTGTGAGTATGCACAATAAGGTTCACCTTGCAACTCATTTTTAACACTAATCCAAGCCAACCGAGATAAGGGTGCTCAATGATCACAGTGTCTATCTGTTCTTTGTTGATCAGTTTTTTGATGCGAAAGAAGGATCCGATATCTACATAGCGAAAACGACTCTTTTTTAAAACGGGATGCAAAGTATAAGTGTCAGCAAGCTTATTATCATTGTCTGCAGTGCCTGCAACATGCAAAACGCATTGCTCACCCAAATAATGATTGAAATGAGCAATGAGTTTTTGTCCGCCGGAGAAATAGGGAAGATAAGAATAGGGGACAATATTCAACACCTTCTTCATCTTATCGCTGCTTGCTTGTTTTCCAAGCCATGAACAAGCCGCCAAGTACGATCAAATAAACGAGCAATACAGAAATATAGGATAAGGTATTGCCCAACTCATATGATTTTGGTTCGAAGCGGAATTCAATTTTATGTTTACCTGAGGGAACTGCTAATCCCCGCAGCGCATAGTTTGTTTTAACGATCTCAGCTTTTTTGCCATCGATAAATGCATTCCATCCTGCCGTGTAATATACTTCACTGAATACGGCAAACTGGTTTGTTGCTGCATTAGATTCATAGAGAATAATATCATTTTTATTTTCGATCAATTGGATGCTGGCGGTAGAATCGGCATTGGGTTCGCTTGTGATCAATGATTTGAATTTTGTTTGCACCACTGCTGTATCACGGAGGTTGGTGCTATCAAGCGCTTTCATTTCTTCTTTTCCATTTGCTACGTACTTAATTCCTTTTACAAACCATACCGGGCCAAATGCGCCTGGGTTGGTTTGTGCAATTGGTTGACCGTTCTGCGGGTTCTGCACAATAACATATTTTGTATTGAGCATATTCAGCACTTGTATATTGTTTCTTCCTATTTGGTGTTCAATCAGATCCTGGTAGATCTGCAACTTAGCAGGATGATAACCTCCAATAGAATTGTGATGATAAGCTGTTACTGACTCGTTGGTAAAATCAACAGTTGTATTTAATACACGATAATAACCTTTATCCTGTTTGATCATCTTATCAGCTTCCGTCATAGCAAATGAGTTGTCAAAATCAGAAGGCTCAACAAAATTGCTGTCGTTCAAATAGCGTTTGCCAACGGATAACAAATCGATGGAGCTTAATGCAAGCAAGATCAACATGGCAGGTAATGGTTTCAGCTTTTTATTTCCTGCCAACCAAAGCACAACCAATGCTAATGCCATAAATAGAAGCGAGCGGAAAAGATCGCCTGCAAACAATCCTTTGCGATCAGCCTGTATAGCCGTGGTGAAACTTTTTCCAAATTGTTCAGCCTGCTGCTGCATGTCAGCCGTTGGTTGCTGTCCTTGACTCGTTGCCTGTTGAAGCATGGCGCTCGCCATACTTTCCTTTAAACGGGCATCAGCTGGTGAAACATAATCAAATGAAAAATAGAGAACACCAAGTATTGCTGCCACAGCTACAGCTGCAATAGCTGTTTGTTTAAATACTTTTTTAATTCGCTCAGCACTGTTGTTACCAAACAGTAAATTATTAACAGCAATTACCGCAAGAATAACAAAACAGAGTTGCGGCATTACTAAACCCATTGACGGGGCACGGAATTTTTTATACAGGGGAAGATAATCGAAAAGAAAATAGTTAATGCTTTCCAGGTTTTTACCCCACGCCAAAATAATTCCAAAGAAGCCTGCTGCAAACAAGCTCCATTTAAGCCAGCCTTTTTCAAAGAACATCGCAAAAAGAAAAAGTAACATTAACACTGCACCAAAATAAACCGGGCCGGAAGTTGGTTGTTGTTGTCCCCAATATGAAACGCCATTTGCATATTGCAATGCCTGGTCTTCAGGATAACCAACTTTTTGTATTTCATCTGCAAACTGCGAAGTTTTATATTCATGACCACCGTTGCTGCCACCATAAATGCCCGGAACAAACAGGGTAAACGTTTCAGCAATACCTACACTGTATTTAAATGCATAGTCTTTATCTAGCCCACCGCTTGTTGTATTTTTATCAGTTGTTTCTTTTAACTCACTTACACCACCACGCATACTCTCTTTTGCATATTCCCATGTTGTGAGCATACCCATGGCATTTGTTCCCAACGTGATAATCCCAATGATCGCTGCAATAGCTGTAGCTTTTAAAGCAGTTGTGATTTCCTTTTTCTTAAAACTGTCAATAAAAAAGCCAACAGTAATAACACCTAAAATCAAGATAGTATAGTAAACAATCTGTAAGTGATTTGTGCCAACTTGCAAGGCGAGTCCTGTTATTAAAGCCACACTACCTAGCCACCACTTCTTTTGGAACAACAATAGTAAACCTGCAACTGCCAAGGGAGCATAACCTATAGCAAGCATTTTTGTGTCATGCCCTGCCCCGATAATAACGGGGTCGTAGGTTGAATATGCATACGACAATGCGCCCATGATCGCTATCCAAGGATTTATTCTCAGTACCAGTGCTAATAAATAAAAACAGATGCAAGCCAGGAAAAAGAAGTTGATAGGTTTTGGCAAGCCTAACGTAAATACATAGGTGAATAATTGTAACGAAATGTTGTGGGTTCCTTCTAACGCTATCTGGTAGGTTGGCATGCCGCCAAACATGCTGTTTGTCCACTTAGGGAAATGACCAAGCTGTTCCTTTTTTTCAAACGACTGTTGCGCCATTCCTCTCCAGCCAATATTATCATGAGCATTCAACACCTGTCCATCTAGCGCAGGCTTACAGTAAATGACTGCCACAATAAGGAAAATAACCACTGCAATAATGTGAGGTAACAACTTTTTGAAATCAAATTTCATGTGAAGATTTTTTATTTCTTTTTGCCTATGTAATTGCGATCTAAAATTTTCAGTTTCAGTGAGGCAAAATAATGGTATTTTGGGGGATTGACAGCATTTTTAACGGTATGAACGGATTTTTGTTTTTCAGCAAGGTGGCCTTTATTCTCAATGTATTATTCTTTGTTTCCGTAGGGTTTCAGTATGTGCGTGTTGATCTGCCACAATCGGCGGCTTCTGTATTGGTAATTGGCGGATTATTCCTGAGTTTGATTGTGAACCTTTTTATCAACACCTGGTTTATTGTGCTGCTAATAAGCAATAAAATTGAGCTGAAAATGAAAAGTATTTTCTTTATAAATCTTCTGGTGCTTATCATTCAATTATTCATCTTTTTTATATGATCAGGCAGATACTTTCCGATAAATCAACCAAACTGTTTCTTGTGCTGGGTGGATTCTTTATTGCTAATGCGCTTATTGCAGAGATCATTGGTGTGAAGATATTTTCTTTGGAAAAAACGCTTGGATTTAAGCCAATGGACATAAACCTGTTTGGAAATGCATTGTCGGTGAACCTAACAGCGGGTGTTTTATTATGGCCTGTGGTATTTATCATGACCGACATTATCAACGAATATTACGGGATGAAAGGGGTTCGGTTCCTGTCATACCTGACTGCAGGCTTAATTACGTTTGCGTTTATTATTTTCTTTTTTGCGATGCGACTTACACCCGCCGATTTTTTTATTACAAGCAAACAGGGTAGCGGTGTGCCGGATATGGAAAAAGCCTATAACAGTGTGTTGGGCCAGGGCGGATTTATTATCATCGGTTCATTAACAGCTTTTATTCTGGGTCAGTTGATCGATGTGTTTATTTTTCATCGTATTAAAAAAGCAACAGGGGAGAAAAACATTTGGCTAAGGGCAACCGGATCCACACTGGTGTCTCAATTTATCGACAGCTTTGTCGTTTTGTTCATTGCATTTTATATCGGCACAAGAGTGAATCAGCAGGGAAATGATTTTGTATGGCCAATGAGTTTGTTCCTTGCAGTTGGTCTTGTGAATTATATCTACAAATTCATTGTTGCAATTGTTCTTACACCGGTTATCTATCTGATTCATGGTGTCATCGAAAGATATCTGGGGCATGAAAAAGCTGCTGAGATGAAACAAGCTGCAATGGGGGATTGAGGAGGGGTATTCTTATTCGCATCTCGACTACGCTCGATGCATTAATCAACTTCCTTCGACTCCGCTCAGGACTCAATGTTTCTCCTTCAACATTTTGGCAACTACCTTGTCAATAGGAAGCGTAAGTATATCATCGTTGAAATTATCCCAATCAATTAAACGGATTACTTCTGATTCTCCCATGGGATTTGCTACTTGTTGGGGCGTAAAGTCGAAAGGTATTGTTTTAAACGGGAGTGTGATTGGCTCCAATGGTTTTACATAATAGTAGATAGATAATATCTGGTGTGCGTTATTGAATGCACTTTGTTGGTAAAAATCAGTTGTGTATAAATGATCGCCTATTTCAGAATCAATAAACAGCTCTTCTTTTATTTCACGTTTTAAACAATCTCTCGTGCCTTCGCCAATTTCTAACCCACCACCCGGAAATTTAGTAATGTAAGCGCCACGAATAAACTCATCACTCACTAATACTTTTTTATCATCGGTCATTATAATGCCGTAAACACGAACAGTCAGTGTCATAATTATTCAGCTATTAAAATAGTTTCTTTCTTAAGAAGTAAATGCCCAGCAGCAGTGAAAGGCCAAGCGATATTAAAATAGGAAAGTAAAATGCAAAAGCAGAATGGGCGCCGGGTATAGGTACATTCATACCATAAATACTTGCCACCAACGTAGGCAATTGCAACATCACTGTAACCGAAGTTAAACGCTTCATCACCTGGTTCTGGTTGTTGCTGATGATGCTGGCAAATGCATCCATCGTGGAGCTCAGGATGTTGGTGTAGATATTGGCCATCTCCAATGCCTGGCTGGTATCAACAATAAGATCCTGTAAAAATTCATCTTCCTCTTCGTTCAACGAAAGGAAATTGGTGCGTTGCATTTTCATCAACAGCATTTCATTACTTCGAAGTGCCGTTACAAAATATACAAGGCTCTTCTGTATACGCATCAGGTCGAGCAATTCTTCATTCCTGTTGGCATCATACAATTTCTGCTCTAACAAATTTCTTCGGTGATTGATCTCTTTCAAAAACTCCATGTATGCCTGCACCACTTTTTCAAAGATCTTCAACACCATCATATTCCGTTTATCCGGATGACGGTTTTGAAAAGTGTTCAGGAATTTTTTGATGGCACCATTATCAAACGAGTTTACCGTTACGATCTGGTTATGTGTAAGAATAATACAAATAGGAATGGTGATGTAAAATGCATCGCTATCGTTAAAGGAATTGTTTTCTGTTGGCGTTTTAATCACGATGAGCTTTACGTTATCCTCCAGTTCATAGCGGGAACGTTCATCAATATCCAGTGAGTCGGTTAAAAAGTCAAGGGGAATATCTAATGAATCTGCAATTTCTGTAAACTCCTCCTGCTTCAGCGGTGGTACAATATTTACCCACGCACCTGATTCAGGTCGTTCGATGGCAAGTGTTTTGCCCTGTTCGTTTTTGAAGAATTGCAGCATAGCGGCGCAAAGGTAAGTGGCCGCCCCTAATCCACGGTTGAAAATTCGATGGCTTCGTTTTTCCTGTGACGGATGGTTTTGTAATGATGCGTGTTATGAAACAGGTTAAAATAAAGTAGTTCACGGATGGTAATAAGACCCAGTACAGGGTGTGGTACCTGGTAGTTGTCCATTGAATCATCTTCCCAGTAATATCTTATTTGGTCGAGAAATTTGGTGCAGATATGTTCAAACCGAAGAATGAGTTTTTCTTTAGCGCCTTTCTCTTCTTTAATAATGGGGATGTACCGCTTATCTTGTTCATAGCCTTTATCGAGTTGTTCGTAATAAACCTGTAACAACTCCTCGTATGAACGTGATGCATGATCGGCTTTACCAAATTTCCATTTTAAAAAGAATTTTGGCGCAAACAAACCAAGCCAGCTTTTATGAAGACTTAACGAAAGGTGCTCAAGATTTTCTGCAACAGACCATTGCTCTGATTTATAAAAAAACAGAGATTCATCCATTTGCCGGCACTGCTTGACGATGTCGTCAATGGTGTTTTCAGCATGGCTGATGATCTGAAATTTGTTTAAATGATAGCGTTTGGCAATCATCGGGTGCTGGGTTAGGGTTTAGGATTTTGGATTAAAGTTCGATCGTACCCGAGAAGACAAATGTGGCGGGGCCACAGAGCCAAATGTTTTCGAAAGACGAGTCGGATTTTTTTTCAAACTTCACTTTCAATTCTCCGCCCGGCGTAAGGATCTTTTTTTCCTGTTGCCCGATAGTGTTGCTGCTGGCTGCTATTGCTGCTGCTGTAACACCTGTACCACAACTCAGGGTTTCGGCTTCTACACCCCGTTCATAAGTACGTACGCTGAGAGCATCGTCGTGAAGCTGAACAAAATTAACATTGATACCCACTTCTGAAAAAGGGGGTGAATAGCGAATGCGTTTGCCTTCGTCAAAAACTGCGGTTTTTGCGATATCTTTTTCCCAACGGATGTAGTGAGGTGAACCTGTATTCAAAATAGTATGGTCTTCAAATTTTTGCACCTGGTCAACGTCTTTCATCTTCAGTTCAACCCAGCCATTTTCTTTTACCAATGCTTCGTGAAACCCGTCTGTAGCAAGGAATTCAGCCGTTTTATCAATCACACCCTGGTCTTTGGCAAAGGCCACCAAACAGCGCCCGCCGTTGCCACACATGCTACCTTCTTTGCCATCGGCATTATAATAAACCATTTCAAAATCATAGCCTTCTTTGAGTTGCAGCATCATTAATCCATCGGCACCAATGCCAAATCTGCGGTTGCACAAATAGGCTATTTCTACGCTGGTTAATTGCGTAAAATTACCAGCACGATTATCAAGAATAACGAAGTCGTTGCCAGTGCCCTGGTATTTATAGAAAGGGATGGTCATGGATCAGTTTAATGTTTGATGTTTTAAGTTGAAGGTTAAAATTACAACTTATTAAACTGATGCTTGTTTGTTGGAGTGCCTGAGAAAGTTAAATCAGATGCTTGCAACGATCTCCAGTGATTTCTTAATAAGATTTTCAACTGCTGCACCGCCATCCTTACTGAATTCCTTCTTAACACGGTTGGCTACTATGGCGCTGATAGAAAGACATTGATGCCCCATCATTTTACCGAGGCCATAAATGGCAGAAGTTTCCATCTCAAAGTTGGTAATTCGGTGCTGTCCAAATTGAAATTGTGTTAGTTGATCGATGAGGGCTGGGTTGGAGAGACCCAAACGCAGTACTCGTCCCTGCGGTCCATAAAAACCGGGGCAGGTAACAGTTATACCATGATGGTAGCCCTCCACGAAATGTTTGAGCAATTGAGAGCCAGCTCCTGTAATGTATGGGTAAGATAAACTGTCTTGCAGTTGCGTGTGAGTAGTAAAAGCCTGCAGCAATTGTTTTTCTTCTTCATTATTATCATGGCGATAGAAATGCATGAGGTTGTCGATGCCCAGGCCATGTGTTGAAACCACAAACCCGTCAACGGGAATGTCAGCTTGCAAAGAGCCCGAAGTACCAAGCCTGATAATATGGAGTGAAGTCAATTTAGGTTTGATGCTTCTTGTTGCGAAATCAATATTCACCAAAGCATCAAGTTCGTTCACCACAATATCAATATTATCGGGGCCGATGCCTGTAGATACTACGGAAATGCGTTTGTTGCCGATATAGCCGGTGTGTGTAATAAATTCACGGTGTTGCAGTGTATGTTCAACCTTGTCAAAATGTTTGGAAACTTCTTTTACACGATCGGGATCGCCAACGGTGATAATGGTGTTGGCCAATTCATCAGGCGTTACATTCAGGTGGTAAACTGCACCTCTGTTATTGATGATCAGTTCACTTTCTGCAATTCTTTGCATAGTTCTTTGGGAGTATTTACCCGAATATACTACATTTGCACCTCACAAATTGGTCCTGTGGCCGAGTGGCTAGGCAGAGCTCTGCAAAAGCTCGTACAGCGGTTCGAATCCGCTCGGGACCTCCAAAAAAAATAAAAAGCGTTGGAAAACTTCCTGCGCTTTTTCTGTTTAAAGATTATGCGTTATTCAAATTACATTGGTATTGCTGCAGGAGTGTTAATGATCATTGCAGCCACGTTTACCTGGATATATATACCCTCGATCAATGCAACATATTCAGGTTTTGGATCAGCCACATTTAATAAGTTTGGTAAGCCCGCAATGATGAATGTGATTTTGCTTGTGATTGCATTTGTTTTATTTCTCGTGCCGAAATTATGGGCCAAGCGTGCCAACACTTTTGTTGGTGCTATCAACTTTGCCTGGGCTTTGCGAAACCTTTTACTACTTTCTACTTGTCGCAATGGTGAATGTCCACAAACTACTGCATGGCTTTATGTTTATTTTGCCGCATCTATTGTGGTGTTGGTAATGACTGTATTGCCTGATATGAAAGTGATTGAAAAAAAGAATTAGGAATTTGGATTTAGTAATTTGAAATTAGGTAAGGCAGGTCTGCACAAAAAACATTCGCTAATTCCTAAATCCAAATTCCCAATTCCAATTTTAAGCTGCACTCACCGCCATCGGCTCTGATTCATTCTCCTCTTCCGGATTTAATTCCACACGATGAAGAATATCTTTCAATGTTGCAAAACGCTGGATCATGTAAGGAACCGTATCAAGCCCGCTGACAAATTTTAGAATGTAAGTGTAGATCCCGATCATATCACCGGCTTGTAAGGTTTTGCCATTCACAGCTGAAACAGTAAGTAATGAAGCTGTAATGATCAGCATCACCAATAATTCCATCACACCAAAATTCCATGCTTCCTGGTCGCTTATCTTAATTTGCCATTTACGGAGTTTGTTATAATGTTCATTAATACGTAATGGATTTTTTGTCGCCAGCACATTGATCTGTTGTTCCAGTTCATCGTTCTTTAATTTGTTTAATCGACGCATGCGTTTGCCATAGAAATAGCTTGTAATAGTAACCGGTATCAGCATCAATAAACAAAGTAGCACTACTTGTGTATCATAAAAGAACAAGAGGATCATTGAACCGACAATATTATAGACCGCTTCAATTATATAGTTCAGATCAAATTCGAGGAAATCAATAAATTCTCTTGACAGCGTTGAGTGAGCACTCATCTTTGACAAGTCTTTATTCTTATGCCGACTCATCAATTTTACCACAAGCGATGTATAGATTTCGGAATAGGTGCGTGAGTCGTAACGATGACGGATAGTGCCGGTAATTACCCAAAGTAAATGAGCCGCAACTAGAAATATCAAACCATGATAAGAACCTTTGATGAGATCATTAACTGCTTCACCAAGAAAGTAAGGACGCAGTAATAAACCCAGCATCTCTACGGCAAACAACGAGTAGGTGAGCAGTAATTTATACTTGTACTTTTTTACAATGGTTTGGATAACCCACTTCCCGGGCATAACAATTCCTTTCTTTTAAATTCAAACGATAGACTGTGCAAAATCACCGGCGTTTAGTGAAAGCTTAAACTTCTTGATAGCCGGCAAATGGATTAGTAGAATGGCAAAGTTAGGCCGGTAGCTTGTCAGTCTTGACTGTTAATTTGCTCCTTCAGTGTGACAGAATTGCCCTTGGCACCTGAAATAATTTTCCGGCAATTTGGCGCACCGCACTGGCATTCAAATGTTTCAGCCGATTCATTAAGCAGATCGGCATAGTCTAAAGTAAGCTCTTCGCCGGGTAAAATGGGGTAGAGCGCCACCAGGTTAAGACCTTTGTAAGCAGTGTTAGGTCGGCAGGAATGGTTTTGAGGAGCCCATTCCGAAGGGTTGTTGTCCCATAATATGTAAACTTCGGTGCTAAGCGGAACGGCGTAGTGTTTAAATAACAGCTTTTCTTCAGGCAGCCAGTTTTCTCCAATGAAGCGTTTTGTTACGATCCGTTGCGGACGTTCCTCACCCTTAAAGATCACTTCGCCTTCAGGAATATTAGTAGTTGCATAAATGCCAAAACCTGCAATGGAGTTGCCCTTCATTAAATATTTCTTCTGCCGCCGTTTATGTCGGGCAATACCTTCTTCAATGATGTGCTGCAGAAAACCTGCTTGTCCAATACCATCAGCTTTAATAATATAATCAGCACTGCCTTCGTATCCGTCGGTATAAAAAACAGAACAGGTGAAGTTGACTTCCAAAAAGAAAATTGTGCCTGCATCATTCATGCGAAAATCCATACGTGCATAACCAACGCCGCCAAAACTTCTGAATATGCGTTGTGCGGCTTCCGTTAGTTGTTGCCTGATGGCTGCATCTGTCACCGGTATATTACTTTCAGGATGCAGTTCCGAAGTTTTAAGTGCGTAGGTTTTAAATGTTCTTCCTTCAGGAAAAATAAATTCTATTGGCTGAAACACTCTGCATTTCTTTTCATTCTTCGCATCGGCTGCAACAAGCACAGTGAATTCTCTACCTGCAATGTATTCTTCAACCAGCAGTTGAGGATATTCTTTTAATACTGCCGTTGCTTTCTGTTGCAACTCTTCAATTGAATGACAAACTGAATATTCATCAATACCCAAACTATCACCAGCTTTCGATGGCTTGACAAACAACGGAAACTTGAGATGCTTTACTTGTTGTTCCAATTGATCAACAGTATCGACCAATGCATAGTTAGCTGTAGCCACACCTTCGGTATAAGCCACATACTTCATCAATTCTTTTGGTGGATCGTATAGTAATGTGTTTGGGCCAGTGAATGGAAGATTCAGTAATTCCAAAGTATAGATCACATCAATGGAAGGTACTTCCCATTCAAGATAACCCTCACAGAGATTTACAAAACAATCATAACCCTTCTTGCTTAACTCCAACAACTGTTTATAGGTGGTGAGTTTGTTCAGCAAAACATGATCGAACTCAACATCGGGAAGTAAGTGTGATAAGTTTCTTGCAGGATCGTAATATTGATAATCAACAGCAGAAGTAGAATAGTCGGGTTGCAGTACACAGATCTTCATAAACCAATCATGCTGTTAACGCACAGCCACTGCCTTTTTTTGTTTTTTGTGATGACGCTGCATAGCGTCTTGTAAAATATGCAGAATTAAACTGGAGTAGGATTGATTGCTTAATCGAACAATGGCGCCGATGGAAGTATAATTTTCATCTTCACTTAATCCGCATTGAGCATTTACTTCCAGTACATAAAGTTTACCAGTGGCCTTATCCATACGAATATCGATACGGCCGTAACCCGTTCCTCCAACTGCACAGTAAGCTTTCCAGCTCAGGTCCATGATCTTTTTCTGCAAGCCGATTGGCGGCAGATGGTATTGATAAAAATCTTCAAACTCACCGATGGGTTTTTCCTGTTCATAGGTTTCCCATAAACGGTCGAAGGATAAAAATTTTTCAGTATCTGGTAAATCTTTATGAAAAATTCGTTCAACAGGTGGGTACACTCTTCTGCTTCTTGGTGATTGATATGAGCCGGAAAGAAATACCGTGTACTCAGGGCCATTAATGAATTCTTCAGCTACCAATCCGCCAAACGAAAAATCCCAGCCACGGTAACCATCAAACAGTTCTTTCACCAATGCTTTCAGTTCATCATCATTATGCACCACGTTCTTTACACCGAGGCCCATGCTTCCGCCACTGACCGCAGGTTTCACGATCATAGGCGTTCCAACGTAGTTGCAAATGCCTGCAAGTTTTTGTTTGGCATGATGAATGGGAACCCACTTTGCATGAGCAATGCCTGCCTTATCAAACAACTCCTTCATAATGATCTTTGAAGTAGTGTTATCGTAAAACGGAACATCAGCACCGGTATAAATAAGTTGCTTTTCCTTTAAATAATGAATAACAGAAACACCAGGAGTTCCGTTCACTTCATCACCATCACATAAATTCAACACAACGGGTGTTTGATAAGATGTGGTGGCCGCAATATCATCAATTACTATTCTGAAGTTTTCCTGTGTAACAGGTTGCCATTTCCAATTCAATTGTAACTCTTCAAAAACCTTTGTGTATTCATCAATGCTTTGGGTGAAATCATAATAGTAATCGATGTTGGCATCATTGGTTTGCAGATGAGGAGCCAGTACCCAAATGAAGAGCGGATGATTAGTTGAGGGAAGTGATGGGAATTGGTTTGAAACCATAAGTAAATGTAGAGTATTAATCGTTTATTTTATTCACTTTGGATGCAATAAATGCGGTTAAACGATAATGCTTCAAAGTATCTTTTGATAGTTCTTTTGCACCTTTTATTATGCCAATACAATTTACTTCACCGCAATGACATGCAAATGGCTCAGCCATGAACCATTCTGTTGATGGATAGAAGAACGTAAACTCATCGCCGGGAGCAATGTTACGTAATGCTTCCAGTTGCATAGTGCTTGTATTGAAGAATGCATTGGGATTGCAGCTGTGATTGATGTATTGCAAAAATTCCGGTTCAAGAATAATGTGTTCGTGTTCGTTTACCTGCACCGTATAACGGGAAGGTTCTGCATGAATTTCGCTTGATCCGAATTTGCTGATAACATCACCAGCCTGGAATGGTTTTACAGCGATCAGCAACTTATGATTGCTTTCCTGCTGCAAGTGTACATCGGCAAAACCATAATGACCGGTAATAGTGGTTGATGGGAGGGTTGTTGTACTCATGGGAGCGTTTTAAGTGATAATGATTTGAAATTAATTAATTGATTCAATAAACCATAGATGCTTTGATGAATGTTGAATGAATGTGAATAAAGAACAATGATCAACTATTAACATCAACTTGTTTTAATATCACTTATGCATTGATTATGCCATAAAAAACAAAACCCGTTTCAAAAACTGAAACGGGTTTCTATTATAGTTGTAATATAATCTTACATGTGTTGCTCGATCTTCTTAACAAAGTTGCCTTTTGGCTGGGCTCCTACTAATTTGTCAACTACCTGACCGTTCTTCACGAAGAGGATAGCAGGAATAGAAGTAATACCATAGTTCATGCTCACTTGTGGATTTTCGTCAACATTTACTTTGCCCACTTTTACCTTACCATCATATTCTTTGCTGAGTTCTTCAATAACCGGCCCGATAGCACGGCAAGGTCCGCACCATTCTGCCCAGAAATCGATTACACTAAGTTTATCTGAACTGATCACTTCACTTTGGAAGTTTGCATCTGTAAATTGGAGTGCCATAATTTATATCCTTTAATTTTTTATTGAAATGAAGGGACAAATTTAAGTCCATTCCGGCGAATCTGATGTTATGTCATTATCCACAGTTGTTCACAAGTAAAAATCAGTATGTTGTACTACAAGTTTTGACAGTTAAAAGGACGTTAACTGAAGTTTCAGCAGACGATAATTAAGGAAACCGGAGCGGATTCAGGCTTTTTTCGAACAATCGTTAATATTTGAAAGCGGCCGTTTTGCTACCTGTCGGCATCGAGTTTCGGCGTTACTGGATGGCAGGGCTCAATAGTTTTTGACATGAATTAGTGTGGTAAGACTTTGCTTTTCTGTCAACGGTTTTTTTGCTTAACCAGTCCCAAATTTTTACACCGCCATTTATTGAACAATGCATACGATAGCGAATAATAAAAGCTGATAGAAATGTAATGCCGCCGATAAAAATGATTGCTGCATTAATATTAAAAAGATCGGCAATAATACCTGTAAGCAGTGCGCCGAATGCATAACCAAGATCTCTCCATAAGCGAAACACACCTAAGCTTTTTGCCCTGTCTTTGGGATGTGTGTTTTCAGCAACGGTTGCAAGAAAAGTGGGGTACACCATTGCAGTGCCCCATCCAAGAACAGAAGCAAGTACTACATAATGAAGCAAAGTGTCTGCCCATATCAACACAAACAATGCTAATGCCTGTAAAAACATTCCAGTGTACAACATGTCTTTCTTGCAAAACTTATCAGCCATTGCGCCTGTGATCAATTGACCTGCTCCCCAAACAGCAGGATATATTGCTGTAACAATACCGATTTCTCCAATAGTAAATCCTTTTGTTGCAAGAAGGATAGGGAAGATGCCCCATACCATACCATCATTAAGATTGTTTACAAGACCAGCTTGTGTTACTGCGCCTAAATTTTTATTCTTCCAGGTAGTATCCCAAAAAATATTTTTTAACCGTGGCGTGTTATTGGTCTCTGCTTCTTTTGATGCGTGTGCTATGGTGTCCTTTACTAAAAAGATGCTTGCCAGTAATCCCATAACAACCAATACAACACCTGCATAAAACGGATAAGGCCTTATACCATACTCACCAGCGATCCATCCGGTAAAAAAAGCCATCAATGCAACAGACACGTAACCGGCAAATTCATTTAGGCCCATTGCAAATCCCCGCTGCTTTTCACCCACAAGATCGATCTTCATTACCACTGTGCTGCTCCATGCCAGGCCCTGGTTAATGCCTAATAAAATATTTGCAGGTATTACCCAACTCCAGCTTGGTGCAAACATGAGTATGAATGGAACAGGAATGCCGATGATCCATCCTGCGATCAGGAGATTTTTGCGGCCAAACTTGTTGGCCAACGTTCCTGCGTAATAATTAGTAATGGCTTTAACGATGCCAAAAACTATAATGAATGAAAGAATAGCCGTTTTTGCAGCAATCGCAAATTCCTTTTCAGCTATTTGCGGAAGTATGGAACGTTCAAGCCCGGCCATACCACCAACAAAGCCATTGATGATCACCAGTAATGTAAATTGTTTCCAGTTTTCTTTTAATCCTAACCTGATCTGCTCCATATGTTCAGTTCAGGCAAAGTTGTAACGATCACTCAACTATTCTTTTAACATATGATAAATAATCAGCGTTGGGAACGGATGCGACTGAGGCTTACTTGTGTAATACCAAGGTAGGAGGCGATATATTTTAGTGGCACACGTTTAATAATATTCGGTGCTTCGGTAAGTAATGCTTTATAACGCTCTTCAGCTGTGTGAAACTGCAACGCTTCAATGCGGTTAACAGTTTCAACATGACTTGCTTCGAATATTTTCCTGAACAGGCGTTCGATTTCAGGAAACTGGTTATACAATTGAAATAATTTATTAGCATCAATGGCAACGATCTCCGCATCTTCTAATACCTGGATGGCTTTGCGGCTCGGCTTGCCGGTAAACAAACTTTCAACTCTAACAAGAATATTATTTTCAAACGCAAAACTTTCAGTTATATCAATATCATCTTTGTAATAATAAATGCGGGCAATGCCTTTATTGAGAAAGTAAATGGTTTTACAAGTATGACCAATCGCCTGCAGGTCTTTATTTTTCTCAACATTTATTACACGACAGATATCCATGATGGCATCGATTGCCTCATTGGAAAGCGGACTGAATGATTTGAAATATTGTAAAAGTTGTTGCATGGCCTGTTATCAATTCATATGCAATGTTGCCAGCTTTATACTTTTTGTTTTACTGTCGGTCCATGCAAAGATCAGTTGATTGCCAGCTTTTGTCATTTGTGGAAAGCCACTTGAACGTGCATCCGATGATTCGGCAATAATAACGGGTTTTGCTTTAGTACCATCTTTCTTCACCTTTACTACTTTAATGGTTGCGCCTTCCATCCAGCTTACTACTGCTGTTGTTTCGTTCATCATCACTACATCTACACGGCCAATTGTTTTGCCTTCGTTAATGCGTACAGGAGTTTTAAAGGTTACACCTCCGTCTTCTGAAAAAACAAGTTTCACTTCACCATTGTTTTCTTTCATGGAAAACCATGCAATCGCTAAGTTGTTGCCAACAGCATCGGCTCTTGGCCCGTTAACGGGACAACCTGCAATTTTCCATTCATCAGCAAAGATGGTTTTTGGCTCTGTCCATGCACCATTTACATAACGAACGATCGACATATCCCTGATCTCTTCTGCTGAACGATCTCTGTACACAACAATTGGTCCATTGCCGGTAATAGCAATACTTGTTTGGCAGCAATCGCAAATGCGACCATCAAGTTCCCATTCCTTTGTTTTCTTTCCTGTTTTATCAAGCAATGCGCCACGCAGCGTCATTTCGCCGTGATGCCCTTCATGGCCGCTGTGATCGCCTTCCATGGCAGCTTTTCGTCCATCGAGCCAGGCTGCCACAAACTGATCGTTATACGGAACAATGGATACAAAACCATGCTCGGCTTTTTTGCCATCATCATGAAGTGTTGTTGGCTGGCTCCATGTTTTGCCTCCATCAGCCGATGCAACTAATTTGATATCGTACGTGAATTTTGCTGTATCACTTTTTTCTAAAAAATGCGCAAGCATATTGGTATTTGCATCCGAAGAAAGAACAGGATAATCGGCCCAGTTCACAAACCAATTGTTACCGCCGCTGATAACTGTGGGCTGCGACCATTCACCATTGTTCAGTGTTGCAAAACGAAGTGTTGATGCTTTCCCTTTTTTCTCTACCCATGATAAATGCACAAGGTTTTTTGCATCGGTAAAGAGATAAGGTTCGGCACAGGAATCACCGGCTGGTGAGTTTAGCAACACTGGTGCTTCAGCTCTTTCTTTCTTTTGTTCAGAACAGGATGCCAATGTTGTGGCAATCATGAGTACACTAAAAAGTTTTCGCATGCTTTTATTTGCTGTTGTTGATGATGTTGATGTTTTGTTTGGTATCCCATTTCCGATATCCCATTTCATTAAACACACGCTTACCTTTTGAATCAAAGATGAAAGTGGTGGGTATCGTCATAATATCTAAGGTTTCAAAATTGTCAACTTTCACATAGTGAAAAGGGAACGACATTTTTTCTTTGAATGATTTTATTTCATCTGCCTCTTCCGTTGAAGCAAACAAAAACACAACCTCATCTTTGTTTACTTTTTTCATGGCATTTGCAATGGATGGCATTTCCTGTATGCAGGGTTTGCACCAGGTGGCCCAGAAATTTAGAAAGATAGTTTTGCCTTTATATTGATTCAAGTCGATAGGAGAGCCATCCAGTTCAGTAAGTTTGATTTTATCAAGCTCAGATTTCGTTTCTGTTTTAACTGCAGGTTTATCTGGTTTCTTATCTGCTGCATTTTCTTTACATGCAGAAAGCAATAACAATAGAATAACTGATAATTTATAAGGATAATTCATTTGCTGTTTTTTACGGATCGCTAAAGCTGTACAATAATACTTACAATTTGGTTTAATGGTTATGCCCCGCCATTGGATCGGCTCCTTTTTTAAATACATATTCACTATGCAAAAGGTATGCGCCACTAATCACCACAACATCGCCGGCTGTTAACCCCGATTTTATTTCAATGCGATCATTGCTTTCCAATCCTACCTGCACCATTTTGCTTTTAAATGAATGCCCGCCGGTTTTGATCCACACTGTTGCGCCTTTGCCATCTCTGATCACTGCGTCAATGGGTAAAGTGAGCGTTTTGCGTTGAGTGCTTTTCAATACCACATAAGCAGGCATGCCGGGTTTTAATTGATTGCCGACATTCGGAATAGATACACGGATAAGATTGATCCTTGTATCTGGATTGATCTCAGGGTTTACAAATTCAACACGTCCTTTAATTTCTTTGTCGTCCATATCAGGTAACTGTACAGTTGCTATTCCGTTGAGGTCAATTTCTGAAAGTTGTGATGTATACACTTGTGCCTCGGCCCAGAGCGTTGAGAGATCAGCCAGCTTTACAATTGTTCCTCCTTCCGTTACATAATCGCCTTCACGAATATCAAGCGCAGTAATATAACCTGATGCAGTACTGTAAAAGGTTGTAAGAGGAGAAGACTTTTTTGTTTTCGCCAATTCGTTGATGTGTGCTTCACTCAATCCCCACAGCAGTAATTTGTTTTTGGCGCTTTGCAATAACTGTTCAAAGTCGATAGCTGTTTCAGTTGCAAATGTTTTCTTCTGTTCCAATGCAAGCAGGTATTCCTGTTTGGCATTGTTGAGATCTTCGCTGTAGATGGCATATAACGCTGCACCCTTGCTTATATAATCCCCGAGATTTTTGAAATGGAGTTTTTCTATTCTGCCCATTACTCTTGAACTCACAGAAGATGTTTTCATCTGATCGAAATTCAGACTGGCAGTTAATACCAACTGATCACCAATAGTTCCGCTGCGGATCGTGTCGGTTTGTATATTGCCCAACTGTATCTGCTGATCACTTAATTGTATTTCATCTTTTTTATCTCCATTGCTTTTCTTCACGGGTGTAAGATCCATTTTACAAATGGGGCATTTGCCCGGCTTTTGTTCCACTACCTGTGGGTCCATGGAGCAGGTGTAGTATACATCGATCTCGGTTTTAGTAATTGCTTTGTTCTTGCAAGATGCAAGCAATAGACAAAAGGCAATAAGCAATAAGCAAACTGATGCCTTTCCTTGCCAATTGCCAATTGTCAATTGCCTATTAAAGACTGATGTATTTTGTTCTTTCATCTTAATTACTGTTTTACTTTAATGAAGCTTTCACTATCCATTAAATATTGTGCATTCACGGCAACAGAATCGGTAGCTGTTAATCCGCTGATGATTTGAATATGTTCGTCATGCAAAATACCGGTGTTCACTTTATGTGCTTTAAAGCCACCATCCACTTTATGAAACACCACTTTATCTAACCCAAGCGATAACACAGCTTCTTTTGGCAGCCAATAGGCATCTTTTGAATTGCCATTGATCACCGCTCTTACCTGGCTGCCGATCGGAATTTTTAAGCTGCTGTTATTGAAGTACACTCTTGCTGTTAAGGTCTTACTTTCCTTCCGGTAGAAGGGTTCAATAAAATCAATACTTGCCCGGAAACTTTTCGTGGGTGCTGTCTCAGGAATAATGTGTACACTGTTTCCTTTTTTAACCAGGCCCTGGTTGTCGCCAAAAATATTGAGCAGTGCCCATGCCTGATTTGGGTTATACACAATGAAAACCGATTGACCTTTGTTGATATACATCCCTTCTTTCAATGAAAGTTCTTCCGTTAATTGAGAGATGTCTTTCATTTTTTCGGATGACGTATTCATAGAAGCGCCGGCTGATTCATGAATATGTCCGCTGTAATTACTGTAAGCGGCAATAGTAAATGATGCTTGTTTTGTTTGAACAACTCGTTGTAATTGCTCGCTACTCATGCCAAGCAGTAATAATTTTTGTTTTGCTGATTCAATGAAGGTTTTATTTTCCGGATCATTCTTCAACAGGAATAATAAATTCTGTTGAGCCGTTAAAATCTCCGGACTGTAAATGTCCATGATGCGTTGACCTTTGCTGATCTTCTGGTAACGATGACGCACATACAGCTTTTCAATACGTCCACTCACTCGTGCTGAAATAGTTCCAACTGCTCTTGTATCGTAAGCAATTGTTCCTAACGCTTCGATGTTGATATGCTCCTCTTTCTTTTCAATGGTTGTAACCCGAATAGATGACACCACAAACTCATTGGTTGGCTTGAGCAATGCATCCAAACCAATTTCTGCTGATGCGCTGCCACCTGTTTCTTTTTTTACCAGATCCATTCCACAAATGGGGCAGGAGCCGGGTTTGTCTTTAATGATCTCAGGATGCATGGGACAGGTATATTCTACTGCTGCAATTTCATGATCATGATCTTGCTTCATGACAGGTTGTTCCATCTTCACCAATTCCATTCCGCACTTGGGGCAAGTGCCGGGCTTATCGCTGAACACAGAATCCTGCGGCATCGGGCAGGTGTACATCGCCGTTACCTTTTCCTTATTGTGATTAGTATGCTTCTTTTCGTTTTTACACGAAGCAATGAACAGCAGCACAAAAGCTATAAATAAGAACACAGCCTTGCTTCTTACTATTTGCCTGTTGCTAACTGCCAATTGCCTATTGGTTATTTGTAAATTCATTTTCGTTCAATTAAACGTTCAATCGTTACTTGCAGCTTCAATGCCTGGTTAAGCAACTCCGTATATTCCAGTTGAGTCATGTACAGTGTTTCCCATGCATCATACAGCATAAACAGCTCTTCTGTGTTTTGCTCATAACCCAGCTGCATGGTTTTGTAATTATTCTTTAATGCAGGAATAATATTTTCATCATACAGCTTCAATTGTTTTCGTTTTAGATCAAGTTCGTTCCGCATGCCGTAAGCCATACCACTGTATTCGTTCAACATCATTTCTTTTTGTGATTGCAATGCGCTTGCTTTCCATTTCAAACTTTCCACATTTGCTTTACTCATTTTCGACGACCATTTGGTAAGCGGCAGTTTCACCATGCCCATTAATGAAAACTGCATGGGTAATCCGCCAAAGCCAAACATGTGCTCGTAGCGAATACCAAACTGTGGCTTTAGACTTTGCCTTTCTGTTTCCTGTTTAAGCCAGGTAAGTGTAATGTCTTTATCAATTGCCTTGAGATCACTTCGATTATTGTAAAGCAGTGTACTGTCGAATATCAATGATGAATAATCATTCAACTGATAAGTTGTATCAATATCAAAATTGATCATCGCATTACGACCCATGAGTGAGTTGATACGAATGCGTTTTTCTTTAATGTCGCTTTCAAACATCAACCGCATATTCTGCACATTACCCAATGCCGCTTTCGCTTTGTAGTAGGCACTGATCTTCTCCAATCCATTCTTATAACGTATCTCAGCATTTTTGATCATGAACTCAAGCAGTTTTTCATTCTGATCAAGAATGGCCAGTTTCTTTTTTAAGATGATCCATTCGTAATAAAACTGTTTGGCATCGTTGATCAATTCATTAAGCGTAGCATTCTTTTTTTCTTTTTCAACTGAAGACATGGCTTCCATATACTTCGCATCTGCCGTTTGCTTTTGTTTATTGGGGAACATTTGCTGCCCACCGATCATATACTGGCCCATACCTTCTTTAAACCCACCCATGCCATCATCCATCTTTTTCCACAAGCTTGGGTTGTAGGGTGTCATCCATAATCCACTGCTGAACTCAGGCGGCATCCAGCTCTTTGCACCTTTTGCTGCTTCATCCATTGAACGGATCTCATTGTTGTACATTCTTACAACAGGATGCCATACGGTGATGCTGTCAATGATGGCATCTAGTTTCATTGTTTGTGCGTGGCTGTTCAATGCAGCAAGGACAAACATTAGAGGAAGTAGTTTATTCTTTAACATCGATCAAATCAATTTTACCGTTACGTTTTAATTCCCGTTCTTTTATCATTTCAAAAATCACGGGTGTTATCAGCAATACATAAATGGTGGAAGAGATGGTGCCGCCGATCAATGGAATAGTGATGGGCTTCATAATATCACTTCCTACACCGGTTGCCCAGAGAATAGGGATCAAACCAAACAAACCAACAGAAACCGTCATGAGTTTTGGTCTTAACCTTTTTACGGAACCTTCCATTACATATGCACGAATGATGGCGGGAGTAAGTGTTGCTTTTGAATTGCCATGCTTTGCCACCATGTTCTGCATGGCTTCGTTGAGATAGATGGTCATGAGCATAGCTGTTTCAATGGCCATTCCAAACAACGCAATAAAACCAACAGCAACTGCCACCGATAAATTAATGCCGTAGAAATAAACCATAAATACACCACCGATCAAGGCAAAAGGAACTGTGATCATGGTGATGGCTGCTTCTTTAAATGAATGATAGGTGAAGTAGAGCACCATGAAGATGATGACAATCACAATGGGCATGATCATCGTTAATGTTCTGTTTGCACGGATCTGATTTTCCCATTGGCCACTCCATTCTAAAAAATATCCTTTCGGAAGTTTGGTGATCATCTGGTTTAATTTTTCCTGTGCTTCTTTCACTGTACTGCCCAGGTCTCTTTCACGCACATTAAACAACACTGTTCCTCGCAACATTGCATTTTCTGAATTGATCATCGGTGGACCATCACTCAACTGTATATCTGCAACTGCTTCAAGTGGTATTGGACCGAAATCCATTGTCTGCACCTGCAAACGTTTCAATGCTTCGAGGTTGTTACGGAAATCTTGCCCGTAGCGTGCATTCACCGAAAAACGTTGACGGCCTTCAATGGTGGTTGTCAGCTTCATGCCACCCAACGCACTTTCAACAACAGCATTTACATCATCAATACTTAATCCGTAACGACCGATCTCTTCACGCTTCACTACAATGTCAATGTATTTACCACCGGTGATCGGCTCTACGTATAGATCTTTCACACCATCAATTCCCTGTAATTGTTGTTTGATGGTTTGTGCAAATGCATAGATACTGTCGAGGTTTTGACCGTATACTTTCAATCCAACATCGGTACGAATACCTGTTGAAAGCATGTTGATACGGTTGATGATGGGCATGGTCCAACCATTAGTAACACCGGGTATCTGCATCTTTGCATTCAGCTCATTGATGATGGCATCTTTCGTCACGTTATTACGCCATTCACTTTTTGGTTTTAAGAGAATGATGGTTTCAATCATGCTGATAGGAGAGTTGTCGGTTGCAGTATTTGCACGCCCTGCTTTCCCCAAGACATGATCTACTTCAGGAATAGAACGGATGAGTTTATCCTGCACCTGCAACAAACGTTTTGCTTCCGAGTTGGAAACATCGGGCAATGTAACAGGCATAAACAATAAGGAACCTTCATCAAGCGGCGGCATAAATTCTGAACCTAATCTTGTCATCATTACAACGCCAATTGCCAAAGCCAGGATGTTTACAGCAATCGTGGTTTTACGCCAACGTAAACAAAACTTTAAAACGGGCGAGTAGATTTTTTCTAACGTGCGTGTAATAGGGTTTGCACTTTCCGGTTTTAATCTTCCTTTTAATAAAAGTGAGATCAACACCGGTGTTAGTGTGATGGCAAGTACTGCATCAATGAGCAAGATGAATGTTTTTGTCCATGCTAATGGATGAAACAGTTTGCCTTCCATCCCTGTTAATAAAAACACAGGTAAGAAAGATGCCACCACAATAATGGTGGAGTAAAACACACCCGGGCCCACTTGCTTCGAGGATTTTTCGATGATGCCCATCGTTTCTTCTGCAGTTAACGGATCTTTTTTTCGTTTAAATAATTTCATGCGTTTCTTATTGTGTGTTTTCTTTTGCTAATTGTTCTTCGCTGATGTGCCGGTAAGCGTTCTCCACCATTACAATACCATCATCCACCACCACACCAATGGCCAATGCAATGCCTGTTAACGACATGATGTTGGAAGAAATGCCAAACATTTCAAGGAAAATAAAACCTGCTGCAACTGAAATGGGTAATTGAATAAGAATGATGAGTGCACTGCGCCAGTGAAATAAAAACAACAATACAATAATGGAGACAGCGATCATTTCTTCGATGAGTGTTCCCTTAACTGATTCAATCGCTTCATGTATCAGTTCGCTTCTGTCGTAAGAAGTTTTGAAGGTTACTCCTTCGGGTAATCCTTTCTCTACCTCTTTCATTTTTTCTTTTATCGCTGCAATAACCTTGTTGGCGTTTTCATTGTAACGCATCACCACAATACCACCAACTACTTCGCCTTTACCATCTGCATCAAAAATGCCGAGACGCAGATCGCCACCCATTTGTACCGAACCAATATCTTTCACACGCACCGGAATGCCGTTGTAATTTGAGATGGCAATATGCTCTACATCGTTTTTGTTTTTGATATAACCCAGTCCACGTATGATGTACGCCATATCGGCCATTTCAAATTTTCGTCCGCCCACATCGTTGTTGTTGCTTTTTACTTTGTTCATTACATCCATCAGGGAAATATTGTAATACTGCAACTTCACCGGGTCGATCACCAATTGATATTGTTTTTCAAAACCACCAAACGATGCCACTTCTGCAACGCCAGGTACTGTCTGCAATGCAAACTTTACATACCAATCCTGCAATGCACGTTGTTCACCCAGATCCATTTTCGGTGCATCAAGATGATACCAAAAAACATGGCCAACACCTGTGCCGTCAGGACCAAGCGAAGGCGTTACACCTTGCGGCAATAAAAGTTGCGCAAAATTCAAACGTTCCAACACTCTTGTTCTCGCCCAATAGATATCAACGTTGTCTTCAAAAATCACATACACAAAACTCATCCCGAACATCGAAGAGCCACGGATGTTTCTGATTTTCGGAATGCCTTGCAGGTTACTCACCAGAGGATACGTAACCTGGTCTTCGATCACCTGCGGGCTGCGGCCCATCCATTCAGTAAAAACGATTACCTGGTTTTCACTCAGGTCAGGAATGGCATCAATAGGATTTTTGTTAACGGAATATATGCCGTAAGCAAACAGGCCTGCTGCCACCAACAGCACCACAAGCCTGTTGTGTAAAGCGACCTCAATTATTTTCCGAACCATAGAATTTTATATTACAATAGATAATATGCAATGGTTAATAGGCAATATGCAATAGACAATGGTCAATTGAAAACTGTTTTGCTAATTGCTTATTGACAATTGCTGTTAGTGATGGTGTTCTTTTTTCTTGAGATCCATGCCGCACTTGCTGCACTTGCCGGGTTTGTCACTGGTAACATCTGCGTGCATCGGACATACATAGTGATTCATTACTTCTGTCTTCATTTTTTCTTTGGTGGACATGGTAAGACTCATTCCGCATTTGCTGCAGGTGCCGGGTTTATCGCTTGTAACATCAGCATGCATCGGACAGCTATACGTTTTTGTTACCGTTGTTTTCATTTGCTCTTTTTTCGACAGTTCGAGCTTCATACCACAAACGGGACAATTGCCGGGTTTCTTTGCTGCAACACTATCGTGCATCGGGCATGTATATAATTGTGGGTGTTTAGCATTGTCTTTTTTGCCTGCTTTTGATTGTGCAGATGCTGTTATTGCTAGGATGGAGAATACCGCCATCAACAGTACGTTCATGATTTTCATTTTGTAAAAATTTAAAAGTTGAGAAATAAAAGATGGGCATAGGGAAATGCCAATAGCCCGGCAAATAATATGGCCCGGCTTCTACTAAAAGACGATCTTAAATACGGAAAACACAGTTACGGATATACAGTGAAGTGTTATCCGTTAGTGGTGGTGCATTGCTGCGTGGGTTTTCTTCTGTAATAGAAGAATGCAGCTGTTGTGTAAAAGAAATAAATGCAACGGGTAATGCGGTTGCTACCAGTTGCATAGTTTGGAATGATTCAGCAATTTTCTGATCTTTTTCCAGTTTGATCTGCTTCTGCTCATCTTTACAGCAATCGTTTTTGCCCTTGCCGTCTTTTTCCATTCCGCAATTGTCGCAGGTCTTCGATTCATCATGACCAATGCTCCAGTTTACCAGATTGCCCATACAGTAATGCAACTGCACGGTAGCACCACTGGCAGTGCCGATATAAAGAATGGATAATATAGCTACAATGAGCTTTTTCATGTTTGCAGAATAAAGGTAGTCAGTATTACATTAAAAACAACATAGCAATACTCATGATTATCATCAGCCCGTCTTCCATAATGGTAATAGTACTCATGGGCAGATTGAAGACAGCGCCCAAACATGCACAACGGATCTTGCGTTTGTTCAATACACTTTGCAACACACCAATGATGCTTACGCCCATTACCACTAATGTGATCCAGTTTGTTAATACAGGATTGAAGTTAATAGCGAAGGCAATACCCAATGCTAATTCAACAAAGGGATAGATATAACCCCAGCTGCGGAAACGCTTCGCAATAAGATCATACATCGAATAGCTGTCGGCAAACCCCTGCAGGTCTAACAATTTAAAGAAGGAAAAAATGAGAAAGAATCCGCTCATGAATACCTGCATAAACTGCATGCTGTTGATGCTGCTGCCTGTCCATGAAAGCAGAACGCTTAATACAGTGATGTAACCGAAAATAAGCAGGATGGGTTTGTAAGTGGCCAGCCAGCTCTTTGTTTGTTCGGCAGTTTCGTTGTGATTTGTTGCAGCGATCTGGTATTTACTATCGCTGCCACCAATGGCTGTTTGAAATGTGCTGAGTGCAATATGCTTCTGCATTTCAATGGTAGCTGTATTCGTGTTTTTCGAAACTTCTACCGATAAAACATCGGGCACAGAAAGCAGTTTGCTTTTTACTTTGGCTTCGCAACTGCTGCAGGTCAAGCCGGTTAGGCTGTAATTATGTGTCATAGCAATTTTGTTTATACAAAGCTATTACCACTGCCAGTCGGGGCTGTTACAGAATCATGGATTCCATTTACACTATTTAAAGTTCTTCGATATTCCTGCGTTTGTTTTCTTTCAGCGATTTAAAGAAAGTAGGAGTGAGGCCTGTTTGTTTTTTGAATTGACTGGAGAGATGAGCAACGCTGCTGTAACCAAGTTCAAACGCAATTTGAGAAAGCGACAACTCATCGTACATCAGCAGTTCTTTTACTTTCTCAATTTTTTGTGCGATATAATATTTCTCGATTGTTGTTCCTTCCACTTCTGAAAACAGGTTGCTGAGATAACTGTAGTCGTGGTGAAGTTTTTTCGAAAGATGAGCAGAGAGATTTTCGTTTAGTTCTTCTTTGTTATGATGGATCAGTTCAATGATGATTGTTTTGATCTTATCGATGATCTTGCTTTTACGGTCGTCGATGAGTTCAAAGCCCAGCTGTTTAATATTGTCGCTGAATTGCTGTAGTTGCTTTGCTGCTGGTTCTTTCTTTAATTCCACTTCACCCAATTGAACATTCAAAGGTTGAATGCCGGCTTTTTCAAGTTCAGAATGCACTACCATTGTGCAACGGCTGCAAACCATATTGCGGATGTAAAGTTTCATGATGTAATGATTTTAATCCTGGGCTTGTTGATCGCAGTATTGTCCAAGCGGGTTATTTAATGTGTATTTTTTAGCCCAAAAAGCCCATTGTTCTTTGCTTCGCCAGTCAATTAACTTTAGATGCGATATTTGTTCCTCATCAATATTTCTTGTCGTGCGTATTTGTTTGCCGAATTTAAAGTTGTCTCGTCTTTCTTTTGGGATCAATGATGGGTCCACGTCTAAATAGTATTCCAGTAAAATCACTTCCTGCAACGCAATCGTATTACGCAACTCGTCGTTCTTTGATATTATATTATCTTCCGAAAAGTGAATGCAATCTTTTAAGAAATAGATGCTCTTCCATAATTCGTCCTTAGAATATGGTAGTGATTGATACGATTTGTAAAAAGCAGCATTGCTACTATTATTTTTTGAAATAACCTCTAATTTGGTTAAAGCACTTGAAATCGAATTTTTAGAATTTAGTATATTGGGTGCCGAGGGTTGGGAACTTACCGTTACTTCGAATTGACCTTTCTCATTCTGTTTCATACGATAGAAAGCGAGAAATCCTTTGATTGATAATAAAATAGAAATGATGGCGGTTAAAATAAATACAATCCAGTTCCATTCTTTAGTCCATATCATTGATATGCCGCTCGCTAGTGATGAAATTATTATTAACCCCATAGTTTGAGCGAAGATGAAGTAGGCAGTTGTATGAGGATATTTTTCTTTTTGAGTATCCATATTCTAATGTGGAATAAAAAATTAGGCATGCACAACAGTAACATTCAGTTCAGGTTTATCCAACAGGAACAAAGCCATCTCATCATTCATTTCAAAGCCTTTTTCTACTGTGTACATTCCTACTTTCCAATTGTCCTTTGGTTCGTATAAATTGAATTTGAGATTACTCTTGCCCGGATTTTTCTTTACGTTGCTTTCCATAAAGCTCACCATTTCTTCGGTAAGGAATCGTGGTTCAATATCAACAATGAGTTGCTTGGTCATGGTACGTTTTACTGTTTCGAGCAGCAAGACCTGGTTGATCTTGAATTCAAAGTCATCGTCTTTATTCCAACGTGTTTTAAAAACGCCAGTTACAAATACAACAGCACCTGGTGTAAAATGATCTTTGAATTTTACAAAGTCTTCACCAAACAAAGCAAACTCGGTGTTACCTGTGTAATCTTCGATCATGCAAATACCAAACTGCTTTCCTGTTTTTGTTACTCGTTGCTGGTGACTGGTAACAAGACCTGCCAAACGGAATGTTTGAAATGGATTTGCATGCAGCAGGATCGCTTCTTTAAATTCATTGAAATCACTAAGAGGCGTGATCTTGTAATGCTGCATTTCAAATTTGAAATGATCTAAAGGATGACCACTGATGAAGATACCTGTGATCTCTTTTTCATGATCAAGTTTCTCGGTTAATGTCCACTCTTCACAGTTCATGATTTTTGGCGTTGGAATTTCCATCATCATGCTTTCGCCAAACAAAGTGTTGGTATTGCTCTGCACATTCGCCTGGAAACGGTTTCCGAATGCAATGATACGTTCAAGTGTATTCACAGTATCACCCGGCATTATATGAAAGTATTGTGCACGATGGTATTCTTTGAAGCAATCGAACGCACCACCGTATACCAAACTTTCTAATGATTTTTTATTCACCGTACGTTGGTTCACACGTTTAATAAAATCAAACACATTTTTATAAGGTCCTTTCTTTTCACGTTCTTCAATAATACTATCAATAGCTGCTTCGCCTACACCTTTCAATCCACCCAAGCCAAAACGTATTTCACCGGCTTTGTTCACGGCAAAACCATTTTGCGACTCATTGATATCCGGACCAAGTACTTTAATGCCCATACGTTTACACTCTTCCATAAAGAAGGTGATCTTTTCAATAGCACCGGCGTTGTTCAACACCGCACTCATATATTCTCCGGGATAGTGTGCTTTTAAATAAGCAGTTTGGTAAGCTACAAATGCATAACAGGTAGAATGCGATTTGTTGAATGCATATTGAGCGAATGCTTCCCAGTCGGTCCATATTTTTTCAAGTTTGTCTGCAGGATGGCCTTTAGCAGTGGCCCCATCCACAAACTGCTTTTTCATTTTATCAAGAACTGCTTTTTGTTTTTTACCCATTGCTTTGCGCAATACATCGGCATCTCCTTTTGTGAAGCCGCCAATTTTTTGGGCGAGCAACATTACCTGTTCCTGGTAAACAGTGATACCATAGGTTTCCTGCAGGTATTCTTCCATCTCAGGTAAATCGTAAGAGATCGCTTCTTTACCATGCTTACGATCAATAAAGTTGGGGATGTACGCAATAGGCCCCGGACGATACAAAGCGTTCATGGCAATAAGATCTCCAAACTGATCGGGCTTTAATTCACGCAGGTATTTTTGCATACCCACGCTTTCAAACTGGAACGTACCAATGGTTGAACCGAGTTGATATAAATGAAATGCTTTTTCATCATCAAGCGGAATATTGTCAATTTCTATTTCAACGCCATGATTTTGTTTGATGAGCTGCAATGCATTTTTAATGATGCTGAGTGTTTTCAACCCAAGAAAGTCCATCTTGATTACACCCGCTTCTTCAATTACACTTCCTTCAATTTGTGTTAACCACAGTTCGGATTCTTTTGATGTACAAACGGGAATTAATTCGGTAAGATCTTTTGGTGCAATGATGATACCTGCAGCATGAATGCCCGTGTTACGAACAGATCCTTCTAAGATCTCTGCTTCATGTAAAATTCTTGCAGGCAGATCTTCACCACCGTACACCTGTCGAATACGTTTTACCATTTCCAATTCATCCGGACCAAACGCTTCTTTTTCTGCTAAACTTTTTTCACCTGTGAATGGCGCATGCAACACACGTTTCAATGAAACGCCGGGACGTTCGGGAACCAGTTTTGATAATGCACGACTTTCAGCCAACGGCAAATCCATTACACGGGCCACATCGGCAATACTACTTTTCGCCGCCATTGTACCATAGGTAATGATCTGTGCTACCTGCGCCTTACCATATTTATCAACTACATAGTCAATTACTTTTTGACGGCCTTCATCATCAAAATCCGTATCAATATCCGGCATTGATTTACGATCGGGGTTCAGGAAACGCTCAAACAGTAAATTATATTTAATGGGATCGATATTGGTGATACCGATACAATAAGCAACTACACTTCCTGCAGCCGAACCACGCCCCGGCCCAACAAACACACCCATATCACGACCAGCTTTAATAAAATCACTAACGATCAAAAAGTAACCGGCGAAGCCCATTGTTTTGATGGTAAACAATTCAAAGTCGATACGTTCTCTTGTAGTTTCTTCTATTTCATGATAACGTTCTTTTGCTCCGATATAAGTAAGATGTTTCAGAAACTCCCATTGGTTCAGGTTGGCATCATCATGCACCTGGAATTCTTTGGGAATAGGAAAGGCCGGAAGTAGAATATCTTTCTTCAGGTTCAGTACATCTATCTTGTCCACTATTTCATTGGTATTGTCGATGGCTTCAGGCACATCTTCAAATACCTTTTTCATTTCGGATGTTGTCTTAAAATAGAATTGATCGTTGGGGAATGCAAAACGTTTGTTTTTCACATTCACATCATCATCAGAAAATTCACGCAGTGCAGGAGTGCTTTGTTTTTCACCGGTGTTAATGCACAATAAAATATCATGCGCATTAAAATCGGTTTGATCAACATAGTGCGAATCGTTACTTGCAATAACTTTTACATCGTACTTTTTTGCAAATTTTAAAAGCACTGCATTCACTTTATCCTGCTCAGCCATGCCGTGTCGCTGAATCTCCACGTAATAATCTTTCTGGAAAATATTTAACCACCATTTGAATTCATTCTCTGCATCTTCTTCACTTTTATTTAAGATCATTTGCGGCACCATTGCCCCAAGGCAGCAAGTAGTTGCAATCAATCCTTCATGGTATTTATGGATCAGTTCTTTATCGATACGAGGATACTTGCTGTACATACCTTCAATAAAACCAAGGGACGTAAGCTTTACTAAATTTTTGTAGCCTTGCTCGTTCTTTGCCAACAACACCTGGTGAAAGCGACTATCACGCTGTTCTTTGCTGAACTGTTTGATGTGCCGGTTTTCTACCAAATAGAACTCGCAGCCAACAACCGGTTTTACTTTCAGCGATCCATCCTCATTTTTATGTTTATAAGCTTCGGCTACAAACTGGAAAGCCCCGAACATATTTCCGTGGTCGGTAATAGCCAAGGCCGGCATGCCGTCACTAATGGCTTTGTTATATAAGGAACCGATGGAAGCCGCTCCATCGAGCAAAGAATATTGAGTGTGAACGTGTAAATGGGAAAATTTGCTCATAGTTGTAAAAGGTATAATCGTATCTCGACTGTGCTCGATACTTTCGGGTGACGTCCTTCGACTCAGTTCAGGATGGTCAGGCGTCAAATTTCGTTGTTCTCATTTGAAAAAAAAGAAATAAGAAATCCACAAAAACAGCGTTTAAGATAAAACTGCGGGTGAAAATTTGTCAGCAAGCCCGCAGTAACTATCTTTAACGGATAGACGATTTGGCTCATTTCTTGCTGAAAAGGCCCGACGTCGCTACTTTTGCGCCGTTGAAAAAATTCAATTCCATGATTAGACATTTGCTTACATACTTGTCTGCCATCCTACTGCTCACCAGTTGCAGTGCGGTAAAGAATGCGTTTCAACAGAAACAATCTACAGCCGCAACGTCGACAGAAGAAAAAAATGAAGTACGCCCCGAATACAAACGGGTGGGCGGCAATTCTTCCTCTTCGGCTAAGCAAACAGGTATTTTTCAAACCAAAGATGTTGCTTCGTACAGCTCCTCACTCGAATTATTTTCGCTTTCTCAATTTAAATATGCCATCCGTCTCGATGTGCCTGTTGAAACTATTCTGAACAAACCCTTGTATGAATTGATTGATAATTGGTGGGGCACGCCTTATCGACTGGGGGGCACTACGCAAAAAGGGATCGATTGTTCGGCTTTTGTTCAAACTTTGATGGTTGGGGTGTTTGCCATGCAATTGCCACGTACAGCCCGTGAACAGAAAGAAGTGAGTGCCTGGATACCGATGAATAATTTAAAAGAAGGCGACCTGGTGTTTTTTAATACAAGAGGTAGTGTATCGCACGTAGGCGTGTACCTGCACAATAATAAATTTGTACATGCATCCACATCTGGCGGGGTGATGATCAGTGATCTGAACGAAACGTACTGGAGCCGGAAATTGCTGGGAGCAGGGCGGGTATTACAAAATAGTTTCCCCAAACCATAAGCATTATCTTTGTAACGAACCTGGCTTCAACTTAACTTGAAGCCTTTTTTATTTTATGTTGACCAAACGCATTATTCCCTGTTTAGATATTAAAGACGGTCGCACGGTAAAAGGCACCAACTTCGTCGATCTGCGTGATGCTGGCGATCCGGTTGAACTGGGTGCTTTGTACGCTCAGCAAGGTGCAGACGAACTCGTATTCCTCGATATTACGGCAACGGTTGAAAAACGTAAGACCTTGAGCGAACTGGTGAAGCGAATCGCCCGTCATGTAAATATTCCGTTTACGGTGGGTGGCGGTATCAGCACAGTGGATGATATGAGCATATTGCTTAATTCCGGTGCCGATAAGGTGAGTGTGAATACTGCTGCGTTTAAAAATCCTCAACTCATAAATGATATTGCGTTGGCTGCCGGCAGCCAATGCTGTGTGTTAGCTATTGATACCAAGAAGGAGGAAGATGGCGAATGGTATGTGTATTTAAATGGCGGCCGCACAAAAACGGATATAAAATGTGTTGATTGGGCAAGACAGGGTGTTGATCTTGGAGCTGGTGAAATATTGCTTACAAGTATGAACAATGATGGGACCAAACAGGGCTTTGCGCTGGATATTACCAAGAAACTGTCGGTTGAATTACCAATTCCTGTAATTGCCAGTGGTGGTGCGGGAACAATGGAACATTTTGCAGATGTGTTTGAGCAGGCCTATGCCGACGCCGGGTTAGCAGCCAGCATTTTCCATTTTAAAGAGATTGAAATTGCTGATCTGAAAGCATATTTGAAGGAAAGAAATGTTGCGGTAAGGGTTTAGCTTTGCTGCTGAAAAAAGGACAATAGAATTTATAAAGTACAAGAGTGCGACGCCAATGCAGTTGAGAAATGCGAAAGTGATCGCTTCATAAAAAACATATAGTGAAACCAGACTTTTCAAAATACCACGACGGACTGTTACCAGCCATTATACAGGATTATAAAACCAGCAAAGTATTGATGCTGGGTTTTATGAATAACGAAGCATTTATTAAGACCGAAGAAAGTGGCAAGGTGACGTTTTATAGCCGTAGTAAGCAACGGCTTTGGACAAAGGGCGAAGAAAGCGGTAATTTTTTAACAGTGAAACAGGTGCTGCTGGATTGCGACCAGGACACCTTGCTGATCAAAGCTGAGCCTGCTGGTCCCACTTGTCATACTGGTGCAGATACTTGTTGGGCTGAAAAAAATCACAGTGATGACTTTTTATCGTATTTAGAAGAGATCATTGAGCTGCGCAGAAAAAGCACCGATGGAAAAAGCTATGTGAAAAGCTTGTTTGATAAAGGCATTAATAAAATTGCCCAGAAAGTGGGAGAGGAAGCAACGGAAATTATTATTGAAGCAAAGGATAATAATGAAGAGCTTTTCTTAAACGAAGGAGCTGATCTGCTCTTCCATTTTATCGTTTTATTAAGGGCGAAAAATGTTTCTTTGCAGGATGTGATTTACGTGTTGAAACAGCGTCATTCGCATGCAGATTAAAAGTATGAAGTTAATTGTAACGATATGTTTGATGTGTTGTGCTGCTTTGCAATTGCAGGCACAACAACCATTTGAAATTAAAGGAACTATCCGTGGCGCAAAAGATAATGCCAAAGTGAGTTTGCGCATGGATGGACAAGATGCCGAAACGCTTGCTGAGGCAACAATTATTAAAGGTAAGTTTGAACTGAAAGGTACCATCACCGAAACAGCATTGTATGTGTTAACTGTTGAAGGTGGTAAACAAAACCTGGGTATTTTTCTTGATCCTTCTGTTGTAACAATTTCAGCACACGTTGATTCATTGCAAAGGGCTGTAGTGAACGGTTCGAAAACGAATTATGACTTTGTGCAATTCCGTCAACAGTTTGATCCTTATTTCATGAAGCTGGATGCTTATGGCAAACAGCTGCAGAACCCGGCTTTGCAGGGTAAGCAAGATTCTATTTATAATTTAGTGCGCAATCTTGTAACAGAGATCAACAGTACAGCGGATGCATATATTTTGAAAAATAATTCTTCTGCAGTAACGCCTTTGTTGTTGTATGTGATCTATAGTGTTTTTCAACAAGCAGATGTGTTGGATTCGAATTATGCCAAGCTTACAGAAGTAGCACAAAAGAGTTTTTACGGACGCATGGTTGGCAATATTGTAAAAGATAACAAGATAGGTGCTATCGGTACAGATGCGATTGATTTTACGCAAGCGGATACATCGGGTACTCCTGTTACGTTGCAATCTTTTCGTGGTAAATATGTGTTGGTTGATTTTTGGGCAAGCTGGTGCGGCCCTTGCCGTATGGAGAATCCTAATCTTGTTGCAGCTTATAATAAATTCAAAGCAAAGAATTTTACAGTGTTGGGTGTGTCACTTGATCGTGACCGCAACAAGTGGCTTGAAGCAATTGCCATAGATGGTTTAACATGGACACATGTAAGTGATCTGAAACATTGGTCGAATGAAGCTGCAAGGATCTACAAAATATCTTCTATTCCGCAGAACCTGTTGATTGGTCCTGATGGTAAGATCATCGCAAAGAATTTAAGAGGCGAAGAGCTACGAATGCGTCTCGAAGAATTATTCAAATAATATTTAGTTCAATGATAAAACAACTCTTGTTTGTCTGCAGCCTGTTTACAGTTGCTACTGTATTGGCGCAGGATAAAAAAGTTATCGTTAATGGTACATTGCCCGCTTACACTAAAAAGCATAATGTGTTGCTTAGCTGGAATAATGGCAATGGTGCAGAAGAAGCTAAACTTGTTGATGGGAAATTCAGCATTAATACTGAAGTGAGCGGACCAATGCTGGCAACCATCAGTATTGAAGAATCGAATCCTGCTCCCGGCAAAAAGTTCAATATGGCGGAATACCGCAAAAACAATCTCACCCTTTTTTTAGATGAAGGAACCATTACCATCGCTTCCAAAACCGGACTGAATGATGCGGAAGTAAAAGGCTCAGCTATTGTAAATGACTACTACAAATACCAGCAGCAAACGAAAAGTTTAACTGAGCTTGAGAATAAGATCGGGGATCTGTATTACGGTTACGGGCAGGCGAAAAACATGAAAGCAACGAACACGTTGATGGAAATGTTTAACCTGCACCAGGAACTTGTGCACGCAGAACAGTTGAAGTTTGTGCAGGGCAATCCGTCATCGCCCATTGCATTGTTTATGGTTGAGCAGGCTTTAGGTATGGATATGGACGCAGCGAAAGCTGGTCCGATGTTTTTGTTGTTGAGTGAGCAATTGCGTACATCAGCAAAAGGAAAAGAGTTGCAGGCGCAAATAGAAGTTGGGAAGAAGTCGATGATAGGAGTTACTGCCCCTGACTTTTCGCAGCCCGATGCTAATGGAAAATCAATTAGTCTTTCTTCCTTTAAGGGGAAATATGTGTTAGTTGATTTTTGGGCTAGCTGGTGCGGCCCTTGTCGTGCAGAAAGTCCGAATCTTGTAAAAGCATACGAACGGTTTAAATCAAAGAACTTTGAGATTTTCGGTGTATCGCTTGATCAGACAAAAGAAAAATGGATCAAGGCAATTAAAGATGATAACTATACGTGGCCACAGGTTGGTGACTTGAAAGGTTGGGAAAATGAAGCAGCACGGCAATTTGGGATCATGGGTATTCCGTTTAACATGATCGTTGATCCGAACGGAGTAGTGGTAGCAAGAAATTTAAGAGGTGAGGCATTGGAGAAGAAGCTTGAGGAGATACTTAAGTGAGGTAAAAGGGATAAGGTTGAAGGTAAAAGTTAAGCGTCAGCTAAATTCTATGCGAATTTTTAATTCAATAATCGTTCCGCTTCTTTGTATGTCATCCTGTAATCAGGAAATAGAAATTACCGGCCATTGGCGACCAGCCGATTCATTCAAATCAGGTCAGGGGTTAAATAGTAAGACTCCGGAATTCAGAGATTTAATACTTAATAGTGATTCGAATTTTATTTCTGTGGGATTTGATCAGCAACCAATGGAGACTGAGGGTTGGAATAACGGAGCTACACACAAAGGGAAATGGAGTTTTGCGAATGGTATTCTTTCACTAAAAATTGAAGGCGGCGCTTCTCGTCCTGTAAAATTTAAAGTTCTGAAAGTAACAAAAGGTGAGAAGATATTGAAAAGTGAGTTTATGAGTTCAGTTGAATTTAAATTAATACGACTAAAGAACTAGTAATAAAAAAGGGCAATCATCGATTGCCCTTTTTTATATGTCATCAACTTTTTAGTTTACTTGTATTTCGCTTACGAATAACCAGGCTTTGTTGCCCGCACCCGCATTGCCTTCTGCAATTGTTCCCTGGTTCTTTACAGTTACTTTAATGTAACGTGCAGTGGTTGCCGGAATATCAAGACTTATTTTGTTATCAGTACTTTGTTTTGTTTCACCTACGGTAGTAAAATTGCTCCCATCATTACTTGTTGCAACGATCATAGCCGCTGCCGGCCAAATCCAACTTGCTTTTTGTTCAAATGTATGAGCTGTGATATTGCTGAATGATTGCTGGCTGCCAAGATCAATGATGGCATCGCAATCTGATCCACTAAATCCAAGAAACTCACTGCTGCGACCCAAACCTTTATCATTCACAACTCCGTTTACGAGTGTAAATGCTCCATCGCCGGGATAGCTTTTAGAAGCCGGATTCGTAATGCTTATTTTTTTACCAGTCGATTTACTGAAGGTGAACGTTTGTGAAATAGAGTTAAGGATTTTATTATCGATCTGCAATTTGCTGTTGAACGAAGTTGATTTACTGATCACTAAAGGATCACGATAAGGAATATCTTTTTCACCGAATGAATAGAAAATTTTTCCATTGTTTGCAGTGGAAGAAACTGAAAGCAACAAGCCAGTGTTATCGGCTGAAGGTTTAATGCTTGCCTGTAAATCGAAATAAGCTTTGCTGTAATTGGCTTTCCACAAATCGTAACGTTTTAATTGCTGCATTAAACGTTTTTCAAAATCTTCTTTATTCTTCTTTTCTTTTGCCGTCCACAATACTTCGCTTAACGCTGCCATGCGTGGAAAGATCATGTATTCGATCTTGCTTGTGTTATTCATGTATTCGGTCCAAACATTTGCCTGCGCACCACGAACATATTTTCCTTCTTCTGCAGATAATTCTTTTGGTACCGGATCGTATGCATACACTGCTTGTATTGAATTATAACCGCCAATAGTTACTGAATCTTCGTTTCTGGTTTGACTATGATCGAAGTAAACAGGGTTACCCGGTGTCATGATCACAAAATGTTTTTCCTTTGCCGCAGCAATACCACCAGCTTCACCACGCCAGCTCATCACTTGTGCATTGGGGGCTAAACCACCTTCGAGAATTTCATCCCAACCAATAATTGTTTTGCCTTTTGCATTCAGGTATTTTTCAATACGCTGAATAAAATAGCTCTGCAGTTCATGTTCATCTTTCAGGTTCAGATCTTTCATGCGTTTCTGGCAATTCGGACATTGTTTCCAATGTGTCTTCGGACATTCATCGCCACCAATATGCACATACTTCGAAGGGAAGAGTGCAATTGTTTCATCCAGTACATTTTCCAAGAACTTAAATGTTTCTTCTTTACCCGCACAAAACACATCATCAAATACGCCCCATGTTTCCTGCACTAATTTTATGCGTCCGTTCTTTTGTTCTTCAACACTTTTTTTCGAGATCATGTTTGCAGGAATCGGTGTAGGCTTTTCAGGAAAGCAACTCAACCATGGATATGCAGCAATGGCTGCACCACCATGACCGGGCAATTCAATTTCAGGAACAACGTCCACGAAACGGCTTTTTGCATAGGCAACCACTTCTTTAATTTCCTGTTGTGTGTAAAATCCTTCGTGAGATTTGTTATCACTTCCTTTACCGGGATATCGACCAATGATGGTTCCGTTACGTTTGCTACCGATAGTCGTTAACTCAGGATATTTTTTTATCTCAATGCGCCAGCCCTGATCTTCCGTTAAATGCCAATGAAATGTATTGAGTTTATGTAAGGCGAGGTAATCAATATATTTTTTAATGAACCAAACGGGCTCATAATGACGACCAACATCCAGATGCATACCACGATATTCAAAACGGGCTTTATCGAATATTTCAACATATGGAATTGCAGTAGTTGAAGTTCCCCCAACCGGTAATAACTGGATTAGTGATTGTATTGCATGAAAAGCTGATTCATCAAAGTTTGCTTCAATGCGCACACCACTATTGTTTACGATTAAACGATAAGCCGATGCTCCACCTGTTGGCATACGTGTGGGAAACAATGTAATATCTGCTTTACTCCCCTTGGCAGCAGGAACTACTTCAATTCCATAATACTTTTTCAGGTATTCGGAAAGATAACTGGTTAGATTATCTGTTTGCTTCCCATTGTTCTGAAACAAATTTGAAACCGTAATTTTCTTCTTGAGCGTGTAAGTTCCTTTCGCCGTTTGTTTTACTTCAAGCGGTTGCGGAATAATATTAATCTCCTGGGCTGAAGACCCAAAGGCGCTACAAACAAGCAGAATCGATAAGAATTTTTTCATTAGTCGTTCTAAATTTTAAATAAAGGTTGTTGAGGGAATAATTATTTTAATACCGGCAACACAATGTTCGATCCGTTTTTAGTATCGTGCCATATTTTAATGTTACTCTTGATATAGTCTTTTGGATTTGCGTCGTAAATGTTTACAAACTGTTGAGGGTTGCGATCAACCAACGGAAACCAGCTGCTCTGTATCTGTATCATAATACGATGACCTTTTTTGAATGTGTGTGCAACGTCAGGCAATTCAAATTTTACGTTCTCTACTTTATTAGGTGTAAACGCAACAGGAGTTTCAAAGCTGTTACGGAAACGTCCACGCATTACTTCGCCACGCACCAGCATTTGGTAATCGCCCATTGGATAACTACCGCCACCTAACCGACCTGCTGCTGTAGTTGCACCTGGATAAGTAAAATCGCTGGGAAATACATCGATCAACTTCACTACAAAATCAGCATCAGTAGTTGAAATGCTTGTGAGCAGATCCGCAATCACCGTTCCGGCAAGTGTTATATCATCCGCTAATATTTCAGTTTGAAAAGAAAGTACATCAGTACGACGATTAGCAAAGCGCTGGTCATCCGTCATGTAAGCAATGGTTCTGCTGAAATGTACATCTTCTGTATATGGAACAGGTTTTGCCGGATCACTTACGTATTCCGTATAAGCAGATGATGTTGTTGATTTGTTCCACGTTAAGCCGCCATTTGGCTGCAAATACAATGGAGTCATTTTTACATTTGCTGCCGGCCATTGTGTAAACTTGCGCCATTGATTTTCACCTGTAAAAAATATAGTTGCTTCAGCCAGTTGATCAATATTTGCTTTGCCTTCAAGATGATGCATGAAGAAAGGCAATTCAATTTCATTTTGATAATAGGTAGATGTGTTGCTACCGAAATTTACATTCCCCAAACTGCTTCCATCGGCCCGGCTCCATTGCCCATGATACCATGGCCCCATCACAATACGATTGTTATTCTTAGCTTTCTTTTCAATGGCTTCATAGGTACGCCATGCACCAAAACAATCTTCTGCATCAAACAAACCACCAACAACTAATGTTGCTGTGTGTGTTGGTACATTGTTCACGAAGTTGCGGATGTTGCGGGCTTTCCACCATTCATCATAGTTGGGATGTTTATACATTTCATGCCAGAAAGCAATACTGTCGCCGATAAGTGTTGCAAGATTTTTTGTTGATCCTGCTTCTAAATAAAATTTATAAGCATCTCTTGTTGGGAATGTAAAGCCTGCTGAACCCACTGTTGTTGGCTTTGGTCTTGGTTTTCCAAAGGATGAATAAAATGCAAATCCATCCATTTGAAAGAACGCACCGTTGTGATGAAAATCATCGCCCATGAACCAATCGGTAACAGGTGCCTGCGGACTAACAGCCACCAGCGATGGATGATTACTTAACGCTGCAATAGTTGAATAGAATCCCGGATAAGAAATGCCAAAGATGCCCACCTTTTTATTGTTGTTGGGAATGTTTTTTGTCAACCAATCGATTGCATCATAGGTATCACTTGCTTCATCAAATTCAGTTCCTTTTTTAGTTGGGTTGAAAGGACGTACATCAACAAATTCACCTTCACTCATCCAACGGCCCCGCACATCCTGTATAACGATGATATAATTGCGACGCATATAGTAACGCCACTGGTTATCCCAGAAAGCCTTGAAATTATTTTCGCCATATGGTGCGCAAGAGTAAGGGGTTCGATTCATTAGTATAGGGTGAGCCTCGCTGTTATTTTTGGGTGTGTAAACAGCGGTGAACAGTTTAATTCCATCCCTCATGGGAATCATGATCTCTTTTTTATTGTAGTTATCACGTATCCATGCAGAGTCCTGCGGATGGAGTGTCTGGGCACCCACTGAGAAAAAAATGATGAGTGATAATGTTGTTAATGCCAGTTTTCTCATGCTTACGATTTAGGCTTGAAAGTTATCGATTTTGGTTGAGATCGGTCCACCGGTTATATATTCGGTACAATCGGTTGCACAGGGAAATAACTCATTCTGCGAATGATTGATCAGCAATCACATTCCATTTTCCCGGCCTTAATTTGAGTAGTGAAATTTTTGAAGCAATAAATGCTTCTTGAAAGTTAAGTTTTTCAAAATGTGCCCAGGCTTTCATAAAATCGCCGGGCTTTATATCCCTGTTGGCGATGGTTACATGGGGGTGAAAAGGACGGTCATCGGGTTGAATGATGCCACGAAAAGGAATGATAAAATGATCTTCAGTTGCTTTTCGTAAACTACCAAGCGAAGGATTTTCTTCAACGGATGCAAAAATGACTTTATTTCCGAAGTGTGAAAAGTGTTTTAGTTGAATAGTGAAAGGCTGAGTAGATTTTTGAATTGTATGCAATGTTTTTATCAGCAATTGCTCTTTTTCATTATCCAGCCAGAAAGGTGGAATTAATGTGATGTGTGCAGAAGATTTTAATGCAACTGTGCAACCAAAGCGGTCACGCATCCATAACTTGTGCTTCCGAATTTTTTCATCTATTGCAGCGGAACAAAGTACGGCAACATAGTACATGTTATGTGTTGCGGCGTTCATCACTAAAACAACTTTGGTATTTCGTTGATGCAGGTGACAATACTCATCCACAACATGACAACCACAACCAGCCATCCGCTCCATAATAACCATTGCGGATGTTTATAGCCTTGTAATTGTTTTCTCGTCATCACCCATAACATTAAGCCTAATGAAAAAGGAAGAATAAAACCATTGAGTGTGCCTACGATCACCAGGATGAAAACCGGCTTGCCCCATAATAAAAAAACAGCTGTTGACAATAAGATAAAGCTGATGATCACCAATCGCTGTTGCTTATCAAAAAAAGGATGTAATGTTTTTAAAAAGCTTACTGAAGTAAATGCAGAGCCAACAACGGATGTAATTGCCGCACTCCACAACACAATACCAAACAGTTTGTAACCTAATGTGCCTGCTGCCGCCTGGAAAACAGATGCAGCAGGATTATCAGCATTCAGTTGAAAGCCTTGATTTAACACGCCATACACTGCAAGAAATAATAAGATGCGCATACAGGCTGTTAAAACAATTCCGCTTACTGCACTTTGCTTTACCTGTTTCATGGTAAGCTCCGCTGATCTTTCTTCGAGCAGGCGATGTGCACCTGCAAATGTTATGTAGCCACCAACCGTACCGCCCACCAACGTAACAATAGAAGTGAAGTTGATAGTTGATGGGATGAATGTACGATGTACAACTTTTTCAAACGGTGGTTCTGCATAAAACACAACGTATAACATAAGAACCAGCATGAGAATGCCAAGGATCTTTACAAACAAGTCCATCGACTTTGCAATGTCTTTCGATAAGAAAATAACAATAGCAATTACTGCGCTGATAATGCTGCCAGTTTCAACTTTTACGGGGAATAAGATATTTAATCCCAAACCAGCGCCAGAAATGTTTCCAATGTTAAATGCTAATCCTCCCAAACAGATGAGTATAGTTAAAGCATGACCACTGTTGGGAACTACTTCATTTGCTAATTCACTGCCACGCTTGTTATTCGCTACCAGTATTTGCCAGATGTTGAGTTGAGCTATAATGTCGATTATAACAGAAATAATAATGACAAAACCCATGCTTGCCATTAACTGTTGTGTAAAAACAGTTGTTTGGGTAAGAAAGCCCGGGCCAATGGCAGAAGTGGCCATTAAAAAAGCAGCGCCGATGCCGGCACTGTTTGCAATTCTTTTAGTTGATGGGTTTGATGTCAACCTGGTTTTGTTTTAAATGTTCAACAATTGCTTTGCAAAATTCTACTGCATGTTTACCATCGCCATGCAAACAAATAGTATCTGCAACAACAGGAATTATTTTGCCGGATGTAGTGACCACTTTTTGTTGCTGTATCATGCGTAATGCCTGTTCAACTGCTACATCGATTGATTCGATCATTGCATTCTGTTGCGATCTTGGTGTTAAACTTCCTTCATCAGTATACGTACGATCAGCAAACACTTCATTAGCTGTTTGTAAACCTTTTTGTTTAGCCGCTTCAATGGATAAGCTGCCACTTAATCCAAACAAAATAAGTTGTGGATTGACTACATGCACCGAATTGGCAATTGATTCTGCAATAACAAGGTCTTTCGCCGACTGATTGTACAATGCACCATGTGGTTTTACATGTGTAAACTTTGCACCCAGTTGCTTTGCAGTTTTATCGATCAATTGTAATTGTGCAATAACCAAGTCAATGATCTCTGTCGTTGTCTTATGCATTTCAGTTCGTCCGAAGTTTTCTTTATCGGGCCATGAAGGATGTGCACCGATATTTACGTTATGCTCCAGGCATAATTCAATTGTTCGCTTCATCGTATCCTCATCACCTGCATGATAACCACACGCAATATTGGCGCTACTAATGAGCGGAATGATCTGCTCATCGGTTAAAAGACCTTCACCTAAATCGCAATTAAGATCGATTGATTTCATGCTATTCTTTGGTCGGTACGATCGCAGACCGTTAGACCATTTATAGTTTTGATTGCAACATGCCTGCTATTCGATTCAACTTATCCACTTGTTGCATGTAAATATTCTCTGCTTCCTGTAAACTTACAATTTGAAATTGAATTGAATCACCCGGTTTTTTTTGCGCCAGCAACGAAAGATCAGCAGCGCAAACCTGCGCAATACGTGGATAGCCGCCAACTGTCTGCGCATCGGCCATCAATATGATCATTTCTCCCGATGGCGTTAACTGAACAGTTCCTTGTGTTACAGGTGAAGAAATAATTTCACAATTCTTATTGGTCTTTAATATTTTTTCATTTAACCTGTAACCCATGCGGCTGCATTGAGATCCAATACTGAAAGAAGCTTTTGAGAAAATTTGTGTGGATGTATCATCGAGGTAACTCCATTCAATGCCACGTAAAACACGAATAGTGTTACTTGTAAATGAAGAATGCTCAATGTTTATTTCAACTGTAGCTCCCGCTTTTAAAATTTTGAACAGTTGTTGCTGTAAAGTAGTTAAGGTATTGTGCTGCATCAAGCTGTCTTCTTTCCTTAATGATCTGCCTTCATAACCTCCGGCTTTTATCAACAGGTCAGTTGAGCGGCTATCAAGAAATTCATCCGCATCAAAACCACCAGCAACGGCCAGGTACAAAATAAAACCCGGAAGTTGTTGCTTGCATTCAACTATTGCTCCAGCAGGAATAAATAATGGTTGGTTGATCGGTAATGGATATTCCTTTAATTGCGGCTGTAAACCGCCGCCAGTAAAAGCAACGAGTGTGTCTTTAATAAAACGAAAACGATGTGGCGATTGCGTCATCTCCAATACAGTTGCGGTTGTTTCATTGCCGACAAGCGTATTGGCTAATTGTATTGCATACCCATCCATTGCACCAACCTTACTTATGCCAAACTGCAGATGATTTGAACGTCCTGTGTCCTGCAGCGTTGTTAAGAAACCGCATTGTTCAATTTGAATAATTTGTTTATTCTCGTCAGATTTTTTAGTTGAAAGAGAAAGAAGTGTTTTTGAATTTCGTTCGACGAAGTTGCGTGTCGTATTGTATGTTTCAAACTCATCTTTTGTTATTGGCTTGAATTTTACTTCGTCACCGGCTTTTAATAAAAATGGATTGGAACAATTGCGATCAAATAGATGCAGTGGTGTTCGGCCGATGATATTCCAGCCGCCGGGTGTGGCAAATGGATAGATACCTGTTTGATTTCCTGCAATAGCAACGGAGCCAGGTTCTATTTTTAGCCTTGGCTGCGTTTTGCGTTGTGTAAAAATGCGTTCATCCACAATGCCCATATACGGAAAGCCGGGGGTAAACCCGATCATGAACACTTTGTATGTTTTGCCTGAATGAATACTGATCAATTCTTCAACTGATAACTTCAGGCTATCTGCAGTTGTATTAAGATCAGCTACAAATGCAGGGTGGTAACAAACGGGTATTTCGACAAATGATCCTTTGTGAGAAAATTGAGTGGTTGTATTTTTTTCAAGTGTGGCCTGCAATATCTGAATTACTGTTGCTGAAATAGTTTCATTTGTTTTTTCCACTTCAACAGGATTGTAATAAACAGCAAGCGTTGTATAAGCTGGTACTGTTTCAATAAATCCGGGAAAAGATTTGCTTTCGATAACCGCTTTAGCCTGCATTACAAGTGTATGCACTTCTTCATTTATCCTGTCACCAAAGGAAAGGAGGATTGATGATTCATTAAGTGGCGTAAACTTTATGTTTTGCATGCAACATGAAAATACGAACTAAACAAAAACGCTCCTTAAGAAAGGAGCGTTCTGTTTATCAGCTAAATTGATTTTATTAATCAACTACTGTAAGTTTAATAAGATTTGTTGGCAGGTGAAGATGCACCGGCGTACTACCTGTGTTTACTACAATATCACCCGGGTTTACAAATCCTCTTTCTTTTAAAATATTGATCTGGTCGTTAATGATATCATCAACGCTGATCTCTTCTGAGTAATAAAATGCACGAACACCCCAGCTAAGACTCAACTGGTTTACCAATGTGCGTTCTTTTGTAAAGATGAACAATGGTGCTTTCGGACGGAAGCTGCTCAGCATAAAACCAGTATATCCACTTTGTGTCATACCGATCAGTGCCCTTGCATTTACATCTTTTGCAATTTCACATGCATTATAACAAATTGCGTCGCTTAAGAAAGAAGGAGAGTGTGGCTGCGGTTTCAAGTCTTCTTCACGATCGTAACGATAGTAAGAACTTCCTTCAACCTCTTCAATGATCTTTACCATTGTTTCAACTACCAATGAAGGATGATTACCTGTGGCTGTTTCGCCACTCAGCATCACCGCATCAGCACCTTCCATTACAGCGTTGGCAACGTCGGTGATCTCACTACGATTTGGTTTTACACGATCGATCATACTTTCCATCATCTGTGTGGCAACGATCACCGGTTTTGCACGGTGAATACACTTACGGATGATATCTTTTTGGATCAAAGGCACTTGTTCAACCGGAAGTTCAACACCAAGATCACCTCGTGCAATCATGATGCCGTCGCTTTCGATAATGATATCACGAATGTTGGCAACTGCTTCAGGCTTTTCAATTTTTGCGATGATCTTGCTTTTGCTCTTGCGTTCATCCAGTTTGTTACGAAGGATGATAATATCTTTTACATTACGTACAAACGAAAGTGCTACCCAATCCAATTCCTGGTCAATGATAAATTCTAGATCCGCAAGATCTTTATCTGTTAATGCCGGCAGCGAAATTTTTGTATCGGGTAAGTTGATTCCTTTTTTAGAAGACAATTTTCCTCCTAACGTAACCTGCACCTGCACATCATTATCACGGGTAATGCCAACAACTTTTACTTCGAGTTTGCCATCATCAATAAGAATAATATTACCTGCCTTTACATCTTTGTGAAGGTTGGGATACGATACGTAAATACGATCTTTATTACCAACTAATTTCTCGTTGGTGAATGTTAAGATGTCGCCTTCTGCAACTTCAATAGCGCCGTTTTCCATTTCCCCAACACGAAGCTTAGGACCCTGGAGATCGCCAAGTATAGCAATATTGTACGGTTCTGTTTTATTGATGGTACGAATGTGTTCAATAATCTGTGCTTTATCTTCATGCGCACCATGCGAAAAGTTCAAACGAAAAACGTTTACACCTGATCTTACAAGATCAAGTAGTTTGTCGTACGTATCGCAGGCGGGCCCAACTGTTGCAACGATTTTTGTACGATGGCTCGTGTGTCTTTTACCTGCTTCTTTATCCATCTCCTGGTGTAAATATTTTCCAACGTTCTTAGACATAATAAACTTTTTGGGTGGTTAAGTTAATCGATCAAGTGTGTCATGAGTAAGCATGTTCTCGCAGCTTCTTAACTCGCAAGAATCTTCACAATCTTCATCCATTCATCACTGATCCGTTGTTTTGCTTTTACAGCTTTATCAAGCGGTGTGAAATGAAGTTTATTGTTCATAATACCGATCATGGTATTGTGTTTTCCTTCTATTAAAGAATCAACCGCTGCATACCCCAATCGGCTGGCAATTAAACGATCGAGACAAGTAGGAGAACCGCCACGTTGAATATGGCCGAGAATACAAACTCTTGTATCAAGATGAGGAAGACGTTTTTTAATGATAGCGGCTACTTCGTTACCACCACCTGTTTCATCACCTTCAGCTACTACGATCATATTCACCAGTTTTTTACGACGCTCTTTTTCTTCAAGCGAATCGACTACCAGTTCAAGATCGGTTTTTGTTTCGGGGATGAGAATATGTTCAGCGCCAGTAGCAATACCACTGTGTAATGCAATATAACCTGCATCACGCCCCATCACTTCAATAATGAAAAGACGGTCATGTGCATCGGCCGTGTCACGAATTTTATCAATTGCCTCAATGGCTGTGTTTACAGCCGTATCAAAACCAATAGTGAAATCGCTGCCTGCAATATCTTTATCAATGGTGCCTGGTAAACCAATGCAAGGAATATCAAACTCATTAGAAAATTTTTGAGCGCCACGGAAACTTCCATCGCCCCCAATAACCACGAGGCCATCAATGCCGTGTTTCTTTAAGTTGTCGTAGGCTTTTTTTCGTCCTTCGGGTTCAAAAAAATCTTTACTTCTTGCTGTCTTAAGGATAGTGCCGCCCCGTTGAATAATATTTGCCACACTGCGGCTGTGCATGGGAACAATGTCATCGTCGATCATACCCTGGTATCCCCGCATGATACCAAACACTTCCATATTATGATAGAGACCGGTACGTACCACTGCACGAATAGCAGCGTTCATACCCGGCGCATCACCGCCTGAGGTTAAAACACCAATCTTTGTAACTTTTTTGCTCATTATAAATCAATTAGTAGAGTAGGGGCGCTGATCATTGGTTATACCGGAATACAGATAGTTCCGATTTTTGAAGAGCCAAAATTAAGGAAATGCGATGATAACGCTTGTTCGCTGCCATTTTCAAACGTTTGCAATACAATTCATTAATACAGAAACTCAAAGACAGTAAGGTTTTGCGTGTTTTTTGTGGAAACAGGAATTTTTGAAAATCACTATTCTTTAAAAGCATTTCCTATGTTTATTTTTCATTGTTTGTGAGTCATATGTCATTCGCCCTGAGAAATTCTCATCGCAATTGGTGAAAATTACCCGATAATTTTTAGGGCTCATTTCATATATTCAGTCAGCAAATAGTTTGCACATCAACCGGGTAATGAAACAGCAAATCCACACTACATGAAAGTGTTTGTAACAGGTGCCAACGGGCTTTTAGGTCAGCATCTTATTCGTCAGTTGGTTGACGAAGGAAAGTTTGTGATTCATGCCACAGGGAAAGGCCCCAGCCGTTTATCGTATGGTGAAAAAAATGGAGTTACCTATCACCAGCTCGATATCACTGATCACAAAAAAACACAAGCGTTGGTTGAAAAAGTTTCACCACATATTTTAATTCATGCTGCTGCTCTAACCCAACCCAACGATTGCCACGCCAACAAAACTGACTGCTGGAAAATAAATGTGGCTGCCACCAGAACATTGTTGAATGCAGCAAAGAAAACCCGTTCCTATTTTATATATGTAAGCACCGATTTTGTTTTTGACGGGAAAGAAGGACCATATGATGAGAGTGCCACACCAAATCCTGTAAATAATTATGGTGAAAGTAAATTACTGGCAGAAAAGATGGTGGCGATGAGTGGTTTGCATTGGGCTATTGTAAGAACAGTTTTGGTGTATGGCGGAAAAATTCCTGGGGGCCGGCCAAATTTTATACAGTGGGTAAAGGATAAGTTAACTGCGGGGGAGCGAATAAAAGTGGTGGATGACCAGGTTCGCACACCAACTTATGTAGAGGATCTTGCAAAGGGAATTATCCTGGTGCTCATGAAACATGCAAAGGGTATTTATCATATTTCAGGGAAGGAAACCTGTACTCCCTATCAAATGGCAGTTACTATTGCCAATCTCTTGCAGCTCGATGAGGCTTTAATTGAGAGAGTAACGGCGGCTTCTTTTGCTGAACCGGCCAAACGTCCACCCAAAACAGGCTTTATTATTACGAAGGCTGTAAAGGAACTAGGTTATGTCCCCGTAAAATTAGAAGATGGTTTAAGACGGGTGTTTGGTATTTAACGGAACTTTGCAGCAGTGTTACGTAATAAATTATGAAGCGCATAGTTGTATATGCCAATAAGGAGGTGCATAAGGCCACCTCTTTGCTGGAACTATATGTTTCTGGCATGGATGAAGAAGTGCTTCATCAATTAAGAATAAGTCTTAAAAAGCTAAAATCAATCCTCCACTATTTATATACCCTCTTTCCTAAAAAGACAAAACCGGTACGGAAAAAACTTCAGCTTATTTTTCAAGCGGCAGGTTCTCTTCGTGAATTACAATTGCAAATTAAATGGCTGCAAACAAATGGATGTGATGCTCTAATTGAAGCAGCCGGGTTACACCGAGAGGTAACGGAAGAAGAGTTTTTATTTGTGAGCCGCAAAAATGATTTTAAAAAAATATTGGTGCAAGCGGGAGATAAGCTGGAGAAAATCATGACCAATCACCGGCTGCATGTAATCACCTATGTTTCTTTACTAAAAGAGGAGGTTAACCTGTTTGCAGCGAGTGAAACTAAGGAGCAATGGCATAATCGTCGTAAACAAATAAAACAATTGTTATACGCTTTGCATTGGCTGAAGAAGGAGGAGAGACTAAAGCTATTGCCTTTGCAATTATATAAACAGTATGATTGTTTGCAGGAAATGATTGGCCAATGGCATGATGCAACCGAACGGGAAACAAAATTGCAGGGAGAATTGTTATACTTACACACTGAACCAACAGTGAACCTGCAATACAACCTTTGTATTCTTCAGTTAAAAAATGAACAGCAGGATTGCGAAAAAAAGATCACGCAATTGCTTTCAAACAAATAACAAACAGGTTGCCGTTTATCATTAAAAAGATGCGCAAACGTGTGATCTGGGTTTAAGGTAAGCAAAAACGACTAACTTAGTTTTTTTAAAGAAGCTGCGTGAGAAAACTGATCGCTATATTTTTTCTTATTCCCGTATTTTTTACCCAGGTAGGTTATTACTTCATGTATTCTTTTCAGCAGAAACAGCTGAGGCGTGAAATGAAGAAAGAAATATTTGCAGGCATACCTCTTTCAGAATTGGAATTGATCGATCCGTCAACAGCGGGAACTAGTTTTCAGTGGAAAGAAGAAGACAAAGAGTTTTATCTGCACGATGAGATGTATGATATTGTAAGCACAAAAGAGATCAACGGAAAAATTTATTACTACTGCATTAACGATAAGAAAGAAAAAAAATTACTCAAAAATTTTACTGATGCTGTAAGAGGTAGCCATCACGGGCGAAATGGCAATAAGCAAGGCAAGCAGGTCATTAAATTTCAATTGCCTGTATTTGTACTTTCGAAATTACCTGATGATGTTGCCGGTTTAGTTATCGACCTGCCTTCTTTTGGTTCGCTCGAACAGCACCTCGTTTCAATCTGCAGGGAGATCAACGATCCTCCACCTAAAGCTTAATTGTTTCTTTTATTGCTGTACGTATTACGTACAAAATTTCCTATTTGTTTTACGGTTACAGGCTACATGTTGCTTTGCCGTAACTGTTGCTCAGTACCTGTTGCATTTTTTTGAAGCATCGGATGTATTGCGCTATTAAATCTGCACAGAAGAATGCAGGAGTTCATTTATTCTATTCTGAATGAAAGGGTATCCTGTGTATTCTGTTGCTCCAACTAAATTCTATAATGATGAAACAAATTTCTTTATTTCTGTTTTCTATTAGTTTATCCATATCTGTTTTTGCACAAACTTCATTACAAGGGAAAGTAACAGATATTGTTACCGGCAAACCACTGACTGGAGCTACGGTAACTTTTGTGGGTGGCGCCACCAGTACTGATAAAGACGGACAATTCCAGGTGAACTGTAGCAAAACTTCGAGAGTTACTATATCTTTTGTTGGATATGAAACGTACACACAGATCATTCGTAACTGTGATGCCGGGTTAACAATTGAATTAAAACCTGCCGGGCTGTCATTGGAGGAAGTAGAGATTACCGCTACCTCTGCAGGCAATAAATCAATTCTTTATCAACCTGCATCCATTGCCAAATTATCACCGGTTGAATTGAAAAGAGGAACCGGGTTGTTTTTAGATGATGCCATTCAAACAAATGTTCCGGGTGTTATGATGAACCGCAGAAGTGTATCGGGTGGTCAGCAACTGAATATCCGTGGTTATGGAAATGGATCAAGAGGTACACGTGGTATCAGCAGCAATTTCGACGGACAAGGCTACAAAGTTTATCTTAACGGTATTCCTGTAACCGATGCAGAAGGAATCACCACGTTTGATGATATTGATTTTGGCAGTGTAGCCAATGTTGAAATTGTGAAAGGTCCATCGGGTACATTGTATGGCTTGGCCATTGCAGGTGCGGTGAATCTGCGTACCAAACTTGCTCCTGCAGGAAGAACATCAGTAAGCCAGGAAGTAATGATAGGTAACTATGGGTTACAACGTTACACAACACAGCTTGCTGTTGGAAAAGAGCGTTCTTTTTTGCTGGTGAATTACGGTCATCAGAAATCAGATGGATTTTCTATTCACAATAAATCAAAAAAGGATTTTGTAAATGCCATTGGCGATTTTCAGTTGAATGAAAAACAAAGTCTCAGCACGTATGTTGGTTACAGTAACAGTTACGATGAACGTTTGGGTGAGTTAACCTTAACCCAGTGGCAAAACAATGATTACTCAGGCAATCCTGAATACATTAAACGCAATGCACACAGCAACGTTATTACGTTCCGTTCGGGTTTATCGCACACGTACAAATTCAACAGTCACATTAGTAATAGCACTGCAGTATTTGGAACAGGATTTACAAGCAATGCCAGCAGCGCCGGTGGTTGGACGGATAAGAACAGCATCAACTATGGGTTGCGTTCTGTTTTTACAACAGGTTTTTCATTTGAACACGGCATATCATTGAACGGTGTTACAGGTGTTGAATTGCAACGGCAGGATGGACAAACTATCGGCTACAACATGAAAGCTGATCCTAACGATCCCAATCCCGGAACATTTACCTATGGTGTTAGCCCGTATTGGATTACCAATGCCAACACATCCAATACTGCAGTTATCAGTAAAACAAGTTCTTTATTTACACAATGGACATTGGGTTTGCCAAAGGATTTTTCTGTTACTGCCGGTATTGGCGTAAGCGATATGCATATATCGCTTGATGATCGTTTTAATGCGGCTATTGCAACCAGACCTGCACATTATGCAAAGTCATATACAGGAATGGTATCACCACAGGTATCGCTGAACAAAGTATTCAGTAAAGAATTTTCGCTGTATGCAACTTACAGCAAAGGATACAAATCTCCTGTAAGTTCATATTTCTATATTACTACGCCAGCAGTTACCACACCTGCAACGCCTGCTACGGGTCGTGTAAATGAAACATTGAAACCAGAAATCGGTTCGCAATATGAATTGGGTGCAAAAGGAATAACGTTGAACAAACGACTTACTTATGAGTTAGCCTTTTTCTATGCAACATTTAGAAACAAAATGACGGCCGTTGCTGTACAATCACCTGCTTCCCCCAATACTACTTTGTATTCGTACATTGTAAACGGTGGAGAACAGTTGCATAAAGGAGTGGAAGCGTTAGTAAAATATACAGTTGTTCAATCAAACACTGGTTTTATTGCAGAGGTTCGCCCGTTTGCAAACGTTGCTTATTCCGATTTTAAATATGGCGATAATTTCAAGATCCAGAAATCGGTAACACAAACCGAAGACTATAGTGGAAAAGCGGTAGGCGGCGTTCCAAAGATCACTGCAAACATTGGCGTGGATGTAACGATGAAATATGGTTTGTATGCAAATGTTACTTACAACTACAGAGATAAAATGCCCATCACGTCACTCAACGATTATTATGCTCCTGCTTATAATTTGTTGAATGGAAAGATCGGTATTCAGCAAAATCTTGGTAACCATTATGAAGTGGAAGCTTATGCCGGTGCAACAAACCTCACCAACAGCAAGTATTACCTGATGGTGTTTGTGAACCAATTGCCTGATGCATATATCCCTGCTCCAAAAACAACCAATTTCTTTGGTGGTATCAATCTAAAATATAATTTTTAATGTTTGTTGCGGGCAGCTTCGTTGTCCGCAACATTTTTTTTCAACACAAGCTTATTGATATGAAGAGAATAGTTTTATTGATTGCGGCAGCGGTGTTATTTTTTTCCTGCGGCCGTTTTGGTAACAAAGAAACGGGCGACAAAAAAGAGCAACGGATTGTTTGCTTATCGAAGCACTTAACTGAAATGTTATTTGCTTTGGGCAAGGGTAGCCAGATCGTTGCGGTTGATCTCAGCAGCACTTATCCCGACAGTGCGAAGTTGTTGAAGACGGTTGGCTATCACCGTGCATTAAGTCCGGAGGCAATTATTGCAATGGCACCTGATCTTGTGATTCACAGTAATGATATTGGTCCGGAGAATGTGCTGCCGCAAATAACAAAAGCAGGATTAAATGTAAAAGCATTTGGCGGAGCTAACACGGCCGACAGTGCAAAACTATTACTGAAAGAACTGGGCGTTTATTTTGGAGCGGAAGCAAAAGCCGATTCGCTTATTAAAGCAATGGATGCTTCTCTGCAACGTGCAAACGATTCATTGATTGCAATGCAAAATAAAGACACGCCGAATGTAATGGTGATCCATTTTGGCCGTGCAAATAATATTTATTTTGTTATGAGTGGACGAAAAGGAGTAGCAGATAAAATGATTATAGCGGCAGGTGGAAAAGTAACAAGTTACGATGCAAAAGGTGCACGACAGATCAGTGCTGAAGCTGTTGCAACTGCCAATCCCGATATCATCATTGCTACGGATTACGGCTTTGATAAAATGGGCAGCATGGAAAAATTCATCAGCGATGTGCCGGGTGTTGCACTTACCAATGCAGGAAAGAATAAACGTATTGTTCGTTTTGAAGAACATGATCTCATTTATTTTGGTCCACGTACAGGCGATAATATTATTCATCTAATGCAATTGCTGCACAGTAAAACCAATGTTCAGAAATAGCCGCTATGTGCTTCCGCTTTTGTCGGTGCTTTTATTGTTTACACTGATTGCCTGCATAGCATTCGGCGCAGTAAATATTCTTCCTTCCGAAATGTTATCGGCATTGCAGCATTTGTTCAGTGGAAAAGATCCTGAAGGAATTTATGAATCGGTGTTTATGCAATTGCGTTTGCCCCGTGTATTGCTATGTGCCATTACCGGTGCTGTACTTGCAGTAAGCGGGGTATTGATGCAGGGGTTATTTCGTAATCCAATTGTGGAGCCGGGGCTTGTTGGTACAAGTGCAGGTGCTGCTTTTGGAGCATCGTTTGTTTTTGTGTTGGGTGTAAACATTAGTCCGGCTCTTAAAGCAGCCATTGGTCCTTTGCTGGTTCCGCTGTTTGCTTTTATAGGTGCATTGCTTGCAACCTACATTGTGTACAGGTTATCAAAACATACCAAACATGTATCGATCATTTCATTGTTGTTGGTTGGTATTGCTGTGAACGCAATTGGTTTAAGCGGAACAGGTTTTATGAGTTATATCGCAAGAGATCCGCAGGCAAGAAGTATTACGTTCTGGAATTTAGGAACGTTCTCAGGTGCTTCATGGATGCAGGTGTTGATTGTTGCAACGGTGTCGTTGTTTATTTTCTTTATGGTGTTGCGGTATGCCAAAGAGTTGAATGCGTTGTTGCTGGGCGAAGAAGAGGCAGGATACTTAGGTGTTGATGCAGATAAATTAAAACGACGCATCATGTTGATGAATACAGCAATGGTGGCATTGGTAACTGCTTTTGTTGGTGTCATTAGTTTTATGGGTTTGATTGTGCCGCATATTCTTCGTTTACTGATTGGAAGTGATAATAAAAAACTGCTGAAGTCATCGATGTTGCTTGGAGCGATCTTGCTTTGCCTGGCCGATCTGCTTGCAAGATTATTACTTGCGCCAGCTGAAATACCTATTGGTATCATCACTTCATTTGTAGGAGCACCGGTTTTTATTATTCTTCTTAAACGATTTAACCTGCTGCAACAAAAAGGAGGTGCCGATGCTTAAGTTGGAGCAGATCAGTTTTTCCATTGCTGATAAACAGATATTGAAAAATGTAAGTGCTGTTTTTCAACCGAGCGAAGTAACGATGATCCTTGGCCCGAACGGATCTGGTAAATCAAGCCTGTTGAAAATTTTCAGTGGCACTGTTAAAGACTATGAAGGAAGTGTTCGGTACAACGGTATCGACATTCAACAAATAAAACAACAGCAGCTGGCGAAAATACGTGCAGTCATGAGTCAGCAACCCGAGCTTAGTTTTCCCATGCCGGTAGAAGAAGTTGTGATGATGGGCCGTTATCCGCATTTTGAATTTAATCCATCATCGCAGGATAAGCAGATATGTAATAAGGTGATGGAGCAGTTACAACTTGACAGCTTTCGTAACCGAAATTATCTTACACTGAGTGGTGGTGAAAAACAACGGGTGCAGTTTGCAAGAGCATTGGTGCAGTTAAAAGAAACAGCACAAACGGAACAGTGTTATTTATTCCTTGATGAACCGCTCAACAATCTCGACATCCGTTACCAACACGAGTTTTTAAATGATGCGGTGGCTTTTGCCAAACAGCCTGCTACAGTTGTAGCAGTTATGCACGATCTTAATCTTGCATTGCAATATGCCGATCAGTTGATTTTTTTGAAAGAAGGTGAATTGATTGCTGCGGGTAAACCGGGAACTGTTGTAACAGCAGAGCTGGTGCAGCAGGTGTTTTCAGTTAAGAGCCATGTTATGCAAAATCCATTGAACGGAAAGCCGATGGTGGTTTATTATTGATTGTATTACGCCCTCGTCTAACAAGAGGGAATTGCAATTTACTTCAATGGTAAAAACACCTCCGCCATCATACATCTTGCACTGCCACCGCCATTTGTTTCAATAGTTGTAAGATCGGAGTGAATGATGGGATTATAACTTTTCAGTTCCTCAATTTGCCTGTGAGTTAAAGCATTGTATGCCTGGCTGCTCATCACCAAATAACGTTGGCCCTCTTTATTTTGTACCTGCAACATATTGCCCGCAAAGCGATTCATTTGTTCATAAGAAATTTCAATGATTGCTTTTCCGCTGTCGGAGATTGTATCAAACACTTTGTCCCGTTCTTCTGTGTCACGAATACTGTCTAAACAAATCACTACATACTCATCGGCCACACACATCATAACATTGGTGTGGTAGATCTCACTACCTTTTTCATCCATACTGTAAAAACTGCAGGGAGTATAATCCATCTGGCTGCACCATTCTTCTAATACAGTTTTATCGGTACGGGGCGAAAGGCAGGTGTATGCAATTTTATTATCCCTGTCTAACACCATGCTACCTGTCCCTTCCAAAAAATGATCTTCGCTTTCTTTCGAAGTCAAATCTATTTTATTCTTCACTTCAAATTTTGCAGTAATTGTATCCAATACATGTTGTTTGCGTTCGGCTCTTCTGTTCACTGCATACATCGGATAAAGTACAATACTTCCATCGCCATGAAAACTGATCCAGTTGTTAGGGAAGATGCTATCTGGTGTATGTGGCTCAGCTGTATCATGAACAACTGTAACATCAATACCTGCTGCAATTAATTTTTGTACAAAACCATCAAACTCAGCTTCGGCTTTTTCTTGTGCATTATCGTTGCTGCCTTCTTGCTGAAACGCATTGTTCACTGCCGTTTCTGCATTAAAATCAAAGGCAACTGGTTTTATCATTAATATATGCGAGGTTGTTTGCATTCTTTCAATTTGAAAATTAGTTGATTGGGAAATTTACCCTTCGACTTCGCTCAGGATTGTCGTTGACTAAGCATCTTTAAACTCTCAACTTAGAACTCAGAACTTATTTACAACTGATCTCTCAATAACGGCATACTCATACAATGGCTGCCACCTCTTGCTCTAGACAGTTCAGCACTCGGCAATAAGATCAATGTATTTTCAATCATTTCGGGATCAACACCATTTTCAAATTGCTCAAATGCTTCAGCGGTGGTGAGTACATTAAAGCCGGCTTCTTTAAAACCTTCAGCCGTTTTATCGTTACGATCATAGCCGATCACCACGCCTTCTTTTAAAGCCACCACGTTACAACTATCGGTCCATTGTTCACGTTCATCGTGCGGAAAAATATTATTACCACTGTAAATGATTCGTATATCATTTGGCTCTACGCCAAAATCTTCAATACTGATCTGCCGCAATAAAGACTCGATACCAGTTACACTTTGTGGCATACTATAATCTCTTGTGCGCACATAAGGTTCTTTCGCAGGTTTGCGAAACTGCAGAATCTCTACCTGCTCCATCTCAAGTTGACGGGGATTGTGCGAAAGTTTATTGACATAACTATGCCTGCTGATATGTTCCGCCCTCAAAATACGTTCGCTGAAACGGCCATACAAAACCCACACATTTCGTTTTACTTGCGTGAAGATGGTATCGATATGCATTTGAGCACGGTTCTTTGGAATTTTTACAACCGAAATTTTTTCGATGCCGAGTTCAGCTTTGCTGAACAAGGAATGTACAATTTCATTTACGGCGCTGCTGCTGGTCCGAATACTGCAGCCGATTACAAAATGTTTTGGGTGAATCATCATAACATCGCCGCCTTCAATGGTGATAATGCGGTGTTTGCGTTCTTCTTCTTCATATAAAAAGAAATCGCTTTCTTCAATGATCTCCATTACTTTTTGCGGTTCAGTTTTAAAGAAATGGTAGAGCGATAAAAATTTGGTAAGCAAAGATTCTCTTCTTCTTGCCACTGTCGCCATACGACTCAGAAGAATGTGGTCTTTCACCATAATGCCAATGTCACGGGTAAAAATGAAGTTGGGAATAGGTGGGAAGATGTATTGATCTTCCTGCGTGCCCATTGCTTCGGCAGGTAAAATACCGGTGATGAAAATTTTTGCAAGCAGCGCTGCATCATTGATATTTTCTAAGACCTGCTGTATGGCATAACTCGATTCTTCGTAAGAACAAATCGCAGAGATCAACCGCAGTTTTACTTTTTCATCTTTAATGATCTCGGCCAGCAATTGCTGTGTGTCGAGAACTTTATCGCTATTGAAATATTCTTCTTTGCCCGGGATATAACACCAGGATCTTTTATCGGCATCAGCGGTTTGCTGATACTTGTTGATATAGTTTACTTTTTCTCTATCTAGGAAATACAACAACAGCTTTACATAGTGATTGTATTCCTTTTGCATACTATTAAGATGGACGATATCATCATACAGGTTATCCGCAAAAGTTCCGGGGATGATCTTGCCAATTCCGCCATCTGGGCTATGGATTACTAATTTTCGCAATCGTCCTAATTCATTTTCAACGTAATAATTATGTTGAGCCATAAAAGAATATTTAATGATAAGTGTTTAGTGATTGAGTAAAATGAACCGGAATCGCTCAACTGGTAAAGAATTCATTCGGCATAAAAAACAGACAGCAATGTGAATGCTCTCTACACAGTTAACAAGTTAGGAATAAAACGAATTAGTAATCAGGTAGACTGCCTTCACCTGCAGCGATCAGGTTGAGGAAATATGGCAGCAAATTGTTTGTAGTGATATGTTTTTGTAAAAACATACTGCAAGATAGTGAATTTAGGACTCTTTAGGTATGGCATGTTTATCATACATCCACACTTTTAGCAGGCGGCAACATAAACATGGCATACCTTTTTTACGTTAAGTTTTATACTCAATTCCAATCAACTCAAAAAACACCTGCTCATTCATTTCTTTTACTTCGCCTGGTTTCAAGTCACCCAGCTTTAAATTTCCAATAGAAATACGGATCAAACGTAAACAACGACGGTGAATAGCCAAACACATTTTTCGCACCTGGTGGAATTTACCTTCCGTCAATGTCATCAGCATCCAGGTGTGCGGATATTGTTGCCGCACATCATCCATGTACAAATAATGATCTTTTACATTCTCTACAATTTCAATTGATGTGGGAACTGCTTTATAATCTTTATCTGTTGTTAAAGGAATTTTTACCCCGGTTTTTAATTGTTCCAGTAATTCCGGTGTAACAATATTCTTTACCATAACGAGGTAAGTGCGTTCATGTTTTTTCTTTGGATCAAACAATAAACGGGTTACTTTTTTATTGGTAGTGAGTAGTAGCAAGCCTTCTGAATGATTGTCGAGTCGCCCAATGGCATGTGTGCCTTCAGGAAAATCAAAATCAAGATCACCCAGTAACCGCACATCATGCGAACTGATGAACTGCGAAACCATGTTGTATGGCTTGTTAATGATGAAATAGCGGTGTGGAGTAGTTGACATGTAATTGGCTGCAAGATTACGCCTTTTGCTGATAGACCATTGCTGCAGGTATGCCATGTCTATCACACTGTGTAATGAAGGGCAGAAAGTAAGATAGACATGACATACCTAACTCCAACTTTCCAAAATCTTAAACCTCACAAACATATCCTCGCTATACCATTTCTCTTTTCTGGTTTTCTGTATTACATCGGCATGTTTGGGCATTTTGTAAGCAAACTGTTTCATGTGTTCTTTGCTTTGCCAAATAGAAAAAGTGGCTTGTTTTGTCCACGGATTTTCGCCAATGCCTACCGAAAACTTGAAACCATCAGCTTTGCGCATTTCGTTTGATACAGTTTCAACATGTTCCCAAAAACGGGAGCGTTTATCGGTATTGATGGTCGCCCGTGTAAGTACAGCAATTGGTCCTTCATAGTCCGATTTTGCCGGAAGATGTCCAAAAGCTTGTTTCCCGTCCCAGCTGCCATGTCCCTCGATAGGCTCGAGTAAAAATGTTCGGGTTTGGCAACCGAAAAAGCGCCACCATTCCGGAATAAAGTTTCCGTAGGCCAACTGATGCAGTTTCGCCTTATCGGTGAAGCCGGTCAGTTCTGACTTTTCCATCACTACCAAAACGCCCCATTGCTCCCAGTCGGGTTTTTTGCTGAAAGTGCCGCCTTTGCCACATCCAAGCAACTTGGAAAACCTCACTCTGCGGTTCAGCAAAAGCGGTAAACGGTGCAGTGCCATAGCCAGCAAAGCAAAGTAGATAAGTCGTTTTTTGTAGTGTATAAGCGTTAAAACTGCCTGCATAAATTCCAATTAAGCATAAAGTTGCTATATGACAAGCGAAACCCTTCACTTGTTGAAAACCTCCGATAAACTGTTGATAAGAAGCAAAAAGGGTAAATTTTGTTACAATCTTAATCCCCTATATTTGTCGCCTTCCTAAATTGAAAAATAGTGCGTTTAAAGAGCTTAGAAATCAAGGGTTTTAAAAGTTTTGCCGATAAAACTGTGGTTAGTTTTGATGAGGGTGTTACCGGCATCATTGGCCCCAATGGCTGTGGCAAGAGTAATATTATTGATAGTATCCGCTGGGTAATTGGTGAGCAAAAGATCAGTCATCTCCGTAGTGAAAACCTCGAGAGCCTTGTGTTTAATGGTTCAAAAACAAGAAGCGCTTCGGGTTTGGCCGAGGTAAGTCTGACGTTTGAAAATACCCGTAACCTGCTGCCTACCGAATTCAGTACCGTAACTGTTACCCGTAAATTTTATAAAAGTGGTGAAAGTGAATATCGTTTGAACGACGTGCAATGTCGTTTGAAGGATATCCAGAACCTTTTCCTCGATACCGGTGTAAGTACCGATAGCTATGCCATCATTGAATTGGGTATGGTGGACGATATTATCAAGGATAAAGAAAACAGCCGTCGACGCATGTTGGAACAGGCTGCAGGCATCACCATCTACAAAACAAGAAAGAAAGAAGCGAAGAATAAACTGGATGCAACCGAACAGGATCTGGCACGTATTGAAGATCTGTTGTTCGAGATCAACAACCAGTTAAAAACGTTAGAGAACCAGGCCAAGAAAGCGGAGAAGTATTACGAGATCAAAAAAGATTATCGTGAAGTGAGTATTGAGTTGGCGAAGGCTGCTCTCGAAGGTTTCAATCTCACCTGGAAAGATCTGAATGAACAGCACGATGCTGAAGTAAATAAAAAAGTGGAACTGGAAGCAAAGATCGCTACTGAAGAAGCAGCGATTGAGCAGGAGAAAGTTGGTTTTATTGAAAAGGAAAAAGAACTGCAAACCATGCAGCATGCGTTCAACGATATGCTGCAGACATTACGTAGCAAAGAGAACGATAAAAACCTGGCGCAACAACGTTTGCACTACCTGAAAGAAAAAGAAACAAGTCTTAAAGATTTTATAGCCAAAGCCGGCGGACAATTAAAAGGAATTGAAGAGAGCATTGAGTTTACTCAACTTCAGATAACAGAAGAAGATACAAAACTGAATGATCTCGGTTCGCAACTCGATGGTTTGCGCAGTGCAGTTGAAAGCACACGTAAAGTGTTTGATGAAAAGCGTAGTGGCATCGATGAACTTCGCAAAGAGAACCAGGCTATTCAACGCAGCCAGTTTGAAGCAGAAAAGAATGTAGCTGTTGGTGAAACAACCGTACAAAACCTGCAACGAACCATTTTCCAGTTAAAGGAAGAGCAGGCCAACCGCAAACAACAACTGCAACAACTCGAAGAAGAAAAACAAAACAAAGAATACGAGCTCACAAACTGTCGTGAAGAATTGCTGCAGTTACAAGAGCAACATGCTTTCACCAAAGACCAGATATTGCAAACACAATCGGCTTTGGAAGGTTTGCGCAATCAACTGGCTGATGAAAACAGAAAGCTCGATTCAAAAAAGAATGAGTATGACCTGTTGAAGAGTCTGGTGGATTCAATGGAAGGCTATCCCGACAGCGTAAAGTTCTTACACAACAATCCTGAATGGAATGTTGAATCACCACTGTTGAGTGATGTGATCTATTGTAAAGAAGAATACAGAACAGCCATTGAAAATCTGCTGGAGCAATACCTCAACTACTACGTTGTGGGTAATATGAGCGATGCATTGAAAGCCGTTCACCTGTTACATGCCAACCAGAAAGGAAAGGCCAACTTCTTCATGATGGATCAGTTCAATGGTCAGCAGGTGTTGAATGAAATCCCTGCAGGAACTATTGCTGCATTAAGTGTTGTTGAAGTGGATGCAAAATATCAATCGCTTATCAACTATTTATTAGGACAAGTAGTAATTGCAGACGATGAAAATAATCTGCCAACCGGTTTCGATGGAGTAGTACTGGAAAAGAGCGGTAAGTTCTTCAAAGGTAAATATGCATTGAGCGGTGGTAGTGTTGGTTTGTTTGAAGGAAAGAAACTCGGCCGTGCAAAAAATCTTGAACGTTTACACGAAGAGATCCTGGCACAGGAAACAATCGTGCTCGATCTGAAGCACACCATCCAGATGCGCCATAACGAAGTGATCGGTTTTAATGAGCAGTTGAAAGAAAATGCCATTAAAGAAACTGAATCAACTATCAATCAACTGGTGAACCAGGTGTATGGTATTGATAACCGCATGGAGAACCTGCGTGGCATGGAAGCCAATGCAGTAAAGCGTTTAGAAGATCTCGAAATTCAACAGGAAGAAATTCACGAGAGCCAGCAACAGCACCGTGATGACCTGGATAAATACAATACGCAGTTAGATGAATTGGCTGGTCGTTTAGAAGTAATTGAGCAGGAGTTTGCATCTGCTGAACGTTCTTACAGCGAAGCCAATCAATCGTACAACGATTATAACCTTAACGTTACACGCCAGCAAAGCAAAGTAACATCGTTGAAGCAGGAACTGGAGTTCAAACAAAACCAGTTGATGGATCTGCAATTGCAGTTAACCACCAACTCAGCTGCATTGGATGAAGCTGCCAGCCAGATCAACGACAGCGAAGCAATGTTGCTGGATGCACAGGATGGATTGGTTACTTTGTTACAAAACAAAGAAGCTGATGAACGTAAGTTGAACGAAGCAGATCAGTTCTATTACAACCTTCGAAATGCATTGGGCGAAAAAGAAAGTGAACTTCGTCACAAACAAAAAGAGAAAGAGCAGGTTGATCATTTGCTCAACGAAATAAAAGATAAACTCACCGATCTTAAACTACAGTTAAGCGGTACCAAAGAACGTTTGCTGGTTGAGTTCAAAGTAAATCTTGAAGAAGTAATTGAAGAAGAACGCACAGGCGAAGAACCTTTGGAAGAATTGCAAGCCAAAGTTGATCGCATGAAAAAACGTTTGGAAAACCTGGGTGAAGTAAACCCAACAGCTATTGAAGCATTTGAAGAAATGCGCAAGCGTTATGAGTTTATTCTTGAACAAAAGAATGACCTGGTAACTGCAAAAGAATCGTTGTTGCAAACTATCCAGGAAGTGGAAGCAACGGCCAACCAACGTTTCCTTGAAACCTTTAACCAGGTACGGGAGAATTTCCAGAAAGTGTTTAAAGCGTTGTTTACAGAAGAAGATACGGCTGACATGGTGCTGGAAAATCCGGAGAATCTTGCTGAAACAGGTATCGACATCATCGCAAAGCCAAAAGGTAAACGCCCGAGCAGTATTTCGCAATTGAGTGGTGGTGAGAAAACATTAACAGCAACTGCCATGTTGTTTGCGATCTATCTTATCAAGCCTGCTCCGTTCTGTATTTTGGATGAGGTTGATGCGCCATTGGATGATGCCAACGTAGGTAAGTTCACCAATATGATCCGCCAGTTCAGTAATAACTCACAGTTTATTATTGTAACACACAATAAACAAACAATGGGTGCTGTGGATGTGATCTATGGTGTTACTATGCAGGAAGCCGGTGTAAGTAAACTGGTGCCTGTTGATTTCAGGAATCTGAATTAATTCATTGTAGCGATAAGTGAAGAGCCGAAGCAATTGCCTCGGCTCTTTTCATTTACACTAATGGTTCAGAATCGGGCTTAATTATACAACAACAGTTTATCAACGATTTCATTTAATTGTTCGGTGTTTTCAAACACATAACTTTCGCCGGCTTCTTTCAATAATTTTAAATTTCTCTTCGATACATTATCCATTTCAGGTGACGCCGTTTTAAGATCGGGCTCAATACGGTAGTAATCTTTTTTGTCTTCATCATCCAATGTATCCCACATACGAACAAGATGATAATGTACGGTTTCACTATTACCACTCATCATGATATCAATCAATACAGGTAACCACTTGATTAATCCTGCATTTCTCAATTGTTCAAATTCGTATTTCCTTTTGCTGCTGCCAGTGCCAATACTAATAAGCAACATGTCTTTTGCTGCAGGTCGGTTTGGTTTTGGTAACTGGTATTTTCCATAAAGCACTCTGTCTTCACCAAAGTTTAATCCTCTTGCTTCACTGTATGCACAAAGCGCAGGATTATTTACAAACACACCGCCATCAATTAAGTATTGTGGCGCTTCACTTAAACTATAAATCATGGCTGGTTCAAAATAAGTAGGGGCGGCGCTTGTAGCTCTTGCCACATTTCTGATTTTAAAATCACGCACTTCACCACCAATTTTTCTTGAATTGGCGCTGTTAAAAAAAGCAGCTCTTCGTTCATAAAAATTATAGGCAGTGATCACACATGGTTTAATCATTTGGCTCAGGGTTGTATCTCCAAGATAATCCTGCAACAGATGTTCAAGATTATCGGAAGGAAAACTTTCGTTCCAGAAACTGAAATTTTTAAACTGTTGCCAGAAATTTTTATTGAAGATTTTATTACCATGCTGCATATAAAGTTCAACAGCATCAGTTGCAGAAAATTTTGCCCTGCCGGTTTCTTTCTCATCGGGCATCAGGTAAATGCTGGTAAGGATGCCTCCTGTGCTGGTGCCTGCAATCATATCGAAATATTCACCAATCTTTGCATCCTTATTTCCTGTAACTGCACGTATTCGTGTTTCAAGATATTCGACTATAGTGCCTGGAATAATACCCCTTATGCCACCTCCATCAATACTGAGTATCCTCACTTTAGAACTACTGCGGTTGCTCATGGTTAGGTTTGTTTGCAGAAAAATACAAACAACAGATTAAAAATAAAATACCTCTTTACGGTGTGTTTGTACAGCCATCATTTGCGGGAATTACGGTATTGGCTTTGTTTATTTGGCTTATTCGTTCGATATTCGGTTTCTAAAATTACTGCATGCAACGTATCAGCTTGTTTCCGGGAACATTTGACCCTATCACTGTTGGCCACCTGGATATTATTTATCGTTCACTTGATCTGTTTGACAAAGTGTATATCGGCATTGGTCGTAATGCAGCAAAGGTTCCGATGTTTAGTGAAGATCAACGAATCAGCTGGATCAATGAAATTTTTAAAGATGAGCCAAGGGTTAAGGCTGTTTTCTACGAAGGGCTTACTGTTGATTGCTGTAAAAAAGTAAAAGCTAAATTTATTCTGCGTGGTATCCGTTACGTGAATGATTTTGAATACGAGAAAGCTATTGCTGATATGAATCGCAGTCTTGATCATGATATTGAAACCATCTTTCTTACCTGTTTGCCGCAATATACTTCTGTTGCATCTACTCTTGTGCGTGATGTAATACGCAATGGCGGCGATGCTTCACCATTTTTACCGGCCGTAGTAAATGAAACTGTATCAAGTCAAAAGCTAGTGTGATGAAAGAAAGTATCTGGTTCAACAATAATTTATCTGCCGAAGAGTTGACAGCTTTATGCGGTCGCACCATTGCTGAAGTACTTGACATCAGGTTTATTGAAACAGGTAACGATTTTATCAAGGCAACCATGCCTGTTGATCATCGCACACATCAGCCGTATGGTTTACTGCACGGTGGCGCCAGTTGCGTGCTGGCAGAAACGTTGGGTAGCATTGCGAGTGGCCATGTAATTGATCCCGAAAAATTTATAGTTGTTGGAATTGAGATCAACGCCAATCATATCCGTTCGGTACGAAGCGGATTAGTAACAGGCATTACCACGCCCATTCACATAGGCGCAAGTACACATGTGTGGGATATAAAAATTTATGATGAGCGTGAGAAGTTGGTTTGCGTCAGCAGGTTAACTGTGGCCATTCTGAAAAAGCCGTCGTAATACACGCCATCTGTCTTCTGTTTTTTCTGCTGCCTGTTTGTTTTGTAACTTACTGTACTTTCTTTAGTAAAATATAACCAACATGAACTGGCATCACCTACCGGCCGATGAGGTAATTGAATTGACTGGCTCTTCAGCAAATGGAATTGATTCTGACAGTGCAGCACTCAAGCTGGCCGAACATGGCCCTAACGAATTACAAGAGAAAAAAAAGAAGCCAGCCTGGGTTTTATTTCTTCAGCAGTTTAAGGACTTTATGATACTGGTATTGATAGCAGCTGCTATCATTGCTGGTTTCGCCGGTGATCTTACCGATACAATTATCATTATGGTGATTGTAGTGCTGAATGCCGTTGTTGGATTTGTGCAGGAGTATCGTGCTGAAAAAGCAATGGAAGCACTAAAGAAAATCGCTGCCTTGCAGGCACAGGTTTTACGCAATGGTAAACCTGTTACACTTGCATCGTCAGAATTAGTGCCCGGCGATCTTGTATTGCTTGAAGCAGGTAACGTGGTGCCTGCCGATCTGCGTTTTATTGAAACCTTCAGTTTAAAAATTGATGAGTCGGCCTTAACAGGCGAATCTGTTCCTGCTGAAAAAACGGAGAAGCGAATGGAGGAAGTTGATATTCCTATCGGCGACCGTTTAAATATGGGTTTTAAAAGTACATTGGTCACCAATGGTCGTGCAAAAGGAATTGTGATTGCTACAGGCATGCAGACAGAGATCGGTTTAATTGCACGCATGTTACAGCAGGATGAAGTAGCAACACCTTTGCAAAAACGCATGGCCGATTTTGGCCGCAAGCTTTCTTATATCATTCTTTTTATCTGCCTGCTCTTGTTTGTCATTGGTTTGCTGCGTGGCGAAAAGCCATTGAACATGCTATTGATCTCTATTTCACTTGCTGTTGCTGCAATACCGGAGGCTTTACCGGCGCTCATCACCATTGCCTTAGCAAGGGGAGCAAAGCGACTGGTAAAAAAGAATGCACTCATTCGGAAGCTACCTGCTGTTGAAACGCTGGGATCAGTAACATACATCTGTACAGATAAAACCGGCACACTTACGCAAAATAAAATGAAAGTGGTGCAGGTGAAGGCTGATGAAGGCAACGAATTTAAGATTGAAAGTTTATCGTTACTGGATGCAGCCATGGCATTGAATCATGATGTGAAAGAATCGGATAACAATACATTGCTTGGGGATCCAACTGAACTTGCTTTGGTTGAATATTTTAATGAACAACATCCTGAACAATTATTCAATGCTGTACAATCTGCATTACCACGTATTGCAGAATTGCCATTTGATTCAGACAGGAAATGTATGACAACAGTTCATAAGTATAACAATCAATTCCTGGTGATTTCAAAAGGTGCTGTTGAATCTGTTACAGCTGCATTAAAGCAAGGCAATGATGACAGCGCAATTTTAAAACAGGCTGAGGATTGGGCTGCTGATGGCATACGTGTAATTGCATTTGCTTATAAATGTGTTGATACGTTGCCCGAACCTTTTACCTATGAATCCGTAGAAACAGAATTAACATTTGCAGGATTGACCGGTATGATCGATCCGCCCAGAGAAGAAGCGAAGCTGGCCATTGAAGAATGTAAAGCTGCAGGAATTCGGGTGGTGATGATCACTGGTGATCATCCTGCAACAGCATCAGCCATTGCAAAACAGATTGGCATCCTAACGAAAAAAGATATTGTGATGACGGGTAAGGAGTTGAAAGCAATTGCTCCAGAAGATTTTGATGAGCAGGTAGAAAAGATAAGAGTATATGCACGTGTATCACCCGAACAAAAATTGCATATTGTAAAAGCATTGCAGGGAAAAAATCATTTTGTTTCCATGACGGGTGATGGTGTAAATGATGCGCCTTCACTTAAGTCATCAAATATTGGTGTGGCCATGGGAATTAATGGTACCGATGTAAGTAAAGAAGCTGCACACATGATCTTGCTCGATGATAATTTCGCAACCATTGTTAATGCAGTGAAAGAGGGTAGAAGGATTTATGACAACATACGCAAGTTTGTAAAATACATTATGACTTGTAATGGTGCAGAAATATGGACGTTGTTTCTTGCGCCTTTAATTGGATTGCCTATTCCATTATTACCCATTCATATTCTCTGGATCAACCTGGTAACAGATGGTTTGCCGGGTCTTGCATTGGCAAGTGAAAAAGAAGAAAGGGATATTATGAAAAGGCCACCACGCAGCACTACGGAAAGTTTATTTGCCGATGGTATCAGTTATCATATCGTGTGGGTTGGTTTGTTAATGGCAGCAGTAACATTAGGCATACAGGCCTGGAGTATAAATCATAGTGGGGCTCATTGGCAAACAATGGTGTTTACTGTTTTATCGTTAACGCAGTTGGGCCATGTGCTGGCCATAAGAAGCGAAAGGGAATATTTATTTAAGCAAGGCTTATTCAGCAACAAAGAATTGCTGGGAGCTGTAATGCTTACGTTTTTGTTACAGCTAGGTGTAATCTATTTGCCTTTTGCAAATGAAATTTTCAAGACGCAACCACTTACCATAAACGAACTCATCATTTGCATTGCAGCATCGGCAGTTGTTTTTCATGCAGTGGAACTGGAGAAATTCATCAAGCAAAAATTCTTTAACAAAAAAACAGTGAGGTAGGGACACGAAAAAGCCGGTAACAACGGCATCCTTTTTTATCATTTGTCGTTACCGGTATAGAAGACAATCGTTTGAAATAGGGGATTAATTACAGCACAATTACGCTGTTGCTGCCGCCAAAGGCGTTTGGTTGTTGTTCATCGGCTTCGGGTTCGTTTACCCATTCAATAGCGTTCACCAAGTATTTGAATTCGTGCTTGGTTTCTTTTGGTAAGTTCACTTCGGCACTAAAAGTTCCGTCTTTCTTTTTGCTCATGATCACAGCATTTTGCCAATCGCTGTTCAAGCCCAGAATTTCAATGGTTTCAGCATTTTCAACTTTAAATGAGAATTTCACTTTGCAGTAATCTTTTGTCTTGAAGTAAGTTTTTTGTACCATTTTTCTTTGTTTAAAGTTTTAAGTGTTCTGTCAAACATCGGGCAGTTTTTCAGTTAAGCAGTTGCTGAGATGTTGACATGGAATAAATATTCCCGCTCTTTATACCTGAATTAGAAAAAAGTAACCCTCTGAAAGCCTTATCTGGCTTCATTCTTATTCACAACTAACGGCTGTTATGTGAATAAACCTCAGCGAAGTAATTTGTTTTTCGCCGTTTCTTCCCTGATCATTTCACCATAACCCATTTTCCTGGCCAATGCGGTTACAGCCATGGCAATTCGTTTGGCTTTTGTAGGTTCTGTTTTTGCACTATCGATCCATTTGCTGAAATAACGCTGGTGCGAACCGGTGAGGCTGTTAAAATATTGCAATGCCGCTGGTTCATCGTTGAGGCAGTCCATAAAATCTTTGTTGATTTGAAAAACACTGTTATCCGCTGCAAGTTTCACATTAACGGTGGCTCCTTGTCGCTTGGCAATTGCTTTCCGTACATCAGCATTCAAGGCCATAATAAATTTGCCCCCGCCAACAGGGTAGAGAGGCATTTGTTTAAATGAATAAGCATCAAGCTTGCCTTTTACTTTAAATTCTTTCCTGTGGCCGGGTTTTAGTTGTTCAGGAATACCGTCGGGAATTTCAATAATGGTCCAACCGGTTTTTTCTCCCATCATTTTGTATTTGTGAATAACAGCTGTAAACTGGATCATATGCTTGTTATGAAAATTACCAGGCTAATTTATGCCAAAAGAGAAAATAATTTAAAGAGGTTCTACGCCTAAAGAAAACCAGGATAAGGCACTTTTAAATCATTTGTTAAGAACATCACGAAGAAGCAAGTAATGCACATTATTTTCCGCTGGCATGGTTATTGTTTTTCTTGTGCAGAACTTCGTACGAACCGCTCAACCCCATCTCCAGGTATGTATTTCTGAAAGATATCTTTCTCTGAAAGAATCTGTGCATGTGTATAGTTACTGAAACTATAGTGCTGCATGTTTTGCTCTTACGTAATCAAGTATTATCAAATTAATAAATTCAACACAATGAAAAAGATTTTTCTTTCTTTTACCACAACAGCATTCTTTATGATTGCTTCTATTGTAACTGTTAAAGCACAAGTTGACTCATCTGCACCTGTTACTCCACCAACGCCTCCTCCACCAGCGGTTGCTACCTCTGATATTATTGGTGTTGCTACTGGATCAGTAGATCATACAACTCTTGTTGAAGCAATTAACACGGCCAACGTACTAAAAGTATTTCAACTCAACGGTCCTTTCACCGTGTTTGCACCAACAAATGCAGCATTTGAAAAAATCCCTGAAGCAGATCGTAAGAAATTGATGAAGAATAAAGCTGAGCTTGCAAAAACTTTGAAATATCATATAGTAGGTGGCACATGGAATTCAACCAACATCATGAACGCAATTAAATTTGGTAACGGTGTTGTTGAACTGCCAACATTAAGCGGAAGCAAACTGCGAGCAACAGTGGAAGATGGTAAAGTAAAACTAACCGATGAAAATGGCAACTCAATGTATGTAACCAATGCCGATATACTGGCAACTAACGGTATCGTACATATTGTTGATGGCGTGGCCATGCCAATGCATCAAACAACAGCAGCGAAACAGTAATGGTTCCTTTATAGCTCAGAAGCCCCGCCTTATTTGGCGGGGCTTTCTTTTTTTACTGAACTAATAAATCCGTTACTTTTATTGCATGACTCTGCTTGTTACAAATATCAAACACTTGCTGGGTGTGCATGAAGAGAATGTATTGCTGCGTGGAAAAGCACTGGCTATCTTACCGGTTATTCACGATGCTTACTTGTTGATCAATGATGGTTTGATTGCTGCCTATGGCGAAATGAAAAATCTTGGAGCGTGGGCGGATAAGATTGAGCAACGCATGGATGCAAGTGGTCAGCTTGTATTACCAACCTGGTGCGACAGTCACACACATTTGGTATTTGCTGCCAGCAGGGAAGATGAATTTGTTGATAAACTGAAAGGCATGAGTTATGAAGCTATTGCTGCAAAAGGTGGTGGTATTTTGAATTCAGCAAATAAGTTGGCGAAACTTTCAGAGTTAGAATTGCTACGGCTTGCATGGGGCCGATTAGAAGAATTGATCACACTTGGTACAGGTGCCATAGAAATAAAAAGCGGTTACGGGTTATCGGTAGAAGCAGAGTTAAAAATGCTCCGTGTTATTCAACAGTTAAAAGAAACATCGCCCATACCGGTTAAAGCAACTTTTCTTGGAGCACATACATACCCTTTGGACTATCGTGATAATCATCAGGGCTACATTGATCTTATCATTAATGAAATGTTACCAGTGATTGCTGATGAAGGTCTTGCCGATTTCGTTGATGTGTTTTGTGAGAACGGATTTTTCTCCGTTGCTGAAATGGAACAGATCTGCAATGCGGCCATGAAATACGGTTTAAAGCCAAAGCTTCACATCAATCAACTCCATAGTATTGGTGGATTACAGAAAGCGGTTGAGCTGAACGCTATTTCTGTAGATCACCTGGAAACAATGACCGATGCTGATGTGGAGAGCCTTGCTCAATCAAACACAATTGGAACATTGTTACCCTCGGCAGCATTTTTCCTGCGAATGCCTTTTCAGCCTGCGAGACAATTGATCGATGCCGGTGCTGCTATTGCAATTGCCAGTGATTTTAATCCCGGTTCATCGCCCAGCGGCAACATGAATCTTGTAGTGGCCATGAGCTGCATCGGCATGAAGATGTTGCCCGAAGAAGCAATCAATGCGGCAACCATCAACGGCGCCTTTGCAATGGATCTGCAAGAGGAAGTGGGCAGTATTTCGGTAGGCAAAAAAGCTAATCTTATTTTCACCCGCTCTATTCCTTCTGTTGCTTATTTGCCTTATGCATTTGGCAGTAATCTTATTGACAAAGTGATGATTGGCGGAGAATTTTTTGCGTGAAGGAATATGTACTGAAATAAGTTATCTTTCAATACGAATCAAAACAGCCATATGCAGTCATTCCGTTTTTACAACAAAGAAGATGTACTTACATTAACCAAGATCCGTCGTTTTGAAACCAAGCTGGGAGAGAGAGTGCAATTGCCAAACAACAGGGAACAGTTTGATAAAATATTACAGGAATCAACTGCAAGATTTGCGTTGTTTGGAATACCGGAAGATATTGGCGTAAAAGCAAACGAAGGAATTGGCGGGGCCGATACGGCATGGTTTCCTTTTCTCACTGCATTTCTAAATATACAAAGCAACGATTTTTTGCAGGGCGATGAAATTCTCCTGCTCGGTCATTTTGATTTTACGCATGTTGAATCGGTGATTGAAGAGAATGCACACGGCCACGAAGAAAGAGTAGAGGCTTACCGACATGCAGTGCATGCAATAGACGAAGAAGTGGAAACGCTTGCTAAACTCATCACCTCATACGGAAAAATTCCGATCGCTATTGGTGGCGGACATAACAATGCCTATCCACTTATAAAAGGCACAGCAAAAGGATTACATAAAGTTGGCAAGGTTCAACTGGCGCAAATCAATTGTATTAACCTTGATGCACACACCGATTATCGTCCTGTTGAAGGAAGGCATAGTGGTAATGCATTTCGTTATGCAGAAGAAGATGGTTACCTGCAGAAATATTTTGTAATTGGGGTACATGAAAATTATATTCCACAAAATGTATGGATCGATATTGTGAACAATCCTTTCTTCGACATGATCACTTACGAAGATATTTTTATTCACGAAAAAAGAAATTTCATACAAGCGGTGGCACATGCCACGGGTTTTACTGAAGATACTTATACAGGCCTGGAACTTGATCTTGATTCTATTGAACATACCCTCAGCAGTGCGTTTACACCGAGCGGTATTGATAAGCTGCATGCAAGACAGTATATTAATTTTGCAGCGACCGATGCAAAAATTGCTTACCTGCATATTTGTGAAGGCGCCAGCTTTTTAAGCGATGGGCGAAAAAGTGAAGGAACCGGAAAGTTGATCAGTTACCTGGTAAGCGATTTTGTAAAAGCCGGACTTGCACCTTAAAGCACCGGTGCAGTTATTTTAACAGTGTTGTTATTTGCTTTTTTTATTTTTTCCAGTAAAGCAGTTGCTTCTTTTATTTTTTTCTGCTGTACATAGGCTGTGTGTAAACCCGACAAGGCCCAGATGTTATTGTTATTATTCTTTAGATCGCTAAGCAATATCTTTTCTGCATTCTTCCAGTCTTTTTGTTGCAGGTAGGCGTTACCTAAATAATGTTTTGGATTAAGCAACCAATCTCTTGGTTCGTTATACACCATCTGTTCTTCTATTGCAGCGGCTTTACTAAAATGCTGGATAGCGGATGCATTGTTCTTTTGTGTAAGTGCAATAGTGCCTGCCAATAAATTGGCGGCAACATTTGCACCATCGATAGCAGGAGAGAAGGGCGCAAATGGTAATGAAAGCATGCTGTCTTTTAATAACTCACTCAAATAACCATACTCTCTTTTTGCATCGGCTAATTTTTGTTGGTGTGCATAAGCCATTCCTTTTCCGAAATGATAAAGCACATTTGAATATACTTGTTTTACAGGTGGCTGTGTCATTGACAGTAACACCTCCCACCGTGCATAACGAACATCAACAAGAGTGGGTGTATGATAAATGTATTGCAGGTAATTTCCCATGGCTCCTTCCATCAACAAATAATCAGCTGGTATGCTGGCTGCTGTTTGCTTTGCACTCTCAACTGCATACTTCATATCACCACTCATGATAGCATGATTGGTTTGCATATGCAGGTTATGAATCACATACAAAAAATCGGCACCAGCTGCCGGCGCAAAAAGTTGTACTACGTTTTTATAACTCTTCACTGCATCTTCATTTACACTTCCGCCTTTACTGTAATTGCCGGTGCGTAAATAAATATGCGAAGGCATATGCACCATGTGTGATAAAGCCGGAGTAAGACTGCCAAGCCTGTCGGCACTTGCTGTTGCAAGGGAAGCGTACGGCGAAGGTTCCATCACATGTATGTAGTAGTGATTGGCACCGGGATGAAGCGGAGCGGTAATTAGTAATTTTTCAAGTACATTTCTTATGCGTGGAGTCCACTCTTTTGGTTTGCCGTTGCTGGACCACAAATCCCAGGGATGTTGCAGCATTAATGCATCGGCATATAACGCAGCTATATCAGCAGATGATGAATGTTGTTCATACAATGCTTTCATTTTATCGGCATACAATTGATTCAGATGTGTTCTTGTTTGTGTACTGTCAGCTGAATAACGAACAGCCTGCGCAAGTATCAATCCTTTTTCAACAGCTGTGGCGTTGGTTGAAAGTTCACTTGCTTTATTTATTGCTGTTAATGCATCAGGCGATGCTGCATAACCAAGATCGTTGATGTTTGGTCCGTATGCCAATGCTTTTGCCCAATGGATCATAGCAGCAGAGGGATCAAATTTTTCTGCTTTCTTAAACGATGCCATTGCTTCAATAATATGAAACCCATAATACATGTTGATGCCCTGGTTGAAATAGAATTGTGCACTGTCGTTGCTGGTTGTGATCTTCCATTTGTACGAACCTGCACCGGGAATGGGTGGAATGTCAACTTCCTCCAACATATCTTTTAATGCATCCCAATCAGGACTGCAACGAATGGCATTTTCCCGTTTATATTTTTTTAGCTTTGTTAATTTTTGATTCGATTCATAGCGATCTGCAAACTGTGCTGCCAGTAATGCTATAACAAATGCAGGAAGTGAAAGCAGTAATAATCGCAGTTTCATTCGAGATAAGTTTGGTTGTTGAGGTTAAACCGTTGAGGCGAAAAAGATACAATAAAGGAAAGACAGCTGCAAGCCTGCTTTGAAGCTTTTACTGAAAACCGGTGGTAGTTTTTAATTCTTCCATCACGTTAAAAATAATGGGGCAGCGATCGTAGTGCATCATCACAGAAAATAAACGAGCGGTAAACTGCGGAAGATGTAAAGCGGGAAATTCCCTGCAACCCGCAAACCTGTCCTCATAAATAGTGCATATGTTATTCTCCAAAAAATGACAAGGGATTTGATTGATGATCATCAATTCATGACTTCCTTTCTCGAGGTATTTTTCATCAAATACTTCACGGGTAATTTGTAAACGATCTGCAACACGATCGGCCTCTGCTGCTGTTACATTTATCATTAAACTTTTACAACAGTTGCCACAACTTGTACAATCGATCTTTGGCTCAACAAGTTGATTGAGACGGACCACTTCTTCATCCACCTCATTGCTGTTGTGTTGTTTCAGAAACTCCACGAAGCGAAGATTCTCTTCCTTCTTTTCATCGGCAATTTTTGCAATAAGGGGGAGTGATTTTTGAAGATCCAAGAAAATGATTTGCGGCAAAGGTAAGTGTTGTGTGAACTACTGTAAATTGCATTATAGAACTTAATAAGCGTCTACTCAATCATAAATTTATAACCTCTGCCATGTACGTTAATAAATTTAAAGGAGCTATCCTCGCTTAATTTCTTACGTAGTTTAGATACTAATACGTCAACATTTCTGCTGATCACTACGATGCCTTCGTCTTCCCAGATTTCTTTCATCAGCTGTTCCCTGTCTACAACCTGGTTCCTGTTTTCTGCAAATATTTTCAGCGCTTTTGTTTCCTTTCCTGAAAGCATGATGGTTTTATTCTCACTTTCAAGAACATTACCGGCAGTATAAAACCGGAAGTTGCCTAATTGTATGTAATCACTATTGTGGGCGATTGATTCTATCTCTTCTTTTTTCCGAAACTTGTCTTTCCTGTAAAAACCAAGAAAACCCAAAGGGATAATCAATAGCAACAACCAATAGAAATTAAAATTCGTTTTCTTCAACAATTCAATTTCAATCATATAACAGCTAACCTCCAGTGAGCGACCCCTGCAAGGTGTTAAATTGCCTTTGAGGTTATTTATTTCGAATGCAAAGACCGTTTCATTTTGTTTGCAATCTCTCAAATTCACGATATAATCGGTGGCAGGGATATTTTTTTGAAATGTACGTTGAACTAGATTTATGAGCGAATCGGAAACAAACCCAAAGTGGTGCTGAAAGGAAATCTGGTATGTATTTTCATTTATTTTCTTAACTGGGAGTACCCGGGATGAAGAATCTTTCGCTGTAAGCAAAAGCTGATGGCCCAAATCACGCAATACCACTTCTAAGTGCTTCTCCGGAATCTCTTCCTTTTTATTGATAACTGCCACGGCGGAAATCAACATAACAATTATGATGACTGAAGATGCAAACAGAATAAACCGGTTCATATGTTCACTTTTAGTGCGCAGGCTATCGCCTGCTATTTTTTGGCCATAAGCCCGCCTGACCGGACGGGCAGGGAATCCCTATGATCATTTGCAGGGGCATTGGTCAGGTAGTGGGGATTTCATAGCTGCAAAATAATCTATTAAACGCCGGTTTCAGGCGGTTTTACAAATGTTTTACGGTTCCTTTACATCTCTTTACTATAAAAAAGCCTGAGCAATGTTGGCGCCCGATATCTTTATTGCATTGTTCACCAAATCATCATCGTTATGAAAATCTACAGCCTTCCTTTTTTGCTTGTTCTTCCCATTCTATTTCCCATTCCTGTTAGTGAGCAGGAACAAAACAGAGATAAGACCGCAGCTGCAAACATTGTTTTTAAATCTGCTGACGGCGGACAAACATGGCAGGATATCAGCAAAGGCCTTCCCGAAAATTTGCGAGAAGATGGTGCCGACAGGGATGGTTTTTTTGCCAACGAAGCGGGGTTCTATGTGCGTGTTGAAAATGGACTCTATCACAGTAAACCAAATTCCGTTGCTCCATTTTGGGGAAAAGAAAATTTCCCTAGCAAACAGGCCAGTATTGCGGCATGTAAGAGCGGATTAATTGCATACAATTACAATGGCCAGTTTTTACAAAGATTAAACGGAACCGATTCGTGGAAGCCTGTGTACACAAATTTCCCGGAAAGAGAGATACGTACTGTTTTTGAAACTACCGGAGGTGTTGTTTTCATCGGCTGCAACAAAGGTCTTTTCAGATCCACAGACAATGGAAAAAACTGGAAACAAGTGCAGAAAGGGGGATGGGCAATGAAGCTGGTAGAGTTAAACGGTGTACTCCTGGCAACCAGTCAGAGTGGAATCATCAGATCAACCGATGCTGGTGAAAACTGGGAATTAGTGATCAGTGAAGGCGGAGTGGGGATAGATGTAACACGCATCAATGGCGGGTTCGCTGCAATTACATTCAATACACAATCGAATACCCGGAGAATAAGAACATCTTACGATGGCGGTAAAACCTGGCAGCCAATTGATGCAGGTTTACCGGCGTCCATCTTTACTGCTCCTGCTGCAATACCTTTCTCACAACTTAATCAATCTGATTCAGCCTGGAATCCCAATCCAATGAATACCGGGCTTCCTGACCAGGCTTTTATCAGTTCAGTTGTGCAGGTTGGTAAAGATTTCTTTTGTGGTCATCCCAGCGGCATTTTCAAAACATCCGATAATGGAAAAACGTGGAAGCTGATACTGCCCTCTATTAAAAATAAGGTGTTCAATTTATCAGTTTCAAACGGTGTGATTTACGCTATACCAAGAAACAGGGGATGTTAATGTAATGGTTAAATGTTAATGGTTAATTGTTAATAGCAATCGTTTCAGAAGTTTAAAATAATATTTTTCAGATGTACTATTAAAGGGCTATTAAACGGGTGTAATGATGAGGCATACTTACTGTTTTATTCTTGTTTCTTTTCTTTTAATCAGTTGCAGTTCACAAAACAACATTTCAAAGCAAAACAGCACCGAAGAATATATAACGACAAGTTCAGGACTTAAATATACCATCCTCAAAAAAGGAAATGGTGCTGCTGCAAAGGAAGGTGACCAGGTTTTAATTTTTGAAACGACCAGCTATTTAAACGGAACGGTATTGTATTCAAACGAAAACTCAACCACAGCTGTTAAAGTATTGATTGGTGGTAAGCAGGCAACTGAAGGAGTTGATGAAGGATTGCGAGGCATGCAGGTTGGTGAAGTGAGGAAGCTGATCGCAGCGCCTCATTTGGTAAAAAGAACATCGTATCCGGAAAATGTATCACCTGACTCTACATTAACGATCAAGATTATACTTCATAAAATATTATAGTGTTGATTTTTATCATTATGTTTTTAACCCACAAACGGATTAGGTATTTCTATTTTCCGGGGTCTACTAAGTAAGACCCCGGCAGATAACATAAATGATAAAACAGAACATCCTTTCAATTTAAACAATTGACTTCGTGCAGATCTCTGAGAGTTCTGTCTGCAAAGAACGAGTGCCTGCAGACAACTGCACGTTGTAACCATTAAACCTTAATGTCTCCTTCCAAAGCGCCATCGTCTGTTTTTCCTCCTGTTAATGCTTTTAATCCTGCCTTTAGCATGCCGATTAAATGCCCGTCTTTTTCATCCCAGTAATGACCACTCATTACACTTGCCCTCAGTAATGAAATTTCGGGATCGCTCTTTCCACCAGGGAACCATGCTTTCATAAGGTCATTCCACAATTCATCTACTTTCTGCTGATCCTCTACAATTACCACTTCGGTACTTAACGAAAGATAATGTTGCTTACCCGCTTCAATAAACATCAGGTATGCTTCCGGATCTTTTTGTACCTGCCGGTTTTTATTGCTGCTTTTTGCACTGAAGAACCAAATATCACCTGCCTCATCTACCTGCGTTGCACCCATGGGGCGGGAAACCAATTGCCCGTTTTCTTTTGTGCAGAATAAACACATTTTTCCTTCTGCCAGCTCTTTGAGTTTTTCAATGGCTTCCTGGTTGCTTAGATTTTTTATTGTTGACATAACTGTAGTTTACAAGTAATACTCATAAAACATACCACTTAAAATTTTGAATGTTTTGTTTAATTGCTGCAAGCAGGTATTACTAAAAATGTGAACATGCATGTAAGAGCGTGAAGAAAAAAATGCGATTTGTGTGGAAATAACAGGTCAACCCAAACAGTTTAAAGACGTTTTGCGACCCGTGGTTTCCTGATTGTACCTTGTACTGCAAAGCCAAAAATAAAGTGCTAACTTCAGGAACAAATCGTTAACCACGCTGGTATGATCTATCGTTGTTATCATCCAAGTGCTCATCTCAAAGAATTTATCAGGGATTATCTGCTTATTCATTTTGACTTTACAGGAAACGATGCAACACCTGTAAAACCTTATCCTGCCTGTCCAAAACAAGGTATCATCTTTTATATACGGGGTTCTGTTGTTTCAAGTGATCCTGTAAGTGGCCTGTCGGAAAAAAGAGCGCAGACGGTTATTTTCGGGCAACCTGTTGCCCGGCAGGATCTGCATCTTCCCAAAGATTATATGGCTATCAGCATACGTTTTCAACCTGGCGCATTGTTCAAATTCCTGGCAGTTCCAATGACAGAGTTTCTTCAACGAAATGTGGATGCTGAATTGGTGATGGGGCCTGAGATAAACCTGTTAAATGATCAACTTGCAAATGCTGGGTCATTTGAACTAATGCTGTCGTTAATAGAAAATTTTCTGTGGAAGCGAATTCAGCAATTAAAAGAAAATATTCATCCTGTTGATAAGATCGGTCAACTGCTTTTGGATAATCCACAAACTTTTACGTTAGATAAAATTGCGAAACAGGCATGCCTTAGTGCAAGCCAGTTAGAGCGACGTTTCCTGCAACAGATAGGAGTGTCGCCAAAATTCTATGCCCGCATTTGCCGATTTTATAATGCCTATAATATGAAACAGCGTAACCCCACATTGCCTTGGCTGGATGTGGCCTGGGAAAATGGCTATAATGATTATCAGCACATGGTGAAAGATTTCAAAGCTTTTTCAAACAGTACACCAAATGATTTGATAAAGGATAATGCAACTGCACCCGAACAATTCCTTTCGCTAAATCCTGATTTTAAATACGATTAAAACTTGCGGATTTTTTACCACTATGTAATGAGCAAATGGTTTGAGCTTTATTGAATCATTTACATCACATCTTTAATTGCTCATTACATGAAAAGAGGAACATTTATTAAAACAAGCTTAATGACTTTTCCCATGATAGGTGTTAATCAAACTGACGTTTTCGCCGCCGACAGGCCGAAGAAAGGTATTAAAGTTGCAGACGGCGAAAACAGGCTGCATGAAACTGTAAAACTCGATGGCGTAGTTCCCATTGATTTTAAAGTATTGTCGAACGATACGGATGGTGGTCTTGCGGTTATGACCAGCTCTAACAATCCAAAATCTACTGGCCCGCCTTTACACATTCATCCCGATTTTGATGAAATGTTTTATGTTACAAAAGGTGAAGTGAAATTTAAAGTAGGAGATGAGCTTTTCTTTTTGAAGGTGGGCGACAGCATCTTCATTCCACGTAATGTTCCTCACTGCTTTACTATCGTGAGCGAAATGCCTGCAACGTTCCTGATCATTGCGCAACCAGCAGCAAAGCTGGAAGACTTTTTCAGGGCTTATGCAAAAGTTGATAAGATGACTCCTGACATAGCTAACCGATTAATGATAGAACATAATATGACGGTTGTCGGGCCGCCGTTAACAGTCGATTGAGAAATATTCAATGTATTAAATTAAACATGCCTGGTGATGAATAATCTATCGGCATGTTTTTTTTTTTAACAGGCGAAACTTTTTGGAACAAGCTCTCAGTTGTAAATGTTTATTCAACTGGTAGCGTAAAATAAAAATCAGAACCTTTATTTACTTCACTCTCAACGCCCACGGCGCCACCATGTCGTTTCACAATACCTGCACAGATGTAAAGACCAAGACCCAGGCCGGGGAAATTATGCAAGTGTGGATTATTTACACGGAAAAAGCGGTTGAACACTTTCTCTTTCATATCATCAGGAATGCCCATTCCTTTGTCCGATACAATAAGTTTAACAACACCGTTCAATTGTTCTGTGCTTATAGTTATTGTAGAACCATCAGGACTATACTTAATGGCATTTGAAATAAAATTGCTGATCACCTGTGCAATTCGTTCCCTGTCGGCTTGCACAGCAGGTATGTCACCCGGTACAAATTCAAATTCATGCAGACCAGCCATCAACTTCATATCACTGATGATCTCGGAAGAAAGGGTATTCAAATCAATTGATTCTTTCTGTAGCTGCATTTGCCCTTCCGATATTTTTGTGGTGTCGAGCAATGAGCTGATAAGATTTACCAAACGATCGACCTGCCGGCCCATTTTATTGACAAAGAGTTTGTGTTTGGTATCGCCTTCTTCCTGGTAGGTTTGTTCTAACAGTTGCGCATAACCTTTAATGCTGGTGATAGGCGTTTTTAATTCATGACTCGCTATGCCAATAAATTCATCTTTTTGTTGTTCCAGTTTTTTACTGTTGGTGATATCATACAAAACGCCCACCATGCGTGAGGCCTTGCCGTTTTCCTGTTCAATGGTTCGTCCGTAACCACTCATCCAACGTATGTTTCCATTATCAGCACGCCTTATGCGAAACTCTGCATGAAAAACATCAGCAGCAGCAATGGCTGTGTTAAATTTTTCTGATACCATATCAACATCATCAGGATGTATGAACTGCAGGAAATATTCAACCGTTTTTTTAGAATCGGTGGGAGAAAGGCCGAGCAGGAAATAATGCTGATCATTCCATTCAACAATATTATCAGCAACATTCAGATCCCACGCACCCATTTCTGCAGCCTGCAAGGTTACTCTATGTCTTTCTTCTGATAACCTGATGAGGTCTTCTGCATTCTTACTTTCAGTAATATCCTGGAAAAGGATGGCAATCGTGTTATCGCCTGAATTTCCTGTTTTAAATACTTTTATATCGTGCCATGCTTTTAAGCTATTCACTTGCCTGACACTATGTACACTCTCACCAGTTTTTACCACATTCAGGTATCGTTCGTGCCAATAGGGTTCAAGGTCGGGTTCCACTTCACGCAGGCGACGATTTTTATAACTGATGCCGGTAAGTTTTTCTGCCGCAACATTTGCATCGGTGTATATCACATCAATGGTGTTGGTTGCTTCATCATGTGTTACTTCAGCAATAAGGCAACCTTCATCAATAGAATTAAAAAGCGAACGGTATTTTTCAACAGAAAGTTGTAACAAATCCTGGTGACGCTTACGTTCTGAAATATCAATAAAGGTGATAACGATACCGTTGATCTGGTCTTCGTTGGTGCGGTAGGGGAGCAACCGCATAATATAAGTTCGGCCATCGGTAGTTGTTACTTCTTTTTCGATGTTTTGCAAACGGCCAAGCACAAGTTCTGCATCCTTACCAATGTTGCTGTACTCGAGTTTGTGTGTGATATCAGAAAGCATTCTTCCTGTATCAGCAGGTATCAGGTTGAAAATATCTGTTGCAGTGGGTGTAAACAATACCACACGCAAACCTCTGTCGAGAAAGATAGTGCCAATGCTTGCAGAGTTGATGAGGTTTTGAAGATTGTTTGAATATATACTCGTCTCTTCAATTTTTACTTTCAGTTCCTGGTTCACAGTAAGCAATTCTTCATTTACCGATTGCAATTCCTCCTTGCTTGTTTCGAGTTCTTCTGCGGATGAACGTAACTCTTCATTCAACGCCTGTAATTCTTCATTGGAAGCTTTTAATTCTTCGGCCTGGAACTCGTGTTGCTCAACCGATGCTTTTATCTGGTCTTTAAAACGGATGATCTCATCTTCCAGCTGTTGCGAATACACTTCGTTATTCATCACAACATATTCTTCGTTGCCGCTTTCGCTTGTGCTTGGTTCAAATATCACCAGCAGGTAACCGTGTTTGGTACTATCATCCCCAAAAACCGGTTTTACAAATATGTTGATGACCTCATCCACACCATCAATTTTTACTTTGATGGCTTTGATCTCTACGGGCTTTTTTTCATGCGATGCCTTGTACAATGCAGAACGCAGCTCCACTCTTATATCTGGCTTAGCAAGCTTCAACAGGTTTTGCGAAAGTTCGCCACCTTTTATTTCAAGGTAGCGACTGGCATTGTTGGATAGATGAACGATCTCATTCTCTTCATTTACTACTAATGAAGGTGGCGCATATTCTTCAAGCAAGCGCTGGTGCAGTTCATGGTATCTTACATCGGAGCGATGAAATCTTCTTTCAAGTGTATTAACACCCAGCTCCGGTATATCTGCAGGAGTGAGTTGTGCGATTGGTAATGGTGGACGGTTGTATTTCTTACGGCTGCGGAATATATGATGCTGCCGATCGAATTTCTCAAAATAATCACCTGATCCTTCAGCCGATTCGGATGAACCAAGAAATAAAAATCCATCGGGTTTTAGTGCAAAATGAAATGTTTGAATGGCGTGTTGCTGGGCTGTTTTATTATAATAGATCAACACATTTCGACAAACAACAAGGTCGAGCCTGGAAAATGGCGGGTCTTTAATAAAATTGTGTGTGGCAAAGAGGATCATTTCTCTTATCTCCCGCCTTATGCGATAACCATTGCTTTCCTCTTTAAAGTATTTGCTTGTTCTTTCAGGTGATACATCGGCAATATCATTGAGCGAATACAAACCTTCTCTTGCATGCCGAATAGCTGCTTCATCGATATCGGTTGCAAATAGTTGTATTCTCGGCGCTCCCACAACATCGCTTAACAATTCGGCACAAATGATGGCGAGTGAATACACTTCTTCACCAGTGGCACAACCGGCTGCCCATATCCTTACTTCATCCATCGCTCCTTTGCCGTTCAATATTTCGGGCAACACTTTTTCCTTGATGCGGCTGAATGCATTTGTATCCCGAAAGAAATTGGTAACCGATATCAGCAGATCTTTCAGCAATGCGTTTATCTCATCTTTATTCTGTCGCAGGTAAGCAACATAGGTAATGAGATCGGGGAAGTTAAAGATGTTGATACGTCGCTCTAACCGTCTTAATAACGTTGGATGTTTATAATTACTGAAATCATGACCTGTGTGTGCACGAAGCAATGTAAATACATCATGCAATGCTTTGGTGTGTGCATCAATATTATTCTCTTTCTCTATTTCAATATGACCCGTTTCAAAATTGTTTTTGTATTGGAGTATGCGTGCAGCCATTTCGCTCACGGGTAAAATTTCATCTACTAAGTTAGTAGCAATAGCATGACGTGGCATATCATCAAACATCGCTTCAGTTGGCTCCTGCACAAACACAACGCCTCCTTTTTCTTTTATTCTTTTCAAACCCATGGAGCCGTTAGCGCCGGTGCCTGATAAAAGAACAGCGATGGCACGTTGCTGATGCGAATCAGCCAGCGTGCGGAAAAATATATCAACCGGTGCACGCCTGTCTTCAACCGAACTGTTGTTCAGTACTTTTAACTTTCCATCCACCATATTCAAATGCTTGTTAGGTGGAATAACATATACATGATCGGGCTTTACTATCGTGATTTCGGTTACCTGTGTTACAGGCATTTTGCAGGCTGTTTGTAATATTTCAGCTAACTGGCTATCATGATCGGGTGAAAGATGAAGAATAACGATGTAGCATAAGCCCGAATCTTCTTTAACACTGCTGAAGAATTGTTTTAATGCCTGTATACCACCGGCGGATGCACCTAGGGCTACAATGGAAAATTTTCCCTGATTAGAGTCGTCAATGTCATCTTTTGCGGAACTTTTGCTCATTGAATTGGTCTTTGACCTGGTTGAGGAACTAAACTTTTGAAAGTATTTCCGGCGATCCTGAAAACTTATAAAAACTTTTGTTGATTGTTCATGGTCATGGAGTTAAAGGTAAAGCTATTCCTATAGCAACAGGAAATTAAAACCCCGGTTTTCAATTTGATGTTCAATTGCCTCTGTTCTTGCAAAACATGGCTTGGACTTTGCGCCCATTACCTTTTATATGAAAAAGAGAATACTAATTGCAGATGATGATGAGAGCATACGTGATGTACTATCCATGATACTTGAAAGGGCGGGTTATGAAGTGGAATTGTGGCCAAATGGAAGTTTTATTCATGCTGAACCTGACCATTATCCTGACATGTATTTAATTGACAGGCAGATGCCGGATGCAGATGGGCTTGAGTTGTGTAAGCAGTTGAAAGGTGCCGATAGTACACGTTTGATTCCTGTGATCATTATATCCGCTACTCCCGGTTTGAAAAAGCTTTCTGCCGAAGCGGGCGCCAATGATAGTATTGAAAAGCCTTTTGACATAGCACAGTTGCTTGAACGGATCGGCGATCACGTCAATAGAAATAAAGTTGTTGATTGATATTGAAATAAAAAAAGGGCTTTCATTAATGAAAGCCTCTTTTGATTTTATCAGTTGTTATGCTACGGGTGTGAGGTATTGCGTAAAACAATAACCTTCTTCACCATTATCTGTTTTAATATACCACCACTGATCGTTTTCTTTACGCACCAATGTAATTAATTCGTGCCTTGCTGCCTTGCCTACAATATCATCATTAGTGCTTGGCCCGCTGCGAATGTTGAGGTTGCTGTTGTTGGTTGTTACTTTCAACTTGCTTCCTTCTGCCACACCAGCAACGCTGTTGATGTTAAGCATAAGATCGCCTGAAGAATAATCAGGGTCTATCTTTTCATAAATATCCCACAATTGTTGCTTTACTGATCCCGTGGCTTCGCCATCAATATATAACACATTATCCTGTTCACGTACCTGCAGATTAGTTACTCCAACTGAATTGGCAGCGTCAACCAATTCTCTGTATTTATCTTGTAGTGCCATAATATGTTTCCTCCTTGTTTATTTTTTTACTAACCCGGCTGACTCAATTTTTTTCAGCCCCATGGATTTTAATGCATTTAAACTCATCATCAGTTTTTGAAGATCAGCTCGTTTAATTTCACCAGTCAATGTCAGCACGTCGTTATCGAGTTGTGCATTAACCGTTGGGTAATCCTTTACCGCATCTGCAACGGCCTGCGATAACGCATCACTAACCGGAGGTACAACAACAGTGGGCGCTGCCGCAACAGTACAGTTGTTGATAACAGATTTTACGCCTTCAACTTTTTTTACGGCATCTTCGCATCTTGCCCTGCAGGCTTCATCTTTACATTCGCCGCTAATGGTGGCTACACCATCTTTCACAATTACCATGGTTCTTTTCATGTCAGGATCAGAATTAAGAACCGATTCAATATTGGCCTGTATGTCGGCGTCCTTTAGTTTCTTTTTGCATGCTACCGCTCCCAGCACCAATACAGATGCAAGCAGAATAAAACATCGTTGAAATGTTGTTTTCATTTGTTTTGTTTTTTTAAATGATGAAATTGAATGATGCAGTCTTCAGAGTAGGAGATGTTGGTGGAATATCCTTTGCAAGCGTTATGCCAATAATGCACACCCATGTTTCATAAAATAAAAAAGCGACAGACGCAAGTCTGTCGCTTTTTTGTTTAGTAATATTTACTTAATAGTCAACTTTCATTTCAACCCTTCGGTTCAACGCCCTTCCTTTTGCCGTTTTGTTGTCGGCAATGGGCTTAGCGTCGCCATAACCTTTGTATGTAATACGTTCTGCTGCAATTCCTTTGCTGATGAAATAATCGGCCACAGCTTTTGCTCTTTGTTCGCTCCAATACAAATTCCGTTCAGTAGTACCTACATTATCAGCATGCGCATCGATCGTTAATTTCAATGATGGATTTTCTTTCAAAACCTTTACTACTTCGTTTAACGGTGCAAAAGATGATTTTAAAATAACAGCGCTTGCAAACTGGAAAAGAATATTCTTTGCTGCAAAATCAATTTTCTGTTTTATCTCCTGTTTTATTTCGGGACAACCTCCGTTAGCACTAATACCTGACTGCGTTGGGCATTTATCTTCTTCATCATTTATGCCATCAGCATCTGTATCAGGAATAGGGCAGCCGTTGTAACGTGCAAGTCCTGCCACATCTTTACACTTATCATCTTTATCGGCCACGCCATCATTATCTGTGTCGGGGCAGCCATTCAATGTGCCTTTGTCGTTGGGGCATGCATCATCTTTATCGGCAATACCATCTGCATCAGTATCCGGACAGCCATTGAGCGTTCCTTTTTCAGCAGGACATTTATCATTTGCATCGGCAAAACCATCGCCATCAGCATCGAGAGGCAATACTGGTTCAACTGCAATTACCACAGTCGCTTCGCTCACTTTCTTTTTTCGTTCAAACGGATTTTGCTGTGCAAAGCTGAAACTGTAATGCAGGTAATCGTTGTTAATACCATTGGTTAATTTCTTGCGCCATTGTGCCTGCAGGAAAAAATAGGCACCTGACTTTGCATGAAATTGTAAACCCACACCTAAAGGAGCGTAAGCGGCAAACTGTTTAGGAAAATAACCAATGCCCAAACCAGCCGTTAAAAATGGATTAACTGGAGATTTGTCTTTAAAAGCTCTTATATGAAGCAATGCATCAAGTTGTGTGCTGAATCTTGCTTGGCCAATTGAATCGTCTTTTACAAAATTGGCGGGGAAGTTAGAGAACGTACCGGTCATTGTTCCCGAAGCATCTATCTTTTGTGTTAATCCACGCCAGTAACTGAAGCCAAATCCAAATGATTTGTTGGATGGTTTATACCAATCGCCCTGGTCAAAAGCTTTGCTGGCGGTTGAATCTTTAATGAGTTGTGGAAAACGGTAATCAGAAAGACTGATGTTGTAAGAAATAAGTTCGGGTTTTCGTAGCTGATGATCCTGCGCATGCAGGCTAATGATACACATCAGGGAAAATACGGTTAGTAAGCAGTTTGGTTTCATAGAAATTAATTGAGCGCTAAATTAACGTTCGAAACTCTATTTTATGCATAAATGATGTTTTCTTTTTGTGCGTAAATCATCAGTTTTTTTATAGGTTTTATGAGATGTATTGACTAAATTTATTTAGCTCTTTGATGATATCTTATTTAATCACAATTAAAACTGTTTCCCATGGTTTCAACAGACACAACACAGCTTAACAGGGAATGCAGCTCCTGGAGGGAGCATCTGCGTTCCTATCGCAATGAAATGAGTCAACTGAGAGATCAGCTTCAACTCATGGCAAGCGGAGAAAAAGACAAGGAAGTCCTTACCGAAGTGGAACATTATCACAACCAGTTTTACATTCAGCAGATCAACATTCACGATCTGAAACAAGCCATCAAAACTCACGACCGACGACTACAGGTAGAAAAAGATCCATCAAGCGGTCATCCATCAGAAGCGGCAATGCAGGAGCATGAAGAGCTGCACGGACAATACGAAATACTGGAACATACGTTAAATGAATTAAGAAGCGATTTTAGAAATTTCGTTGCTAAGGCATAATTGTAATTGCCTTTACTACATCTATCAAAGACATTCCCCCAGCCACCCATTCAAATTCTATCTGTTCCCTTGTACGGTAACGCTTGTACTTACATGCCCATGTATGCAGGTGATTGTTTACATTTTAAAAAATGAATGTTATGGCAGACTTTGATACCTCACACGTAAAAAACATTGTCTTGCTGGGCCACGCAGGTTCCGGTAAGACAACATTAGCGGAGTGCATGCTATACGAAGCAGGCATTATTAACCGCAGAGGCACAGTAGCAGAACGCAATACTGTTGCCGATTATCATGAATTGGAACAGGAAAGAGGCAATTCGGTTTTTTCAAAACTTTTACACAGCAAATGGCGGGGTTATAAGATCAATATTATTGATACACCCGGCTATGATGATTTTGTTGGCGAAGTAATAAGTGCATTGCGTGTTGCTGACACTGGTGTTATGTTATTGAATGCAAGTCGTGGTGTGGAAGTGGGTACGGATATTATCTGGGATTATACCGAACAGTTTAAAACACCCATGATCTTTGCAGTAAATAAACTTGATGAAGATGCAGCTGATTTTGAAAAAACAGTTGCTGAAGCAAAAGCTCATTTTGGTTCAAACATTACAGTGGTGCAATACCCACGGCAACAGGGAGCAGGTTTTCATGAAATTATTGATGTACTGCGTATGACCATGTATAAGTTTAAAGATGCAGGAGGCAAGCCGGAAAAATTACCTATTCCGGATGAAGAAAAAGAGAGAGCCGATAATTTACACAAAGAATTAATTGAAGCTGTTGCAGGTAATGACGAAACACTTATGGAAAAGTATTTCGATAAAGGTGAGCTTGATGAAGATGAAATAAAAGCTGGTATGAAAAAGGCGATGATCAATCACGACCTGTTTCCATTGTTCTGTTTATCTGGTGAACGTAATATGGGTAGTGGTCGTTTAATGGGCTTTATTGATAATGTTTGCCCAAGCGCCAATGAAATGCCTCCGCAAAAAACAAAAGCAGGTGCAACGTTGTCTTGCGATGAAAAAGGACCAGGTTGCATTTTCATTTACAAAACTGTAAGCGAACCGCATGTGGGCGAACTGTCTTTCTTTAAAGTTTACAGTGGCACTATTAAAGCAGGAATGGAATTGGTAAATGAATCAACCGGTGTTGCCGAAAAAATGAACCAGCTGTTTATTGTAGAAGGAAACAAACGCACACAGGTAAACGAACTCACCGCTGGTGATATTGGAGCAACGTTGAAACTCCGCAACACGCATGTAAATAATACACTGCACGAAAGAGGAAAAGATATTGAATTGCTTCCAATTGATTTTCCTGCTTCCAATCTTACCATGGCCATTGAAAGTGTAAAGAAAGGCGAAGAAGAAAAGCTGGCCGAAGCTTTACATGATCTCCGTAATGAAGATCCCACATTTAGAGTGGAAGTATCCCAGGAGTTAAGACAAACGTTGATCCATTGCCAGGGCGATATGCATTTGTCTGTTGCCAAATGGAAAATTGAACACCAGCACAAACTGGAAGTGAAGTTTGCAAAACCACGCATTCCATACCGTGAAACAATTCGTCGTAGTGCCGATAGTATGTATCGTCACAAAAAACAAAGTGGAGGTAATGGGCAGTTTGGTGAAGTACATTTACGTATTGAACCATGGCATGAAGGAATGCCCGAACCTTCCGATCTGAATGTTCGTGGCAGGGAAGTGCATGATTTGCCATGGGGTGGTAAGTTGGTTTATTATAACTGTATTGTGGGCGGTGCGATTGATGTTCGCTTTTTGCCATCTATCTTAAAAGGAGTGATGGAGAAAATGAACGAAGGTCCGCTTACGGGTTCTTATGTGCGTGATGTTAGAGTAAGTGTGTATGATGGTAAGATGCACCCGGTTGATAGTAATGATATCTCTTTTAAGATTGCAGGACTGCAGGCTTTCCGACAGGCATTTCAACAAGCCGATCCGCAGATACTGGAACCGATGTATCATGTGGAAGTACTTTGCCCCGAAGATCTCACTGGTGCTGTTATCGGCGATTTGCAAACTCGTCGTGCCATGGTAGAAGGGATGGACACCGAAGGGCATTTTACGAAAGTGATTGCTAAAGTTCCATTAGCGGAAATGCAGGACTATAGCAGCAACCTGCGTTCATTTACTCAGGGGCGTGCAAAATTCCGTATGCATTTTCTCGATTACGAGCCTTTGCCATTTGAAGTACAACGTAAACTTGCTGATGATTACAGCAAAGTTGCGAAAGAAGAGATGATGGCTTAATGCCGGTTATGAGAGCAAATCAAAAATATCCTGCACCAAACGTGCAGGATATTTTATTTATGATCTGTCTGCAAAAAAAACTTTGTCAGGAATCGCACTTCCCGAGTACTACCCATATAACAATGAAAATAAGAATTGTACTTAAGCATCCGCCTCCTAATTTTTTTGCGCCATATCCTGCAATTAATGCTCTGAAAAATTTATTCATCTTGTTCTTTTAGTTGGTCAATAGTTGATATCAATATTTTTTTGTCATGGCTTTTTACCTCTTCCCATCCGGAAAATTAAAAACAGGATCAAACCTATAATTGCCACCACAATAAAAATTCCGAAGCCCATGCCGGCTTTGAAAATACCTTGAACAAGTTCACAAGAACTGAGCATTGTCATCATTGCAATCAATAAAAAGCTGACGTACTTTGTTAGATTCATAGTTTAAATATTTAGCGGTTATACAATTTTTTGCCTGTCAATAGTTTTTAAAAAACTTTTCCATCGTCCTGTTTATTTAAAATAGTGGGTGCATCGGAGTCGCCTGCAACAGTTTCATCTGGCTTTTCATTAAGTGGTTTATCGGTTGTGTCGGGCTGTTCCGGTTTGTATTCTTCTGACGAGCCTTTTGTTTTTTGCTTTTCATCAACCCCGCTGCCGCTGTTCTTTTTTTTATCCTCAATGCCGGGAACTTCCGGTTCCGGCTTTTCTTTTTTTAGATCAGGGTCGTTGGGCAAAGGTTTTTTGCCGTTGAAATCCTGGTTTGTTTTCTGCTTTAATGCTTTTTCTGTCTCCTCTTTATTTTCGGTTATAGTTTCACGTTTGTCCATGATATGAGTGTTTAACTGTTAACAATATGTAGTCTTACAAATCTGACTATCATTTACTATAAATTCCTTACATGATTCAGTTGAGTTCTTACAACTTTCACATATTTATAAAGCATTGTTTAGGTTTTACTCTAAGGGTAAAGGAAAAGAAGAGGGTACATGTAATAAGAAAAAGCGACACTTACAGGTGTCGCTTTCCATGTATATATAGAAGTGAAACCTATTTTTCGTTTCAAGAAGGGTTGCAATATGTCACTACAATTTCATTGCCACTGTTCGACAGAGAACGATATATCACAAAGCTGAAAATATCATTAGCAATTAGGAATAGTTAAAAAATCATGCCAAAGCTTTTAGATTCCCTGGTGGATAATCATTGTTATAATGATTCTGTTTATTGCGTGACTTGATTTGAAACTATGGTATAAGTGACACTGAACTATAGGATTAACGCTTGTTTGTATTCTGTTTCTTATCTTCCTAGCATGAATCAAACGACTGCTTCCTCTTCCATCTGGAAAGTGATTGCTGCTTCCTCGATGGGCACCCTGATTGAATGGTACGATTTCTACATTTTTGGTATGCTTGCCAAAACAATTTCTGTGCAGTTTTTTCCCGAAGGCAATGATATAGCAGCATTGCTCAGCACACTGGCCATTTTTGCTGCAGGTTTTATTGTGCGTCCTTTTGGTGCATTATTGTTCGGCAGACTTGGAGATCTCATTGGTCGTAAATATACCTTCCTGTTGACGCTTGTGCTGATGGGAAGCGCCACATTTTTAATAGGACTTGTGCCAGGTTATAAATCAATTGGTGTGTTGGCGCCAATTCTTGTTTTATTACTTCGCCTGATACAAGGTTTAGCTCTTGGCGGCGAATATGGAGGTGCGGCTACTTACGTGGCCGAACATGCGCCATCGAACAAGCGTGGCCTTTATACGAGTTGGATACAAACAACAGCAACGCTCGGATTGTTCGTCGCATTAGGCGTTATTCTTATTGTAAAATCAAGCATGAGTAATGAAGCATTTGATGCAGAGTGGGGTGGATGGCGTTATCCATTCTGGTTATCTATTTTGTTAGTTGGTGTTTCCATATACATACGCATGAAGATGAAGGAATCGCCTTTGTTTGCGAAGCTGAAGCATGAAGGAAAAACATCGGCAAATCCATTAAAGGAAAGCTTCAGCCACAAAGCAAACTTTAAAATGGTATTGCTTGCATTGTTTGGTGCAGTAATGGGGCAGGGAGTTATTTGGTATACGGGACAGTTTTATGCTCAAAACTTCCTGGAAACAAAAGTGATGATTGAATTTGGACAAAGCAGAACCATTTTGCTTTGGGCCATTTTATTTGCGACACCTTTCTTTGTATTCTTTGGTTGGCTGAGTGATAAGATAGGTCGTAAATGGATCATGCTTATTGGTATGTTGTTGGGCGTATTATTTTATCGTCCCATATACAGTAGTTTTTTGAATAGTGTTGATCCGGCTAAAATAGAAACGGTTGATGTTGCAATGACGAATAATCCCAAAGTAACCACTAGCCTGATTAGCGGAACGAATGATTCATTGAGAATATCAACAGCTTCTTACAAAACAACAAATGGCTGGGCATATACAGTTTTATCAAAAGACACACTTAAGCAAAATGGTTCAACCATTCCTGCGCAAATTCAATACAAAGACCGTGTGTTACCTTCTTCTGTTTTCTGGAAGTTTGTGTTGCTGGTGTTCATCCAGATATTTTTTGTGACCATGGTGTACGGGCCCGTTGCGGCCTTTTTGGTGGAGTTGTTTCCAACGAAGATCCGTTATACTTCCATGAGTTTACCTTATCATATTGGTAATGGCGTATTCGGCGGGCTTGTTCCATTTATTGGATTGCTGTTAACTGCTACTTACCCTGATGATCCGCTGGTAGGTTTGTGGTACCCCATCATTGTTGCCGCCTTATGTTTTGTTATCGGCGCATTGTATTTGAATAATAAAATTGATCCTAACGTAAACGATTAAACTATGAACAAATTAAAGCGATACGCAGGTTTGGTGTGGATGATTGCTGGTCCATTAATCTTTGTGTTTCTTGTAATGGCCGCCTGGTATAATATAGATAGCAATGGAAAGAAGGATATCAATAACCCTGTGCCATGGGTTATCATTATTGGTATTTTTTTACCAATAGTAATAGGGTTAGTCATATTTGGATGGTATGCACTGAAAGGTGAATATGATCACTTGCCTGAAGATTCGACGGAAGTTGAATAGGTCCTCAACTAAATTCTTATATATATAAGCACAGAACGCTGAGCAAATTGTTCAACGTTCTGTGCTTCTTTTTGATTGTTATTCTATCCTGAATGATATTTTACATACGCATCCAAAAGTAGTTACCTCACCGTCTTTTACATGTGCTTTAATATCTTTCACATAAACTGAATCAATATTGCGCACTGTCTTTGAAGCTTCGGCCACGGCCTGGCGAATGGCATCATCAAGTCCCTTTTCTGAGGAAGCAATCACCTCAATTATTTTCACAATTGGCATAGCTGTAAGTTTTTGATGTTATAAAAATGATTTGCAGTAATAAGGTAAACAATACATGGGGTAAAGACAAGTGTTGTTTAAATGTTTCTTTGCATCTAGGTGACGATTACAAAGTGAGATCTGCGTTCCAATTCATCGAAAAAAATAAATTTTATAAGTGCAATTACTTAATTGCTGAAAAATTAAGTATAAAATATCTTTCTGAACAAAACTGTTCAATGCTTCTGATGCACTTTTGTTGATGATTTTATAACTGTTGTTTTAAACAGCAGTGGCACTACCCAGCCAACCACATGATTGATGATGAATAAGCGGATTTCATGTCTTTATGCTTATCGATCTAGAGCGAAACATCTTTTTTGTAAAACCGTACGTAAATGATGTAATCCGTCAAACGTACCTTATATGAATACTATGCTTATTGCTCCTGTACCCAAAACTGAAGAATTACGTTTACTTGACCTCCAGTTATATGATATACTCGACACGCCCGGCGAAAAAGAGTATGATGAACTTCGTGAATTAGCTGCAACTATTTGTCATTGCCCCATTGCGTTTATTTCGCTCATTGATAAAGACCGACAATGGTTTAAATCCAAGCAGGGCGTAGGAATTTCTGAAACCTCACGCAAAATCTCTTTTTGCTCACATACCATTTTGCAAAAGAATATTGTAATAGTTCCTGATTTGACTTTAGATGTGCGCTTCAGCGATAATCCAGCTGTTACAGGAGATAGTCATTTGCGCTTTTATGCGGGAGCACCCATTGTTTCTCCAACGGGCCAGACATTAGGAACTATTTGTGTATTTGATCATAAGCCAAGAACATTGAATCCTGAGCAGGAGAGGGCTTTAGAAATATTATCGAACCAGGTAACAAAGTTGCTTGAGTTAAGACTTAAATCAAAAGTAATTCAACAACGTGCTGCCGATTTGATCCGTATTAAAAACGAAGCAGCAGGTGAATTGATTAAAGAGCAAGACGAAGAAAATTTATCCGTTGCAAAAGAACTGCACGAAAATATTGCACAGGAACTGGCAGCAAGCCGACTATATTTAAACATGGCTGCCATAAACGAAGGAGGAAGATTGGAATATATACAAGAAGCTAACCAATCCATCGGTCATGCGTTAACTGAAATTAAAAATCTTTCTTATAGTATAACTCCTTCTACACTTGATTCAGCATCGGTGCAGGTAATGCTGGAAAACTTTTTACATAGTCATCGTTCGGATTATTCCTTTGAAACAGAATTACAAATCAGTGGTAACAGTGAATTAGTAAATTTTGGCCAGGCCATGAATTGTGCAAAGATTACAGAATCGTGGCTGCAGGTTCTCCAGGCAAAAAAAGAAATTAGCCAGGTAAACATTCAGTTGAACGTTGAACATGAAATAAAACTGTGTATTGAAGACGATGCTGGTGACCACCACGTGCAGGCAAGAGAAAAAAAACTGATCAGCAGTATGGTGTACTATCGCATTATTGGAATGAATGGAACGGTTCAATTTAGTGAAACGGAAAAAGGCACCAACTTACTTTGTGTAAACTTTCCTTTGGAGGAAAAATAATGAGTTTAATCTTTAAATTCCTGCGCTATCATTAAGCCTGATTTGCCCCCGTCGATAATGCCAATTCCTACACGACCGAAGGATTTGTTGAGTATGGCCGCACGGTGACTGGGAGAGTTCATCAAACCCCGGTGCGCTTTTTCAAGTGTAGCGGCATAAGCAAGATTTTCTCCCGCCTTGTTATAATTTATACCCGCTTTTTTCATGCGGGAAAACGGATCTTTTCCTTCGGGAGTTACATGTGAAAAATAACCTCGTTTCATCATATCCGATGAATGTGCCCTGGCAACATGTCGTAATGGTTCATCAGCAACCAACGCTTTCAAACCTCTTTTTCTACGTTCGCTATTCACCAGCTGCAACATCTGTTGTTCAAGGTCGGGCCTGATACTATAAATATCTGTTGCATATACTTCCGGCTCCTTTTTCCCATGAGAAAGAGCAACATCAAACGTTTTTTCAAGTAGGGGTGTTATTTCTTTTTCGGCAATATTGCTGTAAGGAGATAACATAGCAGCCACTTCACTCTTCTCAGCTTCCGCACTAATGCCATCAACCACTGAAAATGTGAGGAGCTTTGCCGTAACGGCACTTATTACAATGCCTAATAACAGTCCAGGTATAATGCCCGTCATCCGGTCGAGAAAACGAACTCTTGTTTCGTTGTCAGTTGCGTTCATTAAAATGCGTTGTAATACAGATAGTATGATATACACAACAATAAATCCTGCGATCAAACTTAGTGGGAGGTACCAGTAATTCAATACAGGCAATTTTTTTACAACATCTTCAGCTGTGTTTGTATAAAGCAAAATGCCGGCAACAACAGACGCCGACCATTTAAACAATTCTAATAAAAAACGTAATGCTCCAAAACGGTAGCCGATAAAAGCTGCAATTAAAATAAGAAGTACGAGAAAAATATCAACGCTGTTCATGAGTAAGTTTCTTTACTGAAAAAGCGGAGATCAAACATTGTATGAATGATCCCCGCTATTATTAAACGTTCATGCTAATTAATAATTGCCTTGTTTTTTGTCGATGGATCGGCCAATGGCCCAACCACCACCTGCACCAAGTACACCGCCAACTAATACACCGGCTACACGATTCTTTTTACTTACCACGCCGCCAATTACGGCACCACTGGCACCACCAATAACTGCACCCTTAGTTGCGTTGGTCCATTTTTTCTTCGCTGGCTTAGTATTGGTAACTACAGCAGGGGAGGCGTTAGTTACAGTTTGTCTGCGCTCTACGTAGCGAACGGTTGTCGCTGCTCTTTGCTTTTTTAGTTCCTGATCTTCTTTCCATTCCTGGAAAGCAGCAAACTCTGCTGAGTCAACCGCTGATAAAACATTTGTTTGATCAGTTGTTGTCGTTTTTGTTTTGCACGAGATAGTTACTACTGCAGCTACTGCTGCTACCGATAAAATTGTAAATATCTGTTTCATAACTTCTGGATTTACGGTTTAAAAATATTGTTTCATTTTCCTACACTAGATATAGAAAGACCGTGCCAGAAAGAAATAAAAATGTTAAGGAAAATTAATTGTTTCAATAGAGTTATTGAAACTTAATGCTTTGACAACACAGTGTATCAACTGCTTTAAAAGAGACAAAGCAATGCATTCTTTATTGTGAAGGAAAGATGTTAATGATTTGCAAACAAAAAATCACAAGTGAAATGCTGCAGTTAATGTACAGCCTTTTCCGGGAGCAGATTCGAGGTTCATTTGTCCGTTATAAATCAGTAAACGGTTTTGAATATTCCTGAGACCGAGACCCGTTTTCACATTGGTACTTTCAAAACCATGGCCGTCATCCGTCATTTCGATATGCACCATCTCCTGTTTAGAATATAAGTTGATCATTACATTCGATGCCTCAGCATATTTCAGAATATTGTTTAGTTGTTCCTGCACAACCCGGTAGATCATCAGTTTTTGCTCATCGTTAAGTTTTGTATCGTCAAGTTCATTTGTTGTGAAACTGAAATTGATTTTTTTAATGCGGTTGATATTTGAAAATAATCGTTCGATCGATTGCTCTAATGTCATCAATGAAAACACAGGCGGCTTCATAGTAGCGGATAACAAACGGATTTCCTGCTGCACTTCGTTCACCATTTTTTTTGCTTCATCGATCATTACAACATTATTATCGAGTTTAACTTTTGTGTTACTGAGGTATAAATTGATCACCGTTAATATCTGCGAAATATTATCATGTAATTCCTGTGCCCATCGGTTGCGTTCGTTTTCTTCTGCTTTAACAATAGTGCTCGCCAATCGTTGCTTGTGTTTTAGCTGTTGGCTGTAATATTCTGCCTGCAGATTTCGTAGTTGAGAAATGTCTTGTATCTCACCAATTATGCGATCAATCCTGCCCTGATCATTCCGTATCAAAAAAACACTGCTGATCACTGTGTAGTATTTACTGTCGCAGCCAAGCACCTGGTATTCTGTAGTCCATACGTCTTGCATGGATTTAATGGCCGCATCAAATTCGCTTCTTACTCTTGACCGGTCATTTTTATGTATGCGTTCAAGAAACAAGAGCAAAAAATCAGGAACATTCTCCGTTAAGCTGGGAAAAAAGAACTTCATTTTATTATTGATTTGAGCAGTTCTTGTTTCAATATTATAATCAATCATTCCTCCACGGCTTGCAATATTTAATGCATCTATCTTTTGTTCCAGCGAACATCGTTGTTTATCAATTTTACGGAGGCGGATATGCAGGCAATGGCTCACTAAGAAAAGCAGGAAGCCTGATAGCATTACAAATGCTACACCTTTTTTATTTTGAAGTTGCTCAAGCAGATCGTTGTTATTTTGGGCAATCTGTGTTACTAATGTATCGCTCCATAAAATCCACAGTACGCTGAGGACTAAATAGGCGGCAGTTAAAATAATAGCCGGCGACCAACGGGAAATTTCGTTTTGGAATTTAAAGAGATTGTTACGGATATACATGGCGGGTGATTTCTTTGCAACTGCAAACTTAGTTCGGTGCTTTCGGGCCGCTGATGAGAAAAATCTGTCCTTTTACTGATTACCGTCATGAAATGCTGAAAGAATGAACACAAAAAAAGACACTCCATTGTGAGGAGCGTCTTTTTTTTACAGTAGATGCAGTTATTAATCTAAACCACCTCTGCGTGTTGCTTTTGTTTGTGCAGGCCATTTGCCGGGCTCACCAGTTCTTTGATTAACAGGTAAAACAATGCGCTCACGTGATGTTTTGTTTTCATCTTCACAAGCCATATAAATAAGAATGGCTGTTAAAATTGCATTGTTCTGTACATCATCAAACACGATCTTATCATAAGTGTCTCGATTGGTATGCCATGTATAGTTGCCATAGCTCCAGCTATTAGAGCTCAAGGAAAAGGCGGGAACACCTGCAGCAACAAATGATGCATAGTCGGAACCACCGCCACCTGGTGCACCGGGAAATCTTGTTTCCAATTCCTGTTTGTATTTGTTTGGAACACGTGCTAACCAGCGGCCAATATAATCGTATGCATGAAGAAATCCTTGCCCCGAAATATTTACCACTCTTCCCGTTCCATTATCTTGGTTAAACAATGCCTGTATGTTTGAAATAATTTCAGGATGATCTTCTACAAATGCACGTGAACCATTTAAACCTTGTTCTTCACTTCCCCAATGACCAACGAGAATTGTGCGTTTAGGATTTGGATAAACCAATTTTAAAATACGCATGGCTTCCATCATCACTAATGTGCCGGTACCATTATCTGTAGCACCGGTGCCACCATCCCATGAATCGAAGTGTGCAGACATCATCACATATTCATTTGGTTTTGTACTGCCTTTTATCTCGGCAACAGTATTGTAAGTTGGTACAACACCAAGCTCTTTTGAATCGGCACGCACACTAATCTTTGGTGTAATACCAGATTCGGTTAAGCGATATAGTAAACCATAATCTTCCAATGCAATATCAACTGTTGGAACTTTCTTTGTGTTGGCACCAAAAATTTTATTTACACCAAAACCTCTCGACCAGTTGCTCATGATTACACCAACAGCACCTGCATTTTCCAAAGCAGCAGGTAGTGTTCTTGCAGTATATCCTGTTTTGCTGATTCGTTTTGTCCATGCGTCTGTGATTTCAGTGCGTTCTTTTTTCATTTTCTCAATCGATTCCTTTGTGCCAAACTCATCCCAGTTATAATCAGGACGACCTGTTGGCTGATTCATTGAGATCAATACAAATTTTCCTTTTACTGATGGTAGCCATTTTTGAAAAGCAACCGAATCTGCCAGGTCAGGAACAAGCACCACATCTGCAGTAATTGTTTTGCCACCGGTGCCGGGGCTCCATGCCAGTTGCATACCTTCCAATGTTTTTACACGTGGGTACACCATATCAACATGTGTAACGCCTCTTTGCCATCCACGCCATTCGCCCCATTTTTCATTGCGTGCAGTTACACCCCAGTTTGCATATTTTGCTACAGCCCAGTCGTGTGCCTGTTGCATTTGCGGAGTGCCGACAAGTCGTGGGCCAATTCCATCCATCAATTCCTGCCCAAGTTTTTTTAATTGTGAATTTTCGGTGGCTTCTTTAATAATGCGGCTCACCATTACTGAATCTTTATGCTGTGCAACAACTGTAGTGCTTATGAACAGCAACGCAATTACGATTCGGATCATGTTGATTGAGTTATAGTTTGTTTACGAATGTCCCGAAAATAGTGAATGATTGAAATCGGAACAGCTACAACCAATAGAATGTGATGAGTGGAAAACCCGGATCAGCAACCGGTAATCAACCAATTTTTTCCTTAATTGATCTAATGATCAACGTTGCGTGTTCTCGTGAGTTTTCAATAAATAATCGGGAGGTGTTCATGCCGCCACAGATAACGCCGGCGAGATAAATGCCGGGCACGTTTGTTTCATGTGTTTCTTCGTTGTAGTCGGGTTTGCGAACATCATCATTTGATAAAGTAATGCCGATCTTTTCCAAAAAAGATAAGTTAGGTTGATAACCTGTTGCAGCAATTACCCAATCGTTTTCAATTGTTTTGATGCCTTCAGGTGTTTGTATAATGACTTCGTGTTCTTTGATCTCAAGAATACTTGATTCGTAATATGCTTTGATGGATCCTTCGGTAATGCGGTTCACCACATCAGGCCGCACCCAATACTTCACACGTTCGCCCACTTCTTTTTCCCGTATCAACATTGTTACATCGGCACCTTTGCGCCATGTTTCCAAAGCAGCATCAACAGCGGAGTTGTTTGCACCTACCACCAATACTTTTTGAAAAGCATAGAAGTGAGGATCTTTATAATAGTGCGTTACTTTCGGCAGGTTTTCACCTTTTACATTTAGTAAATAAGGAATATCATAAAAGCCTGATGCAATAATGATATAGTCGGCTGTGTAATGTTGCTTGGTTGTTTGTATGCCGAAATTGTTTGCAGTTTGTTCAACTTTATTAACTTCTTCAAACAGGTTGATGTTTAGTTTATAAGCAACCGTCACTCTGCGGTAATATTCCAATGCTTCTGCCCTTGTTGGTTTGGGATTTACTGATACAAAAGGAACATCACCAATTTCCAATCGTTCAGAAGTGGAGAAGAAAGTCATGTTAGCAGGATAGTTGTACAATGAATTAACCAAACATCCTTTTTCTAAAATGAGATAAGGAATGCCTGCTTTCTTTGCTTCAATTGCACAAGCCAAACCAATAGGTCCGCCACCAATAATGATAATGGAATAGTGTGTTGTTTGCATGAAGAACAAAGATAGGGAGGGGTAGGGCTGGTTTCGTTTGACTACTCTGCAACTTTTGCTTCCCTTCTGCTGCCGCTATACAATTCATATTCGAGCAAGCGACAATCGATGGTGCTGTTGTAAAATTCTATCCTGCGTTTTGCCTTCAGCCCGATCTTTTTTGCCAGCTCCATATTGCCGGTGAATATGTAGCCGTAATAACCGCCGCATTGTTGTTTCATAAAATCGCCAATACGTGCATAGGTTGCTTCCAGTTCTTTTATGTCGCCAAGACGTTCGCCATATTCCGGGTTGATCATCATCACTCCTTTTGCATCCTGCGGCACTTCTGTTTTTGCAAAATCGCACACTGCAAAATCTATCAGCTTTTGCACACCTGCAGCAATTGCATTCTTCTTTGCATTTTCAATTGCTTTGGGATTATAGTCAGTTGCTATAATTTTTAAACCCGGCACATCAATGATCTGTTCTTCCAGTAATGCATCTTCTTTGTGGTAAACGGTTTTATCGTAGCCTTGTACATGCATGAATGCATAATTGGTGCGATACAATCCTGGTCTTCGGTTTGTTGCTATCAATGCTGCTTCAATTGCCAAAGTACCCGAACCACACATGGGATTTATGAACGGTGATTGTCGATCCCATACCGTTGCATAAATGGTGGCCGATGCTAAGCCTTCAAGCATAGGGGCAAGACCTGGAATTTTCCGGTAACCATGCCGGGCTAATGAATCACCTGACGTATCAACAAACACTTCTGCATCTTCGTTCTTCCAAAACAAATGGATAACAGTTCCGGTTAATTCTGCTCCTGTTGAAGGACGGGTACCACGTTTATCTCTGATTCGATCAACAATAGCATCTTTCACTCTTAAGTTTGCAAACATGCTGTTGTTGATAGTAGGATTATTTACATTACTCGTAACCGAAAAATAACCAGGATTAGGTAAAATATTTTCCCACTGAAAATCTTTCAGTGCCTTGTAAATATCATCGCCATCGTGTGCAGTAAATTGTTTTAAACTGTACAACACCTGGCTTGCACAACAAAGGTTAAGATTGAGTTTAATGCAATCGCTAATTGTTCCCTTCAGTTTAATACCCGTTATGAATGCTTCATCAATGGAAAAGCCCAATGCTTTTACCTCTGCTTCAAGATATGGAGCAATGCGCTTGTGGCAGGTAATGATGATAGTAGATGGAGTATGGAATAAATTCATTCTTTAAGGTTGGTGGTTTCAGGTTTAAGGTTGAGGGAAGACATGGCAGCAGTAAATCTGCACTCGCCTTGAGCCCTTTGCCTTATGCCTTCCGCCTATTTCGCTACAGCAATTTTCACTTTCTTCCCTTTTATCTTTTCGTCTTTGATCAGGTTGAGTGTGTGATTGGCTTTGATCTTTTTTACAGCAACAAAAGCAAAAAAATCTTTCACTTCAATCAAACCAATATCTTCTTTTTTCAGATCGCCTTTATTGCTGAGGAATCCAACAATATCAATTTTATTCACTTTGTCTTTTTTACCTGCAGCAATAAACAGTGTTGTCCATTTTGGTTTTTCGGGTATCTCCGCTTTTTCCGGTAGTTCAATTGCTTCTGCTTCGGAAGGAACATACACAGGCATTTTTTCATCGGGGCCAAGAATGACAATGGCTGTACCGCTTGCTTCCATACGGGCAGTGCGGCCGTTACGATGCGTAAATGAATCTTCTGTGTGCGGTAAGTGATAGTGAACAATGTAACGGATGTTGGCAATATCTAAACCACGTGCTGCAAGATCAGTAGTAACCAATACATTCGATGTGCCGTTACGGAATTTGCATAAAGCTGCATCACGGTCACGCTGTTCCATGGCACCATGATAAAACACATTTACAATATCCCGTTCTTTCAATAACTCACTGGTACGCTCAACCGCTTCACGGTGGTTGCAGAATACAATCGTTGAGCGGTTGCCCAACATACAGATCAAACGAAACAATGTTTCGATCTTGTCTTTCTCCGGGCTTTGCAATGTTTTAATTGCAAGACCTGTATCGCTGTCTTCATTGCCGCTTAAAAAGTCAATGGTGACCGGTTGCTCTAAACCGACAAACGCTGGAATTTCTTCCATCATGGTAGCGGAGGTAAGCATGCGTTCTTCAATATTGGGCAGAGAACCAATAATGAACGACATCTCTTCCTGGAAGCCAAGTTCAAGTGATTTATCAAATTCATCAAGCACCAACGCTTTAATAGTAGCAGTATTAATATTTTCCCGGCGAATATGATCGGCTAAGCGGCCAGGTGTGCCGATCAACAATGCAGGCGCTTGTTTCAGATTATTTTCTTCTATCTCACGTTTATGACCACCATAACAGCAGGTAACTTTTAAATTAAGTTGTAAACTTTTAAATACAGTTTCGATCTGCATGGCCAGTTCACGTGAAGGCACAATAATAATAGTAGTGGTTACAGTGGGGTTTTGTTTTAACTCATCAACCAATGGCAAGAGGAAAGCAAGCGTTTTGCCGCTGCCTGTAGCCGATAACAGAATGAGATCTTTGTGTTTGGCTGCAGCATCCAGTGCAGCTTCCTGCATTGGATTAAGCGCTTTGATATTGAGATTGTTCAGCGCATCTTTCAGCCATTCGGGTTGTTGTTGCATAGCGGCGAAGGTAGGATTTTATGCGGCGAAGAGGCGGAAATGAAAAGGGTTGGCAACCTTCGAAAGGTTGCCAACCCGATGAATTGATGCATAAGCGAAAGGCTTGCGCCTGATTCTTATGTAATAAATAGCCGACGACTAGGTTGGCTTATCACGTGTATTACGCACCAGTCCAATACCGGCGAAAAAGAAAATGGCACCCACTATGCCAAATGCAATAATGAGTTTAATGTTTGTAGTGCCTGTTCCTCCATTGATAAAGGCAAAGGCAGCATACAAAATTCCGCCAACGCCCAGCAAGGATAAAATGATCCCCAATATTCGCTTTTCCATGCTCGTGTTTTACAGGATAAATCAAAGGTCAGGCCAAAATATCCTGATTTTATCATTCACAGTTTTCTCTCCATCTTCGCAACTCACATTTTTCAAATTAATTCTAATATGCGCATTGACGATTTTTTAAGCAAACTCCGCAGAAATCCCGGAAGCATTTCTTTTACTGATACCATTGAAACAATTGACGTCCATTATGATTTTACGCCTGTTCGTTTTACCAACGGCACAGCCATAAATGATGCAGGAACTAATTCAGGTTCCTGCAAATTATTTTCATTTGCCAAACTTCAAAATTTAAGTAAGGAAGAAACATTGGCTTGCTTTGGCAATTATTATCGTGTGGATGTTTTGCAACATCCTGAAGCAACAAATCATGCCAACATCCGCAATTTTATGGTGACAGGTTGGGAGGGAATAAGTTTTGATTCAGAAGCGCTGCATAAAAAAAATGTGTAACTGAAGTTGAAAGTTTAAATAATTTAAGCCGAATATGACAGACAACATACTCGCAATTATTCGCCGGGATTTTAATCAGGAGCAAAGCATCCTGGTAACGACTCAACTTGCTTCAATCAATTTAACTCACGTGATGGCCGCCGCAGAAATTAATGTAGAAGCTACCCGACTGGCGATTTTGAAATTAGCAAAGGGAGATTTAGGAAAAGTAATTCGTTTAACTGAACATGCAAAGTCAGACTTTCGGGATGTCATTATGTGGGCGTCTGATATAGAGTAATGGCATGCTGTTTTAAAAACTTACAATCGTTATCTTTGCCCCTCAATCTAAAACGCTATATGAAAGAAGTATATGTTATCTCAGCTGTTCGTACGCCTATGGGTAGTTTCGGCGGCAGTTTAAAAGGTTTAACCGCTACACAATTAGGAGCTATTGCTATTAAAGGCGCTTTGCAAAAAGCAGGTATTGAAGAAGATAAGGTGCAGGATGTTTTGATGGGTTGTGTTATACAAGCAAATCTTGGACAGGCACCTGCCCGACAAGCCGCAAAATTTGCAGGCTTACCCAACGAAGTAAATTGTACAACGGTAAATAAAGTGTGCGCCAGTGGTATGAAAGCTATTGCGCAGGCTACACAAAGTATTATGCTGGGTGATGCCGATGTTATCATTGCAGGTGGAATGGAAAGCATGAGTAATGTTCCTTTTTATGTTGACAGTATGCGTTGGGGAAATAAATATGGTAATACCAACTTTATTGACGGCTTGGCGAAAGATGGTTTAACAGATGTGTATGATGGAAAGGCAATGGGCAATGCTGCTGAGTTATGTGCAAAGGAATGCGGCATTAGTCGTGAAGACCAGGATGCATTTGCAATTGAAAGTTATAAACGTTCCCAGGCAGCATGGGAAAAAGGTTTGTTTGATAATGAAATTGTGCCGGTTGAAATTCCGCAACGCAAAGGCGAAGTGGTTGTGTTTGCAAAAGATGAAGAGCCTTACAATGTAAAATTTGATAAGATACCAACACTCAATCCGGCTTTCCAAAAAGAAGGAACAGTTACTGCAGCAAATGCAAGTACAATGAATGATGGCGCCGCTGCATTGCTACTCATGAGCAAAGAAAAAGCTGACGAGTTGGGATTGAAACCTATTGCTAAAATTCTTTCTTATGCTGATGCAGAACAGGCACCTGAGTGGTTTACAACAACGCCTTCATTAGCTGTTCCAAAAGCAGTTGCCAAAGCAGGATTGCAAATGAGTGATATTGCTTATTGGGAATTAAACGAAGCATTTGCAGTGGTGGGCATTGAAAACACCAAACGTATGCATCTTGATCCCACAAAAGTAAATGTGCATGGTGGTGCAGTATCGCTTGGTCATCCCCTGGGTGCAAGTGGCGCACGCATTATTGTTACATTGATCAATGTGTTGAAAGCAAATAATGCGAAATATGGTGCCGCAGGTATTTGCAACGGTGGTGGTGGCGCCAGTGCAATGGTGATTGAGAATGTAACCCTCTGAGCTTCGCTCTTAACCTTCATTCTTCGGTTATCCCTAAAGTGAGACTTGCCTGGCACAGCTCATGCTTGTTCAAAAGATTGTTTTAATAAAAGCTCTCCGAATTTCGGAGAGCTTTTATTTTGCAGAGTCCATAGTTGCGAGGGCTGTGCAATGGACTCTCCTTTTAGGGAGTGAAGGAGAGGTTTTTTAGTTCGACACAACTTTTACAACTCTGTAGATCACTCTTGCACTTTCCTGTTTTCGCATGTTGCCTATCAAGTTAAGGTTATCGGGGAAAACAGTAGCAGGATCCCACGGTGTGAGCAGCGCATCCTGCAAAGTGCGGAATAGATCGTAGGAGATCGTATTGAATTTCATATCGCCACCGGTTGGTGAAAGTACAGTGGCATTACCCCAGCCAAGTTGCTGTGTTTGTTTTTTGTCCATTGCCGATTGCAAAAAAGGTTTCCAGATATTTTTTTCTGCATTGATAAAATTTCCTGCACTTTCAGAAAGATGATAATTCATCACTACATAATTGAAATCTTTTGCAGGATTAACTCCTTTGGCTTCGGCCCAGTCTTCACCATGAAAAAAAACTTCACTTGTAACGGTTGTAAATGAATTAGTTTCCATCTGGCTGTAAGGAACTTTCGGAAATAGTTTTGATGGATCAAATGTATCGCCGCTCCAGGCCGAATCCATATTGGAGAAGCCGTTAATGAATAGAAAATTAGATGAGTTAGGCAAATCATAACCACCCACTTTCTCAAATAGTCCCCAGAATTGCATTTTTTTTGAATCAACGGCTTTTTGTGCAACCTTGCTCCAGTATGTTGTTTCACGTTTAATGAACTCTTCAACTTTATCAGCCGGAACATGCCTGTATTGGTAAACTGATATCTGAGCAATTTGCTGTAAAGGAAGTAATAGTATGATGATGAATAACCAGCATACCCTGTTTTTAAAAAGTATCGGTTTCATGGTGTTGATTTTTTAAAAATTAAGAGTTAAGTATTCTACTTTGAACTAAGATCAGCACGAAATGTCAATAGTTCGCTCCATCTGCTTTCAATGGCTTTGGCATAATCTGCGAGATAATAATTCCACGCACCTGCGCCATGTGCTTCGTCAAAACGATCAGGCATTGGTTTGCGAAAACCAGGAGCCAATTCTTTCAACCCTTGTTTTAACCTTGTTACGGTAACTATTTGTGGCGGGCCGGATATAGTTGATGTATAAACTGCAACACTTTCGTTGCCTGCAACCCAAACTTTTTTCAATTTCTTTACCAATTCATTTGCTTCCCCGATCATGCCCGGCTTAACATACATATGGTTGATGATGATTTTATCGCTGTAATCAGTAAGTGCAACATTGCTTAAATCAGAATTGAAAGATGAATAACCCGATGTGCCACGATCGACTGTAAGAGGAGATACATTTTTAGCCCAATCATTTGTATGCTCTGCGCTGATGTCGCCACGCTTGTCGAGTTGATCCCAACTCAACGGCCCTTCTGTAACATGAAAGCCCCCGGCGTCGGGCCCGCTTTCAATGGCATACACACGCCACTTCCAGTCGCCTGCGTGATACTTTTGCGCATGCGAGGCGAATGCCTTTTCGAACTCCAGTAATTTGTCGGTTTTGGGAAATACTCTGAATGTACTCACTACGTTGTTCTGGCTCATTCCAATGATGGGAACAAGCAGGCAGAGAAGAAAAATCTTTCTCATGTTTGTTGTTTTAAATGTGAATAAAGAGAGGGTAGTGTTGAGATAGGATGGGAGTTAACATTAAGTTATAGCAATTCCCAGCCAAATCAAAGGAGAAAGATTTGCATTATTTCACAGAAAAACATTCAATACAGCTAACGGTAAGGATTAAGGGAGGATAGATAGTTTCTTCTTAATCTTTCCGTGCAACGCACATCCAATCCCATGGATATGGATCTTCCAGCCATTTGGGAGGATTGTTAAATTCTGTTTGCCAGGTATAGTTGATCTTTTCTACACGATCAACCGTGAAGCCATCAAGTTTTAAAAGCAATTCTAATTCTTCTTTCAGGTAGTGCTTGGTAGGTACATTGTCAATATCTGTAACCCCTTGTTTAATGTTCTTCGCCAGTGCATATGCTTTCTCCACCGATTCAATTTTTTCTTTGTGATCATCATCCACATTCCAGCGATGTGCAATGATGTTGGTGTAGAGTTTAGATTCAAGTGATGGAACAACAAGCACGAGCGTGCCTCCCTGGTTCAAACAAATATTGAGCGATTGAAAAAAGTTGATACGTTTTTTTAAATTATCGGTTAAGATGGCGTTAATGCAAACAGCCACATCGCATGGCGTTACTGTTAATGTGTAGGCACTCATGTCCATCCGTTGGTATTCAACGTTGGTGTAATCTTTACATTTCTCTTTAGCTATATCAAGATTAACAGCGGAAATATCAGTGGCCACCACATATTTAAACGCAGTTGCCAGCAAGGGTATCCATTTGCCAATGGCACAGCCAATATCGGTTACTGTTTTTTCTTTTGATGCAACTTCTTCAATAGCTCCTACAATTTTTCCACTGGTATCATTCTTTAAGACATCAAAAATTTCTTCGTTGTAGTTTGGTGCAATGCGTTCCCAGTAATTTCTATCCATGTTAATGATTGAGTGTAGCTAAGATAAATTTTGTTATCAATTGAAGCGGAATTCAAGTAATTTAACTTCTCAACAAAAAGGTATGAGTTTAGTCACAATTCGATATGCAACAGCCGCCGACGCAGAATTAATTGCCGATATCAGTCGCACTACTTTTTACGAAGCATTTGCGAAAGACAATACCAAAGAAGATATAGATATTTTCATGAACGAACAGTTTACCAAAGAAGCGCTCATGAAAGAAGTTGAAATGGGTGAAGGGATTTTTACTGTTGCCTATGTAAACGATGAGCCGGTGGGTTATGCAAGGCTGAGATTAAAAAATAATCTTGCACATGAACAAGCAATTGAAGTAGCTCGCATCTATGCATTAAATAAAGCAATTGGAAAAGGAGTAGGGAAGGCGTTGATGCAGGAGTGCATCAGCAAAGCAAACGAACTGCAAATGAAATTTATCTGGTTGGGGGTATGGGAAAAAAATGAACGGGCAATTGCGTTTTATAAAAATTGGGGGTTCGAGCGGTTTGGTGAACATCAGTTTTTGCTGGGCACCGATTTGCAAACCGATTGGCTTATGAAAAAGCTTTTATAGGCACGTAGTTGTACGTGATTTGTAGTACATTCTATGAAAACCCCTGTAAATACAAGGATTTCAGGAGAAAATCGTTAATTTACAAGACCTCTTAAACTATTAAAAACCATTTTCTATGAAACGCTTTGAAAAAACAATCCCGGTTTACACCCGTAAAGATGTTCCCTTTGCATTGTTTATAGTATTCTTTTCATTGGCGCTGATCGTTAGTATCTGCATCAGTGTTTACAAATAAAGAGCATTTGTTTCCCGGAACCTTTACCAACTGCATACAAAAAGCCCCCGCTAACCGGGGGCTTTGTTTTATCCTTTTTTCAGAACGATTTTTTGTCCTTCGTCTTTTTTTATGGCCTCGAAACTGTTGGCTACTTCATTAAACTTATCGGGAGACACAATATGCTTGTTCAACCGAAGCTCGGTTGTAACAGTCATATGCGTTTTGCCTTCATTCAACTTAATATTGTTCTGGTAATTTAAATATTCATTCTTCAGCTCTTTTGCAGGAGGCAACGTTTCGTTTACAAACCCTTCAGGAAGCTTGTATGTAATATGATCTTTTTTAACGTAAGGGTAATTAAACAGGAAATCGTGTTTCCTTATTTCGGCAGGTTTAATGGTTTCGTCGTTTAATTTGTATTGGCGTAATGGATAAAAGTGCTTTGCTCCAGCTTTAAAATCGTAAAACTGTGAGTAAGCCAATTTTATCTCTACTAAATGTCCATCGGCTGAATCAGAAAGAATTTTCACCGACAGGTCATCAGGTGCTTTATAACCAAATGCGTTCACCAATGCTTTCTTGGTGTCATCTTTTGTTTGTCCATTCACGTATGCATCCACATATTGCCAGAACTCACCCGATACAAATAACCTGCTGCTGAGAACGGCAGCCCCGTCATCAAATAATTCAGCATCAGTTGTTGAAATCCATTTATTAGAAATGCTTTTGCTGGTTGGAGTATTTACAAGCACACCGCCATTTTCTGTAAGCAATAATGCGTTCCTGTTTTCTGTAAAGTTTCCAAGTTCGCCGGGAAGTGTTTGTTTGCTGGTACATTCAAGCCACATCGAATCTCCTTTCAGCGGCACGCAAAGAATTACGTGATTGAAATTGTTTGAAGCAAAGGCCGGATCAACAGGGTACTGATTAGTGCCGGCATTGATCAATGCTGCATGCGCTTTAATTCCTACTGCGTTCAATACGTTTTTCATGTAATGGGTAAGTCCCTTACAATCGCCGTATTTTTTTTGTTCAGCAAAAGCTACTGGAAAAGGTTTAAACCCACCAATGCCAAACTGAATACTTACATAGCGAAAATCTTTTTGCATGTAGCGGTAAAGAATCGCAATTTTTTCCTGTTCTGTTTTTGCATCTTTTATAAGCGATTTAAAAAACTCTACACGTTCTGGCTTAAACGGATTTTGTTCTTCGTAAAACGAATAGGTCCACTTCCCAAACTCTTTCCAATTTTCCAGTGATCCCGGATAGCCATCATAACTAAATTGAAGAGGTGACACATCAATCAATGGCAACGATACACGGGGACCGTATGAGCCGGTTTCTTTTTGAGGAACAGTTTTGTTGTTCATTTCCCAGGTGTAAACTGTTTTCTTTCCGTCGGTTGTAACTACCGGTTCACCGTTAAAATTGTATGCCTTGTGTTTTATAGGTATAACAGATTTTACTACAAACCTGCTTGTCTTAAACGATTCGGTTGTGCTGCCAAAATACCAGGAAGGTATATCAATGAAACCTGAACAGTTTAATTCGTATTCAGTTTCAATAGTGCAAGGTGTGCCGGGCACGGGGAAATCAAGTTCATATAATTTGTCGTCGGATGCGAGTGTAATGCCATCGTATGCTCCTTCTAATTTGAAATCTTTTTTCTTGTAACGTGAAATTTCAATTCCAAGCTCATTATACACTTTAACGGTAACCTCCTCCAGTTTACGAAGTTTGTCTACTCCAATTCTTACAACAGAATGATGAAGACCAGCTTTGGTTAATACAGTTGCAATGGTATGTGAGCGGATGATCATCTTAGTAGGTGATTCAATTTCAACTACATTTTCTTCCAAATGATAAACTGCATCAGCATCTTTTTTCAAACTGTCGGGCAGGTTTAAGGAAGAGTAGTTGAGGAGCGTTTGCGCCCATCCATTGGCGGATAGTAAAACAAACAGCAGGAGTACATTTAGTTTTCTCATGGCTTAGGTGTGGTTTTTCTTTTGAATACAATTTGCTCATTCAACATCTCAAACAGCTTCGCATAGAAAGTTTTGAAATCGGGATATTCATCAGCGTAATAAGTCGGGCGTTTTATCTCAAGCGTATAACGCATGGAAATACTGTTCTCGTTTTTGCTTACAAATCGTTGAAGTGAAATGCTGGTATCTGGTAATATCATCCGGATGTTCTTGGGTAATTCTTCCAATTCGAAACCTTGGGGGAAACGGAGAGTAGTGAACATATTATAATACTGAATGTACCCAAATTCAATATCAGTAAATCGCTTGTCGGAAAGGAAATCATTTGTTTCCAGTTCCATTAAAAAATTGGGAGAGTAGAATAAATAATCTCCACTGCTTGCAAGGTTACCCTGAAATTGTACCAGATTCTCTAATGGTAAGCTATCGTTCTTTTCATTCTTATACGTGAGCGAATCAAATTTAAATTCAGGGTGTGGTTCTGTGAAGTATTCTTCCAGGTAATTTTTTTCTCCTTTTCTTATGGCTGCTACACGACGGTTTTTTGCATACTCGTAAGCTATAACGTTGGCAGTTCCATTCACTTTACCTTCAGCAGTGATCTCTCCCAAAATAGAAGATACCAACCGGAATCGATGTTTAATGTCGCCTAAGGGAATGAATTGTGCCAGCTTTTCATCAACAAGAAAGCCTTCAGTAAACTGCACATCCCATGGAATTAAGAAAGGAGGATTACTGTAATTTGTGGCATCTATCACAAATGGCATTTCATTTATTTCTACGTAAGCGTACACATCGTTAAACTGGTAAAGAAACGGGTAAGTTGAATTTACTTTTCCATTATCTCTCGTGCTTACCAAAACCGGGTAAGCTTTTAATCCGGCATCACGAAGCATGCTGATCAATAATAAATTCATATCGGCACTGTTGCCACTATGTTTTTCTAATGCATTTTTTACGCCTTCATCTGTAACGAAATATGATTTGCCATTCCAGGTAATTTCTTTTTTTACATAATTGAGAATGGTTACAAGTTTTTGATAAGGATCAGTAATTGATTTTAATTCGCCGGGTAATGTTGTGTTTTTGTAAACGTTTTTCTTGATCTGAACTCCAAACCTGTCTTCTTCAAGCAATTGTTCCGTTAGTTTATTCCAGGTTGTCATTTGCGGCTGACCATTATATGATCTCAGTTGAAAGTCGATACGTTGCAGGTAATCTTTTCTGCTGCTCATGAAGGGTTCTGTATCAAGCCCGGGAATATTGGTCATGATAAAACGCTTTGTTTGATTGATACCTTCTGTGCTTTCCTTAACCGGTAAGGAGCGTTTGATCATGTATGTAAACTCAAGTTCTTTTGGAATTTCAACATTATACTCACTATAACGAACAGGCAAGGAGCGCTGAAATACCCAGTCTTCAATTTCAATATAATTTTGTTTGCTGTGTTCATAGCGATATTCAATAACGCTACCCACTTTTACATTCGGCATGGTAAAAACCATCATATCATAATCCTCGTCAAGTTTTTGTTCCATCACTGATTTCTTCTCCAGCTTGCTTACTTCAACTTCACCATTTGCATTCAAGTTAAAAGTTTGTCCTTCTATACTCCTTATGCGCTGACGATTACCTGCACTGTAAAACGGTAAGCGAATATTTGCAAGTTCAATAGCCTTTTCATTCAGAATTTTAATTCGAATGCGTGTGGTTGTTTCATTTACGAAGCTTGATGATGTAAGGTAATAACGCACTTGTGCAACGTCGAGTAAATATTCAGCTGTTGCTTCTTTGTCGTAACTGCATTCTTTTGAGGCAAATTCTTCTTTGTCAATTTTTCCGAAGGAAGGAATTTTTTGTGCGGATGTTTGAGTGCATAGGGTAGCGAACAAGAGCAATACAAAAATGCTTTTCATGTTGATGTGATTTTTAGGATGCACAAGTATAAAACAGAATTGCGAGTAAACTCCTGATCAGCATAAAAAAATTCCCTCTTATTTCTTCTGAATAAGAGGGAATACTTAGAGAGAAAAAAGTTGATTAATACTGCTCTAATCCACTAAAGAAAAAGCTTCCTTCAATTTTTGCATTATCATCACTATCACTTCCGTGCACTGCGTTTTCACCAACTGATGTTGCAAATAATTTTCTGATTGTTCCTTCATCTGCTTTTGCAGGATCTGTTGCACCAATAAGTGTGCGGAAATCAGAAACAGCATTGTCTTTTTCAAGAATAGCTGCGATGATGATACCACTGCTCATAAACTCAACAAGCTCTCCATAAAAAGGACGCTCTTTATGAACTGCATAAAATGCACCCGCAGTTTCAGCAGTAAGTTTTGTTTGCTTTAGCGCAACAATGCGGAAACCAGCTTTAATAATTTTGTCTAAAATAGCGCCGGCATGACCGTTCTTCATTGCATCGGGCTTGATCATTGTAAACGTACGATTGCTCATGTTTATCTTGTTTTTTGCGCCGCAAAGATAGGGAAGCAGGGTGAGGGAGAGAGAAGGAATTTGCTGAGCTAAAATTGGATTTAGGATTTGGGTATTTGGAATTGGGGGTTTACAGATGCTGAATTACTAATCCCAACTCCTCAATCCGAACTCCTTCATTTCCCCTACATTTGCAACCGCTCATATGCAAGTAATAAACGAACTATACCCTCTGCTGAATACACCTGCTAAGGTGGTTATCACAACTCATCAGAAACCTGATCCGGATGCGATGGGTTCTTCGCTGGGTCTTTATCATTTACTGGTACAACTTGGCCACACGGTGCAGGTGATTTCACCAACCAACTGGGCGGCTTTCCTCGACTGGATGCCCGGCTGTGAAAAAGTGTTGAACTACGAAATAACCATCGATAAGAGCAATACAATTATAAATGAGGCAGATTGGATTTTTTGCCTCGATTTCAATGCGTTAAACCGTTTAAAAAGGATGGCGCAAGTAGTGGGTGATGCTAAAGCCAGGCGTGTGCTTATCGATCATCATCGTGAGCCGCAAACCGAAGTATTTGCTTTTGGCGTGAGTGATGTAACCAAGAGCTCCACCTGCGAAATGGTGTACGATTTCATCGTTAACAGCGGCCACGCCGAAAAGCTAAACATGGACATGATGAGGTGTTTATACGCCGGCATCATTGGCGATACGGGAAGCTTCCGTTTCTCATCGGCCAGCGCCAGTGTATTTGAAATGGCTGCCGATTTTAAACGCCGGGGGCTTGAGCACACCACCATCCACGAAAACATTTACGATAATTTCCTGGAGAACAGGTTCCGTTTTATTGGGCACGTGCTGAGTAACCGCATGGAAATTGATTACCAGTTGAACACAGCGCTTATTTGGGTGACCAAGCAGGATTTGCTCCGCTACCAGATCAAAACGGGCGATACGGAAGGTTTGGTGAATTATCCTTTGGGCATACAGGGCATAAAACTGGCCTGTATTGTAATAGACAGGGACGAAAAAAGAAAATGGAGCTTCCGCAGCAAAGGAGACTTTGATTGTAATACTTTTGCCCGCACTCATTTTAATGGCGGGGGACATTTCAACGCAGCCGGTGGCGAAACCGACGATAGTCTTGAAACCACCCTCAAACATTTTAAAGAAGTTATTCATAATTATAAATCGCAGTTAGAAACGTTTTAAAAACAAACAATGAAGACAATTCAATCAATTTTTGTAGCCCTGCTGGCAGTAACGGTGCTGGCGAGTTGCGGTGGCGGTTCTTTTAAAAAGACAAAGGGCGGCTTGCTGTATAAAATCGTTCCCGGAAGCAAAGGGAAAAAAGTATCTGCTGGTAAATTCTTTGAATTACAGTTTGGTGAAACCCGTTACAAGGGCACCGAAAAAGATACTTTGCTTTCTGATCCTTCACAAACCGGGAGCCAGATCGTTCCTTTCGATTCTACAACATTGCCTCCCGACTATTATGCCATCTTTGCACAAATGTCAAAAGGTGATAGCGTAGTTGTTCGCCAATCAACCGATAGCATTATTAAACAAAGCCAGGCACAAGGCGGCCAGTTACCTCCTTTTATTAAGAAAGGAGCCTTCATTGTAACTACGTTTAAAGTACTGGATGTATTTGATACAAAAGAAGAAGCGGATAAAGCAAGTGTTGCCATTATGGAAAAGGCAAGAGTGAAAGACTCAATCCGTGCGTTAGAGCAAATTAAGAAAGACGATAAAGTGATTGCGGATCATCTGGCTAAAAATAACATCACTGCAACTAAAACTGCAAAAGGTGTTTATGTTACTATTTTAAATCCTGGTGCTCCTGAAAAAGCAGTTGACGGACAGCAGGTATCTGTAAAATATACAGGAACAAGTTTCGATGGTACTAAGTTCGATTCAAATGTTGATTCAACTTTTGGTCACCTCGATCCTTATGTATTTGTTTTAGGTAGTGTTCCTCCGGGCAGCATTGCAGGTTTTGAAGATGCTATCAAGCAAATTGGTAAAGGCGGTAAACTGAAAGCTTATATTCCATCTGCATTAGCTTATGGTGCACAAGGATCACCTCCCCGAATCAAAGCAAACGAAAGTCTTGTATTCGAAATTGAGTTGATTGATGTGACTACACCCAAGCCAGCGGCTCCGCCAACAGCACCGGGTGGTAATCCAAACGGACAACAATAAACAAATCAGATCACGATAAATAAAAAAGGAAACAGTTACTGTTTCCTTTTTTTATGTTCATGACATAAATCTTTCGTGATTGAATGGTTATGCTTTGTTGTAAGCTTCAAAAAGTGTTATGGCCTCTTTGGCTTCCCTTACATCATGTACACGTAAAATGCTTGCGCCTTTTGAAAGGGCAATTGTATTTAAAACAGTGGTTCCGTTCAATGCTTCTTCAGGAGTTATTTGCAATGTTTTCCAAATAGTTGATTTGCGACTGAGTCCTGCCAATATGGGAAGATGGAAGATCTGTAGCGCTTCCATTGTTTTCAACAATTGAAAATTATGTGTGATCGTTTTTCCAAAACCAAAACCGGGATCCAGAATAAGATCAACAATGCTAGCTGCTTTGCATGCTGTTGTTTTTTTAATGAAATAGTCAATTACTTCTCTTGTTACATTTTCGTATGTTGCATTCTGTTGCATATTGTCGGGGTTTCCTTTCATGTGCATGGCAATAAATGGAACCTTCAAAGCTGCAACAGTTGAAAGCATGGTATCATCCAGATCGCCTGCACTGATATCATTAACAATATCAATTCCCGCAGCTACAGTTTCTTTCGCCACTTTTGCATGATAGGTATCAATGGAAAGAAACATCGAAGGAAATTCTTTTTTGATCGCTTCAATTACAGGCAATACTCTTTCAAGCTCTTCGTTGGCCGATAATCGTGTGCTGCCGGGGCGGGTACTTTGTCCCCCAATATCAAGAATGCTTGCGCCTGCATTGATCATGTCGCCGGCTTTCTGCAATACTTCATCTTGTTTAATGCGGCTGCCGCTATAAAATGAATCGGGTGTAATGTTTAAAATACCCATTACAACAGGCTTGTCCAGCACTAATAATCTTCCTTTGCAGTTGAGTGTGTACATTGTATTTTTGGGAACTTAGCTGATAGCAGTAAAGTTCAGCACGAATTAACGAAACAATTTTCAACCGTTCATGAATACGATCGAGCAATATACGCAGGCAGTAAATCAATGCAGGGATATCTTTAAGAAAAAAACGAGCGATTATGGTACATCATGGCGGGTGTATCGCACCATCTCTATTGTTGACCAGATCTATATCAAAGCAAAACGCATACGCACCATCCAGGAGAAAAAAGAACAAAAGATCGGCGATACTATTGCTTCAGAATTTAAAGGTATCTTGAATTATGCAGTGATGGGATTAGTGCAGTTAGAATTGCCACCAAGCGAAGGCGATGAGTTGTCCGTTGAAAAAGTAATGGAGCTTTATAACGATAAAATTGCGAAAGCACAACTGTTGATGCTCGATAAAAATCATGATTACGGTGAAGCGTGGCGTGAGATGAGCCAGGAAAGTTTTGTTGACCTGATGCTGGCAAAGCTGCAACGCATCCGTCAGATTTTACAGAACGATGGCAAGACATTAGTGAGTGAAGGGATTGATGCCAATTACTACGACATTATCAATTATGCAATTTTTGGTTTGATTTTGATTGAAGAAGGAACGCATAATGGGTGATGGCTGATTTATGATTTATGATGTGTGATGTAGGATTGATTTTGCCAATTGCCGATTGTCTATTGCTTGTTCACCATTGACCATTCACCACAACAATTCACAACATGAATAAATCGCTTACACTTTCCCGTTGGTTCGTTGGCATTCTTTTTATCTTCTCCGGTTTGGTAAAAGCAAATGATCCCCTTGGGTTAAGCTATAAGATGCAGGAGTTTTTTGAAGCCTGGGGGGTGCAGGGCTTTCATGACTATACATTAACACTTTCTGTATTGATGAATGCGTTTGAGATTATCGCTGGAGTGGCGGTGATCATTGGATGGCGCATGAAAATGTTTAGCTGGTTATTGTTACTGCTTATTGTCTTTTTTACATTCCTTACAGGTTATGCATGGCTTGCGAAAAACCCCGATGGTACTGCTAAGTTTGCATCATGCGGTTGCTTTGGCGATTGTTTGCCCTTAACACCGCAACAGTCTTTCCTGAAAGATCTTCTATTGCTTGTGTTGATAGCTTATATTTTCAAATACAGTCATTTGGTAAAACCGTTATTCAAAAAAGAGCTGGTCAACGCCTTTCTCATTTTTGACGCAGCAGTGCTGGCATTTGTTTTCCAATGGTACACATTAAAATATTTACCGGTAGTTGATTGCCTGCCTTTCAAAAAGGGTAACAATATTGTTGAGTTGAGAAAGTTGCCTGCTGATGCCGTGCCTGATAAATATGAATATGAATTTGTGTATGAAAAGGATGGCAAGCAGCAAGCTTTCTCAATGAAAAATTTGCCCGATAGTACATGGAAGTTTGTTGATCGTAAGCAAACGCTTGTGCAAAAAGGGAAAAACAATGAACCCAAGATTAAAGACTTTGATTTAAAAACACCCGACGGAGCAGATATTTCATCGGATATACTGGAACAAAAAGGAACTTACTATTTATTGTTTCTTCAGAATTTTAATAAGCTTAGCACAAATGATGCATGGGTAAAGCAAATGAGCAGGCTTGCAAAAAATCAAAAGCTGATTATTGTTACAAGCGTACCGGATATGGCGAAAGATTTTCTGGCATCAGATATTATCCTGAGCCAAATGCAGTTAATCACATGTGATGTAACTGCTATTAAAACGGCTGCACGTGCTGTGCCGACGTTGTATAAAATGAACGGTCCGGTAGTGGAAGGAAAATGGAGTGCAGCAAATTTCGACCAGGTAAAATAAACCCTGCTAATATGTTGGGAACTTATTTTCTTCGAAAACTTTTTTATGGATTGCTCGTATTAATGGGCGTAGTTACCGTAGTGTTCTGGATGTTCCAGGGCTTTGGCGATCCTGCACGTCTGGTGATGGGACAAACAGGCGACAGTGCAACCATTGCTAACATCAAGAAAGAATTATATCTCGATCAACCGAAGTGGAAACAATTTGTATTGTATGTAAATGATGTGTCGCCTATCGCCATTCACAGCAAAGAAGAAATCGATAAAAAGCAATTGAAGGGTTTGTTTATCGGTGCTGAAAAAAAGCTGGCGATTAAGTGGCCTTACTTGCGCAGAAGTTATCAAACAAAAAAACAAGTGGGCGAGGTTTTGATTGAAGCATTGCCAGGCACTATTATGCTGGCCCTGGCTGCCATGTTACTTGCAACTTTGTTGGGTGTTTTTTTGGGTGTAATCGCTGCCGTAAAAAAAGACACCTGGATGGATACATCAGCTGTATTCAGTAGCATCATCGGCATTTCCGCACCATCTTTCTTTATGGGAATTCTCATCGCCTATTTCTTCGGATTCGTATTGAGTAAGTACACGGGCCTGAACATGACCGGTAGCTGGTTTGACATTGATGTGCAAACGGGGGATCATTACTATACATTACAGAATTTGATTTTGCCTGCATTAACGTTGGGCATTCGTCCACTGGCCATTATTACACAGTTGACTCGAAGTGCCATGCTTGATGTGCTGAACCAGGATTATGTACGCACGGCATATGCAAAAGGGTTGAGCAGTCGCACCGTTATCTGGAAGCATGCATTACGAAATGCATTGAATCCCGTTATTACAGCGGTCACCGGTTGGTTTGCTGAACTTTTAGCAGGTGCTTTTTTTGTTGAATATATTTTTGGGTGGAAGGGAATTGGCAAAGTAACAGTTGATGCATTGGAGAAGTTAGACTACCCTGTTGTGATGGGAAGTGTATTATTAAGCGCTTTTATTTTTGTGTTGATCAATATACTTGCAGATCTATTATACGGCATGGTTGATCCGAGAGTGAGAGTAGGGTAAAGTGGAAAACGGAAAATGGAAAGTGCAGAGTATTCACCTTCTGACGTCCTCTTCTGACGTATTGAATGAACAACTAAACCAAACTATATGCGATTCTTTCTTCTTTTACTTTCTGGTTTCTCTATTTTTTCCTGCAAGGAAAAATCAACTTCTCCAACTGTTGCAGATTATTTCAATTATGGCGACAGTGGTGTACAATCGGCAGGTGTAAAAATGATTCCCATTCAAACACCTGTTGGTACGTTTAAGGTATGGACAAAACGTTTCGGCAATAATCCCCGTATTAAAATATTATTGTTGCATGGAGGTCCTGCAATGACGCATGAATACATGGAATGTTTTGAAAGTTTTTTTCCAAAAGAAGGATTTGAGTTTTATGAGTATGATCAATTGGGATCGTACTACAGCGATCAGCCGAAAGACAGTAGTCTGTGGACAACAGATCGATATGTTGAAGAAGTAGAACAAGTACGTAAAGCCATTGGTGCTGACAGTTCAAATTTTTATGTACTTGGAAATTCATGGGGTGGAATTTTAGGAATGGAGTATGCATTGAAATATCAACACAATATGAAAGCATTGATTGTTGCCAACATGGTGGCAAGTGCTCCTGAATATGGAAAATATGCGCAGGAAGTATTGGCAAAGCAAATGGATACAACTGTTTTGGCTGAGGTGAGAGGCATAGAAGCGAAGGGTGACTTTAGCAATCCACGTTACATGGAATTATTGCTGCCGAATTTTTATAAGCAGCATTTGTGCCGATTGGAAGAATGGCCCGATGGATTTAACAGAAGCATGAAGCATGTTAATGGAGAAATTTATACACTGATGCAGGGCCCGAGCGAATTTGGTATTGCAGGCCGTTTAGCGAAATGGGATATTAAGGCAAGGCTGAAGGAGATAAGAATACCAACGCTGATGATCGGTGCAAAACATGACACGATGGATCCGGCAGCAATAGAAGAGCAAAGCAAGCTGGTTCAAAAGGGTCGTTATTTATATTGCCCCCATGGAAGTCACCTAGCCATGTGGGACGATCAGGAGGTATTCATGACCGGTGTGATTGACTTTGTGAAAGATGTGGACGAAGGTAAATTCTGATCAGCGCTTCTACAAAATTCAAGAGCCGCCTGGAAAGGCAGCTCTTTTTTAACGATTAACAGCTGACCGAATTATTGCACAGCCAGTAATTTTAAATGGACTTACATCCATTTCAGGAGATAGAGTTTAAACTCATCTCTCAATTCGTTTATAACTTTTTCAAAGCTTTCAAATTCGTCTTTAACAGCGTCGTGGCGGGTAACTTGTTGTGTGTCCACATGGCCGGCGTGGGCTTGCACATCGAGCACGACATTATGTTCATGTTCATGAATGTTATGCCTCAGCTCGTCGATTGTGTTGCGTTGAATAATAAATTGATTCTGGAAATGTTCTACGCCTTTCATCGCTTCTTCGCCGTTGTTTTTACCTGCAACTTCCGCCAGGCGTGTTTCCAGAATGTCCAGTTCGTTATCGTAAAAATCAATTGCTTTTAACCATTCCTGGTGGTCGGTGCCGCATTGGGCAACAGTTGTATAGCTCATGGCAAATTATTTTAGATGTTTGAAATCTGATTGACAGTTTCAAAGTTTCTTTATTGTTGCCAGCAAAAAGGTGATGGGGGTTAGTAAAAAGAATGAGAGTTCTCAGGAATGAGTTGCCGGGATTGGGATCTTGCTTATTTAATAATCACTTCTTTCACCGCATGTTCGTTAAACAATTCATTTATGCGGTTGCGGATTTTTTCTTTTTGATAAAGTAGTTCCTGTTTAAGCGGAGCAACAGTGGTAGTAATGATGAGTTGTTGGTTGATGAGTTTAATATCATCGGTGTACTTAGCAATGGTGCTGCCCATGAGTTCGGCCCACACATCTTTTATCTCAAAAGCCTGTACCCGTTGCTTGAGTTTGCTTTGTTTGAGAAACTGCTCCATTGCCTGCTGTATACTCATTTCACCCATGTTGCGAAGGTAATGGTTGTTTATGGTTTATAGTTTGTAGTTTATAGTTAGGTCATTTATCGGCAAGTTCTATAGTTGTTTAGTTCTGAGTTTTGCCCATTGCCAATTGCTTATTGTCTATTCTTCACTTAATTCAATCAATTGAACTTTCTTCCCCAGTGCTTCAAAAGAAGTAATGATACGTTCGGGATAAGGATCAGTAAGAAAAACCTGTCCGCCAAATTTTGTGCATACATAGTCCAGCAAATTATGCATTCGCACCGCATCCAGTTTTTCAAACACATCATCTAACAAAAGGATGGGGGCAAAACCTTTCTGTTGTTTCAACACTTCGGCTTCAGCGAGTTTCAAACTAAAAAGTAAACTTTTACGCTGACCCTGCGAGGCAGTTTGTTTAAATCCTTCATGATTCAATAAAAACAACAGGTCATCTTTATGAACACCTGTTGTGCTTCGTTGCAATAAATGATCTTTTTCTCTAGATTGCTGTAACCAATTTTCAAACGGCTGCTCAAGTAACTTGCTTTCATAACTTACATTTACCGGTTCCATTTTGCCGGCTATAGATTGATAGAACGCCAATACCTGGTCATTAAATGCAGGTAAAAAATCTTTTCGTTTTTGATGAATGTAATTCCCGGCAACGAGTAGTTGTTCATCTAACACATCGAGCAATGCATCATTTCTTGTTTGTGTTTGGGCACAACTTTTCAAAAAGCTGTTTCGCTGCTGCAGTATTTTGTTATAACTGATCAGTTGCTGAAGGTACATTGCATCTAACTGCGATAATAACGTATCTAAAAACAAGCGACGTTCTTCACTGCCGCCAATGATCAGTTCCACATCATCAGGCGCAATAACAACGCAGGGATATTTGCCGATATGCTGTGAAAATTTTTCATACGGCACTCCGTTGCAACTGATCTCTTTTTTTCCTGTTTCTCTGAGTACGATACTCACCACTGTTTCTTCAACAGCTTCCTGCAAATGGCCTTCAATTCTGAAACCCTGCATTCCGTGTTGAACATTGTTACTGTCGGAGCCGGAAAAATAACTTTTGGTAAAACATAGATAATGGATAGCATCCAGCAAATTGGTTTTGCCAATGCCGTTTGCTCCTGTTATGGCCACGATCATTTCATCAAACCCAAAACGTTGGTGCGTGTAATTTTTAAATTGTGTTATAGTTACCGATCTCAGGAACATAGCTTGCAAGATAAGAAGAGCAGGCAAGTATTGAGCGGTTTCAACAAACGGTCTTTACAATATCCTGATATAAACTCTGCTATTTTGTTTGTAACTTAATTGTCGGATTTTTTAACTATAAAACTTACAAGTATGGAAGACAGCAAAAATGCCACAGACAACGACAAACAAAGTTGGAAAGACAAAGCCGAAGATACTTTGCAGGATCTGAAAGCAAAGGCATCGGATTATGCGGGTAAGGCTGAAGAAAAGCTCGATGAACTGAAGGATAAAGCCGAAGATAAGTTCGAAGAGTTTAAAGACAAGGCCGAAGATGTTGTTGACGGATTGAAGGAAAAGGCATCAGGTCTTTGGGGCAAAGTGAAAGACAAGTTCGATGGCGATGATGATCATGCAAAAAAGAATCCCGGCAATTAAAATTCTAAGGCTGCATTGCAGCCTTTTTTATTTCTTTGTTTTATGATGATAGAATTTACAGCAGCAGAATATATAAAGACGTTACAATTGCAGCCGCATCCCGAAGGTGGTTATTACCGACAAACATATGTAAGTGATGAACGATTGAGTGCAGCGTCATTACCGGAACGATTTGGAGCAGACCGCTACATATCGACTGCCATTTATTTTTTGCTGGAAGGCAAAGATTACTCTGCCTTTCATCGTATCAAAAGTGATGAGCTCTGGCACTTTTATACAGGTGGAGGATTGCATATTTATGTTATTCATCCCGATGGCAGAGGAGAGCAATTGTTGTTGGGTAATGATCTTGCAAGTGGCTATCGTTTTCAGCAAGTGGTAAAAGCTGATTGCTGGTTTGCTTCTAAGCCGGCAGATAAAAACAGCTTTTCATTAGTTGGTTGCACCGTTGCTCCCGGCTTTGATTTTGCTGATTTTGAGATGGCAAAAGAAGAAGAGTTGTTGCAACAACATCCGCAATATAGTACCTGGATCACGCAACTATGCAAATAGAAAAATGTACTGACTTTTAGAGAAAGCTTACTTCTCCTGTATGCAGATTGTAATATGCGCCTACAATTTTTATTTCCCCTTTATCAGCCATTTCTTTTAAAAGTAGACTTTGTTTTTTGATCATCTCAATTGTGTGCAGCACATTTTTCTTGGCAACGTATTCAACAAATGCAGGGTCTTTTACTGTTTTCTTCCCGTTATAATCAGCACAGCGTTCAACTGCAGGTTTTATTTTCGATAGCATGGCAGTAATGTTGCCCATCTGCACATTTTCAATGGCGGCTTTAATTGCGCCACAGGATTCATGTCCCAATACCAAAACCAACTTAGCACCTGCTACTTTGCAACCATATTCCATACTGCCAAGCAGATCTTCATTTGCAAAATTGCCGGCTACTCTGCCAACAAATAAGTCGCCTATACCTTTATCAAAAACGTCTTCAACAGGAACACGGCTATCCAGGCAAGAAAGGATCACTGCTTTTGGGTATTGCCCTTGCGAAGCATCACGCACCATAGCAGAATGATCTCTTGCCGTAAGATCCTGGTGAGCATACCTGTAGTTGCCATCCTTTAAACTCTTTAAAACCATTTCAGGTGTCAATGCTTTTTGCTCATCGGCAGTAAGCACTTTTTCAATACGAATTTTTGGAATTTCACTTTGATTTTCTTTTGTAGTTGATTTGCAGGAGGCGATAATCAACAGCAATCCTGTAAAGGCCGCAAATATTAAACTTTGGTTACGCATGGCTGGGTATTTGAAAGAGAAAAAACAGAGTATCTAAGTTATTTCTTTTTCGTTGCTTTCCAATTGCAGAAAATTGTTAGTGCAGGATGTTGTTTAGCTGCAGGTATTGAATTAGCATGATTGTTTTTGCATCTTTTATTTCTCCTGTTTCAATCATGTTGGCAGCTTTTTCAAATGGCAATTCCAGCACTTCAATGTTTTCCTGTTCGTGTTCAACACCACCGCCTTCTGTAATTTTCATTTGAGGTTCATAAGCTGCAATAAACAAGTAGAGAATTTCCGTTACAGATCCAGGCGACATATATGCTTCATACACTTTTTTGATCTCGCTTACTTTGTAACCCGTTTCTTCTTCAGTTTCCCGACGTATGCAGTCTTCGGGATTGTCTTGGTCGAGCAGGCCTGCACAAACTTCTATCAGCATACCTGTTTCATTGCCGTTGATGTAAGTTGGTAAACGAAACTGTTGTGTTAAGATCACTGTCTTTTGTTGCAGATTGTAAAGAAGTATTGCAGCTCCATTGCCACGGTCGTATGCTTCACGTTGCTGCACCTGTACCTTTCCATCTTTCTGTTTATACTCATAGGTTACTTTTTTTAACGTGTACCAGTTGTTGGAAAGAATTTCGGTGTTGAGGATGTTTATATTGTTGTTCATTGAATGAAGTCAAAAAAGTTTGTTGTAGTGCTTTACCCGTTCTTCATTTTGTAAATCACTAAAAAGCCCAGTACGATCAAAACAAGAATTAAAAAAGTAGTAACGATAATCAGCGACTGATTGGGTATCGGCTTATGTTTCCGTTTGCGGCGTTGCTGCTGTAACTGCACTGAAAGTTGTTTGTTGAGGTCGGCCACTGCATGCCGCATCTTCTTTTCATCAGCAAGACGTAAACCTTCTTCTGCATCACTCATCATATCAGAAGAAGCAAGGCGTTGCTCAACAGCATTTCTTTCTTCAGGTGTAAGATTTCCATGCAGGTATTGAAGCAATTCCTCTTCCGTGAGATCGTCACGCTGGTTCAATATGTCGAGCAGCTTATCGGCCATTGTTCTCTTGTTTCAGCAAAATCATTTTCAAGTTACGTTTTCCATTTTGAATATAGCTTTTCACCTGCATTAAGCTGTAACCGGTACTGCTGGCAATATCGGTATAACTCTTTTTCTGCAGGTAAAATAATTCAATACAGGTACGTTGTTCAGGTATCAGTTCGGTAACGGCAACGGTTAGCCGTTCCAGTAATTCATCTTTTTGCAAGTGTTCGGTATGGTTCACATCTTCAGCAGGCGTTGCCATCATCTGCTCACTTAATTCTTTGGGCAATTTGCCTTTATCCCGCAGCTGCATCAGGCAATGATTTTTTGCCACCATGTACACCCAGCTTTTAAAATAATCAACCTTGTATTTGCCTAGTTCTTTAATCGCTTTTTCAAATACCTGTTGCACGGCATCTTTTGCTTCCTCTTCGTTCTTCAAATATTTCATACACACACCAAACAGTAACACGGTGTAGCGTTGCAATAATAATCCAAGCCATTTGTTATCGCCATGTTGATAAAAGCGGTTGAGTAATTCCTGGTCGGGTATGGTGGAGTAGGTTGTATTCACAAACAGGTTTGTGAGATCAAGTTAGTTATTTCTGTTGAAGAGATGCAATGGCACTCAAAATTCCATATATTCATAGAAATGAATTTTGTAAATGAATAATGCGCTTTGCATAGTACCGGTTGCGCCTGTACGCAGGCAACCACAACAGGAATCGGAAATTACCTCGCAGTTATTATTTGGAGAAGCGGTGGAGTTGTTGGCGGCTCATGGCGATTGGGTGGAACTCGTTTGCTTGTATGATGGTTATACCGGTTATTGTTTACGCAGCCAACTTGCCGAGGTAAGCGAAGCGATTGCATTGCAAGACCAGGTAGCATTGGTGAATACGTGGAGTGGTATTATACTGGTAAATGATGTGCCCATGCATGTGCCGTTTGGCAGTGCGCTTCCGGGTTTACAAAATGCGGAAGCAGTATGGGGCGATCATAGAATTAAAAGCAGCAGTAAACTTGTAATGGAAGGGGCCTATGTGTTTGATGAAGAAAGCATCAGGCAGGTAGCGTTTATGTATTTGAATACAGCTTATTTATGGGGCGGACGCTCGGTGTTTGGTATCGACTGCAGTGGTTTTGTACAAGGGTTGATGCGTTTCTTTGGAAAGAAGTTGCCCCGCAATTCAGCGAACCAGGCAATGGTAGGAGAGGACTTGGGATTTTTGCAGGAAGCCCGTTGTGGTGACCTTGCTTATTTTGATAATGAAGAAGGAAAGATCATTCATGTGGGATTGTTATTGAACGACCATGAAATAATTCATGCTGCTGGTAAAGTACGCATAGATAATATTGATGGCGCCGGTATTCTGCAAAGTGAAACAGGCGAACGAACGCATCGGTTAAGAATGATCAAAAGAATTTGAGATGAAAGGTTTAATGCTTCCAACTAAAAACTACAAACTATAACTAGAAACTTTTTATCCAACTCACCACTGCTTTTTCCCAGCCTATCATTTTAAAAGCGGTATAAAATAAAAGTATAGCAAATACTTTCTTAACGGTTTCCTGCGGCAAACTCAAACTCCATTTGCTGCCAAAATAACTTCCCACAACGAAACCCAATGCAAGTAATCCTACAACTTTAAAATCAACATGACCTGCTTTGTAATAATTCATCATACCTAACAAAGCAACAGGTAATACTAGTAAACCCAATGAAGTTCCCTGTGCTGTATGTTGACTAAAGCCCAGAAAGTAAACCAGTGCCGGTACCACAATTAATCCGCCGCCAACACCCACCATGCCGCCCAAGATGCCTGCTGCCAATCCAATGACAAGCACTGCAATAATAATTGTTGTATCCATTTTTTTTGCTTGCATTAGTTAAATTTTACCACGGTATTTCTCTTTGTAAAAAGCAATAGCTTCTTCAATAATGCGGTATGCTTCAGACTTACTTTGAAAATTATCGATTTCCACCACTTTATTCTCCAGCACTTTGTATTCTTCAAAGTAATGTTTCAGTTCATGAAAGAAATGCTCGGGCAATTCATCTACATCCTTGATATGTTTTACGGTTGGGTCGTTACTTGCCACAGCAATTATTTTATCATCACGTTCGCCCTGGTCGATCATTTGCATATTGCCGATCACGGTTGCTTCCACTAAACAAAGCGGCTGAATAGCTTGCGAACAGATGACAAGAATATCCAGCGGATCGCCATCCTGCCCTAAGGTTTGGGGAATAAAACCATAGTTCACGGGATAGATGAATGAAGAGAAAATTACACGATCGAGGCGAAGCAAACCTGTGTCTTTATCAATCTCATATTTACTGCGGCTGCCCTGTGAAATTTCAATTAAACCGTTTACACGTTCAGGAGCTTTGCTGCCGTAATGTGCGCCGTGCCAGGGATGAAGAACAGTAATCATACCAATAAATAATTAAGTTATTTAAAAAAAAAGTTGATGGAGTTTTTACGTTCGGTTGTTTATTCGAAATCTTTATAGATCAAATATTTTTTTCTGACTTCTTTAAATTTCTGCAAAGCAGGTTGCCAGCTTTCACGTATTTCTTCTTCCGTTTTTCCGTCTTTAATTTGTTGCATCAATGTGCTGTTGCCTGCAAGTTTATTAAAGAAAAAATCAGTTGGTTTTCCACTTGCTGGTGCAATGAAAAACTCATTTTTATTTGGGAACAACTGGTATGCATCCATCAGCCATTTTACCTGCACTTTACTTCCTGCTGTAAGAAATACTTTATCAGCGGGCCCGCTTAAATCCCATCCATAACATTGTTGATCTTTCAGTTTTGGTTCTTTCGCACCATCTCTGCTTCGTGGTGTAAAGGGCCGTAATGTTTTTGGTAAAGAGGGGTGCCCGAAAATCTGGAAAGGAATGTTTGTTCCACGTCCTTCACTTAAAACTGTTCCTTCAAAAAAACAAGTGGAAGGATACAGCCATATGGATTGACTGCTTGGTAAATTGGGCGAAGGTTTTATTGGTAACTCGTATTTGGTTGTATGTGTGTAGTTGTTGCAAGGGATAATGGTTAATTCAAATTTTCCATGTCGGCCGGCTAATTCATACAATCTTGGTTCGAGCCATTCCTCATCATAAATCATTTGTGCATATTCGCCAATAGTCATACCATAAACAACAGGAACAGGCTGCATGCCTACAAACGATTTGTAAGCAGGTTCAAGCACAGGGCCATCAACAAAATGTCCGTTTGGATTTGGGCGATCAAGCACTATCAAATGTTTGCCATATTCCAACGCCGCTTCCATATAATATTCAAGTGATGAAATGTATGTGTAAAAGCGAACGCCCACATCCTGAATATCAAATATCATTACATCAACATCAGCCAGATCTTCTTTTGATGGTTTGCGTTTGTTACCGTAAAGTGATATTACCTGGATACCTGTTTTTTCATCCTTGTAGTTCCCGATTTTTTCGCCGGCATCCGCAGTGCCACGAAAGCCATGTTCGGGTCCAAAGATCACTTTAATATCGATGTTCAGTTTGCGTAATGAATCCACAAGATGGCTTTTGCCGATTGTTGATGTTTGATTGGCAAATACGGCCACTCTTTTTCCTTGCAGCAGATCGTAATAGTTTTCGATATTTTCAGCACCTGTTTCAAACAACCTGTTTTTAATAGAGCCACGGTTATAGCCCGATCGGGTGTGTTTTTTCTGCGCCTGTGTTGCCACCGCAGTAAACAAAACCAGTAAAAGGAGTAATTGTTTCATTCCAAGTGGATTGTAGCTCAAAGTTGCACAATTAGTACCGTAAAAAAAATTTATTGGCAGCGCTGGCATTTGCCAGTAATTTTGCCTGAAATAATAAATTATGCAGCAGGCAAAAAAAGGTGATACAGTACGTGTGCATTACACTGGTAAGTTAACAACAGGTGAGCAATTTGATTCAAGTGCAGGCCGTGAGCCGCTTGAGTTTGAGGTGGGTGCCGGCATGATGATCAAAGGTTTTGATGATGCAGTGGTGGGCATGGCTATTGGCGACAAAAAAACGATCAACATTCAGCCAAATGATGCATACGGCGAACGTAATGATCAGATGGTAATTGATTTCCCTCGTTCAAATTTTCCTGAAGATATGGTTCCTGAAGTAGGTATGCAGTTAATGATGAACAACAGCGCCGGTCAGCAGTTTCCTGTAACCATCACCGAAGTGCAGGATGAAACAGTGATCTTAGATGCAAATCATATGCTCGCCGGGAAAGAACTGGTGTTTGATATTGAGATGGTAGAGATTGATGCGAAAGGATTGATTATTGTGCCGTAAAGATTTATAGTTTGAGGTTTGTAGTTTTTTGTTACAAGCTTCAATATTTCTATCAACCTCAGTGGCGTCGCACTCTTGTACAAATAAATTCAATTCAGCAAAACGGTTCGCTATTTAGCGAACCGTTTTTGTTTTGTAACCACAAACTATAAACCACAAACTATAAACTATTTCCTATTCATCCACCAACCCAACCACGCACCAACCAATCCCCACGAAACAATTGCATCAACAAAGTAAGCATTGATGTCGTGCTTGGGATACCAAATGTGGCCAGTGTATGGACCGTTGGTAAAAGCAATAAGCCCAATGATCAGGCTTGCAGTTAAATAAGTGCCGAAGCTTGCATTCGTGATCTTCGCAAAGATCCAGCAGAGGCCGATAACAATGATGATGTTTGCCAACAGTCCTCTCACCATGTTCATTCCCATATTCAGGTTCCAGGCTTTGTAGTAACTGAGCTGGGCCCATGGTTTGCCATCAACTTCTTTCATGAATTTTTCCATGTCTTCTGACGAGCTTTCGTCTTTAAGGCGGGGCATAAAATAAGTGCCTTCTTCTAAACCAGAACTGTTTAAAAATTGAAGAATGCTGTCTTGTTTGGGAGTGTAAGCCTGTCCTTTGTCATGAAGATTAGCAACTGCGAAAGAAACTGTTTGCCATGCAAAAAGTAAAATGCCGCCAACAAGGCCGCCGATAAGGATCTTCTTCATGTTTTGTTGATTTTGGTGAAGAAGTAAAGTAGAAATTCTGTTTAGCATTCACAAATTCTCAATGCACATTTATTCAACTTTACTTTCATATTTGCGTTGAAACAAGAAGAAAAGTGCAATGGCCATGAGGCTTGTTGCAAATGTGGTGAGCCATGATGCTTCAAGGCCGAATTCTCCACCGGTTAATAAAATAGACCCCCTGAGATTTTGGTCGAGTAGTGAGGGAAGCGATAATCCACTCACTTCAAAACCCAGTATTGGTCCCTGGAAAAAGTTCCATGTAAAATGAAAGAAAATGGCAAACCAAAGATTACGGGTGTAGATATAATTTATCCCAAGCAACATGCCTGCAATAAATATATTAATGAAAGCAATGAGATTGAAATTAGGATTGAGCGAATGAAATACGGCAAACAAAATTGCTGAAGCAAACAGTGCCGCTTCTCTGGGCATCGACTGCATTAAGTTATTCAACACATAACCACGAAACACCAACTCTTCAGCAAAACTCACTAATATCATCATCACAATCGTAAGCAGAAATCCATTTATGTCAACATCAGCAGGAAACCATTGCAGTAATTTCATTAACCATAAAACCGTTGCCATTAACGATAGTAAAAGAATGCCCGTGAGAAATCCCGCCGTACGTTCTTTACCAAATCCCTTCCATTCAAAACCGAGGCTTTTGATCGTTTTCCGGTCAAATAAATTTCTGAACAAACCAACTGTTGCAAAAGCGATAATAAAATTTAGAACTACGGTAGCGTAGAAGAGTGTTTCTGCTGTAACGTTTAGTCCGGCTAACATCACCAGCACACCCACGAATGCACTACCAAAAAAGATGAGTAACAAATAGCCGATCAGGAAAAGCAGTACACGTAGCCAGCCTTTTTGGATAATGGGAGATGATTGCATAGAGTTGGTTTTGGTATAAGAGCTGAAACGCTGTTATTTTACAAGTTCAAAAATAAGTGTATGGCAACAGAAAACAAATACGGAACGGCAGAAAGGTTGATGCGTTATGTGCAGGTTGATACTCAAAGCGATCCCGAAGGTAATAGCTCACCTACAACTGAAAAGCAAAAAGATCTTTCGAAAATATTGGTGGAAGAGTTGTTGCAGATGGGTATTTCTGATGCGCAGATGGATGATTACGGCTACGTGTATGCCACTATTCAATCAACATCGGAAAAGCTTGTGCCGGTTGTTTGCTTTTGCAGTCATGTTGATACTGCACCCGATTGCAACGGCACCAACGTAAAACCCATTCTTCATTCAAATTATGATGGAACTGATATTGTATTGCCCAATGATAAAACACAGATCATCAGTCCTTCAAAATATGCTTATCTAAAACAACATATTGGTAAAGATATTATCACCGCAAGTGGAAACACATTGCTTGGTGCCGATGATAAAGCAGGTGTTGCCATAATTATGAGTATGGCCAATCATCTTATTCAGCATCCGGAAATAAAACACGGAACAATCAAATTATTATTTACGCCCGACGAAGAAGTTGGAAAAGGAACGGATAAAGTTGATCTGCAGAAATTGGGAGCAACCGTTGCATATACTTTGGATGGAGGTGAACTCGGCACGTTAGAAGATGAAACATTTAGTGCCGATGGCGTAAAGATCGTTGTGCATGGTGTAATTGCACACCCAGGTTATGCAAAAGGAATTTTAGTAAATGCATTAAAGATTGCAGGCGAAATAGTATCAGCACTTCCCAAAACGGAATGGAGTCCAGAAACAACAGAAAAGCGGGAAGGATTTGTGCATCCGGTAGCTATAAACGGTATTGCAGAAAAAGCAGGTATCGATTTTATTGTGCGTGATTTTACAGTGGAGGGATTGTTGCAACACGAAGCAAAATTAAAAACCATTGCAGAAAAAGTGTTGAAACAATATCCCGGCTGCACAATGGAGTTCATCGTAAAAGAACAATACCGAAATATGAAACAGATACTCGACGATCATCCGGAAATTGTTGCGAATGCAGTTACGGCATATGAACGTTGCGGACTTACTGTTGTAAAAGAACCTATTCGTGGCGGTACCGATGGAAGCAGGCTCAGCTATATGGGGTTACCTTGTCCTAATTTGTTTACCGGCATGCAGGCCATTCACAGCAAACATGAATGGATAGGTGTTGATGATATGGAACAAAGCACCAACATGCTTGTTGAATTAGTAAAAGTGTGGGAAGAAAAATCGGCTATATAAATTATTTAATAACCGAATCCATACGCTGCCAATATTATAACAAGGTATAAGATAATCAGGATAAGGTAAGCAAAGCCTATAATACTTAAAATAAGTCCTGCTTTTGCTAACCCTTTATTTCTTGTAGTTAATGTGCCGGGTTCAAGCTTTTCTTTATTGAGCGCCGATTTAGAAAAGAAAAATCCGGGGATTGAAAGCAATGGCATTAATGCAAGACTGCAAACACCGAGAATAAAACCGGTTAGAGCATGATTGTTTGCTTTTTTTGCGTCAGCTTCAGGATCGCCAGTAAGTTTGCTGTAATACCAAAGTCCCATTCTTTCAAACAACCCCAGTTTTCGTCCAAGTTTTTTCTCCGTTTCCTGCCTGAATTTTTTAAAGGAAGAAATCTTTTTCTTTGTCTGGGCTGTATTCGTTACGGTTTCCGCAGCGCTGGCATGACCTTGTATGGAAGAAAAGGCAAACGGTGTTGATGAAATAAACACCGAAAGTAAAATGGTAAGCAGTATAGTTTTCATGTGCTGATGTTGGGAAAATATAAACAGAAATGATTTTAGCGAAATTACATTTTTACAAAATTGCTTTCAGGTTTTTCTTCGGGCCAAATGCGAATGCCCCAATAAATAGGATAGGCGATAGTACTCACAAAAATGAATAAGAGTATCCAGATGATGCGCTCTTCATTTTTAACCCTTTTGTTGTTAATGGCGTGAATGATGAAATAGATCATAAGACCTAATTGCACAAACACAAGTATGATGATGGAAGAGATAAAGCCCACCATGTTGCCAAAGAAAAATTCTGGCGGCACATCACCATGCTCATGTTCCATTCGTATTATTTCCGGGAAAAAATTTGCAAAAAAGTAAACGAGAAAGATGGCAGATGCAACTAAAGGAATAAAAGCAAGTATTCCGATAAATACTTTTTTGGACCGGGACATGATGGTTTGTTTTCTTAAAATTAAACATTCAGTTGCATAGTTTCTTCCCTTTATCAAAAGGAATGTGCTATTTTGGATCAAATTTTTAAAACCATGGATTTCCTTGTCAGTTATTGGTGGGTATTGCTCATCATTTTCATCATCTTCAGCGGTCTCGTAACTGTTAACCAGGGTACAATAGCCGTTATTACAATGTTTGGCAAATATCAACGTATCCTTCGCCCCGGGTTGGGTTTTAAAATTCCGATACTCGAGCAGATATATAAGCGTGTAAGCATCCAGAACCGCAGTGTGGAGCTCGAGTTTCAGGCTGTAACCATTGACCAGGCTAATGTATATTTTAAGAGCATGTTACTTTACTCTGTACAAAATTCAGAGGAAGAAACTATTAAAAAAGTAGCATTCAAATTTATTAGTGACAAGGATCTGATGCAGGCATTGATCAGAACAGTTGAAGGTTCCATTCGTGCATTTGTTGCAACCAAGCGCCAGGCAGAAATATTGACTGCCCGTCGTGAAATTGTAGAGTATGTAAAAGAGCAGATCGATCATTCTTTGGAAGATTGGGGTTATCACTTGCAGGATCTCCAGATCAACGATATTACATTCGATCAGCAGATCATGGAAAGCATGAGCCGTGTGGTAGCGAGTAATAACTTAAAAGCTGCTGCGGAAAACGAAGGACAGGCATTGCTCATCACCAAAACAAAAGGTGCAGAAGCAGAAGGTAACGCTATTAAAATTGCTGCCGAAGCTGAACGTGAAGCTGCACGTTTACGTGGACAAGGTGTGGCTCTCTTCCGCCAGGAAGTTGCAAAAGGTATGACGGAGGCTGCAGAACAAATGAAGCAGGCGAATCTTGATACTAATGTCATTCTTTTTAGTATGTGGACCGAAGCAGTAAAGAATTTTGCAGAATATGGAAAAGGAAATATCATTTTCCTGGATGGCAGTGCAAACGGCATGGAAAATACAATGAAACAAATTCAGGCCCTCATGGTGAAACAGGCAGGTGCTTAAATAAAATCATTTTATGTAAAAGGCTCATCAATTGATGAGCCTTTTGTTTTGTATGGAACGAAATTATTTTGCTGCTGTTGGTGGAGGCGGGGGTGGATTTATTTTTGCTGTTGGCACCACGTTCTTCACCGGCTTTGTTGATTTTAAGAAGGCAAACACTTTGCTAATCTCTTCATCCGTTAAATTTTTGTATGCTTCCCAGGGCATAGGCGGCAGTATAGGTCTTGTGTTATCCATGCCTTTATATTTTCCCTCACGTAACACTTTTTTAAATTGATCTTCTGTCCACATACCAATGCCTGTGGAGTCGCTGCTGATGTTTGCTGTGAACGATTGTCCCCAGGGCCCGATCATTGAAGTGAAATCAGGCGCAAATAATACCCAGCCGCCTTTTACTGTTGCTTCGTCATATGGAGGAAGCGGCGTGCCTGCCTGGTGACCGCCAAAGCGAAGTTCAGGGATCACTTCAGGGCCTTTAGGTCCCATTCGTTTTGGTGAATGACAGATTTCGCAATCGAGTGAAGCAACTAAACGTTCACCGTCTTTAATTTTATCTTCAGCAGATGCTGTTGACATTGTTGGTTCGGTTGACTCTTTTGTTTCGGCAGATTGGTTGTTGCAGGCATTAATGAAGAGGAAGCAGAGCAATGTAGCCGCCGCAATTTTGAATGAATAGCGCATGGTTGGTTGTTTTAGATTATTGTGATGTCTGCCGGGCAGACGTTAAATACCTGAATCTTCAGATTATCTTGGGCGGGGAATGCAGAGTAAGCAGTTATAGTGTGAGTTTCAGTACTGAAAATAGTAGCTTCTTTTAAGAATTCATAGTTTTTGCAAATCATTTTTAAAAGTAACATGTGTAGCGGCTTTACAAAAGGACAGAATAGTTTAGATAGCAGAGGTGGCATATTAGTTGTACCTCCACATTATTCAACACACATGAATAGCTGCCTTGAATAATTTAAACCGTTACTGATGCGTATGAATTTATTTATATTATTTGTTTGTATTTCGATGAGTAACTGCCGTTATTTTTCGAATGAGTTAGATGTAAACGAACAGGATTCGGCTGCTGTTGCTGCGAATGACTCCAGCAATTTGCCAAAAGATACTACTTTGGATGCTCCACATGTTGTAGATAGTATTATCGATAAATCAACTGATTTCACCAAGACAGTATCACCACATGAACTTTTGTCATATGCAAAAACGCTCATAGGTATTCCTTATAAATATGCTTCAGTTGATACTGCTGTGGGGCTCGATTGTTCCGGTTTTATTACACATGTATTTAACCATTTTTCAATACAGGTTCCCCGTTCATCAGTTGACTTTACAAATTATGGAGTAACGATTAATGCTGCTGAAGCAGTGCCCGGAGATTTAATTTTATTTACGGGTACTGATCCAGCGTCGCAAATAGTGGGTCATATGGGTATTATAACCGACGTTAGTAACGAAGTTTTTAAATTTATTCACTCAACTTCGGGCAAGGCATACGGTGTAACAATTTCTGAAGTAACCGATCATTACAAAAAGCGTTTCGTAAAAGTTATACGCATACCATATACCACTACCGAACTTTAAGAAGTAAGATTGTTTGCAACAGAGAAAAAGAATGTGCTTCCTTTTCCTTCTTCCGACTCAAGCCATATATCGCCCCCATGCCGCTCTGCAATTTTTTTACAAAGTGCTAATCCTATGCCCGTTCCTTTAATGGTTGAATGTGAGTGCAGGCGATGAAATATCAAAAAAACTTTGTCGAAAAACTTTGTATTAATGCCAAGCCCGTTATCCTTTACAGAAAAAATCCAGTGCGTTGCTGTGCTGCCTGCAGTTATTTCAATTTGTGGTGCTGCAGTACTCCGGTATTTAATTGCATTGCCAATAAGGTTTTGAAACAGTTGTGTTATTTGTAATCGGTTCGCTTTCACCACAGGTAAATCGGAAAAGAAAATGCCGGCGCCGGGTTCTTCTAAATCTTCACGAAATGTTTTTTTTATGTCGTTAACAATATCTGCAATGTTCACATCACTGTATTCAATGGTTGTGATACTTGCACGTGAATAATTCAGCAGATCGTTGATCAGCACCTTCATCCTGTTGGCACCATCCACAGCAAAGTGAATATAAGTTTGTGCTTTTTCATCGAGCTGACCTTCATATTTTTTTTGCAACAAACTCATGTACGATGATACCATTCGGAGTGGCTCCTGTAAATCATGAGATGCAGCGTAAGTAAACTGTTCAAGCTGTTTATTCGTTTCATTTAATTCGTTATTCTTAAGAACTAATTCTTTTTCGATGGTTACCATGTTGTTGATCGTTTTAACTGCATAAGCAGCAATACTGCTCAGCAATAGAAGAATTAAAAAAACATTCACCAGTACTAAATAACCTTTAACATCCCTGGCCGTATCGCCCAACGCATTAGAGAAAGCACTTTCTTTGTCTGAAAGTTGAGATGAAATAGAATTGATTTCTTTTATGAAATTCACTTTTTGTTCTGCGGATAAAGTACCCGCCAGCATTTGTGCATGAATGTTTTTACCAATAGTATCAAACCTGTTGATCAAAGGTTCGGCCGATGCCCAAATATCAATTGGCTTCTTCATAAAGGGAGCTTTGTGAAAGGTTTTGAAGAGCCAGATCATCGAAGGAATATCGGCTACATGATTTTTTCCTGTAATGAAACCTTGTTTCGCCACTTCATCATCCTGTTTTGCCAGCAAAGCATTTCGGGCAATATTGTCGCCTTTTGGTACAGCAATTGATTTGTTGAAAGCCTGCCATTGAGCTCTATCGCCCGATTCAACATAAGTAACAAGATATAGCGAAGCATCTTTTTGTCCCTTGGAATATTCAGATTCACCATTAATATATGCTCTTGCTGCTGAAAGTACTTTTATGGTGTAATAATTTGTAACTATCAGCAGAAGTGATACCAATAAAATAAATAGCAACAGCAGTGATTTGCGTTTTTTCATGGCGGCAATTAGTAAGATTAAAGATATATTTAATACTTCCTAAATGCAAGATGCTCACTATTTGCAAAATGATTTTTACCCGTATCGCTTGTGAAAAATCTTATAACAGTTTTTAGCTTGCCTGCGAAGCGGAAGCGATAACATGTTCAACCGGGGCAGTAATTTCTTTGATGACGAGTTCGAGTTGTTTTTGCAGATCATCGGTGTTTTTATAAATCACCCTGTAATCGCTGGCACCTGAAAGCGTAGTGGAATGTTCAGCTTCTTTATGACGGAGATAAACAACAGGTTTGTTTTTTGCTTTGGCATAACCAGCTTCAATACCAATGCCAATTCCTTTGTGCGATGTTTCAGCGATCAGCAAATTGCATTGTTCTAATTCTGAAAGCGCAGCACGCATCATTTCTTCTTCATGCGTTTCCTCAAATTTGTAATGATCCACAAAAACAAATGATTCAACATGATGTTCTTCAAGAACACTCATAATAGCAGTGATGGCGGTGTTAAGACTCCTGCGACGTTGGTAGCTGATGGAGATATAGGCTTTCATACCCTGCAAAATACGGATTGTGGGCGATGATTCAGGCATCAGCTAAGTCGGTAATGCCAAAAAGTTAGTCACATTGCTGGGGAAAAAAGAATAATAGCCGGATGCAGCGTTTGATGTGGCTGTATGGAGCCTTGTCTTGGGGAAATAGTAAGCATTGCAACTATTGGCGGCAACTGTGGAAGTACTGACGGCAAAAAATCAAACATCATTTTCTTCAAACGATAATTCTATTTTACCAACATGCGATACCACTTTGCGGTAATTTATTCCCGCTGTAGTTAACATTCGTTTTGATGCCACAGACGGGTCGGAGCCATCATATTTATCGGATAAATAAATTACTTCAGTAATGCCCGCTTGAATAATTGCTTTTGCACATTCGTTGCATGGAAATAATGCGGTATAAATTCGGCAGCCATGCAGATCCATACCGATATTATTAAGAATAGCATTTAGTTCCGCATGACATACGTAGGGATACTTTGTTTGCAGGAAATCGCCTTGTTTCTCCCATGGAAAATCATTGTCATCGCATCCTGCGGGCAGGCCATTATAACCAGCACCCACAATTTTATTTTTGTTATTAACGATGCATGCACCCACCTGTGTGGCCGGGTCTTTACTTCGCTTTGCAGAAAGCAATGCCACGCCCATAAAGTATTCATCCCAGGAAATATAATTGGTTCGTTTGCTCATCGAGGTTTGTTGTTGTGGTCGAAAGTAAGCAAATAAAAAAAGCTCTGCACAGGCAGAGCTTTTTTTCGAAAGGAAATAGTTTATCGCTGCGCCTGTACCGGCTTCGGCATTTCTTTTCTCGGCAGTTTCTCTGCACGTTGCGCTGTATTGTATACAAACGTAGCAACGATGGTTGCCATTTGTTTCAGATCATCAGCAACTAAGTGATCATAACTATCCATTGTTGTATGATGGGTGCGTGTGTCGTATTCAATTTCATCCTGGATGAATTGGAAACCCGGGATACCCATTTCATTAAATGAAATATGATCGGTACCTCCAGTGTTTTGCAACGTGAGGGTAGAAGCGCCTACTTCTTTAAAAGGCTCTAACCATTTTGCAAAAATTGGTTGAACTCCAGAGTTGCCTTCTAAATACACGCCCCTGATTTTCCCGGTTCCATTATCGATATTGTAATAAGCAGAAATTTTTCCTTGTTCAGGTTTTACTTCTTTTGTTACACGATCGCCTACATTGTTTTTGATCCAGCCACGTGAACCAAGTAAACCTTGTTCTTCGCCACTCCATAGTGCAATGCGTATAGTGCGTTTAGGTTGAAGGTTCAGTGTTTTAAAAATTCGCATTACTTCAAGCATTACGGCACAACCCGCTGCATTATCTGTTGCACCTGTTGAGCCCTGCCAGCTATCAAGATGCGCACCCAACATCACTACTTCATCTTTTAATTTTGGATCAGTGCCTTTTATTTCGCCAATCACATTGTAACCTTTAACGTCTGTGCCTGTAAATTCCGATTGCACATCAAGATCGATGGAAACTTTAGTACCCATGTTTACTAAACGGTTAATGGTTTTAATGTCTTCATACGAAACAGCGATTTCCAAAACAGAAGGCTTACCATTGGTGAAATCAACACGATTGCCTGCAGGGCCTTGCACGAAAATGGTTCCGTCGTGTGAAGCAGGGCTGCTGGTTAAATAAGCTGCCGCACCTTCGTCAGTGATCATTTGTTTGATGAGTGTGTTCAGACGTTGTGCTCCTGCAAAGCGGGCCATGTTTGGATTTGCACCAGGCCGTTGACCTTGCGGTTGCGGATTTGGTTTGAAATCAGCCATTGTTTTTAATTCATCGTCGGTATGGCGTGATGCATCAGGTTTAAAGCTGTGCTTATATTCATCAACACGATTAACGATTACCACTTTGCCTGCAAGTTTTCCTTTATATTGATCAAGCTCTGTTGAGTCTTTCACGTTTATCACAACTACATCAGCCTTCACCAAACCCTTTGTGCTTTGTGTCCATGTTTTTGGATAAGCCATGATGGGTTTGTAATAAGGAGCCGTCATGGCGATATAACTTTTTTTCAGTTGCCAGCCTTGGCCAAAATCGCCCCAAGCCTCAAGTCCTGCTTTATCGGCGCCCCATTTTTTTAATTGGTTTACTGCATAATTTGCTGCACGATAATAACCGGGTGAATTGGTTAAACGTGGTCCACTAACATCAGTAAGATTGAAAGCAATATCCATGATCTGCGAATTGGAAGTGCCTTCTTTAATGATCTTGTTAATGATCTCCTGGTCAACTTTTTCTTCCTGTGCAAAAACAGAAAGACTAAGCAACAAAGAAGCTGATAAGAAAAGTTTTCTCATGATTTTTGTTTTGAAGAGTTTATAGCTGAAAGTACTGAACCCTGCGAAAAATGGCAATAGTTTCTTTGCAGCGGCTTTATAGGCTGTTGTATGGCGATACTTGGCTTACAGCTCTACAAAGTCGAGATCTTTTGCAAATGTTTCCTTTGTTTTAATAACGGAATAAATGCCAATGGCAAGGATAATAATACCCGTTACCCATGCGCCGGTTACATAGTTATTAAACACAGCCTTGCTTCGCAGGAATTGGAAAAGTAAAAGCATGAGCGGCAAAAAACCACGTACCAGATTAGGAACCGAAACTGCTACCGTTGATCTCAGGTTTGTGCCAAATTGCTCAGCACTCATCGTGATATATAAAACGGAAATGCCCGAACCAAAACCAAGCCCCATGCAAATAAGGTACATGTTGAATGCACTGCCTCCGCCTTTGAAAACAAAGAACACCAGAATAAAAAATGCAGTGATGCCATAAAAGATGTACAATGTTTTCTTACGACTTTTTAGATAGTTGCTTAAAAGTCCTGCACCCATATCGCCAAATACCAATGCCACATATTGCAACATCAATGCTTTTGGTTGATCGAAACCAACAATGCCAAATTGTTTGGCGAACTCATCGGAAAAACTGATGATGATGCCAATGATATACCATACAGGCAGGCCAATTAAAATAGCACGCAGGTAACGCACAAAACGTTCCTTGTTGTTAAGCAGCATGAAGAATTTACCTCGTGGCGTGTTATCTTTTTTCACCGCAGCAAACATGTGACTCTCCAGAAAACCGACACGCAAAAACAACAGTGCAAGACCCATTCCGCCGCCAATAAAATAACAGAGTCGCCAGTTCTCATCGCTGAGATAATGAATGAAATAAGCTGTGATAGTACCAAACACGCCACTGGTTGCAATAATAGCCGCACCAATTCCTCTTTTTTCTTTTGGTAATAATTCGCTTGTTAAGGTAATACTGGCACCTAATTCCCCTGCAAGGCCGAGTGCTGCAATAAAACGAACGAGCCTGTATTGTTCTATATCTGTAACAAAACCATTGGCAAGTGTTGCAAGTGAGTATAACAGGATAGAACTGAAGAGCACACTTTTCCTACCTTTTTTATCGCCCAATATTCCCCAGAGTATACCGCCAATTGTTAAGCCCAGCATTTGCCAACTCAACAAATTTTCACCAACATTTTTTAATTCATTTTCAGGAACACCTAACTCGGTAAGACTTGAACGTCGTGTGATATTAAAAAGCAGCAAATCGTAAATATCAACAAAGAAACCTAATGCTCCAACGATCACAGGGAAGGAGAAAATGCCGTATTGTTTTGGTTGCATGCAAGCGTGATTAGGAACGGAAGATAAAATATTCCCGGTAAGTTGATTTAGCTGTTGTGCAACTCATGCCCGCAATGCTTACAATAGTTGGCATCTACATCATGGCCTTCACGTCCGCATGCCGGGCATGTTTCATGTTGTTCTTTTTTATTACGCATGGCAGCGGTCATTTCAGAAGTAACAATACCTGTTGGCACGGCAATAATGGCGTAACCAATAAACATAATTACACTGGCAAAGAGTTTTCCCATTGGCGTAACGGGCGAAATATCGCCGTAGCCGACAGTAGTTATTGTTACGATCGCCCAATAGATACTGTCTGGTATGCTGTTAAAACCGTTTTGTCCATTTTCAATCAGGTACATGAACGAGCCAAGAATGATAACAATGGTAAACACCACCAGCATAAAAATGGTGATCTTATTCAGGCTTTGACGAATGGCATAACGAAGGAAGCGAATTTCACCGAGAAAATGGCTGAGTTTAAATATGCGGAAAATGCGAAGCAATCTTAATGCTCTTAACACCATTAGCGATTGCGTGCCTGCAATAAACAAACTGAGAAAGGAGGGGAGTATTGCCAGTATGTCGATCAGGCCAAGGAAACTCAACGCATATTTCAAAGGTTTTTCCAAGGTGAGTATTCGCAAAATATATTCGATGGAAAACAGGATGGTGAAAAACCATTCCAGCGTTAAAAAGAATTGGCCGTATTTTAAATGAAATGATGTAATACTATCGAGCATCACAATCAATATACTTGTTACGATGGCGATGAGCAATGCAATATCAAAAGCCTTACCTGCCCTGGTATTGCTTTCAAAAATGATCGTATGCAATTTTGCCTGTGCTGAATCTGACAACAACGCCATTCTGCAATTTATAAATTAGTATGCAGAAGTTAAGTAGCAATTGAAAGGCCAAATAAATGCTACCTGTTATCTCGCAGCACAGTTGGCCTGACGAAGATCATCTTTTCAAACGCTTCCTGTCAGTTAATTCAAAAGCCGATTGCTATCAGCAGAGAATAGTTTTGCGACAGCAAAAAACCGGTTGTTAAAACCATCATTATTCATCACTTTCCAAAAACAAGCAGGCATCTGCGTGTCATTTCATTCATGAATTATTCTTCACCACACAGATTTCATATTCCGGTAATGGGATTAGCTTATACAGTTGACAGCCCCATTAAAGTTGCACGCTTTGGCATTTCATCGGTCATTTCTATTGTTGAGGACCGTCTAATTGAAATGATGCGTAGCCATTATTATCAAACAGCCAATCTTCCTTACACGGCTATTCCTGTTCACGAAGAAGATTACCGGGCGAAACGCGTTGCTGATTATCTCAACCTTGTTAATACAATTGTGCAGGAACAGGTAGAAAAGTTGAAAGCTGCTGCATTTGAAAAAGGTTCGGAGATCATCAAGTATTTTGAAATGCTGCCGGAGGATAGTAAGCTGAAGCAATTGTACAGGCAAATGATGAAGATGAGTGATCATCCGGAAAAAACGCAGTTGGAAAATTATTTGCGTTCGCAAATTGTTCCCGGTACAATTGATGTAAACATCATGACTAAAGTTGACCGTGAAACCTATAACAAAGAAGGAGTGTTGATAGAAGATGGATCAGATGCTGTTGCTGCATTGAGAGGATTTGTAAAAAGCAATCTCAATAATTCATCGGTGATTTTTTCTGCCGGTATGAATCCACGTTTGTACAATTATCTTGAAAGTTGCAAAGAACTTGATGCAAATGAGCAAGGCGTGTTTACTAAAAAAGTAGTAGTAAAGGTGAGCGACTATCGCTCAGCATTGATACAAGGAAAGTATTTAGCTAAGAAAGGTATCTGGGTGAGTGAATTCAGAATTGAATCAGGTTTGAATTGCGGCGGCCATGCATTTGCAACAGAAGGTTATTTGCTTGGGCCGATATTGGAAGAGTTTAAAGCAAAAAAAGAAGAGCTCACGAATTCATTATTTGAAATTTTTAATGCTGCACAGCAGAAAAAGAACAACCGCATTTTTGATGCTGCCCCGGCTATTGTCTATTCTGTACAGGGAGGAATTGGCACAAGTGAAGAAGATGCATTTTTGCATACAGAATATGGTATTGAAAGTACGGGATGGGGCACTCCGTTTTTATTAGTGCCCGAAGCCACAACGGTTGATGAAGAGACAATGCAGTTGTTATGTGCAGCAGAAGAAAAAGATGTGGTGCTGAGTAGCAACTCTCCGCTGGGTGTCCGTTTTCATTATCTCAAAGGAACAAGTTCAGCAAGAGAAAAAGCTGAAAGAATCAGTAAAGGAACTCCCGGCAGCCCTTGTACTGAAAAACATTTGTCGTTTAATACCGAGTTCACCAAAGAACCCATTTGTACCGCTTCGAAAAAATACCAGAAGCTGAAACTTGAACAGTTAAAAACGCTTGAACTGTCCGAGCAGGAATATGAACTGCAGGTAAAAAATGTATTGGATAAGGAATGTTTATGTGTTGGGCTTAGCAATTCTGCTGCTATCAACTATCAGCAACCTTTTGTAAAAAAGTTAGAAGCAGTAACTATTTGTCCGGGCCCCAATATTGCCAACTTTTCCAAAGTTGTTTCGCTGCAAACTATGACCGATCATATTTACGGCCGTGAAAATATTATGGAAAACAAAAGCAGGCCGCATATGTTTATTGCCGAACTGAATTTATACATGAATTATTTGCGTGAGCAACTGGCAGAAAGTCCATCACTCAACGAGAATGCAAAAAAGAAAAAATACATCAGCTCATTTTGCAACAACCTGCGTGAAGGAATTAACTATTATCGAAGCCTCGCCGGCGTTGCAGTAGATGGGCGAGAAGCATTTGATGCGGCCTTGCAAAAAACAGAAACGGAATTAGATGTTTTATTGTGTTGATTCAATATCTCCGAAAAGCAAAAGCCCCGACGTTATCATCGGGGCTTTTATTATTTACGATGTGCAATAATTAAATATCAATCGCTTCACCATAGGCGGCAGCCGTTGCTTCTTTCAACGCTTCGCTCATTGTTGGGTGAGGATGTACACCATTCAATATTTCATGATAAGTAGTTTCAAGTTTACGTGCAACAACCACTTCAGCGATCATTTCCGTAACACCTGCACCAATCATATGTGCGCCGAGGAACTCTCCATACTTCGCATCAAAGATCACTTTCACAAAACCATCTGTATTACCAGCAGCACTTGCTTTACCACTCGCCATGAAAGGAAACTTACCAACCTTTACTTCGTAACCTGCATCCTTCGCTGCTTTTTCTGTATACCCTACGCTTGCAATTTCAGGTGTGCAATAAGTACAACCAGGAATGTTATTATAATCCATTGCTTCAGGAGCATGGTTATATTTCTTTTCCATGTAAGCAATATGTTCAGCAGCATTAATACCTTCTTTACTTGCAACGTGTGCAAGAGCCTGACCTGGTGCCACATCACCAATAGCATAAATACCAGCTACAGACGTTGCACCATATTTATCAACTACAATTCTTCCTTTTTCTGTTTTAATACCGTTTTCTTCCAGGCCAATGTTTTCAATGTTGGCAACAACACCTGCGGCACTTAACAAAATATCAGCTTCCAAGACCTGTTCGCCAGCAGCTGTTTTTACAGTTGCTTTTACACCTTCACCTGAAGTATCAACTTTTGTTACTTCGGCGCTGGTCATAATAGCAATGCCTTTTTTCTTGAACTGTTTTTCGAGTTCTTTCGAAATATCTTCATCTTCAACAGGTACTACACGTGGCATAAATTCCACGATGGTAATTTTTGTACCCATGCTGTTATAAAAATCAGCAAACTCAACACCAATAGCACCGCTACCAACTACGATCATTGATTTTGGTTGTTGGGGCAACACCATTGCTTCACGGTAACCAATAATCTTTTTACCATCCTGCGGCATTGACGGTAACACACGGCTACGTCCACCTGTTGCAATAATGATATATTTTGCCTCTACTGTTTGCTTTTTTCCGTCAGCAGCAGTTACTTCCAGTTTGCCTTTGCCGGCAACTTTTCCGTAACCCATGATCACATCAATCTTGTTCTTCTTCATCAAAAAGGTAACACCTTTGCTCATCTTATCGGCTACACCACGACTGCGTTTTACCACGCCGCCAAAATCGTGTTTTATATCGCTGGCTGAGATGCCGTAATCAGCACTATGTTTCATGTATTCGTACACCTGTGCACTTTTTAATAAAGCTTTGGTTGGAATACAACCCCAGTTTAAACAAACGCCACCCAGGCTTTCTTTTTCAACAATTGCCACTTTAAAACCAAGCTGTGAAGCACGGATAGCAGCAGGATAACCACCAGGACCACTACCGAGAACAATTACATCGTATGCCATATTCTTAATTTGATAATTTGAAAAATCCCCAATTTGAAAATTGTCGGCAGCGAAGGTAACTTAAGTGGGGGAAATAGCAAAAGGGAAGAAGCTACCAGCCGATAGTGAATAGCACAGGCCGATAGTAAGCAGCTCTTGTTTTTTCGACTAACTACTATCCACTAACCACTACCGGCTCTCTTTTAGCTTTCCTCTAACACAAATCGTTAAAACATGGATGCATATTTGACTGTGGAAAATAAACAGTGAAAGCTCACGTTTAGATGCTTTGCAAGATTTACATTTGAACGCCGGTAACGATTGCGTACCGGTTTTACTAAAACCATTGAACAGATATGAATTTTTTTCTTCTCCAGGTTCAGAATGCAGTTGACACATTAACCAATGCTGCTGCAACACAGGTAGTTCCCAAAAAAGAAATGCATTTAATTGATCTGCTGATGCAGGCAGGCTGGATCATGATACCATTGCTGTTGTTGAGTGTTGCCACCGTGTATGTATTTGTTGAACGTTGGATGGCTATTAAAAAAGCAACTGAAGTTGATTCAAACTTCATGAATATTATCCGTGATAATATCTTAAGTGGAAACGTAACTGCTGCCCGCAATTTTGCCCGCAATACACAAAATCCCGTTGGCCGTATAATTGATAAAGGGTTGCAACGTATTGGCAAGCCCATCGATTCTATTGAAAACAGTATGGAGAATGTGGCTCAGCTTGAAATGTACAAACTGGAACGTAACGTAAATATTCTTTCAGTGATTTCTAAAGTGGCCCCCATCTTTGGATTCGTGGGTACGCTGGTTGGTTTGATGCAGTTGTTCTTTAACATCAATGCAACGGGTGAATATGAATTGAGCACCATTGCCGGCGGTATTTATACAAAGTTGATCACTTCTATCAGCGGGCTTGTAATTGGTTTGATCGCTTACCTGTTCCATAACATTCTTTCAACCCAGGTAGAAAAAGCATTGAACAAAATGGAAGCATCTGCTGCCGATTTTCTTGATGTATTGCAGGAACCAACACGTTAAACCCCGAACGAATGAATCTCAGAAAGAAACGAGCAGAATCATCGGAGGTGTTTACAGATGCGTTGAACGATATCCTGTTCATCCTGCTGATGTTTTTCTTAATTGTATCTACACTGGCCAACCCCAATGTGCGTAAAGCATCTTTGCCAAAAGCCAAAAGCAATACACGTAGTAAGCAAACGGTTGTGGTAACCATTGATGCGACCAATCATTTTTATGTGGGCTCAAAACCTGTTGATCCGTTGCTGATGGATACAACGCTTTCGCAAATGATTGGTGCAAAACGCAGTAGTGGCGAAGAAGTAAGTATTGTGATCAATGCCGATCGGAATGCAACCATTGAAAGTTTTGCAGCGGTGCTTCGTGCAGCCGATCGTTTAGGCGTTAAAGCGGTGATGAGTGTTGATAAAAAAGGAGTGGAATAGAATTTTTCGTTTATAGTTTATTGTTTTTGGTTTCGGGCACTTGAATGGGTGGTATCTGCATTGGCGTCGCACTCGTGTACAGCGGAATTTTATTGTACGAAAGCCGATGAACTATAAATTTGCTTTGATCATCCGATCATTCCCACTCATATCTTTTCTCAATTCAACATTAAATCCTTTTTGCTGAAATAAGTCCACTGTTTCTTTGCCTAACTGTTGGTTGATTTCAGCATACACTGCACCGCTAGGCTGTAAATGCTGCAACGCAAAATCAGCGATCTTTCGATAGAACAACAATGCATCTTCATCTGGAACAAACAATGCTTTGTGCGGTTCGAATTCCAGCACATGTTTGCTCATGGTATTAGCTTCTGTTGATTTGATATAAGGTGGGTTACTGACGATAATATCATATTTCCCTAAGTCGTTCCATTTACTTTCATTCAAAAAATCAAGTAATTGAAAATTAATTTCGGTCTCATTGTTCACGGCATTGGTAGTAGCCGTGTGTAAAGCTTCGCTGCAAACATCAATTGCAGATACTTTTGTTAGTGGCAGAGTCTTTTTGAGTGCAATGGGAATGCATCCGCTACCCGTGCCAATGTCAAGGACAGTGAGTGGCGAATCTGGATTCGTACCTCTAACCTCGTACCTTGTACTTCCTTTTTCACTTTCCACTTTCCACTTTCCACTTTTCACTTCTTTCACAACCCAATCAACTAATTCCTCTGTTTCCGGTCTTGGTATCAATACGCTTTCATTTACTTCAAACTTCAATCCATAGAACCATGCTTCATTCAAAACATATTGCAATGGACGGTGCGTGAGGAGTTGTTGTAGAAGCTGATCGGTGTGCTTTATTTTTTCCTCGGTAATTACTTCCGCTTTTAAGTGATTCAGCTTCTTGCCGCCAACATGTTCTGCTACTAATGCAGCCATTACTTCTGATTCGGAAGTTTCATGCACGGCACTTAATGCTTCCCGTAAGTATTGATATTGTTCCTGCCAGGTCATTTGCGCAAAGCTACATATGTATGCCATACTTATCGCATCATGCTATAATTAGTGAGACGGTTATCGGTATGGCCTACCTAAACCGCCGTCAAAACAGGGCATACCTGTGAAACCGCTATTTTTGCAGCCTTGCGAATGACTACTGACGAACTATATATGCAGCGCTGTATTGAACTTGCCCGGAAGGGTTCAGGATCAGTGGCACCTAATCCAATGGTGGGAGCTGTGTTGCTGCATGAAGGAAGGATTATCGGCGAAGGTTGGCATCAACAATTTGGTGAATCACATGCAGAAGTAAATTGTATTAACAAGGCAATTGAAAACGGACATGCAGACAAACTGAAACATTCAACGATCTATGTTTCGCTTGAGCCCTGTGCGCATTTCGGCAAAACTCCTCCATGCAGTGATCTTATCATCAAACATCAAATACCAAAAGTGGTGATCGGTTGTCGTGATCCCTTTAAAGAAGTTGATGGCAAAGGAATCGAAAAGCTAAAAGCAGCAGGAGCGGAGGTAACAGTGGGTGTTTTGAAAGAAGAATGTATTGAGCTCAACAAACGTTTTTTCACTTTCCATCAACAGAAACGTCCTTATATCGTTCTAAAATGGGCGCAAACAAAAAATGGAAAAATTGCAGCTACAACACATGAGCGTTTATTGATCAGTAATGAAATGACCAACAGATTAGTTCATCAGTGGCGAAGCGAAGAAGCTGCAATACTTGTTGGAAAAAACACAGCAGCACTTGATGATCCACAACTCACCAATCGATACTGGCAAGGCAAACAGCCATTACGTTTGGTTTTAGACAAAGAACTTGAGCTGCCGGCTTCGTTGAAATTGTTTAATAATGATGCGCCAACGATCATCTTCAATACCAAACGTCATAACGATAAAGGCCAGCCACGCTATTATCAAATTACAAATGATGTGAGCATGGTACAACAAATGGTCCATGCATTGTATCAGCTAAATATTCAGAGTGTGATTGTAGAAGGTGGCGCCCGGTTGTTGGAATGCTTTATTGATGAAGAATTGTGGGATGAAGCACGTGTCATTACGAATCAGCAATTAACTGTCAATGATGGACTAGCGGCACCGCAGCTATCAAATGAATTGCAGGTTGCCGAACAGCAGATAGGCACCGATCATGTTGTCTTTTTTCGCAACATGCATAAACTCATAACCCATAACCTGTAACTTCTTTCCAACATGCTTTTACTTCTGATTGGTAGTATTGTTTTCAGTTCATGGTTAACGTTATCATTTAAGCTGTTGGAAAAGTTTGGTATCAATACATTCCAGGCAATCGTGTTCAATTATATCACTTGTGTTGTTACCGGCTCGTTTGTAAATGGTGAGTTTCCTATCAACAGTGAAGTAGTAAAAGGCAGTTGGTTTCCGTGGGCCATGCTGATGGGAACTGTTTTTATTTCCTTGTTCAACGTAATTGCTAAAACAGCGCAAGCAATGGGCGTGGCTGTGGCATCAGTGGGAAATAAGTTATCACTGGTCATTCCTTTTTTGTTTTCTATTTATTTGTATAACGAAGAAGCGACGATATTAAAAGTTGCTGGTGTTATTTTAGCGCTTATTGCAGTAGTGTTTACCTGCTGGCCATCAGCAGCGCATACAGAACCTTCGGGCAAAGTGGTGAAGACTGCTTACTTCCTTTTACCTGTTATTTTGTTTGTTGCAAGCGGTTTGCTTGATACTATGATCAAGTATGTTGAAACAACTTATATTAACGAAGCAAACCAGAATGCTTATCTCATCAGTGCGTTTGCTGCAGCGGCTTCACTTGGTATTATCAGTTTAATCTTCCTGTTCAGCACCGGACGTTTAAAGTTTGAACCAAGAGCAATTATCGCAGGAATGATCATTGGCGTGCCGAATTATTTTTCTATCTGGTGCCTGGTACGGGTGTTGAAAGCAAATGCCGGTAACAGTTCAGCAATTATTCCTATCAATAATATGGGCATTGTTTTATTCAGCACCGTTGCTGCCTATTTAATGTTCAAAGAAAAATTGACAAAACTAAATTGGCTGGGGATCATCATTTCCATTGCCGCCATAGCGTTGATCGCTTACGGTTAATCATTGCTTATTGTCTATTGCTAATTGCTTATTAAATTAAATGAACGAAGAATTTTATTATACTATTGCCCAACCCGTTGTTGCCGAGTTTAAAGATCGGGGCAGTCGATTTCTCGCTTACGCTTTTCCTTTGTCATCAGTTGATGAATTTAAAACAAACCTGAAACACCTGAAGGAGGAACATCCCAAAGCAGCGCATCATTGTTTTGCGTATCGTTTGGGTGTTGATGGAAATACATTTCGGGTAAGCGATGATGGCGAGCCTTCAGGTAGCGCAGGCAGACCAATACTGGGCCAGATCGACAGCAAACAAATTACAAATGTGCTGGTAGTAGTGGTTCGTTATTTTGGTGGCACATTGCTTGGTGTGCCAGGCTTAATCAATGCATATAAAACGGTTACTTCACTTGCATTACAAACAACACCCATTGTTCAAAAACAAATTGAAGTAAACTATCAACTGCATTTCGGTTATACAAAAATGAACGATGTAATGATGGTGGTGAAACAATACAACTGTACCGTAGTAAAACAAGAGCAAACATTGTTTTGCGATGTTGAGATCAGTATTCCCAAAAACAGGCTGGAAGAAGTGTTGTTTAAGTTAGGAGAGATGCATACAGTGGAAGTAAGGAAGTTGTGAGTTTTTAATTTTTAAGTTCTGGAGTCTGAGTTTCTAAGTTTAATAGTTGAAGCCGTAGACTGGATTTATTTTCCACTTCTAACTTCGTACTTTCGACTTTTTCGTCAGGCTTTCCCCGTCATTTTATACACCATTAACCCAACTACTTCTTTTAAATAATGATCCCACCCCTCAAATGAATAATGCGAAGGTGTAATGGCGTCAGTGAATAATTGTGGGTTGTCAATTGAAGTAAAATTGCATGGGTAAGCAATTGTGTTCAATCCAACTTTTGTAAACACTTTTTGTGAACGTTTCATATGCATGGCAGAAGTGATCAGTAGATAAGGTCCTTTCAATTGCAATGAATCGAGCAGCTTTTTTGAATAAACCGCATTCTCATAGGTATTCCGGCTTTGATTTTCACTTAGAATATCTTCTTGAGCAACACCCATTTTTAATAATTCGTCTCTTACAAAATCAGCTTCTTTGTATTGTTGACGTAGCACACTACCGCTCCCGCCGGTGATTAGTATTTTTTTGATATGCCCGAGTTTGTATAAACGAATTGCCTGGATGTAGCGGTCGCTGGCACCGCCATAAAAGCCTTGTTTGCTTTTAAACTCAAACGAAACAAAACCTGCCAGTAAAATACCCACCTGGTATTGTTCGCCGCTGGCCATTAGTTTTTGGTTGGCTTGCCAGTTAAGCGAAAGCTTGTGAATAATGTATGGGTTAGAAAACAACAGGAACCAGCCGATGCAAAAAATAACCCGGCGACGTTTCCGTTTTTGATCTTTTGTAAAAAAAGTGACCAGGATAAAAACAAGCAGCCAGTTAAAGGGCGAAATAAAGAAGTACAGGAGTTTGGACAACAGGAAAAACATGGCGTGAAGATAAAAATTTCCTGATGCTGGCAAAGTGCAGCAAGAAACAAAGTTTAGCAGGGATTTTGCAGTAAGTAAAGAAAATATTTTATGAAACAGTTCGCTATTTTGCTTGTTTTTATGGCTGCCGGTTTTGCTTCATCGTCTCAATTAAAAGTGAAGCCCGATTGCGGTGTTTTAACTGTTGATGTGTATAAGGGCTGGATCAATGAAACAAAGCCGAATGCTGATCCTGAACAAATGAAGGCTAAACTTCCATGCTTTACTTCGTCTGAAAAAGAAGGCAACGCATCCACTTGCGGCGGTGGTGTTTACCTGGATGACAAAGGAGTGCGATTTTACACGCAACGTGACTACATCGTCATCAACGAAAAGTTTAAAGGAAAGTTTACTGCCCCGGTAATGGGGGTGAAGAAAGGTGGTTTGTTTCCCAAATTTGGTAATCCAAAAATGAAAGATGCTAATTGGGAAGCTTATCAAATGGCTTATGGTATCATGATCGTTTATTACAACGCAAGGGGTGTGGTAAACAAAGTAATAATCAGCACCAAAACAACCGACGATATTGATCTCTGTACATCCAATTAACCACACGAATATCGAACTTGCTTAATTGGATGTTTCATAGGATATTTGTTGCACAAAATTTTTCTATGAAATATACTTTCACATTATTCGTGCTTGCCGTTTTTACTTTCACCGCAACTGCTCAATTGAAAACAAAACCCGATTGCGGCGCTATTACGGTTGATGTGCACAAAGGATGGATCAACGAAGCAAAACCAAATGCAGATCCCGAACAAATAAAAGCAAAGCTCCCTTGTTTTACTTCATCCGATAAAGAAGGAAATGAATCGGGCTGCGGTGGTGGTGTTTATTACGATGATAAAGGCATCTGCTTTTATATACAACGTGATTATGTGGTGATCACAGAAGCGTTTAAAGGAAAATTTACAGTTCCTGTTTTGGGTGCAAAGCGAGATGACTTGTTTGTACGTTTCGGAAATCCAAAAATGAAAGATGCTAACTGGGAAGCTTATCAAATGGCTTTTGGCATTATGATCGTTTATTACAACATGAAAGATGTGATCAATAAAGTGATCTTAAGCACAAAACCAGTTGACGAAATCGACCTCTGCAATATCAACTGATCTTATTTCTGAATGGTAACAGGCGTGCCCGATTTTGCATAGCGAACCAAATCTTCGATATGTGTATTCTTGAGTGAAATGCATCCGTTTGTCCAGTTGTAATATCGGTCGATGAAGTAATCGTTTCCTGATTCTACACCATGAATGCCAATGCCATTACCAACACTTGCATTTGCAGGAATAAGTCCGTCTTTTTTTCTCAGTTTGTATTTGATAAGGCTTTCTGTTGTTGGATAATCCAGCATCAGCATTTTCCGCCAAAGTTGGTGCTCCTTACTATAAATTATTTTAAAGGTGCCTTCAGGTGTCCGGCGATCGCCTTGCATAAACTTATCCTCTAAAGGTTTTAAGCCAAATACAACAGGGTAGGCAGCAAGCAATCCTTTACTGTCGTATACTCTCAATTCAAAATCTGATTTATCAACGACAATGCGAACAGCGCCAGTTGCAGTACCGGCAGCACGATAAAATTTTTGCATTGGACGAATACCCGTTTTATCAATCTTGGCAGTAGTGGTTGCATTTGTTTTGTACACAGCCGGCGTTGCATTTGTGGTTTCAGGAACAGATAAAGTTGAATTGGAATTAGTAGAACATGCTGCCGCAAGCATGCTTATTAGCAGTAATTCTGATGTAAATAGTTTCATAGCATATTGATTTTAATAAAGCAGTTGAAACAGTTCTACAAGCAGATAAAGGGTAATTGATGGTTGAATAACGCCACAAAATAATTGCTTATTGCTTAATAAAAAACAGGCTTTTGTAGGACAACTTTGAAATGTGAAAAACAACATGGTAGCTTTACTTATTCCAAAATATTATTTGAAGGAATAGTGATAGTGTAATTCCTTCTTCATAAGTATTTCATGTAAATCATTTTGTGGTTTCACGGCTGAAACAAATAGAATTGAAAAGAAATCAAGTCTTTTGATCGTGACATCCATATCGTGATGGCAATGAAAAAAATGTGGAAAACTAAATTGCATCAGAATTATGCCAGGGAAAATTACAAAGGAAGAATCATGTCTTCGTTTAAGCCATTGTATTGAAAATGGCCGAGTGAGCGAAATCCGTTTTTTTGATAAAAACGCACAGCTTTAAAATTATCTGTTTGCACCCCTCCCCAAAGAATAAGTTGTTTCACTTTCCTGTTTTTCATTTCAGCGAGAACATAATTGAATAACAACTGTCCAACTCCAGAGCTTTGCCATTCATCCGTAACAGACGGTGCAATGGTGTAGCAATGATCATATGCTATATCAACTCCATATTGTTGCAGGCGTGGATAATCGTGGTGCAGGTATCCTTTTTTCAAAACCGTGTAACCAATGATATTTTCGGAAGCAGGATCAACCGCAATCCATCCTTCATGATCATCGCAGTGATGAAAATTTATTACTTCGTCTTTGTGATAGGGATGTGGTTGAAAACGTCGTACAGTTGCAGGACTCAATTGATAGAGATAAGTCAGCAGGCGATCGAAGTCGTTTTTAGTAAGCTGCCTGATAACAACAGGCTTATTTTTTTTTGTTAAAACTGTCATGCTGAGAGGCCATTATTAAACTGCACAATTCCAGGAATACGTCGACATCTCTCCACTAGGTAGTAATGCAGGTGCTTCATGGTTTTGCTTTAGCAATTTACGAAATTCTTTCGTTGAAGGTTTTATTCTCAATGAATAATTCTCGTCTCCATGTCTTCAAGTGCTACACCTTTTGTTTCAGGCATCATAAAACGAACATACATTAGTTGCAGTATCATCATCACGCAAAAGAAAAGGAAAATAGGACCGCCACCGAATTTGCCTGCGAACCATGGAAATGCATTGGCAATGATGGCTGCAAATACCCAATGCGTAAGGCTACCAAATGATTGACCGCTTGCACGCACTTCATTTGGAAAAATTTCTGAGATAAACACCCATATTACAGCTCCTTGTCCAACAGCATGTGCAGCTATGAACAGGAAAACAAAAAACTGCATACCAGTATATTGATCGGTATAAAATGCATGAGCCATTAAACCCAATGAAACAATGTAACCGATAGAGCCGACATACATCAGCAATTTTCGCCCAAACCTGTCGATGATTGAAAGACCTATCATCGTAAAAATTAAATTCACCACACCAATGCCTGTTGATGAAAGTAATGCCGATGAAGTGCCAAGCCCCGTCATTTCAAATACACGTGGTGCATAATAAATAATGGCGTTGATACCTGATGCCTGGTTGAAGAATGCCAATAAAAATGCAAGCAGTATCGGCCAGCGGAATTGTTTTGAAAAGAAATTGGTTTTTATTTTTCGCTCCGTATGTTTTGATTCAACAATGGCTTTCAACGTTTGATCTGCAGTGGAAGGATCAATTTGATCCAATACTTCTTTTGCTTTTGCCGTATCGTTCCTGTGCATTACAAGCCAACGTGGACTTTCTGAAATGAACAAAGTGAGTAAGGTAAAGATCAAGGAAGGAATGGCGACTATGCCTAACATCCAGCGCCAATCATTTTCGCCTGTTGCTCCCAGTAAATAATTTGATACATAGGCGATGAGTATACCAAAAACTATATTGAACTGAAACAAGGCTACTAAAAATCCACGCTTCTTCGCCGGTGCAATTTCAGAAATATACAGTGGCGACACAACCGATGATGCGCCAATACTAAAACCGCCCAACACACGAAAGATCATGAAGACATACACATCCTGCGCCATTGCTGAGCCCAGCGATGAAACAAGAAATAATAAACCGATCCAGAATAAGGAGCGTTTACGACCAAGCTTATCAGCAATAACGCCACCGAACAATGCACCTATTACTGTGCCGTACAATGCCGTGGCAATGGCAAGACCATGCATGGCATCGCTCAATTGCCATAGGTGCTGAATTTTTTGTTCAGCTCCTGAGATAACGGCTACATCTAATCCAAAAAGAAAACCGCTTAACGCTACTGTAAGCGACCATAGAAGTAATTTATTTGTTTGCATGCAATCGTGGTTTAGGTATGCTGAGTGTAGTACGTACGTGAAAATAAACTTTATGTTGCAAGTACAAACATAAGTTTCGGTACAAACGATTGCAGTTGGAAATTAGGTTGCTTGTCGCCGGAAAGCAGCCGCCATGAACGAAAGAGGTATGCCTATACAAACAACAATGATGGAGGCAGCAATAATAGCTGCCGGTAAATTAAACGGCTGTTTATTTGTGAGCGATAATGGTAACACAACAAAACGCATAAATGACCAGGCAAAAATGCCATAAACGATACCTGTAATTAAACGATGGTTTAACAGCAAAGGAATTTTACTGCAAAGCCAGAAGAAGAAAATCGTAAAACTCATGGCGATAAAATAATGAAACAAAAAACCCCAGGCGATCATGTCGGCGCTTCCTTTCAGGGCAGCACTCCCAAAAACACCGCTTGCAACAAATTTTAAAACAGTGAGCGGATCTTTCCCTGTTTTAATATAAAACTGAAGCATGGCAGCAGTAATATCGAGTGTGCCGACAATAATACCGGCCAGTAGAATTTTTGGCGTTATTAATTTATTCATGTCAATTGTTGAATGAGAAGATCAAATTACAAGGCTTCCGGATGTTTGCAAACCCGGAGCTGTGAGATACATCAATTCGCCACTTTAATATAACCATAACCTTCAGCCTGTTTTTTCACGAGTTCATAAATACCATCGGGAACGGTTTGCACACCGGGTAATAAGTTTCCCTTGTTGATCTCGTGCACTTTCATGGCCACTTCACAAACACGAAAAACAGCTTTGTTAGCAGCAACGATCTTTTGTATGTCATCGGTAACTGATGATTTTTGTTTTGTAACCATATTTAATGATTTGCCATAGAACACTACTTCAATTTTGGCAGTGGGGTCCGCTTCTGTAATCAGGTTTATCCAGCGAATAACACGTGCATGCACTTCGGGATCTGAACTGGTAAGATCAAACACCACATTGTAAGGTTTGTTTTGAGCAATCAATGATGAAGTGGCAAGACACAGCAGAATAAATAAACATATCTTTTTCATAACCTTGAAGTTTAAGATGTAAAAGTTACAACATCTGCAAGGCTACGTCAAGTACTGCAACAATGTTTTGTTTATAGCAGTTACTTCAAAAAGTTGGCAAACACAGTGATCACAATTGCATTTACATAATCAATAAAAAAAGCACCAACCAGTGGAACTACCAGGAAGGCATGGGGTGCAGATCCGTATTTCGATACAATTGTTTTCATCACCACCATCGCATTGGCAATAGTGCCAAGCATAAAGCCAATGAAACCACTCGACATAACAGCGGCTTCATAATCTTTGCCCATAAACATAAATGTTACCGCTATTGCAAAGAAGAGAGCAACCAACACCTGGGCAAGAAGAATAACGGTAAGAGGTAATGCCAAATGAAATAACTCCCAGAGTTTCAGATCCATCAAGGCAACGGTGAGAAAAATATTTAGCGCAATATTGCCTGCAAAGTCAATTGATCTTTGATCGATGACAATCCATTCTGTTTTGTCGTTGATGTTTCTGAACAAGGCACCCACAATCATAGCGCCGATATAAGAGGGAAGTGTAACACCCGACTTTGCAATCAATAAACTTACAATGCCGCCAAGCCCCATAATGATGATGGTGTTGATAAGACTGATAGTAAATACAGAATTTTCACTGGTTGTATCAATGTGAATTATTTCATGAGGTTCCTCTTCGTCCACTTCGCCTGCAATTCTTTTTGATGCTTTTTTTAAATTGAATTTCCGGATAAGAAATGTTCCAAAAGGTCCGCCGAGTAAACCACCGAAGACAATTCCAAATGTAGCTGAAGTAATTGCGATTGTTTCGGCACCTTTCAACCCAAGTTCTTCAAAGAGCGGAGAGAAGGCCAAGCCGGTTGCTGGCCCGCCAACTAATGTTACGGAGCCGGCCATTACACCAAATGCTTTTGGTACATCAAATAAACTGGCCACTCCAATGCCGGCGAGATTTTGAATGATGCAAAACGCAGAGGCAATCACCAGGAATACGGTCACTTGCATTCCGCCTCTTTTTAATAATGCAAAGCTGGCATTGGTGCCGATTGACGTAAAAAAAAGCACCATGCATAACGATTGCATGGAAGTGTCGATGCTGATATTGAGAAATCTGTTGTGCAGAACCAGGTTGATTGCAGCAAATACTAATCCACCCAATACAGCAGAAGGGATGTTCAGGTGTTCAAGAATTTTTATTTTTCGCTTGAGTAATACACCGGCCAGGTAAACAATGCCGGCAATGGCAAATGTCTGGATCAGGTCGAGACGCAAATGTGGAATGAGAGCCTGGGTTTTATCCATAAAAACGATCGTGGGATTGCAGGGTTAATTTAAACCTTTATTTCCGATTGTTTTTAGAATACTGTTTGATCAGCTACAAATACCAGCTTCTATTTTTGAGGAACTACCGCTTTCATTGGAAAATATTCATACCTGTTGATGGCTGCCGCAGGATCATTTACAATAAAATCTGTTACTTCCTGCTCATCGTCAACAGCAATAATTCCTAATCCATAAACTTCAGCCGGGTCCATTACGGGACCGAATGCGACAACTTTGCCTTTATTCATCAAATCCATCCAATAACCAACATGCGTCATCATGATGTTTCTTTCTTCTTCGCTCATGGTTTGTGCAAAGTCGGGTCGGGAAGGGAGGAGATGTAATACAAAGTATTTTTTGTCCATCGCTAAGGGTTTTATAATGAATGAGAAATAAAGTTATTAGTTATACGCATAAAATCATAGCAGATAAATCACAGCGCTCTCTTCCTAAACATTCTCGTAAGCCTGCTATTCGTTGGATACTTCCGGTTGGGAGTAATATTGTTAAATACAAGTGCAGTAGTGAGCAATATTAATACACCACTTAAAATAGGCGAAAATACATAACCGTAACCAAGCGATTTTATATTGGGTGTTCCAATAACAGCGATCAACGCTGTTGCGCCACCAGGAGGGTGCAGCGATTTAGTGATCTGCATGGCAACAATGGAAAGTGAAACAGCAAGTGGTGCTGCAACCCAGTTAATGCCGGGCAAGAGTTTATAAATGGTCACTCCAATGAAGGCTGAGATAAGATGACCACAAACCAAATTGCGTGGTTGTGCCAACGGGCTTTGAATAGCACCAAACAGTAACACGCTTGTTGCACCAAAAGAACCAATCAAAAAGATGTTCTCAAGTTCAGAAAAGAAATGTGATTGTATAAAAGCAATTGTGCCAATACCGAGAAATGCACCAATGAACGACCAGATATGTTCCTGCGTGTTAACTAAAGTTTCTTTATAAATAACGTATTGAGAAATCCGTAAGGTTCTTTTGATCTTTTTTCTAACCATTAAATGATTGTTGGTGTGGGGTAAAAATAAAACCTCTGGAGTTTAGCAAACCCCGGAGGTTTATATTTAAGTTCATTTAATTACTTGAAAAGCCTGCTTCTTCTGCTACGGTTACTTCACTGTAATCTTTTACAACATTGTACAACGTATCTCGCTCAACAGGTTTGCGGTTTACTTGTTTTATAAGTGCAACTAATTGTTCAGTTGTCATGGTAGGTGTTTGTTCTTCGCTGCCTGCCATGCTGTAAATTTTTGTAGTATCATCGATAGTGCCATCAATATCATTTACGCCAAAGCTTAACGTCATTTGTGCATTGTGCCGTCCAAGCATTGGCCAATATGCTTTCAGGTGCGGAAAGTTATCGAGGAACAAACGTGCAATGGCATACATCTTCATATCTTCTACCACCGTGCTTTCAGGTACATTACTCATGTCGTTATCCTGGTTGCGAAACTTGAGTGGTATAAAAGTCTGGAAGCCTTTTGTTTCATCCTGCAAATTTCTTAAACGACTCATATGATCAACACGATGCCAGTATTTTTCAATATGACCGTATAACATTGTTGCGTTACTATGCAAACCAAGTTTATGAGCAGTTGCATGAATATTCAGCCAGCCGTCGCCATCCACTTTGTCGGCGCAGATCTGTTGGCGAATTTCAGGATGAAAAATTTCGGCACCACCACCGGGAATAGAATCCAGTCCATGACTGATCAAAATTTTCAATCCCTCTTCGGCACTCACTTTTGCTTTACGGAACATGTAATCATATTCCACAGCGGTAAACGCTTTAATATGCAAATCGGGGCGATGTGTTTTAATTGCTTTCAACAGATCTGCAAAGAACTGCAGGTCCATTTTGGGATGCACACCACCAACAATATGTGCCTCGGTAACCGGTACGCCATCATATTTTTTTACCATGTGCAACATCTGGTCGATACTCAACTCCCAACCTTCATCACGCTTCGCATACAATTTTGAATAAGAACAAAAGTTGCAACTGAACACGCATACATTGGTTGGTTCAATATGAAAATTGCGGTTGAAATAAGTGGTGTCGCCATGCATACGTTCACGCACAAAATTTGCAAGGGCACCGATAAAGGGGAGACTTGCTTTTTCAAACAGTAATACAGCATCTTCTTCGCTGATGCGTTGCTGGTTATATATTTTATCCGCTATCTGTTGTAAGTCTGTACTGATCCTGTTGCCTTTGAGTATCGCTTCAATTCCTGTTTGCATAAAATATTTCTTGTTTAGTGTGTTGCAAAGCCATTCGTAAACGGGCCAAAATAAAACAGCGCAACTTTTGGCAAAGTTACGCTGCGAACGGTTTCAAACCTGCATTGGTTATGTGTTGTATAACAGTTTAATTATTGACCTTGATCACCCTGAATGTATCTGTGGTTCGTGAGCGGTAAACGATCTGAACGGTATAGATACCACTGCTCATACCGCCGAGGTCAATTTCCTGGTAACCTGGTGTGGGAACAGTTACGGGCCGGCCAAGTGCAATACGTTTTTGCCATACCAATTGCCCCAGCTGGTTATACACGTTAATGTATTCTAAATTGGCAGGAGGATCGAAATACTGCAGAGAAAATTTATCCCTGAACGGGTTAGGCGTAATCATAATGCCTTTTGCTCTAAGGTTGGGATTAACATCCCGAACAATGATATTGATGTCATCAATATAAATATTGTTCTCCCAATTGGTTGTATTGCGGAAAACAACCTGCATATATTGTTTCGTGGTTCCTGAAAAATCGCCAAGAAACACACTATCCTTGCGCCACTCACCTGCATTCGGTATAAATGATTCAGTGGTTGCAACATTTCCTGTAGTAATAAGATCACGCCCCCATTTCTTATACACTGAACGTAAGGTTACACCACAATCATCGGTTACAAATATCTCTAATGTATCGGTGGGTAAATTAACATCAAATGGATTGGAATACATGGCGGCCGCAACCTGGAATGTGAGGAAAGCCGAATCCTTGCCTCTTACTTCAAGAAGTGGTGAGTACATATAATCCTGCGCTCCATTCATATCATAATCAAAGTTGTTGATGAACATGGACGCAACACCTGTTTTGGCTGCAGTTGTTGTGCGTTCCCATGTAATGCCTCTGTCAGGATTAATGCGTTGCCATAACACAGGAGGAAAAGTTGTTGACTCAAATCCTTCTGTTAATGGCAATGTGCCAACAGGAAATACAACGCCATCAATACGACCTGTATCATTTGATAATCGTTGATCAACATTTCCATTAGGATTAGATGTGTAAACAGTAAGATTAGCATTGAGCCCGGGGTTCAATGTCATTGGATTTAATGTAACATCCATCGAAGACAATGAAAGAAGATTGCCGGTCCAGTTAGTAATAACGGGCGTGCCTGTTCCAAATCGTGCAGTAATTGTAAGACTGGTAATATTATCTGTTCCTGCATTGCGAATTGTTACAACCGGGCGATAAATATTGCTGCATACATAAATATAACTGTTACCATTGCTGCAGGCAGCAAGCGTTGGATCATTAAACTTTACAAATTTTGCATCACGGTTAACTGTAGTAACGGGTGTGCACCCGTTGGATGCTGCAAGCGACACAAGCCAGGGGAATGAACTAAGCGTTGCTTCTGCACGCAGTTGCTGCTGCGGAGTAAACATCACCATGGCCCGGTCATCAACATAATCCATATAATTCATCCACATAATTCCGGGATCGGTAGTGGTACATGCATCTTTTATAATACTGTCGGCAGCGGGAGCACCATAAGTGGCCCTGTACTGAGCAGGAGTTTCGGTTATGCCATCATCATCAGTGCATGTTTGTATTCCGTCCTCGTCATTATTAGGTCCCCAGATATGTTCAAGATCAAAGAAATGCCCAATTTCATGTGTGGCAGTGCGACCAAGATTAAAAGGTGCCTGGGCAGTTCCCGTTTTACCAAATGCCTGGTAATTGTTTACAAAGCCACGTTCATTTAAGGGAATACTTGGTAAGGGGAGAGAGGCATAATACGAATAACCTAGATAACCATCGGGCATGGCACATACCCAGATATTTAAATATTTTGACGCATCCCATGCATCACTGCCTCCCTCGCATGTAAACTTAACAGGATCGGTTTCGCCGGGATCAGACATTCTTGACGAAGTAACACGCACAATACCATTTGTGCCTTCGCCCTGCGGATCTCGTTTCGCCAAACAAAAACGAAGGTTGCCCTTTCCAAATCGTGGCTTAAAAGCTGCAGGTATACGAACCGAATCAGCATTCAACCCGGCATAATCGGCATTGAGCACATCAATCTGCGATTGGATTTGTAAATCTGTTACAAGGTTTGGGTTTGGCAACACCACATGTACCACCACCGGAATTGTAATAACGGCATTGGTGCGGAAAAATTCATTGAACTCTTTCAGTTGATTAAAACGTGCAAGAGCTGATTGGCGGTTGCTCAGCATTCGTGTTTTCAAACGTGGATCTTTTTTCACCGCTTCCTCAAATACAAATTGCGACCCGCATCGATGAAAATCCTTAGGCTGTAAAGTTGTTGATTTTTGCTTTTGGGCAGTTGTATGCAAACAACAGGTGCTCAGCAACAAAAAAAAGAGTGCGGTCTTGATCAACTTCATACAGGAGGTTATACTGTGAATGTACGAAGTAGTGCTCAAAAAGGTTGCTTCTGCTGAGCACCGATTTTAACCGTTTGTGTAAACATCAGACAGGTTTCGGAGCTGTTTAACCTTGTTTCAGATGTTGCAAAAACCGTTATCTTTCAATCTAAATACAAATCGTTCAATCAAAATAATTGTTGATGAGTTTGAAGTTTCGTCTTACCGTTCTTAGTTTTCTCCAGTTTTTTATTTGGGGCTCCTGGTTAATTACAATTGGTGCATATTGGTTTCAAACAAAACAATGGTCGGGCACTAACTTCGGCGCTATCTTTTCTACCATGGGTATATCGGCAGTGTTTATGCCAACGCTTGCAGGTATTATTGCCGACAGGTGGATCAATGCTGAACGTTTGCTCGGCATCTTTCATATATGTGCAGCGGCTGTACTTATTGCATTGCCACAGGTGAACGATCCTTTTACTTTCTTTTGGGTGATGTTATTGAACATGATCTTTTACATGCCTACTATTTCACTAGGCAATACTGTTTCGTATAATGCATTAAAAAATAATGGTGGTAATGTGGTAAAAGATTTTCCTCCCATTCGTGTATGGGGTACTATTGGTTTTATTGCTGCCATGTGGATGGTGAGTTTGTTACACATCGAAACTTCGGCAAGCCAGTTTTATGTTGCAGCAGGAGCGTCGCTCTGTTTGGGATTGTATTCTTTCTCCCTACCGAAATGTGTACCCGGTTTAAAAATAAAACCAGGCAGCCCGCTGGTAGATGTATTAGGTCTACGTGCATTCACCTTGTTTAAAGAATGGAAGATGGCTTTGTTCTTCATCTTTGCCATGTTGCTTGGCGCAGCGTTGCAGTTAACTAATGCATATGGTGATACTTTCTTACACGACTTTGCAAAGGTGGACGAATATAAAGATACACTGGCAGTGAAATATCCAGCAATCATTATGTCTATTTCGCAGATCTCTGAAACAGTGTTTATTCTTGCTATTCCTTTTATGCTTCGTCGTTTTGGTATTAAGCAAGTAATGTTGTTTAGTATGGTTGCATGGGTGTTGCGTTTTGGTTTGTTTGCTTATGGTAATCCTGGTGCCGGATTATGGATGATCATTCTCTCTTGTATTGTATATGGATTAGCGTTCGACTTTTTTAATATCTCTGGTTCTTTGTTTGTGGAAACACAAAGCGAGCCTGCTATACGTGCTAGTGCGCAAGGTGTGTATATGATGATGACGAATGGCTTTGGTGCATTGCTTGGCAGTTCGATAAGTGGTATTGTGATCGATAAATATTATACGCTTGCAAACGGAGATAAAGACTGGCATGGCATCTGGATTGCCTTTGCTGTTTATGCGTTGATTGTTGCTGTGCTGTTTGCAGTGTTGTTCCGGCATAAACACGATCCGAAATCAATAACGAATATTGGTCATTAAAAAGAAACCCCGCCAACGGCGGGGTTTCTTTTTATCAATGACTGTTCACCTGGAAGGTGACTGTACAACTACATTATCCCTTCTTTACTTCTTTTGCCCATGCATCTTTCAATGTTACGGTGCGGTTGAAAATTAATTTATCAGATGATGAATCTTTATCTAAACAATAATATCCTTTACGCAAAAACTGGAAACGATCTGCAATTGTTGCCGTTTTAATAGCAGGCTCTGCATAACCTTTCACCACAGTTAATGAATTGGGATTGATATAATCTTTAAAGTCGCCTTCTTCGCTTGCAGGATTTTCTACCTGGAACAGACGATCATATTCCCTTACTTCAACTTCAACAGCAGTTGCAGCATTGGCCCAATGCAAAGTTCCTTTTACGTGAATACCACTTGTATCGCTTCCGCTTTTGCTTTCAGGAATATAAGAACAATGAATGGCGGTGATGTTGCCTGCATCATCTTTCAACACTTCATCGCACTTGATGATGTATGCACTTTTCAAACGCACCATTTGTCCCGGGGCGAGTCGGAAATATTTCTTTGGCGGATTTTCCATGAAATCATCTGCTTCAATAAATATCTCCCTGCTGAAAGGTAATTCACGTGTGCCACCGTTCGGATCTTCAGGATTATTTTCTGAAGTGAGTAATTCAGTTTGGCCTTCAGGATAATTCGTGATGATGAGTTTTATTGGATTGAACACTACCATTCGTCTGAAAGCAATTTTATTCAAATGTTCACGCACGCAAAATTCCAGCAAACCAAATTCAATCAGGTTGTCTCGTTTTGCCACACCAATCTTATCACAAAAATCACGGATGCTTTCAGGTGTGTAACCACGGCGGCGCAAACCACTAATGGTTGGCATACGTGGATCGTCCCATCCGCTCACGTGTTTTTCATTTACCAATTGCAATAGTTTGCGCTTACTCATCACCGTGTAGTTCAGGTTGAGACGGGCAAACTCATATTGTTTGGATGGAAATATTTCCAACTTTTCAATACACCAATCGTACAATGGGCGATGGGGAATAAATTCCAGCGTACAAATAGAGTGGGTAATATTTTCGATAGAATCACTTTGACCGTGTGCAAAATCATACATCGGGTAAATGCACCACGCATCACCTGTGCGGTGATGATGTGCATGTTTAATGCGATACATCAAGGGATCACGCATGTGCATGTTAGGTGAACTCATGTCGATCTTTGCACGTAATACTTTTTCGCTGTCTTTATATTTTCCTGCACGCATGTCGGCAAACAATTGCATGTTTTCTTCAACAGATCGTTCGCTGTATTGATTGCGTGTACCAGGCTGTGTAGGTGTCCCTTTTTGTTTGGCAATTTCTTCGCTGCTGCTATCGTCCACATAAGCCAATCCTTTTTCAATCAATTTTACAGCAAAGGAATACAACTGCTCAAAGTAATCAGAGGCATAAAATTCATTGGCCCAATTAAAGCCCAACCAGTGAATATCTTCTTTAATACTGTCAACATATTCTGTATCCTCGGTAACAGGGTTGGTATCATCAAAACGGAGATTGGTCTTGCCATTGTATTTAATACCCAAACCAAAGTTCAAGCAAATACTTTTTGCATGACCAATGTGCAGGTAGCCATTCGGCTCCGGCGGAAAACGAGTGAGAATGCTTTGGTGCTTTCCGTTCTTCAAGTCTTCTTCAATGATCTCTTCAATAAAATTGAGGCTTTTTTCTTCGCTCATGCTTTCTTCAATTGAGGTGCAAAAATAAGGGTTCTGAGGTAGCCGATAGCCGGTAGTAGATAGTCGATAGCCAGTTCCCGATTTCTTTCATTACTGACTATCGGCTAACGACTTCATCAATCCAGTATCTGCAAACTCTTAGCAATAATCCCCACACATTCATGTACCTGATCTTCAGTGATCACCAATGGTGGAGCAAAACGTATCTTATCGCCATGAGTTGGTTTCGCTAATAATCCGTTTTCTTTCATCTCCATGCAAAGCTCCCATGCAGCGTCAGGATTACTATGTTTAATAACAATGGCATTCAATAAACCTTTACCCCGAATGGTTTCAATAAAAGGCGAATTGAGTTTGGCCAGTTCATCTCGCAACAGCTGACCAAGTTTTTCTGAGCGTTCGGCTAACTGCTCATCCTTTAATATTTGCAATGATGTTATTGCAACAGCACAAGCTAATGGATTACCACCATACGTGCTTCCATGTTCACCGGGTTTAATACCCAACATGATCTGGTCATCAGCCAGCACTGCACTTACAGGTAACATACCCCCGCTGAGTGCTTTACCTAAGATCAAAATATCAGGACGAACATTTTCATGATCGCAAGCGAGCATTTTTCCTGTGCGACAAAGACCCGTTTGTATTTCATCGCCAATGAACAACACGTTTGCTTCGGCGCAATATTTTTTTGCAGTTGATAAATAACCTTCAGTTGGAACAACTACACCTGCTTCACCTTGTATTGGCTCAACTAAAAAGCCACAAACATCTTTATCGTTCAATGCTTCCTTCAATGCGTCAAGATTGTTGTAGGGAATTACTTTAAAGCCCGGCATATAAGGACCAAACTTTGAGTAAGAAGAAGGATCGGTACTGAATGAGATAACAGTACTTGTTCTTCCATGAAAGTTTTCTGCACATACGATGATCTTTGCTTTATTGTCTTCAATTCCTTTAACAGAGTAGCCCCAACGACGTGCAAGTTTAATGGCTGTTTCCACTGCTTCAACACCTGTGTTCATGGGCAACACTTTATCATATCCAAAATATTGCGTGATGTATTCTTCATACTCACCTAATAAATTGTTGTGAAATGCACGAGATGTAAGCGTTAATTTTTGCGCCTGCTCAATAAGCGATGCAACAATGCGTGGATGGCAATGGCCCTGGTTTACCGCTGAGTAACCGCTGAGAAAATCGTAGTAACGCTTATCATCAACATCATACATAAACACGCCTTCGCCACGATTCAATACAACAGGCAATGGATGATAATTGTGAGCACCATATTGCTCTTCTTTATCAATGAAATATTGAGTATTGGCAGAAACTGCTGCAATAGAAGTATGCATAGTAAGAAAATTAAAAATGAGAAATGGAGAATGAAAAATGCAAAAGTGATCAGCCTTACTGATCAGAAGCAGTACTGCTTAACTTAGTGATTGAGCAGATCGAGATTTTGTTTAAGAAAGGAATGTTGCTGTTTCATTGCCTTACAAAAATACTGGCTTACTTTCATAAAATAAAATCAGAGTTATGAGCTACATAGTTCCTGCGCAAACACGCATTGGTCATGTGCACCTTAAAGTGTCAGACCTAGAGCGTTCGTTAGCATTCTATCATGAGCTGCTTGGCTTTGAAATAACGCAACGTTATGGTTCACAAGCCGTGTTTATTTCTGCAGGTGGTTATCATCATCATATCGGATTAAACACCTGGCATAGCAAAGGCGCTGGGCCAGCACCGGTGAATGTTCCGGGTTTGTATCACACAGCGATTCTTTATCCCACACGAAAAGACCTGGCGGTGATCTTAAAACGATTGCTCGAAGCAAAGTATCCGTTAACAGGTGCTTCTGATCATGGTGTGAGTGAAGCATTGTATTTAGATGATCCTGATGGAAACGGTGTGGAATTGTATTGGGATAAACCAAAAGAACAATGGCCAGTTGATGCAAATGGAAATTTGGAAATGGTTACGATGAGATTGGATTTGGAAGACCTTTTAAAAGAGGCGGAGTAAAAGAGTTACGGGTTATGGGGTAGGTGTTATGGCCATCATCCAAATCGGTTACAAATCTGGCAGGCTGTTGACGTGTTAACTGACTATGGCATTATGCAGATTGTGAAAGTTTTTATAGTACCGTGATTTGATTTTTAATTTTCTTCCTTCTTTGGTTTGTATGTAAAGTGTGTAATACTCGTTGTATTTACCAAAATATTCATGGTGTTTGAAACGATACGGTGCACTTTCTCTTTTTAAAAGAATTTCTTTTGCGGAAGGAAGGGTGTATGTTTTGCGACGCAACCCGAACCAATCAATCACTTTTATTTTGCTGTCTGTAATAATAAATTTTGCGCTTGACCATGAAAGGATAAATAACGGAAGTGTTATGCAAAATAATAGATAGAGTAATCCTCTAAGTATGAAATTTAGATTTCCTTTTTTTACCTCCTGAAAATAATCAACATTCCAAAAAACAACTGAAAAACAGGACGCAATAATCAGGAATAAAAATAGGTTACAGTAAAAGAGTGTTTTGTCCGCCTGAGACTTGATCATTTTAAATCACTTTATACAAATACTTTTCATCAAACTTCAACTCCGGTTCTTTTTCAAAAATCCCAAACACTGTACTGCCACTTCCCGTCATGCTTGCATAAACAGCGCCTGTATTGTATAATTGTTGTTTGATGTTTGCAATCTCTGGATATGCTTTACAAACAGGTTCTTCAAAATCGTTGATGAGTTGATCTTTCCAGGTGGAGACAGGCTGCCTTATGATTTGTTTCAAATCAGGTCGGTCAGAATTATTCAGTTGCAATTGTGCAAACGCCAAACCTGTGTTTACATGAATGCCGGGATTAACGATAGCAAACTTATAAAAAGATAGATCAAGATCTACTGATTCTAATACTTCACCTCTGCTTGTTGCATAGCAGGGTTTGTTGATAATAAAGAACGGGCAATCGCTGCCCAGCTGCAATGCATAATCAATCAACTGTTGCTTAGATAAACCCAGCTGAAATTTTTCATTCAGCAGTTTTAATGCAAATGCACCATCGGCGCTGCCGCCACCTAAGCCTGCACCCATGGGGATAGCTTTGTGCAAATGCATTTGAATGGGAGGGAGCTGGGGGAAATCTTTATTGAGTAAATGATAAGCTTTAATGCAGAGGTTGTTGGCTTCGTCTCCGGCGATGGGAAGGCCTGTGGAGGAAAATGTTATGTCGTTATCTCGACTCCGCTCGATAAATTCAGCAGACCCTTCGACTTCGCTCAGGGCCTTACTATCGTCCGTCGTCAATCGTCCGTCGTCTCTCCGCACTATTTCCAAAGCATCTTTCAATAGCAGGGGATAAAAAACCGTTTCAAGATTATGATACCCATCTTCCCGTTTGTTGAGAATATGTAATCCGAGATTGATCTTACAATTAGGGAAAACGATCATTCGAAGAATGAAAAATTAAAAATGCAGAATGTGAAATGAATAAGTGTTAAAAGTAAACGATCAATTATCCATTTATCAACTTTCAATTATTTCTTACGGTTGGACAGTTCATCACGTATTGCGATAGCCCTGATATAATCCTCCTGTTCCAGCACATCGTTCAGTAAAGTTTGAAGCTCTTCAATGCTGAGTGCTTTCAGGTCTTCTTTGTCTTCTCCGCTGGTAACCGTTGAGCTGCTGCTGACAGACACTTCTTCCGTTTCCTTTTTCTTTTCTTCATCTTCCATTAAAATACCTGCGCTTTCCAAAATATTCTCGTAGGTATAAATGGGGCATCCGAAACGAACTGCCAATGCAAGTGCATCACTGGTGCGGCTATCGATCTCTACCGTATCATGATCAGTTGAGCAAAGTAGTTTGGAGTAAAAGATACCTTCCTGCAAATCGTTGATCACTATTTCATGAAGCTCCACATTAAAGGCCATCATGAAATTTTTCATCAGGTCGTGAGTAAGGGGGCGACTGGGTTGCATTCGTTCAAGTGCCACAGCAATGGCTTGTGCTTCAAAACCACCAATGACAATCGGGAGACGGCGTAAACCGTTCACTTCGCCCAACACAACAGCATAGCTGTGCGTTTGGGTAATACTGTGCGAGAGAGCAACTATTTCCAGTTCGATCTTTTTCATAACCTGTCGGCAAATTTAAGGGCTTTGGATTGAATAAAGCAAAGCCGATAGTCTTTAGTCTGCGGGACTAATGGCTATCGGCTGATGACTTAAACTATTATTATTTAGGCTATTCCTTTAAACTTCTTTACCTCAGTTATCAGCTTTGGTACAACCTCAAAAGCATCGCCCACAATACCATAATCAGCTGCTTTAAAGAAAGGTGCTTCAGGATCTTTATTGATCACAACGATAACCCTGCTGCGGTTAACACCCGCAAGGTGTTGAATAGAACCACTGATGCCGATGGCGAGATAAAGATTTGGTGCAATGGCACCACCTGTTTGTCCCACATGTTCATGATGCGGACGCCAGTGTGCGTCGGCAACCGGGCGACTACATGCTGTTGCTGCACCCAGCAATCCTGCCAGTTCTTCGATCATCCCCCAGTTCTCTGGTCCTTTTAACCCACGGCCGCCACTCACCACCAGTTCAGCTTCGCTCAAAGGAACCTGGCCGGTAACTTTATTAGTGGCGGTAACTTTTACTTTCGGGGCATCAACAGTTACATTCGCTGCAACTATTTCCGCAGTTCCTTCGCCTGCTTCGGTTTTGTATGAATTAGGACTGATAGAAAGAATTTTTACCGCTGTATTCACTGCCATATGAGCAAATGCCTTTCCGCTGAAAACGCCTTTCTTCACCACAAATCCATTGCTGGTATTGGGTAGACCAACAGCACCCGCAACAAGACCGGCTTTAAGTTTTGCACTCAGGCGTGGCGATACAGCTTTACCTGTTACATTATGTGAAAGAACGATCACGGTTGAACCGGCAGCAGCTGCTATTTCAGCAATTGCTTTTGTATAAGATTGTGCATCGAAGTGGTTGAATGTATCATTGGCCACATGATGAATTTTTGAAACACCATATTTACCAAGTGCAGCCACATCATCGGCAACAGTACCTAATAAAACCCCTTCGGCATTTGTGCCTAATTGTTTGGCTAAATGTGCGCCATAAGTTAATGCTTCAAACGAAGATTTTTTTACATGACCATCAGCAGCATCGATGAATATTAAAACAGACATAGAATTTGAAAATTTGATGATTTGAAAATTTGAAAATGCTGAATTCCCTTTAAGGGTGGGATCAAATTACTTTGGCTTCTTCGTGAAGTAATCTTACAAGTTCGCCCACATTCTCCGGATCAACCAGTTTTACACCAGCTTTTGCAGGAGGCAATTCAAATGATGCGACAGAAGTGAGTGCATCTGCTGCAACAGGTTCAACTGCTTTCAATGGTTTGGTGCGTGCACCCATAATGCCTTTCATATTGGGGATGCGTTGCTCAGCCATTCCTTTCTGGCAGCTTACCACAACGGGCAAACTAACTTCGCAGGTTTCTTCTCCACCTTCAATTTCACGGTTGATTGTTGCAACCGTTCCATTCAAATCAAATTTTGTTGCAAGAGATACATAAGGTTGATCAAGCAGCTCTGCCACCATACCGCCAATAGATGAACCATTGTAATCGATGGTTTCTTTGCCGGTAAATACAAGATCGTAAGCGCCTTGTTTTGCTACTTCAGCAATTTGCCAAGCAATATAAAAACTGTCGTGGCTGTCGGCATTTACACGAATAGCCTCATCACCACCCAAAGCCAATGCCTTGCGGATGATAGGATCTGCATCAGCAGCACCAACAGTTACGAGGTGAATGACAACAGAAGGATCTTTTTCTTTCAATTCAATGGCACGCACCAACGCATACCATTCATCGTAAGGATTAATGATCCACTGCACGCCCTCCTGCGCAAACTTTGTGTTATTATCGGTGAAAGCTATTTTTGCCGTGGTATCAGGTGTTTTACTGATACAAACTAAAATCTTCATGCAAGCAAAATTTTGTATGAGTTAAGAAATAGTTGTTTATGCAACTATACAAAGATAAAGGTTTGAGCCTCTCATCGGCACAGTTAAACAAAAAATTATTCACAAACATGGAGCGGATAGAACAATTAAAGAAGTTTTTGCAGGAAAGCCCCAATGATAGTTTCCTGAAACATGCATTGGCGCTCGAATATGTGAAGTTGGGTGATGATGCAACAGCAAGAAACCTGTTTGAAGAATTACTGGTCGCCGAGCCCGGATATGTAGGTTCCTATTATCATCTCGGTAAATTGTTTGAACGGATAGCTGATAATGATAAGGCCATTGAATGGTACGAGAAAGGCATGCTGGTGGCGAAGGAAAAGGGAGAGCAACATGCGTATGGAGAATTGAGGGGAGCGTTGGAGGAGTTGACGTTTTAGGCTTTGAAGTTTATGATTTGTAGTTTTTGGTTACCAGCTTTTGCACTTGATTGATCTTTTCTTGCGTCGCACACTTGTACTACATTGCTTCTCTCAACAGTAAGAATTAACTAAATGAGTTTATTACATCGTTTTCAACAATACATTCAGCAGCACAATCTTTTTCAACCAAAAGATCAGCTATTCCTTGCCGTTAGCGGCGGAGTAGACAGTATTGTGCTGGTTGATCTTTGTGCAAAGGCCGGTTATAAGTTCAGGATTGCACATTGTAATTTTCAACTAAGAGGAGAGGAGAGTGAAGGTGATGAAGCTTTTGTACGATCACTCGGTGAAAAATACAATGTTGAAGTATTGGTTAAGAAGTTTGATACGGAAGAATATGCAGCTGCAAATAAACTCTCCATTCAGGAAGCTGCACGTGTGTTGCGGTACGAATGGTTTGAGGAATTAGTTAATGGTGAATGGTCAATGGTCAATAGTGAAAATTCAGAGGAGGTGCACAACACTCATCACTCATTACTCATCACTCATCTTCTCACTGCCCACCATGCCGATGATAACAACGAAACTTTATTAATGAATTTCTTCCGTGGCACAGGTTTGCACGGACTCACAGGTATTCCTGCCTCGTACGGTCATGTGAAACGGCCATTACTGTCTTTCACCAAACAAGAGTTGTTGCAATATGCTGCAGAAAATAACCTGCAGTACAGGGAAGATTCATCGAATCAATCATCTAAGTACACCCGCAATTTTTTCAGGAATGAAATTATCCCTGCCATTGAAAAAGTATATCCGCAGGTGAAAGCAAGTCTCACGGATAACATCAACCGCTTTATAGATATTGAACAGTTGTACCGACTTTCAACACAGGCTATCATTAAAAAGCTTTGCCGTTTAAGAGGAAATGAAATTCATATCCCGGTAAAACAGTTGATGGAGTATAATAACCGGGCGCTGATCTATGAGATCATTCAACCGTATGGATTTTCAGAAAAGCAGATCGACGAAGTGCTAAAGCTGTCAGCAAGTGAATCGGGGAAGTATATTGATTCGCCCGGCTTGTATTACCGAATCATCAAGCACCGGCATTGGTTTATTATTTCGCCGGCACAATCTGCTGAATCTGCTAACATCATTATAGAAGAAAAAGATTCGGAATTATATTTCGAAAGCGGGCATATAGCATGCAAGAAAATAGCAGCTTCAAAAGTTGATCTAAATTCAGTTGCTAGCATTGCATTACTCGATGCAAAGGAAATTTCCTTTCCATTGTTATTGCGAAAATGGAAAACAGGTGATTATTTCTATCCACTCGGCATGCGAAAGAAAAAGAAAGTAGCCCGTTTTCTTATCGATGCCAAATTATCGAAATCGCAAAAAGAAAATGTCTGGGTCATTGAATCGAATAAAAAGATTATCTGGGTTGTTGGTCATCGTATAGATGACCGGTTCAAAATAATCTCTTCAACAAATGATGTATTGCAGATTACTTATACTGCCAATGCTCTTTAGTTAAAAACTTGGATGCATTAGTTGGTCAATAAAACGATTGATGATCGTTGGTTCCATTAGTAATGTAAATACAACACCCCAGGCTGCACCCCATAGATGCGCACTATGGTTCACGTTATCGCCACCTTTACGATCCATATAAATTGAATAGCCAACGTACAATGCAGCAAAAATAATTGCAGGCACGGGCAGGAAGAAAACATAGATCGTTTGCCAGGGCGCTAACAAAATAAATGAAAACAATACAGCAGTAACCGCACCCGATGCACCAAGACTACGATAGCTATAATTGTTACGATGCCTGATGTAAGAAGGAATTTCTGAAACAATAATTCCCGCAACATAAAACAGAAGGTAGCCGGCTTTTCCAATCTTTGGAACGAACAGGTATTCTTCAACCAAACGGCCAAAGAAATATAAAGTGATCATGTTAAATGCCAGGTGTGGAATATCGGCATGAATTAAACCGGAAGTAATAAAACGGTAATATTGATTCTTCTGTTTGATCATCGGCGGCCAGAAAATAAGATCGTTAATGATCTTCTCACTACTGAATGCCGTGAATGAAATAATAGCAGTGATAATAATGATGATGACTGTAATTGTTAAGTCCATGCTACCGGTGGTTTATATTCAAAACTAATGAGAAATGGTCAATTGTCAATTGTGAATGGTCAATGGTGAATAGGCAATAGTGAATGGGCAATTGGCAACTTTTATACCAGACATCCTACATCATCCATCAGGCATTTCTTTCGTTCTTCAAACTTTGTACTTAACTATGATGATACTTTTCATTCCTGTTAATACTGCAGGCCCTGTACACCTGTTCAGCAAGGATCAGTCGTACTAATTGATGCGGGAAAACTAATTGCGATAAACTCCATTTATAATTTGCTCTTTTCATCACGGCTTCATCAATACCATAAGCCCCGCCAATCAGGAACACGAGGTTCTTCACACTTTCATTGCCACGTTTCATCATAAAGTCTGCAAGTCCTTCGCTGCTGATCTGCTTGCCACGTTCGTCCAACACCACGAGGTAATCATCTTTTTGCAATATCCCCAAAATGATTTCGCCTTCTTTCTTTTTCAAATCAGCTTCACTCAAAGTGCCTGCATTTTTTGGCGTTGCAATAATGTTCCATTCAACAGGGTAGTAATTAGAGATGCGTTTTGTAAAATCTTCCACACCAGCTTTTACATATGGTTCATGTGATTTACCAATACTCCAGAAACGGATCTTCATTTGTTGATGTTAATTAAAATGTTCGCCGGTAAATTTCGGAAGAACTACATTGATTGATTCGTTTTTCTTTACACAAAAGAAAGCCGGCTGCATTGCTGCAACCGGCAAAAGAAAAATCAGGAATAAAAGAGTTATTGACCAATCGCATAATCCTTACGGAATGCTTCTAATGTTTTCTTATACAATTCAAGTTCAGGATTTAACTGCGCTGCCTTCTGGTAGTAACCATAGGCATCAGAATAGAAGCGTGCCGACTCAAGCATAAAGCCCATTCTGAAATTCTTTTCAGCTTCTGTTTCGGTTCCTTTTTCGGCGCTGCGGATCTGTGCTACTAATTTTTCAAACGAAGACTTGTCCCAGATAAAGATCACCTTACGTTTTTCAGGATCTTCATTCTTTACATTTATCTGCCAGTAGTAAGGAGTTCCTTTTTTCAGTTTCGAAGCGAACTCAGAAATAGGTACAACAGTTTTTTTCTTCACCGTTTTCTGGAAGATAGGTTTGCCTCCGGTTGTTTCATCAAACACTTCAAATGAAAATTCTTCAGCATCGGAATAGCTTTTCCACGAAACAGGGAATGAACCTGCATAATAATTAATGGTGTCAAGTCTTGAATCGATCCAGATGCTGATGTTGCCACGGCTAACCGCACCAACGTTGTTCATATAGCTTTTACGGTTTTTCTCTGGAGCTCCTTTTGGTGTGGTGAGCTGGTTCCAGATAAACTTGAGGTAATTTGAAGTAATAGAGCTTTTGTTCGATAAACAAGAGTCTTTAAAATCAGACATGGTATAGGTGCCTGCTTTTACAACAGAAAACAAACTGGCTTCATTACAAATAATACTCACCAGTGAATTGCTGCCAATGGTAAGTTTCGATTTGTCGTTAAGTAATTTGCCTATTTGTGCTTTGGTACCTTTGCCATCTTCAATAACGGAAACTGATCCTTTTACTGAGTAGATGAGGAATGAATTTGCTTTTTGCGCTTGGGTTGCCACGCTGAATGTTGTGAGCAATAGCAACAGGTGAATGTGTCTCATTGTAGTTTATTAGTGTGATTTTGAATGAAAACTGGTTTGAAAACCAAATTTTGTGTGGAGCCATACGGCAAGCGCTTCGTAGAAATAGATTATATCGATTGCCAAGATAATCACAATCAGCGATATTTTGGTATCAATTTTAATGCTGAACCAGTCGAAACACATGATGCCCACGTACACCGAAAGGATGGCAAAAAATATTTGTGCCACCTTGGCCACCAGGTGAAACCAGATATGGTCTTCAATATAATAACGGATGAAGAGTGCCACATGCAACCACGCAATAAGAATGGTGATGACCCAGAACAGACCCGATGGAATATCTTTTATATACTTGCCATCGAGCACCATGGAGATAATATTTGCATGAACGATGATCCCGTTCATATCAGGTATTGATTTTCCTGCAAATTGTTTGTTTAGTGGGGTGAACTTTTTGTCTTCAATATTATTCGGATCGGGGTTGATATAACCCATCAACACAATCTTATTGGTAAACAGTTCCGGCGCAATATTATCGTCAAGGAAATCTTTACCATCCACCATCATGTACTGCTCCAATGTGCGGCTGTAGTGAATGACTTCGTATTCTCTCTTGCGCTTTTTCAGTTTTTCATAGGCAGCTTTATCGGCTTTCTCCACTATGGCTGCAGGAAAACCTTTGTATACAGCATCCTTATTCTTTTCAAAAGGCGAAAAAGTGCGAATGGTGCCGCCTTCTTCTCCAATAAAATTAGCGTAACCACGGTTGGGTGTGTAGATGCCGAAGTACCCAACATTTTCAGGAGTTGCCTTGTTTTTCCAATCAATTTTGGAAACGATCACCAGGTTGGGTGTGCTGCCGATCATATGCCGTAGCAACGAATCTTTCTCTGGTTCTCTCGGTCCTTCAAAGGTAACATCAAGCCCTATCACTTTTGGCTTGGCCATTCTCAGTTTCTCAATCATGAGGGCAAGACCCATTCGGTCGGCATCACCAATGTTGAGGATAATGATCCTGTTATCCATCGGCGTGTTCTTGTTCTTATTCAATACAGAATAAGAAATGTCATTAAAGTCGAGATCTTTAAGTGCGGTCTTAAAAGGATTGAGTATACCGGTATTTAAAGGCAATAAACCCAGCAGCCCGATAACAATGAATACTGAAAAAGTGGACAGGATGGTATCACGTTTAAAAAGATAACGCAGGTAGAAATGATAAAGCCAGCGATAGGCTCTTTTAAAAAAGGAAGATGATTTTTTACGGGTTGGTGGTTTGGGTGGCGATTGCATTTAGTTTGGTCTTGTCTTCTTAAATCTGTTTGCCTACTTTCGCCTTCGAATATATGCGAAATTGTAAAGCCCTCCTTATTCTGTGTGTCGCATTTTTTACACTTCACACAGAAATATTATCAGCACAAACACCTGTTACAGCACAAGTGCCGGATACAAGTGCTGTTCCTAAAGGACAGAGCTATGCTATGATCCTTGGCATATCTACCTACCAGCATATTCGTCCTTTATCATATGCCGATAGTGATGCCGGATTGTTTCGTGATTATTTAAAATCAACCGGGGCCGGAAGTATTCCTGATGACCGGATGCTGTTCCTGGTAAATGAACAGGCAACGTCAGCTAATTTTTGGGTGAAAGGAATGGCGTGGTTGAGGCAGAAGAATTTAAAAGCAGGCGATCGCTTATACATTTATCTCGCAGGCCATGGCGATGCCATTAACCAGGATGAATATTTCTTTCTGACGTACGATTGCAACCCCGCAGGTGATAAGAACAATTATATTGTAACAGGCAGTATCCAGTTATATAATTTAAAAAGCCGCATTGCCGAACTGAGCCGCAAGAATGTGGAGATCTACCTGATCATGGATGCCTGCCGCACCAACGAATTACCGGGAGGTACGGATGGTCAACAGATATTGAACTCAGCCATTTCAGAACGTAAGGCAGGTGAGGTGATCATGCTGGCAACAGGTGCGGGGCAGGAATCGATGGAAGATGCTACTATCGGTACCGGACATGGGCTTTTTACTTATTACCTTGTTGATGGTTTAAGTGGTTTGGCTGATGGATATGAAGGTAAGGATGGCATTATTACTTTGGTTGAACTTCGCTCCTATGTATTATCAAAAGTGCCGGTGGTTGCAGAGAAAAAATACAAACGCAAACAGGAGCCTTTTATCTGTTGCGATGATAACGGAAGAAAAAATGTGGTGACTGTTGACAGTGCTTACTTAGAACAATGGGAGAAAGGCAAGAACATCAACGGCATGATCAATGGCGAAGGATTGAATGATATGGTGAGCAATGCAAGAGGCAGGGGCGCAGCGCTGGCCGATACCAATATTATTCGTCTTTACCGCCAGTTCAGTCAATCCATCAAACAAAATAAACTTACCGGCGACAGCTCCGCTAATTTTTACTTTGATCAGTTGCAACGATTCTTTCCAGATGATGTGCTTACCATCGATGCACGACAAACACTGGCTGCAGAGTTCATCAATTTTGCACAACGCAAGATCAATTTGTATTTGAGTGGAAAGGATGCGGCAGGTATTCAGCAAATAAGAACACAGCTTGATGATAACGACCGGAGTGAAGAAATTCAATCGGGTATTGAACGACTTGAATATATTGCCGGTCTTGATTTTGAAAAAGTGGCCGTGATGATGAAGAAGGCCATTGATCTTGTTGAAACAACAGATCCATCATTGATCAACTCACTTAAAGGCAAACTCTATTTCTTCCAGGCAAGAAGTTATTTTGATGGTAAGAATAATATTACCAACATGCAGGCCGCAAGGGATCTTATTTACCAGGCATATGCATTGGATAGTAATGCAGCTTATGTGTTGCACACCATTTCGTCGTTGCAATTGCAAATGAAGAAATATGATAGTGCAGTTTATTATAGTTTAAAGGCAATCAGTAAAGCACCGAAGTGGCGTTATCCATATACCACTGCTGCCTTTGCTTACACGCAGATGAAACGTTTTGATCTTGCACGTACGTATTACGAGAAAGCTATTTCGGTTGATCCAAAGAATGCAGATGCGTACGTTGATCTTGGCTTCTTTGAATTTCAGCAACGCCGGGTGGAAAAAGCAGAAGCATGGTACCGGAAAGGATTGCAGTTAGATGCAGGAAATGTATCGGCACTGAATAACCTGGGATGGTTAATGAAAGAAAAAGGAAGGTACAAAGAAGCCATCCAGTATTTTAATGAAACGGTGAAGAAGGATTCCTCTTTTGTTTATGCCTATAACGGTTTGGCAAGAGTGTACGGTGCTATGAAGCGTTACGATTCGGCACGTATCTTTTACTTGCGCAGTGTAAATTATTATCCTGATAAGGCTTACGTGTATGAATTGCTGGGCAATTTCTTTAAAGAGATCAATCTTCCTGATTCGGCTTTGAATTATTACCACAGTTCCATAAAACTCGATTCAAATTATACGCAACCTTATCTCGATCTTGCCCGTTTACATGAGCAGGGAAGAAGAACTGACTCTGCTGCATTTTACCTGCAGAAGATCATTCGTATGAATCCTACTTCGAAGAATGCATACATCAGCCTGGCAACATTTTACCAGAACTCCAGAATGTTTGATTCTGCCAATGTGTATTTCAATAAAGCCATTGATGTGGATGCAGGCGATGCAGGTACCTACAATTCTATTGGTGTTTATTATTACAGGAAAAATCAACCTGATTCTGCAAAGAAATATTTTCTTACTGCATTGAAGTACGATACGCTCAACTCATCGTTGTACAGCAACCTGGCAGCCGTGTATGACCGCACCAAACAATACGATTCGGCCTTTATTTGTTTAGACAGGGCATTGGCATTAAGTCCGGGTAATGCGCTTATCTATAACAGCATTGCCCTGCTGCACAAAAAGCAGAACAAACCTGAACTGGCGCTGGAGAATTATAAACTGGCCTATCAATTTAACAATGAAAATATTTCGGTGCTTATTGATATGGCTGATCTGTTCAGGGATATGAGTGAACCCGATTCTTCCATCAGGTATTTGAAGGAAGCGATCAGGCTGAGACCGGAGATAGCCGACCTGTATAACAGTGCAGGTGTGGTGTACCTGCGTTACAAACAATACGATTCAGCCAAAGTATATTTATTAAGAGCTGTTGAGTTAGACCGTACATTGTTCAGGGCTTATAATAATCTTGGTAACCTGTTTTATGTGCAACAGAAATTTGATGAAGCGTTGCCTCATTACGAAGCTGCATTGAAACTGGACTCTGTATATGAAAACCCGCTTTTGTTTAGTGGATTGATCCATATTAACACAGGCCAATACGATAAGGCCGTTCCTTTCCTTGAACGGTTGGTGAAAGCCAATTCAAAAAGTGGTTCGGGCTTCTATTACCTTGCCGTTAGCTATGCTGCATTAAAGAATGATGCAAAAGCAATTTCTACACTGGAGAATGCATTGAAGCTGAAGTATGGTGAAGGTGGAGAAGTATGGAGCCAGAAAGAATTTGCAACCATCCGCAATACTGCCCCGTTCAAAGCACTGATGACAAAATATTTTCCCGGCGAAAAATTCTGATGAACTGATTGCAGCGTGCACAGCTATTGATTAGTTGAATAGTTGTAAATTTCAGCATAACTAAAATTGCTATGAGATTTATCACAACACTGGTTGCATTCGTTTGCACCTGTTCACCTGTATTGGCACAGGTAGCAAAAGCTCCCCTTAAAAACGAAGGCCAGTCTTATCCTCAACTAATACTTCGTGGCGTAACTATCATCAATGGTACCGGTGCGCCACCCATGGGGCCTGTTGATATTGTTATTGAGAAAAACAGGATCGTACAAATTGCCAATGTGGGTTATCCAGGTGTTGCTATTAATCATGAACGTCGTCCGCAATTAAAAGAGGGTGGTCAAGAATTACATCTTGAAGGCCATTATGTATTACCGGGCTTTATTGATATGCACGGCCATATTGGTGGTACGGGCCAGGGTGCTAATGCAGAGTATGTGTTTAAACTCTGGATGGCGCATGGCATCACCACTATCCGTGATCCATCGTGTGGTAACGGTCTCGAGTGGGTGCTGGAAGAAAAAAAGTTAAGCGCACAAAATAAGATTACAGCGCCACGGATATTTGCTTACACGGCATTCGGGCAGGGAAGCAAACAACCCATCAGCACACCCGAGCAGGCCATTGTATGGGTGAGAGAGAATGCACAGAAAGGTGCAGATGGTATTAAATTCTTTGGTGCCGCTCCCGATATTATGGATGCTGCTATTCGTGAAAATAAAAAACTTGGTTTGCGCAGTTGTTGTCATCATGCACAAATGGATGTAGCCCGCTGGAACGTGGTGAACTCGGCCAAAGCCGGGATGACATCGATGGAACATTGGTATGGATTACCCGAAGCATTGTTTACGCAGCAAACCATTCAACAATACCCGCTCAGTTATAATTACAGTAATGAACAACATCGATTTGAAGAAGCCGGTAAATTATGGAAACAGGCAGCTGCTCCTTACAGCGATCACTGGAACAAAGTGATGAATGAATTGCTGTCACTTGATTTTACACTTGATCCCACCTTTAATATTTATGAAGCCAACCGTGATCTGCAACGTGCAAGAAGAGCAGAGTGGCATGAAGATTATACCTTGCCATCGCTCTGGAACTTTTATGAACCAAGCAGGGTATCGCACGGAAGCTACTGGCATAGCTGGGGTACCGAACAGGAAGTGCAGTGGAAAGAAAATTACCGGTTATGGATGAGCTTTATTAATGAATATAAAAACCGTGGGGGCCGTGTAACAACAGGCAGCGATAACGGCTTTATTTATCAAACCTATGGCTTTGGATATATACGTGAGCTGGAGTTAATGCGTGAAGCAGGTTTTCACCCGCTTGAAGTGATTCGTTCGGCCACCTTATATGGCGCACAGGCCTTGGGTGTGGAAAAAGAACTGGGCAGCATTGAAACCGGAAAACTGGCCGACCTGGTAGTAATTGATGTAAACCCGTTAGAAAACCTGCAACTGTTATATGGTACGGGTGCCGTGCAATTAAATGCCCAAAATAAGGTGGTGCGGGCAGGCGGGGTGAAATTTACCATTAAAGATGGCATTGTGTATGATGCAAAAAAATTACTGGCCGATGTAAAACAAATGGTGCTGGATGAAAAGAAAAAAACCGGCTGGCAATTGAAACAACCCGGTGTGGAATGATTGGCTGCAAAAGCAGCACCAGGCAGCAGTGTACGTTATTAAGTAATTAATACTTAATTATATAAGAGCCCCGAAAGGGGCTCTTATTTTTTTAAAATGAGCTTGCTGGCACAATCTTTGGCAAGGGAGGATAGAACAAATAATTTTTTTATGAGAAGAACAACGAAGGCCGTTTATTACCTGCTTGCAGTAAGCATTGTATTGGCCGCATGTAAAGGAATGACAAAAACACAAAAGGGTGCTGTTATAGGCACCACAGGTGGCGCTGCAGTGGGTGCCGTTATTGGAAGAGCATCGGGTAACACCGCATTAGGAACCATTATTGGTGCTGCCGTTGGTGGCACAGCAGGTGTACTCATCGGTAAAAAAATGGATAAGCAAGCCGAAGAAATTGCAAAAGAAGTACCCAATGCAAAGGTTGAACGTGTAGGCGAGGGTATTGAAATTGAATTTGAAAGTAAAGTGTTGTTTGATTACGACCAGGCTGGTTTAAAAACGGAAGCAAAATCGAGTTTGAATGAATTTGTCAGCATCCTTAAAAAATATCCTGATACCAATATCGAGATACAGGGACATACCGATAACAAAGGTTCTGATGCATACAATGATGGTTTATCGCAACGCCGTGCCAACTCAGTGATGATGTATTTAATTGACAAGGGTATTCCCAACTCACGGATGAATCCAAAAGCAATGGGTGAAAATCATCCTAAATACAGCAACGATACAGAAGAAGGAAGAGCACAGAACAGGAGGGTTGAATTCCTGATCACGGCAAATGAAAAAATGAAATCCGACGCTAAGAAAGAAGCCGGCAGTGGCCAGTAACTGATCTATTAACCATTTATAAAACAAAACAGTCTTATATGAAAAAGATCTTATTTAGTTCAGCGCTTATTTTATCGGGCGCATTTATTACAGCATCAGCTCAATCAACAACTACCACAACAACTACGGGTTCTGGTGTAAGTTTTGGCATAAGAGCAGGTGTAAACCTCCAGAACATTAACGGAAAAGATGGTAACGGTGATAAACTTGAAAACAAACTTGTTCCCCGTTTCCAGGGTGGTGTGGTCGTTGATATTCCTTTGGCTGACCAGTTTTATATTCAACCAGGCGTATTGTATTCGGCGAAAGGTGCAAAAGAAAAAGGAACCGATAATAATGTTTCTATTTCGTACATCGATGTGCCTGTAACATTTTTATTTAAACCCATGTTAGGTACAGGACATATGTTACTAGGTGTGGGACCCTATGTTGGTTTTGGTATTGCCGGTAACGTAGAAGATGAAAATGAAAATGAAACAAAAATTAAATTTGAAAACGAGGTTACACTTATCCAGGCAGCTACCGATCCTTATTTCCGTCGTTTAGATGCCGGTGCAAATCTTCTGGTAGGATATGAAATGAGCAGTAAGATCAGTATCCAGTTAAATGCACAACTGGGTATGGCGAAGATCAATCCTGAAATAACAGATTTGAATGATAACAAGTGGGCATTACGCAACACTGGTTTTGGTTTATCACTCGGGTACAGGTTTTAACTTGTTTATCCGTACTTATATAGGTCCCCCTTTTACAGGGGGATTTTTTTATTGAGAGAAACGGATAAAGATTTCAAATTTCAATTGAACCGTTGTATATTTGCAGCCCGTTAAACGGAATGGCTGCGTAGCTCAACTGAATAGAGCATCTGACTACGGATCAGAAGGTTTCAGGTTTGAATCCTGACGCGGTCACAACCAGTACAAAAAGGGTTTCAGCAATGAAACCCTTTTTTGTTTTTATACTATTTCAGTGAAAAAGGGCGGACAAATATTTTGGGGAAGCATTCTTATTACCGCCCTACACGACGATGATGATAAGGTGATTGGTTTTACAAAACTGACCAGCGAGGTGGACGACAGGATGAATTCGTGAGGGAAGCCGATAGTTGGCAACAGGCAATGACCAATGGGCTATAGGCAATGACCAATTGGCAATGTGTAAAACGCAATGATAACAGACCAGTGAATGGGGGGAATTGAGCATGGTTTAGGGGTGGATCGACAGTGTCGGATTTAAACGTCCTGAGCGCTTTATATACGCTTAATGTACGCTTAATATAGGGAGTATCCTGCCTTGAAGGATGCCTGCAAGTCGGTGATGTCTAGTCCTAAAATAGCTATACAGGTGAGAGAATAAATCCTGGATTAGCTATACACCCGGGACTGGTAATCCTAAAGGAGCTATACAGGATCATTTTTTTCAAATTTATGCATTAATGGGTTGCGTGTACTTAACGGTT
>NZ_JBMQSG010000004.1:0-41343 GCF_057361365.1 Lacibacter sp. | reverse complement strand
TCACATGTTTATTGGAGATATAAAAATTTGCATAAGAGCAGGGGAGTCGTTGATCATCGTACACCAACTCATCAGGCATAGGTAGCTCAACAATATTCAACTGTTTGCCATTTAACAAACGCATGCTTTGCAGTTGCTTTAAATTGTGTTGAAGAAGATCATAGTTTTCATCGGCTTTATTTTCTTCAATCACTGTTAATACGGTGTCTTCATTTACAAAACGAACGGTATCATCAATATGACCATCAGTATCGTCGCCCACAATACCTTCATCGATCCAGAGTATTTGTTCAACACCATAATAATTGATGAGGTATTCTTCAATTTGTTGTTGATTCAAATGGGGATTACGGTTTTTATTCAGCAAACATGCTGTTGATGTCATCAATGTACCTTTGCCATTAAATTCAACAGAGCCGCCTTCCATAACGATGCCCGGATTGAATACGGGTATATTGTAATGCTTACCGATAAGTGTTGGTACAACATCATCGAGATCAAACGGAGGATATTTTCCACCCCATGCATTATAACCCCAATCAACAATTACTTTTTTCTGTTCTGCATTGGGGTTGATGAGGAATGCAGGTCCATGATCCCTACACCATGCATCATTTGTTGGATGAAAAAAGAATTCCACTTTACTTAGATCAACATTTGCAGTTTGCAAATGACTTAATGCAAAATTTTTCATTGCCTCATCGGCAACATTAATACGCACCTGTTCACCTAATGTGAGTGTTTTAATAAACTCTGCGTAGTAAGGGAAGATGGTATGAATTTTTCCGGGCCAGCTTGCTTCTTTATGTGGCCAGCTTAACCAGGTGGCAACATGCGGTGCAAATTCAGCAGGGAAATAGTAACCGAGTTCTTTAGGAGTAAGTTTTGAGTTCATTGTTCTTTATTAATAGTTCATGGTCGACAGCTCTTGCTATGAACAATGAACCATCAACTATGAACAGTTTAATCTTCATCAATATATCTTTTTGTAATTGGCTGATAGGAATCAATTCTTCTGTCTCTTAAGAATGGCCAATGGGTACGGTAGCGATCACTCTTTGCCAGATCGATTTCCTGCACATGCACTTCTTCTGCATCATGTGATGCTTTATATAACAAGGTGCCAAACGGATTACTTACAAATGAACCGCCCCAGAATTTCATAGCACCATCCTGTTCAAGACCTACACGGTTTACACTCACAACATGCACACCATTAGCAACGGCATGACTTCGTTGAATAGTTTGCCATGCGTTGTATTGTTCGGTATTGGTTGCATCGTCTTGTTGTGTTGACCAGCCGATTGCTGTTGGGTAGAATAATATTTCGGCACCCATCAATGCAGTGATACGTGCAGCTTCAGGATACCATTGATCCCAGCAAATGAGTACACCAATGCTCGCAAATTTTGTTTTGAAAATTTTATAACCAAGATCACCCGGTGTGAAGTAAAATTTTTCGTAATAAGCCGGATCATCAGGAATATGCATTTTGCGGTATTTGCCCAGGTAAGTACCATCAGCATCAAGCACTGCTGTTGTATTATGATACAAACCCTGTGTGCGTTTTTCGAACAATGATGCAATGATCACCACACCCAATTCTTTAGCAACAGCACTTAATGCATCTGTTGACGGGCCGGGGATAGCTTCGGCCAGCAAAAAATTATCATAGTTTTCTTCATCGCAGAAATATAGCGATGTAAACAACTCCTGCAAACAAACGATCTGTGCACCTTTAGCAGCAGCCTCTCTTGTTTTAGCAATAGCCTTTTGCAGGTTCTCTTCTTTATTGGCTGTGCAATTCATTTGCAACAACCCTACTTGTACTTTACCCATAGTGTTTCTTATGACGTGCAAAAGTACAGAATAGTTGGGAGGTGTGGATAACAGACGGTCGAACAAAAAAAATCCGTGTAGCTTTTACCACACGGATTTTCAATATCAAGTTATTTATTACTTACGCCGAATTTCTAGCCGCATTAATAATACCAAAAGAACTGCGGATGATGAGCTTTTCGTATGCTGCTTTATGTGGCGATTGCTGTCCGTTTAACTCCCTGCATTTGGCAATAGCATATTGCTGAATGGTAATGAGTGGCATCACAATACGTTCACGCATTTGAATAGATAATTGTTCAACAGGATAATCTTCCATCAACTCTGTATTGCCGCTCAGCAATAACACATACTTCTTCGTGAGTTCGTATTCGTTGTAAATCTTCTGCCATATTTCCCCATACACCGGATGATCACGCAGGTATTCAGTTAACGGAAAGAAACATTTCTTCATCGCCATCTCACAATTATCCATCAATGTTTTAATGAACAGTGAATTTTGATAGAGTTGTTTTATTTCTCCAAAACGCCCTTGATCATCCAGGGCTTTTAATGCCGTGCCTACGCCATAATAACCGGTTACGTTTTGTTTTATCTGGCTCCATGCACCCACATAAGGAATGGCACGAAGGTCTTTCAATTCAAGGCGTGATGAGCCGCCACGTTTTGCAGGTCGACTGGCAATGTTGGTATCGCTATAATATTTCAACGGACTCACATCAACCAGGTATTGCATGAAGTATGGATGCTTCTTCAATTCAACATAAGCATCAAAACTATTCTTCGCTACTTCCACAATCAAATCTTCTTCTTCTTTTTGCAGTGCTTTGGTGGATGAGAATAGATCGTTACTGATACCTGCATTAAGCAATTGCTCAATATTGAATTGCGCAGAATCATGTGTGCCGAAATTTGAACTAACTGTTTGCCCCTGCACCGTCAACTGAATTTCTTTATTTGAAATCTGTTTGCCCATTGATGCATAGAAGCGATGCGTTTTACCACCACCACGTGCAGGAGGGCCGCCACGTCCATCAAAGAACACAACATTATAACCATACTCACTTGAAATGCGGGTGAGTTCTTCTTTTGCTTTAAAAATTCCCCAGTTGGCCATGAGATAACCACCATCTTTTGTTCCATCGCTGAAACCAAGCATGATGGTTTGTTGTTTCTTGCGTTGTAATAAATGCTCTTTGTACGCTTCATTTTCATACAACGCTTTCATAACGATAGGAGCTTGTTGCAGATCTTCCACTGTTTCAAACAAAGGAACAATATCAATTGGCATAACTTCTTTACTCCAGCCGCTTAACAACAACAACTGGAATACTTCCATTACATTTTCAGCGCTTGTACATTGGCTGATAATATAACGGTTACATCCATCTTCACCATTTGCCTGCTGAATGTTGCGGATGTTTTTCATTACATCCAGTGTTTCTTTCACCAATTCATCTGTGGCTTTATTTTCAGTGTTGATCTTATAGCCCGGTAAGTAAGGGAAATCAACATTGCTTTCTTTTGATGCAATGTTTGCCAATACCTGTTTGTGCACGGAGCTATCCTGGCGAATATCCAGCGAAGCAAAATGCAAACCGAATAACTGAACCCGGTTAATGAGTTGTTCAACCGATAGCTGGAACAAACCATTGTGCTGATGAATAAGAATGCTGCGTATTTCAAGTAACGTAGCAAGAATTTCATCTTTGCTTAAACTTGTTGTATGACCGGGAATAAAAATATTATCATATAATTTCTTCTCCAGCCCGGCGAGTAAAATATCAACTCCTGTAAACGTGAGCCTGCGTTTTAAACGGCGCACTTCCAGGTAATAACATTTTATAATTGAGCCACGCAACAGCGATGCTACTTTCAATGTAATGTCGGTTACCACAAATGGGTTTCCATCCCTGTCACCACCCGGCCAAAATCCCATGCGGATGAGTGGTTGGTTGAAATCAATCCCTAACTGCAATTGCGTTTTAATAGAAGTATAAATTTTTCCTGCAGCTGCATAAAAAACATTCTCAAGGTACCAGATCAAGCTTACAGCCTCATCATACGGAGTGGGGCGTTGCTTTTTTAAGAAAGGGGTTTTACCCAACTGTTGCAGGTACGTATTGATAAGCCCTGCATTATTATCACTTAGGGCTTTCGACAAGTCATGAATAATACCAAGCACTGAGCCTGGATAAAACTGGGTAGGATGCGCTGTTAATACTAAACGAATACAATAGTCATTCAGCTTTTGCTCCAGTTCTTTTTCTTTATGTTTTGACTGTACTTCGTTAAACAGTTGTTTTAATGAACCGGAACCCTGCATATCATTTACTTCACGAAATGACGCATCTTCCAACGCATCAAACAATACGATCTGGCGCTCGGCATATTGCACAAAACGAAAAAGCAGATCGATCTGTTCCTGTTCTTTTTGATACGTTGTGTGACGGTTGAAGAAATCTTCAAGTATTTCAACAGGGCTAAGTTTTTTCTTATACCCATCTTCACTATTGGTGAGAAGTAAAGACAATAAAATACCTGTCCGTTCAATACGATGAAACGGAAGAGATGTAAATAAACTGTTGTAGAGTTGAAACCTGATCCCTACGAGGTTCTTAAATTGTTGCAGACTTGCTGCATGTGAAAATGACATGGTAATCCTGTTTTAAAAGCAGGCAATCGTGGTGCGAAAGATAAAAAGAAATGAAGGGTTGAAAAAATTTGTTTACGCAAACGATAAAGCCGCCTTACGGGGCGGCTGTGTCTTTCAAGATCAGACTGAAGAATTATAGGTGTGACTAATAACGAAGAAGTGTTTTTAAAGGCCGTTTACGATTAATAAGGGTTCATGGTTAAACAAATGTTTGTCATCAGTTGCCTGCAAAAAGCAGGATTGCGTTGTATGCTTGCTATTGTTTGTTTTTATTTTCACTCCAGGCAAATGAACGGTAGTAAATTGAAACAGGTCGTTCTGCACGGTGTGCGTTAACGTCATCGCTTTATCTGAAAACGAAGTTTTATTTCTCATCACTACTTCTCATAGTTAGCAAATGCACCGGGCGATGTTGCAGTATTGATCACTCCATTAACATACGAATAATCAACAGACATCACAGAAGTGCCGTTTCCATTTATAAACTGGCTGGTATGATTGGTTAGTCGCTTGTTTGCATCGTAAGTATACGATCGAAAATCCGTAGGGCTTGATGAAATTTTTGTGATTTGCTTTAATACTTGCCGGGGCTCGTTTGCAGGTTTCTTACAGGAGCTGACAAATAAAATGATAAGGCTGATGATGGTAAAAGTGCATCGCATAGATTTGTATTTTACTATTCAACATCTTTCGATAACATTCCGCTGCATGAACGTTTATAAAAGATGATAAGGTTTAACAGTTATTACTGCCGGGCAAATATTCTTCATTCGCTTTGTTTCGGAAACCACATATAGATGTGAAAAATGATCAAGCTGCCGATAAAACCGACAGTCGGTTTTCTTCCACCTGTTTCAAGGTTTTTTCAATTTGCAGGAAATGCCGTTGCTCATGGGCAATAAAGAAACGGAAGGTGTCGCCCAGTTTCAGTTTAATGAGTTTGGTCAATGAAATAGGAACACGATTGTATTCAAGATTTGCTGTTCGGGCAATTTGTAGCAGGTTAAGCAAATGATGTTGATGATTGATAAACTCACTCAACATTGCTGTTACATCGGGTTGAGCCGAAGGAACTGCATTTGCCGGAGATTTCATTTTACTTTTTATGCTCTTATCATCTGTGGGTTTCATCAAGTTAGTAAAGTAATTGCCCAACCAACCAGGTTTGAAATTCACCGACTGTCCTGATTGATTATGATGAAGCGATGTTTCAATTGCATTGATGTAATAGCGTGCATAAATATTCAAATGCTCCAGCACCTGCGCCGCACTCCATTTGCCCGGTTGTGGTTGCTGCAAGAGCAAATTTGCATTACGGTTTTGTAAAGCGGTGCATTGCAGCAATATTTCACGCACATGGGTTTGTAAAATTTCAAGTAATACGTAGCTGTTGATCTGTTTCATATCTCGTAATTTTCTACAAATTTCAATTGTAGCAACAAGATGATTGTTGGTAAAAACCAAGATTTACAGATCAGAGTTTAACAGAGCCAAGCAGTTTGCTGAAATTAGTGGCATCCATGCCCAGGTAAGAAGCGATGTATTTATGCGGCACCAGGTTGAGAATGTGCGGACTTCTTTGCAGCAGCGTTCTGAATTTTTCTTCGTTGGTAAAACATTGCAGTTCGATGTGCCGCTGCAACGCACCTTTTAACGCATATGCGGTTGCTTTAAATAACAATTGCTGAATATGAGGTGAAGACTTTGCCATTTGATCTACCGCATCGTACGAAATGCGTAAGAACCGGCTGGCTGTTAAGGTTTCAAGAAAATATAAAGAGGGAGTTTGTGTAAGAAAGCTATCCGCCACTCCGCTAAAAGAAGGAGGGTAAGTGAAGACGATGGTGGCTTCTTTATTTCCATCACCAATATAAAAAGCCCGCTGCAATCCTTCTAATACAAAATAAAGAGTTCGCTCTGTTTCACCGGCAGCTGTAAGAATTGTTTTCCGTTTAACGGTCAATGGCTGCCAGCCGGATGTAAAGCGTTCCAACTCTGCTACAGGGAGTGGCGATATCTGCTGCACAAATTTTTTAAGCAATTCAATTTCCATCTTGTTAAAGATAGGAAATGCCTTTGGGCAAAACCAGGTCAGTTATTTTCAGGATTGGCTATACAATTGATCAACAGGTAACCAAAGCCTGTGCCTGTTGGTACAACATAGATATGAGCCCACATTAGGTCGTTCATAAAAAATGTTTTTAGTAATGGTATAAACGAAACTGATGTGAAGATAGATTGGAGTAACACCGGAATCAATCGCATAGTTGTGTGAATTGAAGATGCCGTTGCATGAAATGATGTGATACAGCATCACATATTGTTGCCGCTAATGAGTTGGATTGAGTAAAGCGTAGCAGATTAGACTAATATAGTTCCCGTTTTTTATTTCACATTCACGATGTGTGCCTTCACAGGTAAAACCAAGCTTTTCCAGCAATGTAATGCTTGCTTCGTTGCCTTCTTCTACAATGGCTTCTATCCGATGAACGGCAAGTTTTTTGAAAGCGTAGTTACATATTTCCCTGACTGCTTCACCCGCAAATCCTTTACCCTGCATTGGAGGCAATAACCAATAACCAATTTCAATGCAGCGATGTTGTGCACTGTAATTATTTAATCCTCCGTTGCCAACAACAATTGAAGGATCATCTTTAGGACAGATGGCCCACCAAACACCAGTGCCGTTTTCGTAAATTGAATTGTAAAAATCGAGTTGAGTCTGTACTTCAGGGAGTGAATGATACGCTACCGACATATACCTGTTCACCAACGGATCGCTATAGCCCAGCAATACAGCAGCAGCATCTGCTTGCTCAACCTTGCGGAGCAATAAACGTTCTGTTTGTAAAACGGGAAAGTTCATACTGCAATTTACAGCAGCTTATCCTTAAATGCTTTTGCTACTGCTTCACTCTTTGAATTTACGTGGAGCTTTTCGTAGATCTTTTTGATATGACTGCGAACGGTATCAATGGAGATAAACATTTCAGATGCAATCATTTTATAACTATACCCATCCACCAACAATTGCAACACCTGTTTTTCCCGGTCGCTTAAATTATAATCTTCATTTTGTGTAGTGCTTACTTGTGAAAACATTTTGAGCACCTGTGTTGCAATAGATGCCGTCATAGGTGCGCCGCCGCTTGCAGCTTCTTCTATATATTCGAGCAATTTAGCAGGAGGCGTTTTCTTAAGTACATAACCATTAGCCCCACTGCGTATGGCTTCAAATACATTTTTGTTATCATCAAAAACAGTGAGCATCAATATTTTTACATCGCTGTTCTTTGCTCTTATTTTTTTCAATCCTTCAATACCATTGGTGCCGGGCATATCAATATCCATCAAGATAACATCCGGTTTCCAGGCATCCACTTCATCGGTTACATTGTCGCAGTTTTTATAGGAAGCCAATACTGTAAATCCATCACTCCCGTCAATCAGCATCGTAAGACCCTCACGCAGCTGCGGATTATCTTCATACAGCATTACTTTTATCATGTTGTTATTGTTTATACAAATTTAACATTAACCTCTCCACTACCAATCACATAAATATGTGCTTGTTTATCAGAATCCTCGTCCGCCGGTCATCACTGCATACGCTCTTGGAACAAACCTTCGCAACATAGCTCCCACCCAAATACAAATGCAAAGTGTAATGAAGGGTATAAACAGGTAACAAACCAAACGATAATAAGGAATGGCTGTGCTGTTCATTAACGCCCACTTCATTACATACGGAAGTAGCGGTACGTGCATTCCGAAAATGAAAAAAGAAAAACCACTTGCATAGTTGAACCATTCTTTTTGGGTGAACCACCTGATCACTTTATCGGCACCAAACCACATGGCCATGATACCTGCGAGAACAGAAAGCTGGTAAATAATAATGAGCGGAATCCATGATGACCATACATTCGGCTCCAGTTCAAAGGCCATAAAAGTTTTTATGATCGACAGGCCCACAAAAAGAATGAGCGCCAAACCAAGACTGAACCATTTTGGTTCTGTTTCAATCGAGAAATTTCTTTTTTGTATCCAAACACCAAGTGAAAAGAAAAACAGTCCCCTGAAATCAATAAACGGAATATTAAAGACTGTAATAAAAAACAACACGAAAGTAAATGGCAACCAGATATAAGGCAGCTTCACAACCATCCAGCGAATTGCAGGATAAAGAAGGTTAAAGAAAAACAATGCCATAATAAACCACAACTGGTACGAAATAGGCGCCAGCACTAATCGTTCTAACATGCCAAGCCAGCCAATTTCAGTATACGGAATATTCCTTCCTAACTGGTCGAGTTGTGATGCATAAACCACGTTTGCAGTGTAAGGAAACTGTTGTAATAAAAATGTAAACAATAATCCCAATGCACTCCAGATAAAATAAGGAATGATAAGCGTACGAAACCTGTTCTTCACCTGCTGCTTGTACGGCCTATGATCATAAGTGGCATATAAATAACCGGAAATGATAAACAACATGGGTATACGGAAACGAAGCAAACCATTGGCAATAAAGTATTCGAAAAAAGTTGTGAAAGTAAGCGGCTCCTGCATTGTGCTGAACGGCGCCAGGTAAGTATCATTTAAATTATACCCATGCACATAAGCCAGCAGTGCAATACACACAAACGTAAAGAAGCGGAATTTTTGACTGAGTGTTCGGGTCATTGCAGTTAGTTGAATGGTACAGTTAATCGCACTTCCGTTCCCTCTCCTTCTTTTGATGTTAGTTGAAGTTTTCCGTTTAATGAATCGGTACGTTTTTGCATATTGCCCAATCCATTTCCTCCATCTGCTGTTTTTACATCAAACCCAACTCCGTTATCTTTCACTACCAAAATGAGTTTTTTGTTCTCGACAAATACATGCACAACGGCCTTACTGCATTTTGAATATTTGGCTGCATTATTTACCGCTTCTTTAAAAATGAGAAAGAAATCCCGTCGACCTTCCATATCAATCTTTGCTTCATTTACATCCTCACCAGCTTTAAACTCAAGATCAATTTCTTTTGCTTCAAATACATTCGTTGCAAACTCACGCATGCGTGCCACCACTTTTTGCATAGTATCATTGGCAGGTTTGATGGCCCATACAATATCATCCATCGCTTCCATCATACGTTGACTGTTATCACTGATTTTATTAATGTATTCGCCGGTTTTAATGGTATCTGAATTCAATTTTGCTTTTGCCATTGAACTAAGTATATTGATGGTGCTGAGTGTGCTTCCCATATCATCGTGCAGATCACGTGCAACACGGTTACGTATTTTTTCCACAGCAAATAACCGATTAAGACGAAGCCTGTGCATACTATACGCAACCAATGCCACAATTAAAAGCAAGGTGGTAATAAACCATTTTGTTCGCCAGAAAGGTGGCTTAAGGAAAATGTTTAAGCTGCTGATATTTTTCGATTCCAGTCCATCAAGGCTTTCTGCTTTTACTTTAAAGGTATAATGCCCCGGTGCTAATGCAGTAAAAGGAACAGATAAACGGTCGGCTCTTATCCAATCTTCATGCAGGCCTTCCATTTTATAATAGTAAATGAATTTTTCCCTGTTCATAAAATCAAGACAGGCAAAACTGATAGTAAAATTATTCTGATCAGGCATTAATCTTACTTCGGGCAAACGTTGTAATGAGTCGAGCAATTGGTATTCGCTTCCCAACATAAAATCTGTTAATGTAACATCGGGCGGCGGACTACTCCGGCGAAATACTTCCGGTTTAAAAAACAGCAAACTGTTTACGCCTGCAAACATCACAAATCCATCGCTGCATATATAATCAGCTTTATCTGTTACTTCACCCATTAAAATGCCATCCTTGTTACCATAGCTGGTAAAACGCCTGCGCACATGATCGTAACGTGACAAGCCCTTATGAGTAATGATCCATAGATAACCATTTCTATCAAGCCGTAATCGTTTGACTGAATTTGAAGGCAATCCTTCACGCCAGGTAACCTGTTGCACTTTACCCGTTTTTTTATTGATGATGTTGAGTGCTTCCGTTGCTGCATAAATAATACTGTCATTCAATTGCTCAAGATCATTACAGGTGTTAGCGAATAACTGGCCTTCGCCTTCATCGGAACTATAGTGCTGTTCAACTTTATCTGTAACTGTATTGATGGCATATACACCTTTGTCCTGCGTGGCGATCCATGCCCATCCTTGTTTGTCAATTAGTATTTTGTAAATGATAGCACCTTGTCCAAGATCAAGTATTAATTTGTAATCTGTACCATCATATTTAATAATGCGGCCGGCCTGTGTACCAAACCAAAGTTTATTCTGACTATCTTCTACAATATATCGCACGGTACGCTTATCAAAAATTTCAGGACGTTGATAATCTGTTTTACCGGTAGCAGGATCATAGATCATCAACTGCCCGTTCTGGCAACCAATAAAAATTTTTCCTGTTTGCTTTTGCTGACACATGCTCCATGTTAACCTGTAATTAGTTTCGGTAACATCATCGAACGATGGCATGTTTTTATAAAGAGGCGAGGGATAAGTTTTGAAATTTTTATTAAAGGTGAGAATACCTTTACCCCATGTACTCAACCAATAGTCGCCATTCTGTAATTCTGTGAGATCGGTTACACTATAATACCCGGGCAATTGCGATAAATAAATGTTTGTTATATCAGTGGAGAATGTTGACGTGTAATACAAACCCTGGTCGGTAGCGATCCATACAACATCATCCCTGTCTTCGAATAATTGATTCACTGCGCCATAGCGTATTCCGTAGTTATCGAGATGCTGTGTTCGGTGCAGCTGAAAGTTTTTGGCGATGGCATCTTTCCTGTTATCAAGACTATACAAATTGCCGGCACCATAAATCCATAAAATACCATTCTTTGTTTGATAAAAACTCCGCAGCTCAGCATAAGAAGTATTTACACCGGCAAGCCCTGCAGTATCATTCAATGGATATTTACCTGTTGCATCAAAACAATTAAACTGTTGCGAGCCTGCCCAATTAAATACCCAATGTCTTCTTTGCTGATCAATATAAAAATCAGAAACACTTGATTGTACTTTTGTATTATTCAACAAAGCAAGGTTAGCAGGATTATAATTCTTGTTCCACATTTGCTTGCTTGCTTCATCATACACTGCAAGACCGCTATCACAAACAATCCAGTATTGTTTTTTTAGTTTATCATGAAATGTATTGAAGGTTGCCTTCCACTTTTTGGGCAAATTATTGAGTGGAGTATTTTCTGTAAATGCATTTACTACTTTATCGTACCGTAGTATTTTTCCATAATGGTGAATATTAATATAAGTTTCACCATACGCATCCTGCCACATCCTGTATTCCGAACGTGGGGGCATTGCTGAAGAAGTTTTGACAGGCACTTTCCGATAGCTGTAAGTGGAAGGATTAAAAATACCAAACTCCTTTACAGAATAAGCCGCCAGCCACATGCTGTTACTATCTGCAGGTAAAATTTGATTTACTGTAACGGTTGGCAATGGATCGCCTTTTGTACCATCGGGGCTAAACGTTACAAACTTGGCGCCATCGAAACGTTGCACACCATTACTTCCACCCACCCATATGTAACCTTTCTTATCCTGGTAAATACTATAAATCACATTTGATTGGAGGCCGATACCATCATCGGTACTGATGCGGTTGAATGCATAAGAAAAACGTTGCGCTGAAAGAGAAAGCACAGCAAACAGGAAAAAAACAAAGGATACAAATACTCTCATGCGGTTGTTACTTCTTCAAATGTAAACAACGGTTTCAATATTCGGCCTCCTCCAATGCAAAACCACATGATTATGTGGTGCTATTGCTGTAACCAAACCAAAATGTAGTGTCAGCAAGGGTTTCAGGCAATGCCTGAATACCATTTCAACATGTTTATGCGATTGTTTTCGTTTTTTTCATGTCGCATCTTTGCCTTGTTAAACTTATCATCAAAAAATGGCTGCAAAGCCGCAAACCTTATTATCATGAAACAATTATTCATCCTCTTCGCCAGTGTGCTCACAATAGCCACTGCAAAAGCAGAAAGCATTACCAGGGAAATTGATTTAACCGCACCTGTTAACATTATTGAAGTAAGCGACGAAATTAACGTGGTGCTTACACAAAGCAGTGAAGCAAAACTCCGCATCACTGGCGAAGAGAAAGACAGCAAAGCAGTTTTGCTTGATCAAAAGAACGGACGTGTTAGACTCTTAAGTAAAAAAGGTTCATTAAAAAACATGGTAACTGTTTATGTTCCTGTTCAGAACCTGAGCAAGCTCGTTATCAACGGGAGATCATATGTGCGCAGCAATGGAATTATTGCATCAAAAAAACTATTGGTTACTGTTGCAGGTGAAGCAAAAATTGAGATTAACAACCTTGGCGACATTGCTTTTGAAGCTGACCAGGATATTGATCTGCAGGTAAAAAAATGGAACACCTCCTACAACAGGCAGTAAGCTTTTTCGCAAAAGAAAAAGCCCATTTGCGAAAGCATGTGGGCTTTTTGCATTTAATGCAAAACGGTTAATTCGCTGTTTAATACAGTTCAGTCAACAATTTTGGCTGTTCACATATTTATGCTATTGTGTAGCTATATACGCATTCTATATTTGTTATGCGATCAGTTGATCACAAAAAAAACAAATACTCACATGAAAAAAGGTATTTTAATTATAACAGTTTTAGGTGCCTGGCTCCTGGTAAAAAACCCGGAGTATATGCTGGATGGTGGAAGGGTAAAAACTGTGCGGACATTTCGATTGAATGGAACAGCAATTTGTGTTATAGATTACAATTATAACAGCAAGGGTCAAATGATCGAATGGAAAGAAGTGTATAGTCAGCCAGCTGTAGACCAACCAAAAGAAACGAAACAAATATTTGAGTATTATGCCGATGGAAATGTAAAGCAGATGAAATACTATGTGAAGATGACAAACGATGGAGATTTTGTGTTAGGTGGAACGACGCTGTATGATCAATACGATCAATTTAAAAATTCCGAGATATCATTTCCGGGAGCTGTTTATCTGCCTGGTATTTTGTTTCAGAAAAATAATGTCGGCCGCATACGAAATTATGCAGCTACCGGGGAGTTATACCAGACAAGCACCTTTGCATACACGTATGATGCCGATGGTTACCCTGCCACAAAATTGTTTAAAGACGATAGAAGCACCATCGAAGTTTTGTTTACCTACCATTATTAATTCTTTTTGAGTGGTAGGTTAAAAAGGGGATCTTGAAAAAGATCCCTTTCACATATTCATGTGATTGTTACAGGCTGGCGATGTGGGTACATTTAGCCTATGAAACTTATCATCTTTCTATTCGCATTTGGCTTGCAACATTCATTTGCTCAACTTCCAGCCGCAAAAAAGCAACAGGTTGACAGCCTTATTCAACAATATATTGAAACAAAACAGTTTTCAGGTTGTGTGCTTGTGGCAAAGAATAATGAAGTGCTGTATCAACACGCATTTGGCTATGCCAATAGGGAACAAAAAGTAGACAACCGTCTGACTACAAATTTTAATATTGCTTCCATGGGTAAAACCTTTACTGCAACACTCATTATGCAGTTGGTGCAGGAAGGTAAATTGTCGGTTAATCAAACACTTGCTTCTATATTACCGGAATACAAGGTGAAGAAAGCTGATAGCATTACAGTTTGGCATTTGCTTACGCATACATCAGGCGTTGGGAATTACATGTCGCATGTAAATTTTGAAGCCCAACGTCATCAGTTAAAATCATTAGATAATGTGTTGCCTTATGTAGTTGAGATGGAACCAACGCTGAGTTATGTTGGGCAACGCCATGATTATTCAAATTCAGGATTTATTCTGTTAGGAAAGATCATTGAGAAGTTAACGGGCAAATCGTATATGCAAAATATGGAAGAACGCATTTTTAAACCGGCCGGCATCAAAAATTCTTATATTCATTATCCTGCCACATTCAATGCACCTGTTGAAGCAACACCTTATCTTGCGTATACTTCAAAAACATTTGTGAATGCAGCGGCTGAAGAGTTTCCCGCCTTTTCTGATGGTGGCATGCAATCAAATGTGCTCGATCTCTACCAATTTGCAAAAGGTTTACTGAACGGAAAACTTCTCTCAGCTACAATGCGTGATAGTATGTGGAAGGGAAAAGTGGAAGCGGGTCGTGGAAATAAATATAGTTTCGGCTGGGTGGAGGAACAAAATGATCTTGCAAAAACAGTGTTTAGTCACAGCGGTGGAGGAAAAGGTTTTTCATCTGATCTTAAGATTGTGAAAGAGGATGGATATATCGTAATCGTATTGATCAATAACCGGGTTAATCCACGTGAAGTAGCGGGTAATATCTTAAAAATACTTTATGACAAAGATGTTCGGAAGCCTGAAAAATACCTGGAGAATATATTGATGGAGGTAACCGATGAAAAAGGCTTCGAGTATGTGCATTCAAATTATAATTCGATTTTGAAGGAAAAAGGTTTTGACAAAACTCCCAACCCATGGGTGTACATCATGTATTCCGATATGTTTGAAACAATGAAAGAGATTGATAAGGCATTTACGGTTGTTGAAATGGGTAGAGAAGAATTTCCCAAAGAGCCGGCGATGTACAATGTAACAGGACAGCTGTATGTGAATCAAAAGAAATATAAAGAAGCTGCAGAATGGTTTAATAAAACCCTGACCATAAACCCTGGCGATGAATATGCCATAATGATGCTGAAAAACATCAGCAGTAAACTATAGAAGGGTAAATACAATATTGGGTTTCTCTTTTATTAATATCTTTTTTATGAAATATTTCTTAAACCTTATCATTCTTTTTCTTCTTGCACTGTGTAATGCAAGCGGCCAGGTAACAAAAGAACAAAAATCAGAAGCGATCGACAGCGTCATTAAGCTGATGAATGAACGCTATATTTTTCCTGCAACTGCTAAGGATATTGAATTACACTTACGTAAGCAGCAAACAAAAAATGCCTATGATACAATCACCAACGCTGATGTGTTTGCTGCTGCTCTTACTGCCGACATTAGAAGTATTTGTAACGATAAGCATGTAAGCATTGGCTATTCTGCTGCGCCTTTACCGGTTGATAGGAGCAAAAACATGATGCAGATACCCGAAGAAGAACGCAAGAACTTTTCTGAATTTCTCCGTTTTGAAAATTATGGAGTAAGAAAGATCGATATTCTGAAAGGAAATATTGGTTACATCGATTTTAAATTTATGTGCGGCACCGAGTACGCCGGTGATTTTTATGCGGCCATGATGAATTACATCAATCACACTGATGCACTCATCATCGATTTTCGTCGTTCGAACGGTGCTATGAGCGACAACGTGATCCCTTTTCTCTGCAGTTATTTCTTTGCCGATAAAACACATCTGAATGATCTGTATTGGCGGGAGGGTAATTTTACACAGCAGTCGTGGACACAGGTGGTAGTACCCGGAAAAAAATATCTCAACAAGCCAATTTATGTGTTAACCAGCGGAGGTACTTTTTCCGGAGCTGAAGAGATGGCCTACGATCTAAAAAATTTAAAACGTGCAACACTTATTGGCGAAGTGACCGGTGGTGGTGCAAATCCCGGTGGCTCAGTGAACCTGACAAAGCACTTCGGGATGTTTCTGCCCGTTGGTCGTGCTATCAATCCCATTACAAAAACAAACTGGGAGGGAGTGGGTGTGCAGCCTGATACAATGATCATGAGCAAACTTGCATTGCAAAAAGCGCATATACTGGCAATGAAAAATAGTTTTAATACCTCAACCGATCCAGGCTGGAAGGAGGAGCTAACCCGTTTAATTGCGCAGGTAGAAAAAGATTCACCTGTTTTTACAAAAGTTACATTCCGATTAAAAGGATATGCCGGCGCCAGGAATGTTTCAGTGGCGGGAACCTTTAACGACTGGTCTCCTTCATCTGCAAAAATGAACAGACAAGGTGATGAGTGGATAGTTGAAACAATTGCGGAGCCCGGAAAACATATGTACAAGTTTGTGATCGATGGACAATGGATTATTGACCCCGCCAATAAAGTAACTGAAACAGAAAATGGTTATGAGAATTCAGTTGTTGTTGTAAAATAATGTCATCATCTAAATCACATATTTATGTGGTGAAAAATAAAATTCCGTTGCGGCATCTTTGCCAAGTCATAATCAATAGAAGATTTACAAATGCTAACCTTGCACCTGAGACCTGTACAACAGGTCTTTTTTTATTTCACATATTTATGCGGTTGTGCTGCAACGTTAGTGTCTGCATCTTTGTCAAGTCAGTAAATCATTAAACCTTATCATTATTATGAAATTCAACTTCAAATCAACAGCATTGCTGTTCGCTCTCGTTGTTAGCACCACACTTATCTTTAGTTCTTGTAAGAAGCCCACTTCTGAACCAATTGCAAGCACAAAATTAAAAACGGTGATGTCGCCCGACAACCAGATTTCATTTACCTATAATGCAAATGGCAGCATTAAAACAGCCGCAGTTAAAAATGATCTTGTTACTTCCGGCAATCTTGTTAACTACCAGGTAAGTTATACTGCTGCAGGTAAGATCAGCGAAATTACTTCTGATGAAGATATGCGTATCATACCCATTTATCAGAATGGCGTGCTGGTTGAAGCATCATTTGAAACATTGGATGGCATTGAGCTTTTTGTTACCACTTATTCTTATGAAAACAATCATTTGAAAACAGTTGAGATCAATTCAGCTGCCGGGCAAGCCTGGTTAAAATTTGTTTTCACAAACAATGCTTCAGGCAACGTGGAGAAAACAGAATTCTTTTCGCAGAATCCATTAAATCAAAATGAATTTGTATCGGGTGGTACGGTAACGTATACCTACGATAATAAAACCAATCCTTTGTTCGCCGCAAAAGACTTATTGCATTTGCTCTGGGCCCCTGCTAATCCAAACAATACCCTTACTGAAATTCACAAGGACAACACAAACCAGTTGGAAGAAACGGTGAATTATACTTACCAGTACCATTCAAACGGTGTTCCTAAATCGGCAGTAATGCAATCAACAGTTGTTGGACAAAATGCCGTAAATACAAATATCAGCTTCAGTTATTTCTGATCGTACAAATAGTTAGAGGTTTCAAGCATACAGTAGTTGGTCTCACCCGGGTATTTTTGCCCGGGTTTTTGTTTGGCTATAGCAAAAAAATTTAACCAGTTAGCTGTTGTGTGGTGGCATCAGGTAACGCATATCGGCTCGTTTGTTCTTTATAGAAAAGTAACAAGCCACTGAACATGCCAAAGGCTGCCACAAGCAACAATTGATTACTATAAGGAAACGGTTTAAAGAAAATGGCTGCGAGTCCCTGGCTCATTAATATTACTTCGTTTAAAAACATGGCTGATATAAAAAGCCAAAGGCCAGCAAACGCAAGCCTGGTGGGCAGGTAAACCAAACGGCTTTGTAATAAATAGCCAATGATGAAGACGCTTACAAACCCAAGCAATACGAGATGTAGAAATCCAATAACAATGGGGCGAACGCCAAATGCGTATTGATTGAGCGCAGGAATGGCTGAGAAACCTTGCATGATAATTTTAAGCGAAAAAGCCAGTAATGCAATAAGCCAAAGCAAGTGAACAGGAGGATGAAAGATGAGCCTGAACTGATGCCGCACCACTACAAGTAAACGAACAAAAATGAACAAAGCAACCACCTGAATAATTGCAGCTGCAGTACCGGTAGAAATCATCCAACCGGGTAAACGCATCCATAACATAGATAGAAACCAGGCTGGAACAAGAGCAATCAACAACAGGTAAAAGAAAATATTAACCCAACGAATATGCTCAACCTTCAGACGTTCCTTTATCTGAAAGAAGAATAAAGCAAAAATGGTAAACAGGAACCAACCATTGTATTGAAAATGCAGGTAGAAATAGACCGAGCCAAAATAAAGATCCTGGTTTATAATTTTATTAGCCATTAAGTAAGCAAGTAGAAAAGTACCTGCCGACGAAATAATATTGCAAAGCAAAGCGGTGTACAACCACTTTTTTTCGAAGCTTAGTTGGGTATTTGTTTTGATCATTCCCCATGTTACTGCTGCAAACCAGAACGAAACAAGGATAGATAAGGTTGAGAAAAATATAGATGGGGCAGCATAGCCCATAAAGGGAAACGTGAACAACATACCAAAACTGCTGATTTGTTGTGTCCACAATACCCGGTTAAATTTTTTCTGTTGTTGCTCGTTGGGTTTTAATACATGAATGATGCTGATGAAAAGCGCAAGCGATACCCAGCCGGAAAATGCAAAATGCGAATGGGCATGTAATAAATGTTTATGATCGATAAACGGAACTGGAAATAGAATCTTGTAACGCAACAATAAACCCGCCAGGGCCAGTAAAGTAAAATTGAAGAAGGCACGTTTGGCCCACAGTTGTGTAAAATTCATGTTTTAATCAAATGTTTTTCAAATTGAAAGTTTATTTCAGGAATGAATATGCGTATGCGCATATTAGCAAAAAACTTTGCCCCGTTCAATTTTCAAACGGCCATTTCGTTCCAGTTCACGAATGGAGCGAATAACAGTTTCAACTCTTAACCCCGTCATATCCGCAATTTGCTGGCGGGTAAGTTCTATTTTAAGTAATTCATCATCGGGAACACCTTTACCTTTTTTATATTCCTGTAACAGTGTGCTTACACGATGCATTGGACCATACGAAGAAATTTCTTTTGATATCAGCGATTTAAAACGAAGCCTGCGTGCAAGATTTTGTGTAAAACCAAAATGAATGTCGAAGTTCTCTTTCAGGAGTTGAAGAAAGTTTTCTTTACGTAAGCGTATTACCACTGAATTTTCATCCGCTTCCGCACTGGCAGGGTAAATGCCGCCATCAAACAAAGGTGGTTCACCAAAACTTTCACCTGCTTCAAACATGCCTTGTATAAATTCTTTTCCTTCATCGTTGCAATTGCACATTTTAATTCTTCCTTCCACCACCTGGTAATAAAAATGAGCAGGGTCTTCTTCATGAAAAAGAACCTGTCCCTTTTCAAGATTATGGAACGTTGCACCCCATGCTAGGAGCAAATCCTGGTCAATTAAAGCGGTGGTTGTTGCCTGCATAATGGATGCAAATTACTGTACTGCTGCTGGCCTGTTTCTGATAAATGGCAAACATATTACTGATGTTGATCAGTTTTTAACTCCTTTTCTAAACATTCTTTTGCCCATATTACTGATTGTAGTCAGTCAGTTGTTTTTATGACTGTAATCATATTGTCCTGTTTCAAGTGATAGTAATCTTGCCTTGTTAATTAATCTGCCAACTTAAAAAATTAAGCTCATGAAAAAAATGCTCATCGTATTCAGCTTCTTAGGTTTCATTTACGCCTGTGGTAATGAAGCTTCATCTGACAAAACATCAAGCACAGAAACTACCACCCAACCCACAACTGATAATGGTAATCCTTCTTACGATCCTGAAAGGGGTGCCGGAAAGTTTACGAACGTAGATGTAAAACCTGAACTCGATAAAGCAATGGCAGAAGCCGGAAGTAAAATTTATGATGTGAAATGTGGAAGTTGCCACAAGCTTACTGATGAGAAATTGGTAGGTCCCGGTTGGAAAGGTGTAACAACACGTCACAAGCCTGAGTGGATCATGAACTTTGTTACTAATGTAGACGAAATGCTGAATAAAGATCCAAAAGCAATGGCTCAACTTGAACTCTGCCTTGTTCGTATGCCCAACCAGAATTTAACCGATGATGACGCAAGACATGTATACGAATTCATGCGTAAGAATGATGGCGTAAAATAATACCGATCATTTTTTCTACCAGAAGAAAACTCTTAATTCAACAAATATGAACAGTTCTAAAAGAATGCTGACGATCCTGCTTGCTGTAGTGGCATTGCAGTGGATGTCATGTAAACCCAAAGGTGCTTCCACAGCCGCCGCCGGTGGCTCTGCTGAAAAAGCTTATGTTGCCCCGGGCAAGTACGATGAATTTTACAATTTTGTATCAGGTGGTTTTAGCGGACAAATGAGTGTGTATGGTTTGCCCAGCGGCCGTTTGTTTCGAGTAATTCCTGTATTTTCTGTTGATCCTGAAAAAGGATATGGTTACAGTGAAGAATCAAAACCGATGTTGATGACTTCAAATGGATTTGTGCCATGGGATGATCTTCACCATATTTCTTTCTCACAAACAAATGGTGAGATCGATGGACGCTGGACTTTCGGTAATGCTAACAACACGCCACGTGTTGCACGTATCGATAACACAACTTTCCGCACAGCAGAAATTATCGAATTGCCAAACAGTGCAGGTAACCACTCGTCTCCATTTATTACAGAGAATTCTGAATACCTGGTGGCTGGTACACGTTTCAGCGTTCCTATTGGTGATAACCAGGATGTTCCTATTTCATCATACAAGCAAAATTTCAAAGGTACTATCAGCTTTATCAGCATTGGTAAAGAAGGGGAGATGGATATTGCTTTTCAATTGTTATTGCCTGGCGTAAACTTCGATCTTAGTCGTGCAGGTAAAGGACCCAGCCACGGTTGGTTCTTCTTTAGCTGTTACAATAGCGAACAGGCAAATACTTTACTTGAAGTAAATGCATCGCAACGTGATAAAGATTTTATCCTTGCTGTAAACTGGAAAAAAGCAGAAGAATATCTGAAAGCTGGTAAAGGTGTAAAAAAACAAGTTCGTTATGCGCACAACAAATGGGATGAAGCAACGCATACTGCTAAACACGAGATCAGAACTGAAGTAACAGTGATCGATCCTGCCATCCTGAAAGATATCTGCTACTTTATTCCTTGTCCTAAATCACCTCATGGTTGCGATACAGATCCAACAGGTGAATACATTGTGGGCAGTGGTAAACTGGCAGCAGTTATTCCTGTATTCTCTTTCACAAAAATTCAAAAAGCAATTGCTGATAAAACTTATGATGGTGAATTTGAAGGAATTCCTGTTATTAAATATGAAGCTGCATTACATGGCGAAGTGCAAAAACCAGGTTTAGGCCCATTGCATACCGAATTTGATGGAAAGGGAAATGCTTATACTTCATTCTTCGTAAGTAGTGAAATTGTAAAATGGAATGTGAAAGATCTGAAAGTGCTTGATCGTGTTCCTACTTATTATTCTATTGGTCACCTTTCAATTCCTGGTGGCGATACACGTAAACCCTGGGGTAAATATGTTGTGGCTTACAACAAGATCACAAAAGATCGTTACCTCCCAACAGGCCCTGAGTTAACTCAAAGTGCACAGATCTTTGATATCAGTGGAGATAAAATGCAATTGATCCTCGACTTCCCAACTATTGGTGAGCCTCACTATGCAGGATCAATGCCAGCTTCATTGATTAAAGACAAGAGTGTAAAGATCTATAAAATTGATGCCAACAATCATCCTTATGTTTCAAAGGGTGAAAAAGAAGCAAAGGTTGTACGTGAAGGAAATAAAATTCATGTGTACATGACTTCTATCCGTTCACACTTTGCACCCGATAATATTGAAGGTGTCAAGTTAGGTGATGAAGTATATTTCCATGTAACCAACCTTGAACAGGATTGGGATGTGCCACATGGTTTTGCTGTGAAAGGTGCATTGAATGCAGAACTGCTCATTATGCCCGGCGAAACACAAACATTAAAATGGGTGCCTGAAAAAGTAGGCGTATTCCCATTCTATTGTACCGATTTCTGTAGCGCATTACATCAGGAAATGCAAGGTTACATTCGTGTATCACCTGCAGGAAGCAATGTGCCACTTACATTCAGCTTAGGTAAGCAAGGTGCAGATGCTGCCACACCTGAAAAAGCAGAGACTAAATAAAAGTTGAGGATAATTATCACGGGCCTGTTCTTACATACAGGTAAGACAGGCCCGTTTTTTTGAACAAAAAAACAAATCAATGAATAAGCCATTATCACCATTAGCAAGGATGTTAAGTTTTATATGCGGAGCTGCTTTATTCATTGTGATTTTTGTGCCGATGTGGCGCATTGATCTTACTGCTCCACAATATCCGGAAGGACTTGTTTTAAAAATTCATGCAAATAAACTGGCGGGTGATGTAGATGTTATCAGCGGTTTGAATCACTACATTGGTATGCGTAAACTACGCACCGAAGATTTCGTTGAGTTTACCATTCTTCCGTACCTTATTGGAGCATTTGGTTTATTTGGTATTCTTACTTTTTTAGTGAACCGTCGTTGGTTCTTTTACACCTGGACCGCTCTTTATATTGCATTTGGCGTTATTGCCATGTTTGATTTTTACCGGTGGGAATATAACTATGGTCATAATCTTGATCCTAATGCAGCCATTGTTGTACCTGGCATGGCTTATCAACCACCATTAATTGGGTTTAAACAGTTGTTGAATTTTGGCGCCTATTCTTTTCCAGATGTAGGAGGTTATATTTTCTTAGGCGTTGGACTTATTCTTGTTATACTAGCTTACCGTGAATGGAAAGTGAAACCTAAAAATATTGCAGTAACAGCTTCTTTGTTGCTGATGTTAACAATGCAAGGATGTTCAACGGGGCCACAACCCATCAGCTTTGGAAAAGATGCCTGTCACTTCTGTAAGATGTTGATCAGTGATCAGCGTTTTGGAGCTGAAGTGATCACTCAGAAAAATAAAATTTACAAGTTTGATGATGTGCATTGCGTATTATCATTCATGAAATCAAATGAAGTAAAGCAAACCGATGTTGCAGGTGTTTACCTCGTTGACTATTCGCAGAAAGGCGTATTGATAAAAGCCGAAGAAAGTCTTTTACTGAAAGGAGAGGGATTGCGTAGTCCTATGGGAGGTAACGTAGCTGCCTTCGCAATTGCTGATAGCATGAAAAAATTTCAAACTGAAATAGATGCTTCGCCGGTTAACTGGAACGACCTCACTCAATAATGAAACTCATCACCACCATAACATTCTTACTTATATCTTTCTTTGTTTCTGCACGCACCTGGCGGGTGGGGGCAAATCAACCCATCCGTACAATAAAGCAGGCTTTACAAAAAGCAATTGACGGAGATACCATTCTGGTGAACACCGGCCTTTATAAAGAAGGTCAAATCACTATATCAAAAAGAGTGATCCTGATTGGTATAAGTTTTCCAATTCTTGACGGTGATCGCAAACACGAACTTATAACGATCCGTGCAAACGGAGTGGTGGTAGAAGGCTTTCTGTTCCGCAACTCAGGCCGCAGTAGTTATAATGATATAGCTGCCGTGCGTATTGCTGAAAGCAGGAATGTGATTATTCGAAACAACCAATTCCAGAATAGTTTTTTTGGTGTTTACTCTCAACATGCAACTGCATGCACAATTACCGGTAACAAATTAAGTTCCGATGCAAAAGATGAAATTTCATCTGGTAACGGTATTCACTGCTGGAAGAGTGATAGCATGCAGATCAATAACAACTACATTACCGGTCATCGTGATGGTATTTATTTTGAGTTTGTAACCAATTCAACTATCAAACAAAATCATAGTACAAAAAATGTTCGGTATGGGTTACATTTTATGTTTTCCAATTCCAACACTTACATATCAAACAGGTTCATCGACAACGGTGCAGGGGTAGCCGTCATGTATTCAAAAGGTATCAGCATGTATCATAACACGTTTGCTGAAAATTGGGGAACTGCTGCATATGGTATTTTAATGAAAGATATTACCGATAGCCATGTAGAAGGAAACACATTTCGTCGCAACACAGTTGCTGTAATGATGGAAGGAAGCAACCGGATTGACCTGTTAAAAAACTCATTTGAGAATAATGGATGGGCGCTCAAGATACAAGCGAGCTGCATGGAGAATAATATTAAACAAAATAATTTTCACACCAATTCTTTTGATGTAGCAACCAACGGGGAATTGATGCTCAATAAATTTCAAAAGAACTATTGGGATAAATACGAAGGCTATGATCTTAACCGCAACGGTGTGGGTGATGTGCCTTACCGGCCGGTGAGTATGTATTCCATGATAAGTGAGCGCAACAATTCAAGCATGATGTTATACCGCAGTTTTATTGTTGGTTTACTTGATAAAGCTGAAAAAATGTTGCCCGTCATTACACCTGTTGAATTGAAAGATGACGAACCCCTGATGAAACCAATAAAATTCTGAGAAATGATCATCGCCAGTAACGTTACAAAGACATTCGGAAAATTAAAGGCACTTGATAATGTGAGTGTGAATTGCAATCGGGGACAAACCATTGCATTGATTGGTCCAAATGGCAGCGGTAAAACAACATTGATCAAATCGATACTCGGAATGGTAGTGCCCGATAGTGGCTTTATTACTTTCGACAAACATAATATTCTGCACAACTGGTTGTATCGTGAACGTATTGGTTATATGCCGCAGATAGGTCGTTATCCCGATAACATGACCATTGCACAAGTATTTACCATGATGCGTGATATCAGGAATAATCCAACTGCAACAGATGAAGAACTGATTCATGAATTTGGATTGAATGATATGATGCAGAAAAAAATGCGCACGCTCAGCGGTGGTACAAGACAAAAAGTGAGTGCTGCATTGGCATTTTTATTTAACCCCGATGTATTAATTCTTGATGAGCCAACTGCAGGGCTTGATCCTGTAGCATCGGAAATATTGAAGCAAAAGATCATCAGGGAAAAACAAAAAGGAAAACTCATTCTTATCACATCACATATTTTAAGTGAACTTGATGATGTGGTAAGTGAAATTATTTATATGCAGGAAGGCAAATTGCAGTTTCATAAATCGCTTCAGCAATTGCAGGAAGATACAGGCGAAACAAAACTGGCAAAAGCCTTTGCTCAAATCATGAAGTAATAAGTATGAAAACGATTGTTAAACACGTAATGCTCGATCTTATCCGTAACAGGATTATTATGGCGTATACCATTTTCCTGTTAGCAATGTCATTCGGAATTTTTAATATGGATGAAAATGCCACGAAAGGTATCATGAGCCTAATAAACCTTGTGCTCATTTTTATTCCACTCGTGAGTATTATTTTCTCCACTATTTATGTTTACAATTCTTCGGAGTTTCTTGAGTTATTGGTAGCACAACCGTTAAAGCGGAAAAGTTTATGGTTGAGTATTTATGCCGGGTTATCATTATCGCTTGTGATTGCGTTCCTGGTGGGTGTGGGCATTCCCGTGGTAATTTACGATGGCACAAGCACTGGTTTTACCTTATTGCTCTCAGGCGTTTTTCAGACATTAATATTTGCCGGCATTGCATTGCTGGCTTCTGTTATAACAAGAGATAAAGCAAAAGGAATCGGCGTATCGGTATTGTTGTGGTTCTTCTTCACTTTGATCTACGATGCAATCGTGTTGATGTTGCTTTTCCGTTTCAGTGAATATCCATTGGAGAAACCAATGATCGCTTTAAGTATGCTTAATCCTGTTGATCTTTCGAGAATACTGGTGTTACTCAAGTTGGATATTTCGGCATTAATGGGATATACAGGTGCGGTGTTCAGCGAATTCTTTGGTAGCGCAAGCGGTATGTTGTTATCGGCGTTGGTTTTATTGGTATGGGCGGTAGTACCGGTGTGGCTGTCGATGAAAAAATTTCAACGTAAAGATCTTTAAAGAATAAGATCATGCATTTAGGAAATCTATCAGACCAGATACGCTTTAGTAAAACAACAAAATCATCTGTATATAAAGATGATCGAATGAACGTGGTATTGCTCAACTTACCTGAAGGTGAAGTGCTGAAGCCGCACATATCCAAGACCGATGCGTTCCTGGTAGTGCAGAAAGGCGAATGTGAATTTACACTTGAGGGACAGTTACATCATTTAAAACGTGGCGACATGTTCTCATTCAGAGCAAACCAGGTGCATGCATTAAAGGCGCTTACCGATTTTAGCATGCTGATCATAAAATAACCCGTTATGAAAAAAGATATATCGAACCGTGAAGATGTGATCTTGTTGGTGAATATGTTTTATGATAAAGTAAAGCCCGATCCGGTGATTGGTTTTTTCTTTAATAAGGTAGTAGATGTGCATTGGGAAAAACATTTGCCCGTTATGTACACATTTTGGGAGAACATTATTTTCCACACGGGCGGATATACAGGTAATCCTATGCGTATACATATGGATCTTCACCAGAAATCTGTCATGAGGAAAGAACATTTCGATCGCTGGATAAAACTTTTCAACGAAACAGTTGATGAAATGTTTGCAGGTGCAAAAGCTGAACAGGCAAAGCAACGGGCATTGTCGATTGCCACCGTTATGCAAATAAATATGGCACAGTTGCCACGTCAGGAAAATATTTATTGAATTGATCTTATGAAAACCAAAAAGGCATCCAAATGGGATGCCTTTATTATTAGTGAAAGTTAGTAAGCTTATTTTGCAGGTGGCAATAACACAGCATCCACTACATAAATAATTCCGTTTGATGCAGGAATGGTAGCAAGAATATTAGCTCCGTTTACTGTCATCTTGCCATCTTTATTGCCAATGGTTACATTTTGGCCACTTGCCATACCATAACTTAATCCATCACCCATTAACGCATCTTTTAACACTCCAACATACACGTGGTATTCAAGAATGCTGCGAAGCTTGTCTTTGTTTTCAGGTTTCAGCAAATCATCAAGTGTGCCTTTTGGTAACGCATCAAAGGCGGTGTTAACAGGAGCAAACACGGTGAACGGTCCGGCGTTGCTCAGCACGTCAACATATTCAGCAGCTTTTAAAGCGGCTACTAAAGTTGTGTGGTCTTTGCTGCCAACTGCAATTTTTACAACATCTTTTTGTGAATCATTGTCCTGCACTGCTGATTGGCCTCCTGCATTTGCAGCGGCAGGTTCAGTTGCGGTAGTGGAAGTTGCTTGTTCGCTTGCGGAATTGCAGGCGACTGTCAATGAAAGAAGGGCGGCAATGATGAAGGAAAAATACTTCATATCGTTTGGTTTTTTTGTTGAACAAATAATGTGGAAATATGGTCGAATGTAAAACTGAAGCATGTACTTTTTTATGACTCAAATCATAACTGCACAACATTTCTGTAACTTGCATTGTTACAAAAAAATCATATGGGAGTCCTTCGCCAAATTGCCGAATATCTATACATCAAAAAACCTGATCCAAAAGAGGAAAAAACGCAGTGGATGAAATACATGCACGGCATTAACCGTATCTCCATTTTTGTATTCCTGTTTGCGTTATTGGTTATGCTGGTGCGTTTGGTAATTCTCCCTATGTTTAAATAGCTACTGTTGCAAAAAATGTATAATGGATGTTGCTGCTTTTAAGGAAGCATGACCTCCGGCTTGTAGTTTTTCTTTCAGCTCTTGATAGTTCACCAACTGTTGTTCACGTTTTGCTGAACCTGGTAAAATGAGTTTTAGTTCATCAGTGAGATTAGCTGCATTCATTTCATGCTGTATCAATTCTTTCACCACTTCTTTATCCATAATGAGATTCACAAGCGAAATGTATTTGATGTTTACCAAACGCTTTGCGATCTGGTAACTGATCTCGTTGCCTTTGTAGCAAACAACCTCCGGCACTTCAAATAATGCTGTTTCCAATGTTGCTGTGCCCGATGTTACTAAGGCTGCAGTTGATTTTTGCAGCAATGCATAGGTTTGATTATTTACGTAGGAAACGTTTTCGTATGGTTGCAATAACTCATCGTAAAAGGAGGCATCCAGTCCCGGAGCTTTTGCTACAATGAATTGATAGTTGTTGAATTGTTTGCTCACTTCCAACATCACCGGTAATTTTTTTAAGATCTCCTGTTTTCGGCTGCCGGGTAATAACGCAATGATGTTTTTATTTTCGTCAATAGGTTTACCTGGTTGTAATGTAGTCGGTTCCTTTTTTGAACGCTCTACTTCTTCTATCAATGGATGACCAACATATTCTACATCCCAATTCCATTTGTGTTTGTAATAATCTTTTTCAAATGGAAGTATCACCAACATAAGATCAATACATTGTTTCATCATCTTCACCCTGTTTTCTTTCCATGCCCACACTTGCGGAGAAATGTAATAAACAACTTTTATATTTTCCTGTTTAGCCCATTTGGCTATACGTAAATTGAAACCAGGATAATCGATCAATACCAATACATCCGGACGGTGTGCTAAAATATCTTCTTTACAAAGAGCAAGATTGTTGAATATAGTGCGCAGGTTTTTGATCACTTCTACAAAGCCCATGAAAGCAAGATCACGGTAATGCTTTACAAGTGTTGCACCTGCTGCCTGCATTTTTTCCCCGCCCCAGCAACGGATATTCGCTGTTGTACCATGCTTATGCAATTCTTTAATCAAATTACTGCCGTGTAAATCGCCACTTGCTTCTCCTGCTATTATATAATAATTCATGTTGTAAATAATGGATCAATGATCGTCGAAATGATAATTTGCCGTAAAGATACCAATCAATGAGCATGCGTATTTGTGCGTATTTCAGGCTGATAACATTCAATTAATATAGTTGAAAAAGAGCTTGGGCGTCATGCAAAATATTCTCTGAAATCCTTTGCTGGCAAGGCTTTTAGGATTTCGTTTGGAAAGTTAAGGCCATAAAATGAACCGTTTATTGACTTGTGCAGGATTTTGCGGCGCAGTACTTTTGTCTTGTCAACGAAGCAAATCACTTGCTTCTTCCGTACCAGACTCCGGAGTTGAATTGACTAACCTGCTTGCTCCACGATACTTGCCACACACGATTTTGCTGCGATATACTTGCCTGTAGAAAAAGCAAATAACATTTCGTAAAAATTTAAAACATAAGAAACATGAAAAAGACAATGAAAAATGCAGCTATCGGTTTATTTACCTTATTAGCAGTAACGACAGGATTTACCGCATTCGCAACAAACGTAAACGAATTAACTCCTGCAGCTGAGTTAAAAATGATCGGCCGTTCTCAAAACCAGCCTATCTTCCAGCTCAGCCTTAACAATAAAGAAACAGAAAAGTTTGTAGTGATTGTGAAAGATGAGTACGGTTTAATTCTTCACCAGGAAACTGTAAGTGGTACTAACATCACACGTAAATACCAGTTGAACACAGAAGAACTGGAAGGCGTAGATGTAACTGTTGAAGTGATCAGCGCTAAATCTACTCAATCAACTGTTTTCAGTATCAAAAACAACACACGTGTTGTAAACGAAACAGCAATCGTTAAGTTATAATTAATAAATCAATAGACAGGAATTACGGGTTGCCTTTAAGAGGCAACCCATTTTTTTAGGCTGTTGCTAACCTTTAATTACACATGAACATTTTTGAATGTAATGTTTGAATAAAATGATTACATCATTAAAATCATGATCATTATCTCATCTGCGGTCTTACATGAAAAACTTTGCGTAAAGAATGATCAGTCCATACATCACCGTCATTGCAAAAATGCCGATGGCTGTTTTATCACGGCGACCATTGATGAACAAAGTAAAAAGTATGATGTTGGCGATAAGACATAAACTGCCAACTGCAGTAAGCATGGCTTTGGTTTTGAAAAAATATTCTACGAACTCACCAAAACTGATCGAAGGAGTTTTCAGGAAGTAATAAAGTACAAGACCAAGAATTGGGGCGATGGCGCCCAATGCGATTCCAAAGGGTAGTTTATCGAGTTTCAACATCAGAATTTCAGTTTGGTTTCTAATTGTTTTTTGAGTGTATAATTTGTCAGGTCGAATTGAACGGGAACAACGCTCACAAAATTGTGTTCTAGCGCCCAAACATCAGTATCTTTTCCTTTATCGAAGTTTTTAAATTCACCGGTAAGCCAGTAATAGTTTTTTCCAGACGGGTCAGTACGTTCATTAAAATCTTCCACATACTTCGCATATGCCTGGCGACAAACTTTTACGCCTTTTATAAGACTTGCATCAACATTGGGGAAGTTTACGTTCAAACAAAGATGTTTATCCTGTTTTGTTTTTAGTAATTGCTGAACAATGAGGCGGGCATATTTTTGAGATCCGCTGAAATCAGCTTCCATACTCATATTCAATAATGAAAAACCAACAGAAGGAATACTTTCAATGCTTGCTTCTATGGCCGCACTCATGGTACCACTGTAAATAACATTAATACTATGATTGGCGCCATGGTTAATGCCGCTTAAACAAATATCTGGTTTGCGGTGAAGTATTTTGTCAACCGCCAGCTTTACACAATCAACCGGTGTGCCCGTGCATTGCCATGCTTCCACACCTTCTGTTAAGTTTACTTTTTGCAAACGCAGGGGAAAGCCGATGGTAATTGCGTGGCCCATTCCGCTTTGAGGTTTATCTGGAGCCACTACAACTATTTTTCCAAGATCTTTTACTGCCTCGACCAGGCTTCGGATGCCGGGTGCTGTAACGCCGTCATCATTGGTGATAAGGATGATGGGCTGCTCTTTTGTTCTTTTTGCTTTCGCCATAGGTAGTTCCTTTCTTATGGCGTAAAAGTCTGATTTATTGAGGAGTTGACAAAATCGCTGGGCCAGGTAGACGAGGAAAATATTTTGTCAAACTAAAATAATTAGTATATTCGCTCCAATAAAATTAGTATACCATGGCCGTTGCCAATCAAAACCTTAAATACCTGCGCAAATTGCGTGGATGGACACAGGAAGAATTTGCACAAAAAATCGGCATTAAGCGCTCACTTGTGGGTGCGTACGAAGAAGAGCGGGCCGAACCTAATTACGACGTGCTTGAAACAGTGAGCGACCTGTTTAAAGTGAGTATTGACGATTTGCTACGTAAAGATCTTAGTGAATCAAAAGGTAGTTACCTGGCTAAACGCCGGCAATTGAAAATGATGGCCGAAACAAATGTCATTCATTTTGTACCGGTGAAAGCAGCAGCCGGTTACTTAAATGGTTACGCCGATCCCGAATTTTTAGATGAACTGAACACCTTTACGTTGCCCATGCTGAGCGGCGGCACTTACCGTGCATTTGAAATAGTGGGAGATAGTATGTTACCAACGCCAAGCGGTAGTGTTATAGTAGGTGAGAAAGTTCATAACCTCGACGATGTAAAAAATAATAACGCCTATATTATTCTTAGCAAATCGGAAGGTGTAGTTTACAAGCGTGTGCTAAAGAGCAATCGCACAAAAAACAAACTCACTTTGGTAAGCGATAACCCAGCTTACCAACCTTACCAGGTAAATGCGGAAGATGTGCTGGAATTCTGGAGTGCACAAATGGTGTTGAGCCGTGTGAACCAGGCACAGCGTTGGGATGTAACCAATCTCGCATCGCTGGTGAGTAACCTGCAAGACCAAGTAAATAATCTCAAAAAGAAAATGAATTAACCATTGCCTTAACTGTAAACCAGGTCATGCCGCCGCTCATACAAATTCAAATGTGTGAGCGGTTTTTTTATAATAGTTTGCGGCTGCAATGAGAAAATCGATCCTGTCCTTTGTATTAACGATTGCTGCTTTATCATCACTTGCCAATAACGAACCAGAACGTTCTCTCCAGGCCAGTAAAGTTGCGCAGGCACCCAAAATAGACGGGGTGCTCGATGAGGCCATTTGGCAAACAGCTCCCGTTGCTGAAAATTTTATTGTAAATGCTCCTAATTATGGTGAAGCATCGGCACATCGCACAAAAGTGTATGTGATTTATGATAATAATTCCATTTACATTGGTGCTTATTTATATGATGATCCATCGAAAGTGCGTACGCAACTAACTGCCCGTGATAAAGAATCGCTGCAGGATGTTGATTACTTCTCTGTTTTTTTTGATACGTATAATGATGATCAAAACGGTTTCCAGTTTTTGGTTACAAGCCGCAATGTTCAAAGCGATGGTCGTTTAAGTCCTAATCGTTCATCGCAATTTGGTCCGCCAAGTGATTATAGCTGGGATGCGGTTTGGGAAAGTAAAGTAACCATGCATGAAGATGGTTGGGCCGTTGAAATGAAAATACCTTACTACTCTTTGCGGTTTGCAAAAAAAGAAAAACAAGATTGGGGTTTGAATTTTCAACGCTATGTGCGTCGGAGTAATGAAAGTTCATATTGGAATAATATCAACCCCAATGAAAATGGTTTTGTGAACCAATTTGGAAAATTAAGCGGATTGGAAAACCTTACACCGCCACTACGTTTATCCTTTCTTCCATATGTTACTGCAGGTTACAGAACCACACCTACTTCGAAAGGAAGAGTAAATGAATTTTTGCGCAATGGTGGTATGGATGTGAAGTATGGTGTGAATGAAAGTTTCACACTTGACATGACTTTGATTCCTGATTTCGGCCAGGTGATCAGCGATAATGTCATCAACAATCTTTCACCATTTGAAGTGCAGTTCCAGGAGAACCGTCCATTCTTTACAGAAGGAACGGAGATATTTAATAAAGCCGGTTTATTTTATTCAAGAAGAGTAGGGGCAACGCCATCGGGGTATTACAATGCACGAAGTATTGGGTCAACAGACAGTACCAAAGTAATATCAAATCCGGGCGTCGTGCAATTGCTCAATGCAACAAAATTTTCTGGCCGAACAAAACAGAAATTAGGAATTGGTGTGTTTAATGCAATAGGCGCTGCTATGTTTGCTGAAATAGAAAATACCAACACCAAACAAACAGAGCGTGTTCAAACCGAACCATTCACTAATTATAATCTTATTGTGCTTGACCAGGCATTGAAAGGCCGTTCGTCTATTACACTTACCAATGCGAATGTTACACGTAATGGAGCAGCAAGGGATGCAAACGTAACAGGCATTGATCTTTTTCTTTTCGACAAAAGCAATCAATACAGTTTTCAGGGAAAGTTTGATTACAGTAAGATCATGGGAGCTAACCCATACAGTGGTTTTAAAAGTGTTGCAAGTCTTGGAAAAGTGAGTGGTAAAATTCAATACAATTTATTAAGCAATGTTGAGAGCGATAAATTTGATCCGAATGATCTTGGCTTTCTTGGAGTGGCGAATAAAGTGCATACTCAACTTTCTCTGAGTTATAACCAACTGACACCAACAGCTAAATTCAACTCTTACAATTTTAAGTTATCGGTAAGACATGAAATGTTGTACAAACCATTTGTATTCACCAACATTCAATACAATGCCAGTGCGTTCTGGTTTTTTAAGAATTTCTGGGATCTTACTCTCGGTGCAACCTATCAACCATTATGGCAAAAAAGTTATTTTGAATTACGTACACCGGGTCGTTATATGCGACAAGTGCCCTGGGGTTTTCTTCGTTTAAATGGAAGTACCGATAGCAGGAAGCGTTTATTTGTAAGACTAAATCTTGGCTTAGCTGAATCAGTTGACATTAAAAATGATCCTTACATTGTAATTCACCCGGGATTGCGTTACCGTTTTAGTGACAGGTTGAATGTAGATCTTGACTGGAGCTATACCGATGACCGTGGACAGTTTGGTTATGCTTTTCAGCGTGAAGCAAATGGTGAGCCCATCATTGGCAGAAGAAGAAAAACAGATGTTACTACCCTTATCAGCGGCATTTATAATTTTACCAGCCGCATGAATATTACGTTGCGTGCACGCCATTACTGGAGCCGTGTAAATTATGCAAGCTTTTACAATGTAAGTGAAGATGGTTGGTATATCGATCGTCCGTTTATTCCGGGGCAGGATCAAAACTTCAACGTTTGGAATATGGATATATTCTATACCTGGGATTTCAATTACGGCAGCCGGTTTATTGTTGGCTGGAAAAACTGGCTCGCAAATGATTTTAATGTTGATGGCGATCGATATAAAAATTATTGGGGTAATGCAGGTCGTGTGCTTTTATCGCCACAAGGAAATGAATTTACTGCACGTATGATCTTCTTTATTGATTCGAAGAAACTAAAAAGGAAAAGAAATAGTTCTAAGTTTTAAAGTTTCCAGTTGGGTGTTTTGAGCGTTGTGCTTTAAGCGTTACGCATTCCACCTTTCTAATTCACCCCATAAATATCTTTCGCTAAACGAAATGTATTGCAATGTGCTTCAACAATAATTTTTACATCGGCTGAGTAACCACCTCCCATAGCAACTGTGCAGGGAATGTTATGCTTTTGCAATTTACTGAATACAATTTCATCACGTTGTTTACAACCCTGCATACTTACTTTGAGTTTACCAAACTTATCTGTTTCAAGAATATCAACACCCGATAAATAAAATACAAAATCAGGTTTCACTTTGTTAATAAGCATCTCCAATGTATTTTCTAATAACGGCAAATAAATGCTGTCGTCAGTGCCATCTTTCAAACCAATATCAAGATCACTGTTTTCTTTATGAAAGGGATAGTTGTGTGCACCATGCATGCTGAAGGTAAATACATTCTTATTCTGTTCAAATAGTTTAGCAGTGCCGTTGCCTTGATGCACATCAAGATCCACGATAAGAATTTGCTTTGCTTTTTTTTGATGCAGCAAATAGTTTGCAGCTGTTGCAAAATCGTTTAACAAACAAAAACCTTCGCCTCTGTCGGCAAATGCATGGTGAGTGCCGCCCGCCACATTTAAGGCAACGCCATTTTCCATTGCATAGCTGCAACAATCAATTGTTCCCTGCGTAATGATCAATTCACGTTCAGTCAACTCAGGCGATTGCGGAAAACCAATATGCCTTTGTTCTCTTGCTGAAAGGGTTTGTTGTTTTAGTTTGTTGAGATATTCTTCAGTGTGTGTAAGCAAAATAATTTCATCGTTACATAATGCAGGGGCAAATAAGTTTTGTTGTGTAATGCTGCCTTCGTGCAACAATTGTTCAGGAATTAATTCATACTTCAACATAGGGAAGCGATGACCTTCCGGTAACGGATGCGCATAAATTGGATCAAATGCGATATATAATGTTTTACTTAAGATAGCAGCTTTTATTGTAGTTCTAACACTTTACGATCAGCAATTGCAAATACTTTCTCGTGTTTCTTCGGACGAACAGGATGCAAGCCGGTAAAGCGGCCAAAGGCCGGCAGCACTGCATGTTGACCAGCAAAATAAAAACAAGGAAATTGTAATGATTGTCGGCCCAATCCACCCAATCGAATGCCCGGATGCACATGACCCGTAAACGTGTAACCATCATCATCTAAATCGGTAGCAGGCAATTCATGCATAAAGGTAAAAGGCCCTGCATGCATTTGATCGTGATGGATGGTGATGTTATGTGCATCGTACCAACTATGGTTGAGAATATCGTGATTTCCCTTCACCAGATGAATAGGTAAATAAGAAATATCGCTCCGCCATTTCTCAAACAGCTTTAATTCATTGTTCATCTTGCTGTGCGAAAAATCTCCAACTACAATTAATCTTTCCGGTTTGAAAAATTGCACCTGTGCAATTAAACGAAGCAGGTCTTCTTTAAATGCAGTTTGTGGTATGCCAATGCCGGCTTTGCGAAAATGCCCGCTTTTTCCTAAGTGGATATCTGATATAATCAGCGACCTGTCTTCTTCCCAAAACAAACAACGATCAGGCGAAAGCCAGAGCGTTTGTTGCTTTAAATGAAAACGATGTGGTTGCTGCATACAGGCAGCAAATGTACCCGATGATTTTGTGTAAACAGTAACTGAAATGTTTTATTTTTCAGAAAAAAATTCATGCAGCAACAACCGGATTATTTGCAGCAACCTTTTGTTCTGAAACCCGCCATGCCGGGCGGCATTAGTGTACTGAGTATCCTTAGTTTTATTGGAAGTGGTTTCCAGTTGCTGGGAGGTATCGCTGGCTATCTTATTATTCCCTACAGCGTTAAATCGCTTCCCCAAACCAAAACGCTGGAAAAGTCAAGAGAGATGAAACCTTTCAGCGGATTTCTAAAATGGTCGGCAGAAAGTACAATGCGACAATATGAATATCGTTTGCCTTTGTTAATTGTTTCTATTGTTGCCGCACTTATCTGCATTTATGGTGTAATGGAAATGCGTAAACTGAAAAAGAGCGGGTTTACAGTTTATACCGTTGGTGAATTGATGCTACCGCTTTTTACTGCTATAGCGATCAACATTGGATCAGCCATTTTTGGATTAGTTGTAGCCGTTCTTTTTATTATTCTATTTGCTGTACAGCGAAAGCATATGATCAATTAAATGACAAAGCCCCGTGAGGGGCTTTATTTATTTTTCAGCAGATTTATTATTGTCCGATTGTTGTGCCGGTTCTGCAGGTGGTAATGTGGCTAAATTTTCTTCGCACCATTTATACAAAGCCGATTTCTGTTCGGCAGTAAGAATTGCATTCTTATGTATCCACGTATAACTATCGAGCGGCATTTTTCCTTCTTTCACCTCATCCATAATTTCATCAAATTTTTTTCGCTGGCGTTTTGCAGAGTAAGTTGCGAATTCAGAAAAATTCAGTTCTTTCTTTCCTTCGTTTACATGATCCTGCAACCACCAGGTAACCGGTTGCACATTAGCGTACCAGGGATAAACCGTATTGTTGCTATGACAATCGTAACAGGATTGTTTTAAAATGGCAGCTACATTATCGTTCACAGCAAATTTTGTACTGATGTCGTTAGGATGTGGTCCCGCCGATACATTTTGTTTTGGCCGAATAAATTGTATGATCACCAATGCGGCGATAAGAACATAAAGGATCTTTTTGATCATTGCTGCTTGTTTTGATAAATGTAATAAGAAAATAAGTTGGTTTCAATGACAGTGCTCCCTGAACCGGAAAATTGTGATCATGTTTTTTTTTGAACTCTTATCCTGCACTGTTCAATTGCGCCTGCATCCGGCGTATCCTGTCTTCAAGTTTTTCGGTAGAAAGATTATTGCGGTTCAATCCATCAGCGATGATGGGGAAGGAAAGGGGAGTAAAGCGGGTTGGGAATGTAAGGATGATATTGCTTTGCTGGATTCGATTGAATGCGTTTCTTAGTCGCACCTCTTCCATTTGCTGATCAAATACTTCCTGGTAGGCCTGGCGCAATAATACATTGGTTGAATCGTATTCGCTGAACACATTAAACAATAAACTGGCTGAAGCCTGCAGGTGACGGGCTTTCTTTTGTTCGCCGGGTGATGTTTGTACAATAAGGCCGCCGATGACTGCAATATCCCTGAACTTACGCCTGGCCATTTCGGTTGAATTAACACTTCGCTGAATATCGATAGTGAGATCATCAAGTGTAAATAATTCCTGTGCATTTGAATCATCAACAGGAATTGGCTGATCGCATAACAACTCAAATCCATAATCATTCATAGCAATGGAAAAAGTAAGCGGTGCAATTTTACCGATGCGGTAAGCAAGAATTGCACTCATGGCCTCATGCACCTGTCGGCCTTCAAATGGATATACCAGTAAATGAAAACCATCTTTGCTTTCATGTTGCTCAATCAATAATTCATCTGCCTTTGGAATATGAGATAACTCCTGTTGCAGTTGAAAAAGGGATGAAAGATGAATGAGCTCAGGTGAAGTTGTTTTTTTCTTTTTCCTGTCTGATGATGTTGATTCCGAAACTTCATTAAATGTTTCTCTAAGTTTTCTTCCAAGGTTTGCGGTTAAACTCATGCGCCCGCCGTTCCAGCTAGGCACAATGGTTTTCTTCGAAGTTGATTTTTTTACAAAGGCAGTCATGTCTTTTATCTGCACCAACTCTAAGTTTCTTCCGGCCAAAGTAAATGAATCACCTGGCTCTAATCTTGTAATGAAAAATTCTTCAATTACGCCCACATAACCACCACTCATCATCTTTACTTTCATCATTGCATCACTTACAATGGTGCCAATATTCATTCGGTGACGCATTGCAATGCGCCTGCTTAAAATTTTATATACTCCATCAATGATCTCTATCTTTTTATAATCATCATATTGGTGCAATGCTTTACCGCCTTCCACTAAAAATTGCAATACTTCATACCAATCATTTTCACTAAGATCCCGGTAACAATAGGTTGATTTTATCTCTTCAAAAATTTCTTCGGGTTTAAATCCATCCGAAATAGCAAGTGTATTTAAATACTGGATCAACACATCAAAACAAAGCAACATGAGTTCCTTGCTTTCAATTAAATTTTCGTCGATCGCATTTTTTAATGCAGCAGCTTCCACTAATTCAAGCGAGTGTGTTGGTAGAAAATAAATTTTGCTCACTGCGTCGGGGCTATGACCACTACGGCCAGCACGTTGTAAAAAACGTGAAACACCTTTTGGCGAACCTACCTGTATAACGGTCTCTACTGGCCGAAAATCAACACCAAGATCAAGTGATGCCGTACACACAACTGCTTTTAATTTGGCAGTGTGCAATGCTTCTTCCACCCACAAACGCAATTCCTGCTCAATACTTCCGTGATGCAATGCAATAGCACCGGCAAGTTCAGGTGCGTGATTCAATAATTCCTGGTACCATCGTTCACTCATTCCTCTCGTATTGATGAAAATAAGTGTGGTGGTACTGTTATTAATAATGGGAATGACCTTGTCGATCAGTTTAATGCCGAGGTGACCAGCCCATGGATAATTTTCAATTTCATCGGGCAAAACAGATTCAATGTGGATCTGTTTTTTCATATTCGCTTTTACAATTACGCCATCCTCGTTTAGCGGTGACAGTAATACCTCTTTTGCTTCTTCTAAATTGCCAATGGTAGCACTAATGCCCCAGATCATTGGTTTTGCATTCACCAATGACCATCGGCTATTCACAATTCTGCTTATCGCTAATTCCACCTGCACTCCACGTTTGCTTCCCATTAATTCATGCCACTCGTCAATAGCAATCACCTGTACCGTTTTAAATGCTTCAACATAACCTTTCGACGCAAGAAATAAATGCAGGCTCTCTGGCGTAATGATGAGTACTTCGGGTAGTTGTTTCTTTTGCCGGGCACGTTCAGCAGTGGTGGTATCGCCATTACGTATACCAACTGTCCACTTCATATCCAGCTCGCTGATCACTTCTTCCATTGCCCGACCAATATCTTTTGCCAAAGCCCTGAGCGGAGTGATCCATATTAACTGCAACCCGTTCTTTGCTTGTGTTTGATAATGTTCCGGATGTTGGTTGATGAAACGGATAAGTGATCCAAGAAAAACGGAGAAGGTTTTACCACAGCCTGTTGGGGCATTTACTAAGCCACTTTTTTCTGCAACAATATATTTCCATGCTTCTTCCTGGAACGCAAATGGTTGCAATCCTTTTGCCGAAAGCCAGGAGGCAATGCGTTGATAACCGGGAGTGAGGTGAAGCTGCATAAGTGAGCAACAAAGCTAAGTGATATGCATGGGGAAGAACCAGTTGATGAAGTTTTTAAATGCACTTAAAAAACATATGGAATCAAAAAAAATCTGTTGCGAATGTTGTGTGAGTATCTTATTTCTGTTATTTTCACGCTCTTGTTACAGGTAGTCTTCCTCAAAAGACATTCAATCCGTGTTAGCCCAAATCCTCTGAAACATTTCATTTACCATTAAGATCGAACAAATTATTGCATTGCACAGCTATGCCTGTGTAGCTGTCTTTGTATCCACTCCTTCCCAAAACCACCCGACAATCCAGTGATCTTTTGCGAACCGCCACACTAAAACCCTTTTTATGCCACAACTGCTTCCTCTGCCAGTTAACCAGCGTGCCATTGCTGCAATGCTAACTCCTTTTTATTTCCTTTTCCAATCAAAAAAACTGCTGCTTCGCTTAGCCATGCTCGTGATGAGTGTTGGGATGATGAGTGGAGTGGTGGGGCAGGCAACGGTGACAAATGACAAACCGGATTATGCGCCGAGATCTAACGCTGTTTTTACAGGTGCCGGTTTCCAGGCCTTTGAACAAGTGCAGCTGAAAGTAAAAAATCTAAATAGGCCGTGCAACACCGTTACAACGGACTCGTCCTATTTACCATGGACGGTTACAGCTGATGCCAATGGTGCGTTTGTGACTAACTGGACTGTGTGTGATTGCCCCGGTGATTCGTTGAGATTAAAGGCAACTGGGTTGACAAGTGCGAGGATAGCTTATGCGTATTTTACGGATGGTAATTTTCAATTTGGAGCTTTAGGGCTTCCAAGTAACACAAGTGTTATTGTTGATTATACGATTTCTGGTAGTGGAGGAGGTAACGGTTCCTCTAGCACTCCTTCTTTTATTCCACCTGCAACAGGTGGTAGTACAATTAACAACAAAACAATCACTGCTGATGAGTATATTCTTACTTTTAACCCTGACCCTCCTATAGGGGGCATTAATTATACGATTTTGAATTATGGTCTTAGAATTGGGAATCCAAGTCAACCAACCAATATTCAAAAGTCAAACTTTTTTAATATTGGTGGAAGTGGGGCGAATAATGCAGCTCTATTTATTGCAAACTATGGTGCCCTTGTCGCAACAAATGTATCTACTACCTATGGTAGCACGGCAGTTGCATTAACTTCCAAGCTTTATTCGAATTATCAGACTGCCAGTAGTATTTCAGGTGAAACCATTACATTTTATATAGATGGTGTAACTGTTGGTACGGCAACTACAAACGCAAGTGGAGTGGCCAGTTTAAATGTTGATCTCACGTCTTTGCCTGCGCCTCTCGGTTTTTTAAATGCAGGATCTTATACGATTTCTTCTTCATTTGCAGGTGATGCATCTTATCTTCCCATTGCTGCTGATAATAGTACTAGCGCTATCTTAACTGTAGGCAAAGCACCATCAGTTACAACAGTAACGATCAGTGGCGCACCGTTCATCTATACCGGTTCACCGATTACACCAGCGAGTGTAAGTGTAACAGGAGCAGGAGGCGTAGTACTTGCTACACCTACTGCGAATTATGCAAAC
>NZ_JBMQSG010000003.1:0-136171 GCF_057361365.1 Lacibacter sp. | reverse complement strand
GCAGGAGGCGTAGTACTTGCTACACCTACTGCGAATTATGCAAACAATACAAATGCAGGTACAGCAACAGCGAGCTACAGTTATGCAGGTGATGCGAACCATGAAGGATCAAGTGACAGCAAGAACTTTACGATTGGCAAAAAATCGGCTAGTATAACGCCGACTTCAACAAGTAAATCTTGTGGTCAGGCCGATCCAACATTTACCGGAACATTCAGCGGTTTTATAACCACCGACAATGTAACACCAACCTATACTAGGACAGCTGGCGAAACCGTGTTGGGCAGTCCATATACGATCAGTGCAACACTTACTGTAGCTGCGAGCGTGTTAAACAATTATGACGTTACGTACAACACAGCTCTGTTTACAATCAATGGCGTAACTATTGACGCATCGACAAGCAGTGCAACTGTTCCAATTGGACAAACAGCAAGATTAAAAGCCGTTGTGACTGACGGTGTGAATGGAGTAGAAGGGGTGGCCGTTAAGTTTGAAATCAAAAATTCTTCCGGCTCCATTATTCAAACAAAGAATACTACTTCAGGAGCGAATGGATTGATTGATATTCCTGCTGATGCATTGACATTAGGTGTATACCAGGTTATTGCAACTGCCGGAGCTGGATGTGGCACATCAACCGCATATATAACAATGTACGATGCAAACGAAAACTTTGTAACAGGTGGTGGCTGGATCAGTTCTCCTGCTGGTGCATTAACTGCAGATCCATTAGCAGTTGGTAAAGCAAACTTTGGGTTTGTATCGAAATACAAAAAAGGTAGTAGTCAGGTAGACGGTAATACTGAATTCCAGTTCCAGGCAGGTAATGTCAACTTCAAGAGCACCATGCATGAAAGTGGATCATTAGTGATCTCAGGTGGTAAGGCAACTTATCGTGGAACAGGAACTGTGAATGGTCTTACTGGCTACAAGTTCGTGATCGTTGCGATAGATGGTAATTGGAATAACGGAGTGAATCCTGATCGCTTCCGCATTAAGATTACAACCACAAGCGGCCAAACTGTATATGACAATCAAATGAACAGTGCAGAAAACGCAGACGATGCAACTGAGCTCGGCGGCGGGTCAATAGTAATCCACGAAGTGAAAAAGAAAACTTCCAACCGCATGGACGCACCAGCATTGGTTATAGCTACACAAGAGTTCAATGTCAAAGTCCTCGGCAACCCATCACTTACAACTTTCCGTTTGCAACTGCAAGGCAGCAACATGCAGGAGAAGTTTACTGTTAAAGTGGTGGACGTAAACGGACGATTGATTGAAGTGCAGCAGAATTTATTTGCAGGCCAGGTTATTGAACTTGGAAGCAAGTATACACAAGGAACTTACTTTGCAGAGGTGACGCAGGGAACAAACCGCAAGGTGGTGAAACTGGTTAAGATTTCGAGGGACTAATAAAAAGGGTAAGAGTAATCTTCAGTAAATTAAAGGCCGGTTGCGAAAGCAATCGGCCTTTTTTTCTTACATCGTATCACGATGATTTAACAATTGCTTTTGTGCGTTTACAACGTTCGCTGCAATACTTGACATCGTCCCAAACCTTTTCCCATTTCTTTCGCCAGCTGAATGGACGATTGCAAACAATGCAGGTCTTTTGCGGTAAATGCTTTTTCTTATGTGGCATATGACCACAACAAGATCAGGAGTAAAATGTTTTGTTACTGTAAAATTGAAATTGAAGAAAAAACACTTTGCGAAAGTGCTGAAGGCCGGATTATTAATTCATTCTTGAAACCAGGTTATTACTTCGCTTCAGGATGTAAATACGTTTATTTTCGAAGTAATCAGGACGACCGCTGCTGGTGTTAAGTATGGGCTTAAAATCATACTCGGTAAACAAACGAAAATTTCGTTCATTCACATGTTGCATTAACTCCTGGTTGTACTTCAATAAAAGATTAATAAAATGCCAGCTTAATTCATATCCCTTATAAGCAACATCCGAAGGACGTCCATTGGTGAGCGTTGTAAACTTGTGTGTGAAGTTAGAATATGCAACAGTACCTGTGTTGTAAAACGTTGCTGTATGGTAGATCGGTAAGTCTTTGTATTCCGTTTTTGTAAGATCCTTAATGCCATCCCAGGTTGGCATACCCATCAACTCTATATCATAGTTTTTACGAATAGTATTTGCTGCATGAACGAGTTTCATTCCAAATACTTCATCAAGTGAACCACAGATGATGAAATTGTTTTTTGTGCTGTCGAGATTTGAAGCCAGAACGTTCGTGGTAAAATCATCAGCTAATACAACGGTTTTCCATTTTAATAACTGTCCACCGCTGGCGTTTTTATTAAATGAATTAAAATAAGAAGCCAAACGATCTTCCTGTTGCCCCTTGCGACGTACATAAACAAGGTTTGAAGTTGGAACATTGCGCATAACGAAATTATAAATGGCTTCGCAATGAACAGGCAAAGTAGAATTAACGATCAACGTAAAAGGATTGTTTGTAACACCACCATCATTTGGAAAAGTAGCCGAAACAAAAGGAATGTTTTTCAGCAACGCAAGATCGGCCAATGAACGATAATCGGTACCACTTACAGAACCGATCATCAGGTCTAACGAATCAAAAATATTTCTGGAATGAAGAGTGGTGATGCTTTGATCGTAAGAACGAATATCGTACACCGTTACTTCAAGATTCTTATTGCTGTTACTGAGCGAATCAACTGCTAGCAAAGCGCCTTGCACAAAATCAAGGCCGGGCAATATATGCCTTGGCATTTGGTTGGTGAACTTATAAGTAGTGCCATCAAAAGATGAATCTAAATAAAGGTTGGCGAAAATACCCACACGGTATTTTTTTCCTCCATCCTGCGCCTGAACAGCAACAGTTGTGGCGATCAAAACAAATGCAAATAAAAGTTTTTTCATGTGTGAGCTATTATTGAATTTGGCCACATGGAGTCGTCAAAACAAAATATTCATAACCAATGGGCATAAAAATGAATAGATGTTTTAACTCATTTTATATCACTGGATGCAAAGAGAGATGATTATTCCCACTCGATGGTTGCAGGCGGTTTGCTGCTGATATCGTACACCACACGGTTAATACCTCTTACTTTGTTGATGATCTCATTCGAAATATGTGCCAGAAATTCGTAAGGCAGGTGAGCCCAGTCGGCTGTCATACCATCAACAGAAGTAACTGCTCTTAGTGCTAAAGTAAATTCATAAGTACGTTCATCGCCCATTACACCTACACTTTGCACAGGTAACAGAATGGCGCCTGCCTGCCATACTTTATCGTAAAGATTATGTTCTTTCAATCCATTAATAAAAATGGCATCGGCACGTTGCAACAGATCAACTTTATCTTCTGTTATCTCACCTAAAATGCGAATTGCTAAGCCGGGGCCGGGGAAAGGGTGACGATTCAACAGGTCAGCAGGAATGCCAAGTTCTGCACCAACACGTCTTACTTCATCTTTAAATAAATAACGGAGAGGTTCTACCAGTTCAAGCTTCATTGTATCAGGTAATCCACCAACGTTATGATGCGATTTGATAGTAACTGAAGGACCATGCACACTTACACTTTCAATTACGTCGGGATAAATGGTTCCTTGTCCGAGTAATTCAACGCCTTCAATGTTATGTGCTTCACGGTCGAACACTTCAATGAACGTGCCGCCGATAATTTTTCTTTTTTCTTCTGGATTGCTTTTGCCCGCCAACTTGGTATAAAAATGTTCACGTGCATCAACACCTTTTACATTCAAACCAATGGTTGCATATGTATCAAGCACCTGTTGAAATTCATCTTTACGTAACACACCGTTGTCAACAAAAATGCCCGAAAGGTTTTTGCCAATTGCTTTATGAATCAAGGTAGCAGCAACGGTTGAATCAACACCACCGCTCAATGCCATGATCACTTTGCGATCACCAATCTGTTTCTTTAATGATTCCACTGTTTCCGTTACAAAAGAAGCAGGAGTCCACTCGCCTTTGCAGCCGCATATATCTACGAGGAAGTTTTTGAGTATTTTTTTTCCTTCAGTTGAATGATAAACTTCGGGATGGAATTGTAAGCCGTACAAAGGATGATCATAAGTTCCGTTTGCACGAAATGCTGCAACAGGGATTGATTCTGTAACGGCCATTATCTCGAAATCCTTCGGCAATTCGAGAATGGTATCGGCATGGCTCATCCATACCTGCGAAGTTTCGCTCACCCCATTTAATAATACATCGTCTTCTTTTTTGCTGAGGATGGCACGGCCATATTCACGCTTTTCACTTTTTTCAACCCGTCCGCCCAATTGCTTGGCTGTTAATTGTGCCCCGTAACAAATGCCCAGAACCGGCAACGATTTGGTGAGCAGTTCCACATCCACATTCGGAGCTTTCTCATCGTTTACCGAAAAAGGACTGCCGGAAAGTATGACGCCTTTCAGGAATTCGTCTTTTACAACCGGTTTGTGATAAGGAACAATTTCGCAGTAAACATTTGCTTCACGTACTGCACGGGCTATCAGCTGGGTATATTGCGAGCCAAAATCGAGGATGAGAATCTTTTCTGTCATTTGCGGCGAAGGTAACAAAAAAGCCCTCATGCCCCGAAAGTGAGAAAGCTTTCATGGGGAAAACATCTGTTCGTGTCATTTTTTTCTTACATATCTTTTGTTTTACATTTGTCGGGCTCCGGCTTTAACCTTTATATCCGCATATCGGGCTGCTTGTAACCTTACGGGTTTGCATACGTCTCATTGTGTGGTTTTATCATACCATTAAACCAAAAAAACAACATGCGCACAAAATTTTTCTACGGAGCTATTCTATTCATTATTTCAGGAGTTCTGTTTAGTTCATGTACAACAAGGCGAGTGAAAGGCAATGGCGAAATTGTTAAGCAGGATCGCAAAGAAAATTCATTTCATTCAGTGAAAGTGGCAGGAGCGTTCGATGTGTATTTCTCCCAGGCCGATGAGCAGGAGATAATTATTGAAGCTGACGAAAACCTGTTACGTTACATTGAAACACGTGTGGAAGATGGCGTACTTCGCATCCGTACAAAAAGCGGCAGAAATCTTCGTCCAACGCAGGGTATGAAAGTGTATATCAAAGCATCGAAATATAAGAGCCTGAGTATTGCAGGCAGTGGCAACCTTGTTGCGGAAACAAAGATCAGTTCATCAGAAAAGATCAAGATGAGTATTGCAGGCAGCGGTGATATTAAATTACAGGAAATTGATGCGCCGCAGGTGGGTGTAAATATTTCCGGGAGTGGAAAGGCAGAAGGTTTTGGCAATACACGTGACCTTGATATTGATGTGGCCGGTAGTGGCGATGTGATGATGAAAGAACTGAAAGCTGAGAATGCTAAGATCAGCATTGCAGGTTCGGGTAATGTGTGGGTATTTGCCAGTATGAAACTTGATGTGCGTGTGGCCGGCGGAGGTGATATTCATTATTATGGTAATCCTCCAACCATAAACTCAAAGCTGGCCGGATCGGGCAACCTGATCAAGGAATAGGAATTGTAAGAGATTTGTTATAAAAATTGAACTGAACTTTTTAAGGCACGGAAGCGACCTATTCAAATCCTGCCGCTCGAGCCGACGCATTAACTTTGTGTCGGCTCCGTTTTTAGATCCATTCCGAAAAAACGATAGTCCGTCCACTGAAAGCGATTGTTTGAACCCTTTTGTAAAATTCATTTATATACCCGTTTGAGAACTTGATTTGTAATGATGTTTTTGGATTAATGGAAGTCCTCCGTGTTACGGGGGATTTTTCATTTATTCCCTCTCTGGAGGGGTTGGGGTGGGTTATAGATAATTCTTGGAAACGTAGAATGAAGAGAATACTACTTTCTATAAAATTCAGCCAATGCCTTTGGTGCCACACTGCAGTAAGCTGATGTAAGTGCATCTTTCAGCAATTCCTTTTTTATTTTCCTGAGGTCGATGAGTGTCCAGCCCTGTTGGCCCCATTTGTTTGGTACAGGCCAAATGAGTGTTTTATCAATGAGGCAATAAACCGATTGATCAGTTTCAGAAAACTTTACGCAGGCAATGTTCTTTGCTTCATCGAGTATAACAAATATTTTCTTTTTTACACGAAACGATGCTTTTTCAAAATGTGGTTGCTCGGTTACTTCTGCAAAAGAAAGCGCCAGTTCACGAAAGGTTTTAAGCGAGATCATAGCATAAGGTACATCTTCAAAAGAAAAAACAGAAGACGTTCGTAACCTTTCTCTTCCATTCAGCGTATAATGTTAAAATAGCTAAGCGGTTACAGTAGTTGTTTGCAGGTAATGAAGTAAAAGTGAGTGTCGCTATTTTTGTTTTGTATTAAACCTTATGTCATCATCATCATTACCGGTAACGCTATTAGTTGCCGCAGTTATGTTATTAACTGTGGGCAACATCAGGGCACAACAAGTTGCCGGTAAAGATTCATTAAAAGCAGTGCTGGGCTACGGCAATCAAAAAACTACGGCTGACAACCCCTTCAACCGTGATCCGGTCATTGTAACAGACAGTGCAGATTTTATTCTTCCATTCAGCCGTGCAGGAAATCTTATTCTGATCAAAGCAAAAGCCGACGCCATTGAAGGAAGTTTTATTCTTGACACTGGTGCGCCGGGTTTAATTCTTAACATGACTTATTTCAGAGATTACCCGGTAACTGAAAGTTATGGGGGAGAGGAAAGTGGTGGTATTACAGGTTCTGTATCTGGATATGGGCATACCCTTATAAAAAAGCTGACGTTTGGTGCAGTAAATTATTTTAAAGTAGAAGCCGATCGTATCAACCTTGGTCATATCGAAAACAGTAAGGGTATTAAGATATTTGGATTATTAGGCGTGCAGCTGTTCAAACAGTTTGAAATGATCATTGATTATGAGAACAGTGTTATTCATCTGCACCATGTAACTAAAAAAGACGGGAAACAATACCGTCACGAGATGCTTGCCGATACTTCAACGTATTCTGAGTTTCCTATTGATCTGGTACAGAACAAAATTCTTGTTTACGGCAAAGTCGGTTCCAAAAAACTCACCTTTCTTGTTGATACAGGAGCTGAATCAAATGTGATCGATAGCCGTTTATCTGAAAACGTGTTGGACAACGTGGCGATCACAAGGCGGATGGTTTTGAATGGTGCAGGGAATAAAAAAGTGGATGCCTTGTATGGTGATATGAGTAACCTGAAGATGGGTGAAAGGTCTATCACAAGTATGCCCGTGCTTGTAACCAATCTTGCAAAAATGTGTTATGCTTATGATAAGTGTTTGGATGGAATGTTGGGCTTCGATTTCCTTTCCCTGCACAAAATTGGATTTAACTTTGTAAAGCGTAAGATGTATATATGGAAATGATGCGGAACATATCTTTATTAACTGGTTTACGGAAGCTGTTACTGCCCCTGTTACTGCTGCTGTTTGTATGTAGTAGCGTACAGGCACAACCGCCCATTAAATCGTTCGTGGTAAAGAAGGGGCATATCTATGTTACGCTCAGTAAGAATTTAGCCACTGTATCGTTGGATAGTTTTATAGTACAATACAATCTGCAGGAACTTGATCTTAAAAATTTCCTCAAAAGCAATCGCCCCGATTCATTATTTAAATTGGGCTGGGAGGTTGTGCTCAACAACGGCGAAATGCTGGTGCTGAGCAAGAACATGTGGCCGGCAGATAAACTGAATGATCCTGTTGAAAAGATATTGCTGGCACAAAAGCATAACAGTGACGGTTATGTCAATAAAGAACCGCAGTATGGTATAAACAAGTTTGTGAGAAAATATCCGTTTGATGTAAAAGATTCATTGGTGACGTTTTTCTTCAGGGGTAATACCAATGCATGGAAAGTAATGCTTGCAGGAACATTTAACAATTGGGATCCTGCTGCTTTGGCAATGAAAAAAGTGGACAGTGGATGGATCGCTGTTGTAAAACTGGCGCCTGGTAAGCACTACTATAAATTTATTGTTGATGATAATTGGACTGTTGATAAGGATAATGCTCTTGTAGAGAACGACGGCGAAGGCAATGATAATTCTGTTTACTTTAAAACGAATTATGTGTTTAGGCTGGCCGGTAATATCAATGCTAAGAAAGTGATCGTTTCAGGTAGCTTTAATAACTGGGATGAAAATGAAGTGCAACTTGAACGTTGGGGCGGTGGCTGGTTAAAACATATTTATCTCGCAGAGGGCACACACACCTACCGTTTTATTGCTGATGGTAATTGGTTTGCTGATCCGGCAAATACAGAACAATATCCAAATGAGTTTGGAGAAACCAATTCAGTGATTTGTATGGGTATGCCGCATGTGTTTTTTTTAAAGGGAAATCTCAACGCCAGGAAAGTAATGTTGATGGGTTCCTTCAATCAATGGCGCAATTATGAATTGCAAATGCGCAAGACAGATAGCGGCTGGGTGTTTCCCTATGTGCTGGGGCATGGCAACTATGAATATACTTTTGATATAGATGGCCGAAAGCCGGTTGATGCAATAACAGGTAAAGAAAAGCCCAATGAAACATTGATCCTTTCACCTAATTATACTTTCCGGTTGAAAGGTTACAGCAATGCCAAACGTGTAACTCTGGCAGGTAGTTTTAATAATTGGTCTCCGGGTTCTTTTGCCATGCACAGAGAAGGCGATGAATGGGTGATAGAACAACATCTTTTACCCGGCAAGCATATGTACAAATTTGTTGTAGATGGCAAATGGATCGTTGACCCTGCCAACGAATTACGAGAGCCGAATGAATTTGGCGAAGAGAATTCAGTGATGTGGGTGAGGGAGTAGGAGGTATGTTAATAAAGTTTCCGTTTAAGTTCCGCTCCTTCCATGTTAAATACTTGTTCTAAAATTAGCTTTCCTTGCTGTCCATAAACAGTTCGTGTCAGATATTCATTTTTAGAATTGTTTTGGCATCGGTAGTACTTTAATTGAGTAATAAGAAAATCATTTTTGTCAAATGATCTAAAGGTTACATGACATGTAGTTGAAATTGAATCAGTCCTTACAATTCGATTCAGTAACTCTTGAATTGTTTCGTCTTGATAATAGAAAAAAACATTTGTTTCTTCGTTTGCTTTTTGCTTATTTGAATGGCAACATGTAAATAAAACCAAAAGACCCAATACTGAAATGTATTTCATTTACGATTATATAAGGTTTTATACCTGGATGGCTTAAAGTCACTAACTCATTTATTTCCCACACGCATACTTTATCCCGCCCAACAAATGTTTCAAAAAGTTTTCTTCTTTGTACGATTCATCGGTATGTCCTAATGCTGTATAAAAAGCACGACCACCATCGAACTGGTGATACCATGCCATGGGATGATAAGCGCCTTCTTTGCCACCTTGATAGCTGCTTTCGTCAATGGTCATCAACACTTTTACATCATTGTTCCTGCTTTTGTAATTATACCATTCATCAAAACGTTCCCATGTAGTTGGTAAATGTTTAGTGGAAGCATGCTTATGATCAGTAATGGTGAGTTTTGCTTTTTGTTGTTTAGGATGACTTAAAAAATAAGCACCTACCAATTTGTTGTACCAGGGCCAATCATATTCCGTATCGGCTGCTGCATGAATACCAACAAATCCTTTACCTGTTCTAATATAATCTTCGAATGCTTTCTGTTGTTCATCATTTAAAATATTGCCGGTTGTGCTCAGGAATACAACAGCGTCGTATTCCTTTAACTTGCTAGCTGTAAAAAAACTTGCATCTTCTGTTGTATCTACAAGGAAATTATTCTGTTTACCCATCAGCAGCAAGGCTTCTTTCCCTTTCGGAATAGATGCATGACGAAAAGCAGCTGTTTTTGCAAATACTAAGATCTTTTTCTTTTGTTTAGTAGTGGCGGAAGCAATAAGTATCGGCAGACTAATCAGAAGCAAGCAATAAATAAAACGCATAAATAGATTAATTGAAGTCAAAAATAATTATTTCACTCTATAAACCGGGTAACGCAAATGCATCGGCTCGTAATAGGGTGAGTTTTGAAAAACGAAGTTAAGCTGTGCACTTCCATTTTTTGCAAAGGCTGTATCCGTCGCCCTGCGTTCTTCCAGTTTTTGTTTTACTGCAGGATTTTGTTTTAAAAACTCTTCAGCTGTTTCTTCAAACACATAACTGCTATAACCTTCTTTTTGACCAAGAATACCATCAAAGAAATTCCAGGCAAAATAACTGTCGTCACCTGTTGGTTCTAATACTTCCATAATAAAACGATTTGCTTTTTGATTCATGGGTATGATCCAATCGCCTTTACGGAATTTCATTTGCTGAACAGATTTACTTGTTTTCACTTCTGAATTTAAGTGATGCCCTTCATACGGACGGGGAGAGGTTTTATAATCATCAATACGATACACTTCTACTTCAAATATCGAATCTTTTTTCAACTGCCGCATCTGCACTTTATTGATCTGCAACAAGTCGATCACCTTCCACCAGCCTTGCGGAATAACATAAGCTGTCGGCTTATCGATCATCGTTTTGGGCGTAAAAAAATTGTAGAACTTGATTTGTTTTTCAAAACGTTTGTTGCGATCGTAAAACAAGCGGGGCTGACCGGAAATATTACTCGGCTTTCGTCCTGCTTCATATCCTTTGTATAAAATCTCAGAATAACGGCTGCGGTCAAGTGTAAAACCAACAGGAAATTGTTGCTGTGTTAATTGTTCTTTTTGTTGCTGTGCCCGTAGTTGTTTAATGGTTGTTTGGTTAGCTGCTGCAAACTCCATCATACTCAGCATGAGTTGATAAGTTGCATCCACTCTTTGCGGATAAGGCTTGAGCATATGCGTTTCAGGTACAAATGCAAACGTATTAAAGAGTGATGCATAACCGCTGCTGTAACGTGGCCCATCCCAATACGCACTCCAACCTGTTTCAGGACTATCGCCAAAATTATTTACATAGGGCAGGAGATCGTAGCCTTTTGCCTTCATGCTTTTGTAAATAGCGGGTTCAAAAGTTTGGTTTAGATATTCACCCAATTTACCACCCAACTTATTATGTTGCGACGTAAGCAAAGTCATTACATGCTGGTAATCGGCGCCATTGCTTACATGGTTGTCAATAAAAATATCGGGCTGCACTAAATGAAAGATCTGTGCAAAACTTCTCGCTTCTTTTGAATCATTCTTGATAAAATCACGATTCAGATCCAGGTTTTGTGAGTTGCCACGAAAACCTTTTTCTGTTGGGCCATCCTGGCTTACACGATAAAATGAACTGCGGTTTAAACTTCCACCAATATTATAAACAGGAATAACGGCGAGAACTACATTGGCAGGTAACACACGTTTCTTTTGAATAATATCTTTTACCAATGAAATACTGGCATCAATACCATCTGGTTCACCGGGATGAATACCATTGTTAATCAGGATCACCACTTTATTTTTCTGCTGCCATTGTTCAGGTTTAAATGTTTGATCACTGCTTACGAGCACTAAATGCAAAGGTTCGTTGGCATCCGTTGAACCCATCGTCATCATTGAAACAATCGGAGAAACCTTATCGATCTGTTTCCATGCCTCAACTGCTTCATAGTATGTAACGCTTTCTTTTCCTTTTGAAGTTTCGTAACGTGTAACGGGAAGTTGGGCGATAGAAGCGACAGTAATAAGAGTGAACAGGGCAACGAACAACTTTCTCATGTGTTGATGGATCAGTTAAATAAATAATTCAGTTAAACCCTAAAGTAACGAGTATAGTCGCAGCAACCTCAGGCAGAACAGTTTTTTTATTTAATCGGGAAATGGAGGGGATAGATAAACGAAAAAACCCACCTTTTCAGGTGGGTTGGAAAATATCGTTCAATTGATTGTGTACGATTATGCTAACGCATTCACTTTCTTGGTAAGCTTGCTCTTTAAGTTAGCAGCTTTGTTCTTGTGAATAACGCCACGCTTCGCCAGTTTGTCGATCATGGAAGCAACAGCTGGTAATTGCTCACCTGCTTCTTTTCCAGTAGCGATCGCCTGCAGATCACGGATGGCATTACGTGTAGTTTTGCCATAATAACGGTTACGATCCCTGCGGGTTGCACTCTGACGAACATCTTTTTTGGTAGCCTTATGATTTGCCATATCTTATTTTTTCGGACGGCAAAGGTAGGGGAAAAATTCAAATTTCATCGGATGCCTGCCAGAATTTTTAGCAGGATTTTTTTCGTTTTACCCCATTTTAAGTGAGTTTGTGGATAAAACGGGAGTGAAGCTGGTTTTACCTGCATTCTTTACGCAAACGTTCCCATGATAAAACGAAAGCGTGAAATGCAAATATAATGACCTGTTATCATTCGTTTGCATGAACATGTGTTCGTTCTAAATGCCTGTGAACTAGTGCAAAAATGACAAAATCAGGCAAGTTCTCTGATCTGCCTTTGATCAAAACCACCGATATTTGTGCTCCTTTAAAGAAGTTACGATCATCAACCTCCAACATGAAAGATTTTCAATACATAACCGCCTCTCATCCCCAGTATATCGAAAGCCTCTATTCCGATTTTATAAAAGACCCTAACAGCGTTGATCCCGAAATGAAGAAATTCTTTGAAGGCTTTGATTTTGCTGTGGGTAATGGAAGCACAAATGGTGCGTCCTCAGCTGCCGTTCCAACTACTGGTACTTCTTCTTCCGGGGTTGACTGGATGCGTGAGATCATGGCTTACCGTATGATCCTTGGTTACCGCAATAAAGGTCATTTGTTGGCAAAAACAAATCCTATTCGCAAACGGAAAGATCGTGGAGCAAATATTGAGTTGGCTTTTTATGGTTTCAGCGAAGCAGATCTTGATAAAGAATTTCATGCAGGTCAGTTGATCGGTTTGGGTAAAACAACCTTGCGCAATATTCAACAACACATGGAGAAATGCTATGCATCGCATGTTGGTGTTGAATTTAAATACATCAGCGATCAAACAAAAGTTGATTTTCTTACCAATGCATTTGAAAAAGAATTTCATCAGCCGCTTCCATTAAACAAACGCAAACGTGTGTTGGAAAAACTGAACCAGGGTGTAATGTTTGAAAAATTTCTTCACACAAAATACATTGGTCAAAAGCGTTTTTCATTGGAAGGTGGTGAAACAACGATAGCAGCATTGGATGCCATCATTAATACGTCTGCCAATCATGACGTACAAGAGGTAGTGATTGGTATGGCCCATCGTGGCCGATTAAATGTATTGGCAAATATCATGGGCAAAACCTATGAACAAATATTCAGTGAGTTTGAAGGCACAGCTAAGATGGATCAAACCATGGGTAGTGGCGATGTAAAATATCACATGGGTTATGGTAGTGAAGTGGAAACATTAGATGGCAAAACCGTTCACCTGAAGTTGATGCCTAATCCTTCGCATCTTGAGGCTGTAGATCCGGTTGTGGTTGGTTTCAGTCGTGCAAAGGCTGATATCATGTACAAAAGTAATTTCGATAAAATACTTCCGATATTGATTCATGGTGATGCTTCTGTTGCAGGGCAAGGTGTGGTATATGAAGTATTGCAGATGAGTTTCCTCAAAGGTTATTACACAGGGGGAACTATTCATTTTGTGATCAATAACCAGATTGGATTTACAACTGATTTTAATGATGCACGCAGTGCTGATTATTGTACCTCATTAGCATCAATGGTGCAGGCACCTGTGTTTCATGTAAATGGGGATGATGCTGAAGCTGTAGTGAAATGTGTTGAGATCGCTACACGTTACCGCCAGGAGTTTAATAGTGATGTATTTATAGATATGGTTTGTTATCGTAAACATGGTCACAACGAAGGTGATGATCCAAAGTTTACTCAACCCCATTTATATGCACTGATTGATAAGCATCCGAATCCACGTGAAGTTTACACTAATTATTTATTGGAGAATGGTGAGCCCGATGCAAAGGAACTGGCTAAGGAAATGGAAAAGAAATTCTGGAGCGATCTGCAGGAACGTCTTGATGAAGTAAAACAAAATCCACTGCCTTATCATTACCAGGCTCCGGAACTTGCATGGAAAAGTTTGCGCAGAGCAACGGCAGATGATTTTTTACAATCGCCTGTAACAGCAATTAAAGATGCTGACTTTGATAAAATATTTTCTTCGATCATGAAATGGCCCGATGATTTTAAGCCATTGAAGAAAGTGGAAAAGATCATACAGGATAAACTGAAATTATATAACGACGAGAAGAAAGTTGATTGGGCAACAGCGGAGTTGATGGCTTATGCCAGTTTGATGCTCGAAGGAAATGATGTGCGTATGAGCGGTCAGGATGTTCGTCGTGGTACGTTCTCTCACCGTCATGCAATTTTGCGTGATGAAGTAACCGATAAAGCATACAATCGTCTTGCACATATTGATGGTGCTGAAGGTCATTTCCGTATTTATAATTCATTGTTAAGCGAATACGGTGTACTTGGCTTTGAATATGGTTATGCTATGGCAAACCCAAATGCATTGGTATTGTGGGAGGCACAGTTTGGTGATTTCTGTAATGGTGCCCAAACAATGATCGATCAGTTTATTGCTGCAGGTGAACAGAAGTGGAACCGAATGAATGGTGTTACGATGTTGTTGCCGCATGGCTACGAAGGACAAGGACCTGAACATAGCAGCGCAAGAATGGAACGTTTCCTGCAAATGTGTGCGGAGTTGAATATGGTAGTAACAAATATTACAACCGCATCTAACTTTTTCCATGCATTGCGCCGTCAATTGGCATGGTCGTTCCGTAAGCCATTGATCAATTTTGCACCAAAAGCAAATCTTCGTCACGCCGGTACTTATTCTTTGAAAGAAGAATTTTTAAATGGTGGTTTTAAAGAAGTGATCGATGATCCAACAAATCCGGAAGCGGCACAAGTGAAGAAAGTATTTTTCTGCAGTGGCAAAATGTATTTTGATTTAGCAGAGCGTAAAGCAAAAGATAATCGTAATGATGTGGCTATTGTTCGTGTGGAGCAAATCTATCCTTTACCTGTTCAACAGTTAACAGCTTTGTATAATAAATACAGCAAAGCAACCTGGTTTTGGGTTCAGGAAGAGCCACTTAACATGGGCGCTGCATCATTCCTGCAAATGAATTTGAAAGAGATTAACTATGGTGTCATCAGCAGGCAGGCTTCAGCATCCACTGCAACCGGTTTCAATAAAGTGCACCAGCAGGAGCAGGCCGAGATAATAGATACGGCATTTAGTATTTAAATTACATCCTCATAATAAACGATCTTAGGCAAACCAACGAAATTGAATCATATGATTGATATTAAAGTTCCCACGGTAGGTGAATCAATAAGTGAAGTATCATTATTAAAATGGACCAAGCCCGATGGTGTCTGGGTAGAGCGAGATGAAGTGATTGCAGAATTGGAAAGTGAAAAAGCTACGTTCGAGATCAATGCTGAAAAAGCAGGGATTCTGAAACATGGTGCGCAGGAAGGCGATACATTAAACATTGGGGATGTTGTATGTCAGATCGATGAAACAGCAGCTAAACCAGAAGGAGCAGCAGCCGCTGAAGCTCCGAAGGTAGAAACACCAAAAGCTGAAGCTCCAAAAAAAGAAGAAACTAAATCAACTGCTCCCGTAACAGCAGTTTCAAATGATGTGAAAGCTACTCCTGTAGCCGCCGCCATCATTGCAGATAAAAAAGTTGATCCACAAACGATCAAGCCATCAGGCACTGGTGGTAAAATTTTAAAGGACGATGTATTGCAGGCGATCTCAAATCCCGGCAAGCAGGCGTTCAAAGGCGCTGAGTTGTTTAGCCGCAATGTGCGTAAAGAAAAAATGAGCAATCTGCGAAAAACGATCAGTCGTCGTTTGGTGGAGAGCAAGAACACCACTGCCATGCTCACCACTTTTAACGAAGTGGACATGACACGCATCATGGAGATACGCACTAAGTACAAAGACAAGTTCAAAGAACTGCATGGTGTGAATCTTGGTTTCATGAGCTTTTTTGGAAAAGCATGTGCTATTGCATTAAGTGAATGGCCAGCAGTAAATGCATCGATCGATGCAGAAGAAATTATTTATCATGATTATGCAGATATTTCCATTGCCGTTTCAACACCACGTGGTTTAACAGTTCCGGTAATGCGTAATGTGGAAAGCATGAGCATGGCCGATGTAGAAAAGAAAGTGGTTGAACTTGCAGGTAAGGCAAGAGATAATAAATTAACAATGGAAGAACTCACAGGCGGTACGTTCACAATCACCAATGGTGGTGTGTTCGGAAGTTTGATGAGTACGCCAATTATTAACTTACCGCAAAGTGCAATCTTGGGAATGCACAAGATACAAGAGCGACCAATGGCTGTGAACGGACAAGTGGTGGTTCGCCCCATGATGTACATTGCTTTAAGTTATGATCACAGAATTATAGATGGAAGAGAGAGTGTGAGCTTTTTAGTTCGTGTAAAGGAATTATTGGAAAATCCTGAACTGTTATTGTTCGGGAAAGATCCCGTGAAGACTTTGTTAGAAGTATAAAACACCTCGTAACTTCTAACGGTTACTTGCAATTCAGCGTTCTGTAAAACAACAGAACGCTTTTTTATTTCACCTCTGTCAGGAACTTCTTTTCTTTGCAACTATGAGCCGTTATTACTCATATCTCAATTCGGCAAAAAGGATACTTACTGCTTACTCTGGCACTGAGCCTTTTGCTTCGCACCTGAAAAAGCAATTTGCCGCCAATAAAAAATTTGGTAGCAAAGACCGAAAGCAAATCTCCCAGCTGTGTTATTGTTACTTCAGGTTAGGAAACTCATTGCCAAACGTTTCTATGGAAGAAAAATTGTTGACTGGTTTATTTCTGTGCAGCCAGTCAACTAATGAATTGCTGCTTCATTTGAAACCGGAATGGAATGATGTAATTGAAATGACTATTGACAAGAAGCTGGCATTATTGAATGATGTTGTTGAGGCTTCTTCCATTTTCCCGTTTATTAATGAAATAAGTGAGGGAATTGATGTTGATGAATTTGCTTTCAGTCATCTCCAACAACCTGATTTGTTTTTGCGGATAAGACCGGGAAGAAAAGAAACTGTCCTTCATCAATTGAAAGCAGCAAATGTTTCATTTGAATTGTTGGGTGATGATGCAATTGCGCTGCCCAATGCCACAAAGATTGAAGAACTCATCATGCTGAATAAAGATACAGTGGTGCAGGATTACAGTTCACAAAAAGTGGGAGAGTTGGTTGAAAGTCTGAAATCGAAAATCGAAAATCGAAAATTGCACGTTTGGGATTGCTGCGCAGCCAGTGGGGGTAAATCCATTATGGCGAAAGATATACTTGGTGATATTGAATTAACAGTGAGTGATGTTCGTGAAAGTATTCTCGTTAACTTAAAAAAGCGTTTTGCTGAAGCAGGCATAAAAAATTACACAAGTAAGGTGATCGATCTTGCTCATTCCCCATTCACCACTCACCATTCACCATTTGATTTAATCATCGCTGATGTTCCCTGCAGCGGCTCCGGCACATGGGGAAGAACGCCTGAACAATTACGTTTCTTTCAATCTTCGTCTATCGAAACATACAGCGATCTGCAGAAAAAAATTGTTACAAATGCTGTGAAGCAATTGAAACCGGGTGGATTTTTTTTATACATCACATGTTCAGTGTTTAAAAAAGAAAATGAAGCAAATGTTGAATGGATGCGGGAAAAATTTCAACTGGAATTATTAAACCAGCAAGTCATTAATGGTTACGGAATAAAAGCTGATACAATGTTTGCAGCTTTATTAAAGAAAGTATGACCGTTCACCCGAAGGGTGACTCGTCATCGAAAGTTCATACAGCTGTTGTGATATTGTTCAGTCATCTTTCAGGTGAGCAGACAAAGTTGTTATTGCTTCACGAATTCTTCAACAGCATATCGCTGCCCATCTTGCATAACAACAAGAAGGTAGCTGCCTTTTGCAAAATGCTTAAGGGGCAGTGAATGTGTAACAGCGCCAGTTGGTTTGATGTATTGTTCACTTAATAATAACTGTCCTGAAGAATTATATACTGTTAACACAAATCGTCTACTGCTTTGTTCAGTAAATTTCAATTGCAGCAAATTATCAGTAACAGGATTGGGGAACAACTGCAGCATATTATTAATGATCGATGGATTGTTGATGCCGGTAGTATTACATGCGGCGCCAGCAGTGATAGATGATGAATCAATTGCATAAGCTCTGAAACTTGTAGCGCTTGTGTCGATCACTTGCAGAATTCTATAATCTGTAACACCTGCAACGGTGGCAACATCAGTTGCCTGGTAATTTTGAGTAGAAAATGTTGAACCATTCGCTGCAATGGTTTGTATGTTCGTATAGCCTGTTGCGCCAGGCAACTTCCGTTGCACGATGTACTGCATCGTCGAAATATCTTTACTGTTCCATTGAATATTAACATTGCAATTTGTAAGCGAAGCATTTATATTCGACAGTTCGGCCAATAATAAGCCAGCTGCTTTTTTCATATCAGGTAAACCGTAACCATATTGTTCATGCGGTGTGTTATATCGATCAGCACTCTTACGTAAAGTCTCAATGATCTTATAACTATTAAATTCCGGAAACAATTGCCATAGGCAGGTTGCAAGCCCTGCCATATTAGGTCCTGAAAAAGAAGTGCCGCTGTTTGTGCCCACTGTTCCTGATGTAGTAGATAAAAAAGTTCCCTGGCCAACAGAAACAACATCAGGTTTTATTTGTCCATCACTTGCTGGCCCAAAGCTGGAGAAGCTTGCAATGGTTCCGGTACTGCTTACTGCTCCAACACTTAATACACTGTCTGCATCCGCCGGAGCAACAATATATTTCCATGCTTTATTACCTTCATTACCTGCACTATTTACAACAAGCATACCCTTCTTCGCAGCAAGATCTGCATAACGGGTAACAATTGTTGTATTGCCATTCATATCAGCATAGGTATGATTGTAAGCTGGATCATCAAACGTACTATAACCGAGAGATGAAGAAATCACATCTACACCAGCACTGTCAGCATATTCAGCTCCCAATCCCCAATTATATTCTTCAATTATTTGTTCTGGTCCTACTTCTTCTGTTCTTAATAAATAGAATGATGCATACGGAGCAGAACCAACAAGACTGCCTGGTTTATTTGCTGCAACAATAGAAAAACACATCATACCATGACCGTCATCTTCATTCACACTTATTTCATTCATCACAAAATCACGGGTTGCAAGGATGCGGTTTTGATTCCGCACACTATCAAAGAATGGATTGGTTTGATAGCCGAAAAAACCTCCATCTAAAAAAGCCATCTGCATCCCTTTGCCTTGCCCGCCAATATTGTGAAGAAATTCGCCGTTGTGAATTTTGATTTGCGTTGCTGAGTTACCATAATTCAATGAATCGGCGAAGGGCTGTTGTATTCGCTGGTTGGTATTAATAAACGGGGTGACGTTATATGATTTGTTGTGGACCGGAATTGTATTCGGTTTTCGATAAGCAATGCTATCTCTCTTTTTTACAAAAGGGAAAGTGTTGATCTTATTTAATGCAGCTGCGTCACTCGTTTGAATTACTACTGCATTCATCCAGCGCAAGCGGCCCAGAATAGTAACATTGCCGGCTAAACGAACGCTGTCAACATACTTCTCAATAACAGGAAGATCGGTACTGTCAATTGTAATAGAATATCTTGTTCTTCTTGCAACAGCTCTGGCTGACAAATAAGCGGAAGGTTGGGAGAGAAGATAAGTTGTTTCATTTTTATCCTTAAAGAAAACAACATGCTTTGTTCGCTGTCCGTAACTTTCAACTGCTATGCACAGTAAGAAAAGAACGAACAGAAAATAACATGTGCTCTTCATGAAAAGAAAAGATAAGTTTAGTTTTTATCGATCATCCACATTTTTACGCCAAAGCCAATACGCACAGGATCATAAGTGGTAATTATATTCGGAGGTGTGCCTGTTGTTCTTGGACGTGGTTGATTTTCCCAAAGTTGAAATTCACGAAATACCAGCCCAACATTTTTTGCATACTTCTCAACTGATAGTTCACGTGAAGCAAATGAAGTATCTGTCTTCATCGGAACATTTTCTGATTCATCAATATGAAATACCGTTGTTACATCATTCAACTGATTGCTACCAATAATTTCACTTTCATTTACTGTTTCAAATCTGAACTCCCACAAACTCATATTGGCATCAATACTTATTGGAAATTCAGGGTTGTACGGGCGATCCGGCAAATAAGTATTTCCTTTCCATGTGAAGTCCTGGATTGTAGGCAGGTTGAGTTTTATCACCCGCAGGTTGTTTTCGGTAACTTCTAATTTTTTATCAACTTGTGTAATGGTATAAGTACCGTTTTGTACCCATGGACCAACACCCAATGAATCGGTGATTTGTGTAATCACGATCCATGTTGGTCTGTTTTGGTTATCGACTGATTGCCTGTCGATCGTATGACGCACACGGTAACGATGTGTTTCGGTTATTTTACCTGCATTTGTAAATACCAATGAATCTAAACGATAGGTAATGTATTTGCCAACTTTCAGCGGAACAAGTTCATCAAGCGTGAGTGATTCAAGTGTTTCAGTTCGTTTGCAACTGCTCAAAAGAAGAAATAGGCAGCTTGAAAGCAGGGCTGTTTTACGTAAGAGGACGGCAGGGATTCCTATGGATTTCATAAATTAAAGTTAGTTAATGATTTCGGGTTCGCATGCTCTTAAGATTCAAAATCACCTGTCAACGCTGCACAAAAAAGGCACGCAAAGCGTACCTTATAACGTACATGTTTTGAAATCATTGTTTTAAACAATGGGTTTCCGCATAATTATACCACCACCAATTACTTCATCGCCTTCATAAAACACAGCACTTTGTCCGGGAGCTATGCCTTTGGCTTCTTCATAAAACCGCACATTTACTGTGCCGTCGGCATTGGGATAAAGGTTGGAGAGTGTTCCTTTGTCCTTGTAACGGATCTTGGTAATTGCTTCCATCCCCGGCGTAATGCTGTCGTATTTCAGCATGTTGATCTTGCCTACCTGCATTTCCTGTTTGTTGAGATCTTCTTCATCGCCCAGTACAACGGTATTGGTTTCAGGAAGTATTTCTGTTACAAACACGGGTTTGCCAAATGTAATATCGAGCCCTTTACGTTGACCAATAGTATAAAAAGGATAACCTTTATGCTGACCAAGAATTTTTCCAGTCTTGTCAACAAAGTTTCCGCCGTTTACTCTTTCTTCCAATCCTTCCACACGACGTTTTAAGAAGCCACGGTAATCGTTATCTGGAACAAAACAAATTTCATAACTCTCCGCTTTTTTTGCCAGTTCGGGATAGCCATAATCCAAAGCCATTTGCCTGATCTCTGTTTTGCGGTAACCGCCTAACGGAAGCAAAGTGCGTTGCAAAAGATCTTGCTGCAATCCCCACAATACATAACTCTGGTCTTTTGTTTCATCCACACCTTTACTGATGAAGTAGCGACCATTATCATGTTGATGAACTTTTGCATAATGACCGGTGGCAATAAAATCACAGTTCATAGCATCGGCCCTTTTTAGAAGTGCCCGCCACTTAATATGAGTATTGCAAAGCACGCAGGGGTTAGGCGTGCGACCATTCAAATATTCATCTACAAAATTCTCAATTACAAAATCGCCAAACTCTTCACGTATATCAAGAATATAATGTGGGAAGCCATGCTGCACTGCTGCTGCACGTGCATCATTAAAACTATCAAGATTGCAACAGCCCGTTTCCTTCTTGCCCTTTGTGCCTGTTCCACTGCTGGCATAATCCCATGTTTTCATGGTAATGCCAACCACTTCGTAACCCTCATGATGCAACATGAGAGCCGTAACGGTACTATCGATACCGCCACTCATTGCTACTAAAACTTTTCCTTTACGGCTCATGATAAAATAAATTTCTAATTCACTGCTTCGAAAAAAGCAAGATGCAAAATTACGGGAAAAGCCCGGTTTAAATGGCTGGCGAGGGAACTGCAGCACAACGCATATAATTGGCGGCGCAAAGTTCTGGGGAAAATGTGAACACATGTTTTCAGTTATGCTTAAAAAATCCCTACTTTGCTCTTCCTACAAAAAATAAGTCTAAAAAAATAAGCTATGATCAAGTTACAGGTAATTGGAAATCTGGGAAGGGATTGTGTTACCAACACAGTGAATGGAAAGAATGTTATGAATTTCACCGTTGCTCACACAGAAAAATTTAAAGACAGTACCGGCGCTCAGCGTGAAAAAACCATTTGGGTCGATTGTGCTTATTGGAGCGATCGCACAGGTATTGCCCCTTATTTGAAAAAAGGAACTCAGGTATATGTTGAAGGCGCTCCGGAAGTGCGCACTTACCAAACACAGGATGGTAAAAGTGGTGCAGCATTATCGGTTCGTGTATCAAGCATCCAACTATTAGGAAGCCGTTCTTCAGAAGGCGGTGGCGGAGGTGGTTTTCAACCACAGGGCGGAGGATACAACGCTCCTTCACAACCAATGAATGAAGCACCTATTGGTGGCGATTCGGATGATCTTCCATTTTAATCTCAGAGGTTTATTTATAAAAGCCTGTCTTGTTTCAAGGCAGGCTTTCTTTTTTAGATCATAATATGCCTTCATCGGCAAAGCTGTAATAACCATCTTCACTTACAATGATGTGGTCGATCACATTCATATCTAATAATACTGCAGCTTCCTTGATCTTTTTCGTCAACATTTCATCTGCACGACTGGGCTTTAAGCTGCCGCTGGGGTGGTTGTGGCAAAGCACAATATTCACGGCATTATGCTCCAAAGCTTTCTTCAAAATTATACGAGGATCGGCTACGGTTCCGGTGATGCCACCTTCGCTGATCACTTCCAAATGATTGATCTTGTTAGCACGGTTGAGGTAGGCCACAGCAAACACTTCGTGCAGCTTATCCTGAAGCTGGGCCTGGAAAAATGCCGCAATATCGGCACTCGTTTTTACGCTTTTTTTCAGTGATTCTACGGCTTTTCTCCTTCGGCCAAGTTCCATTGCAGCGGCAATGGTAACAGCCCTCGCTTCACCAATACCGTTGGTCTTCATCAATTCCTTGAGAGTGAGTTTTGCAAGTTCGTTAATATCGTCTTTTGATCTGGCTAACAATTCTTTAGCCACATCAACTGCAGATTTTTTAGAAGTACCGGAGCCGATTAAAATGGCCAATAATTCGGAATTACTAAGTGCTTCTGCACCCTTTAATAAGAGCTTTTCACGGGGTCTGTCGTCGATGGCCCACTGTTTAATTGTTGTTTTGGTGTCTTGCATGTTCCAATATACCATCTTAAATTCGCTTATCCAATCATCCGAATAAACCAACAATGTATGCACCTGAACCCTGAATCATCATCGTTACGAACGCCGTTGCGTTCACGCTTTTTCCTTTTTCTCATTTTAGGTAACCTGCTCTTTTCATCCATTTTTGTGGCATCAATGGGTGTGCATGTAGTAAAAACAAATAGCAACTTGCAACCGGCAATTGAGGCGAAGGCTACGACACAGGAGGAGCCGAAGCTTGTGACATTGGTTCAAATTAATTAGCAGCGCAGTATTTACTCTATAAAGAAACCGGGCGGAGCTTTTAAAATTTTCAAAAGTTGGACAACCGCCCACGAGTTCCGCCGCAAGCGGGACTTTTTTATTTGTTGAAAATGGGTGCGAATTGTTTAATTCAAAGTTTCAGTGAAGCACTTATCTTCGCCGCACATTTCACCCCTTTACAAACTATAGTTCAATGAACCCTTCTGCCAAGATATTTTCCGGCACAGCATCGAAGTACCTTGCCGAGAAAATTGCAGCCAAATTCGGTATTCCGCTAGGTCAGTGTATTACTCAAAAATTCAGCGATGGAGAAATTCAACCCATGTTCCAGGAAAGCATTCGGGGCGACATTGTTTTTCTTGTGCAAGGCACATTTTCACCAGCTGAAAACCTGTTGGAGTTATTGCTTATGATCGATGCCGCAAAACGAGCATCGGCTTACAAGGTTATTCCGGTTATTCCTTATTACGGTTATGCACGCCAGGATCGTAAAGACAAACCGAGGGTAGCTATCGGTTCAAAATTGATTGCCAACATGTTGGAGGCAGCCGGTGCAGATCGTGTTATTACAATGGATCTTCATGCCGCACAGATTCAGGGTTATTTTGATATACCTGTTGATCACCTTGAATCATCGTCAATTTTCATCCCTTACATTGAGAGTTTGAAGCTGGAAAACCTTACCTTTGCGGCCCCCGACGTAGGTAGTGCCAATCGTATCAGGGAAATTGCCAGCTATTTTGAAGTGGAAATGGTGATTTGCGATAAACATCGCAAGCGTGCAAACGAGATAGCAAGCATGGTGGTGATAGGAGATGTAACAGACAGGGATATTGTATTGATCGATGATATTTGCGATACCGGCGGTACACTAGTAAAGTCGGCAGCTCTTTTAAAAGAAAAGGGTGCAAGAAGTGTAAGAGCACTAATTACACATCCTGTGTTGAGCGGTAAAGCATACGAGAATATTGAAAACAGTGTGCTGGAAGAATTGGTAGTGTGTGATACCATTCCGTTAAAACAGGAAAGCAAAAAAATCAAGGTATTAAGTGTTGCCGATTTGTTTGCAGTTGCACTTCGTAATGCTTTTGAAAACAAGAGCATCACCAGTTTGTTTATGCATGCACAACGCAGGGATAAATAAACCAAGAAAAGTAAATTTTTAAATTAGATAAACAATGAAGACAATTACTATCGAGGGTCACTTGAGGACCGAAAACGGGAAGAAAGCCGCCCGTCAACTTCGCTCTCAGGAAATGGTGCCTGGTGTAATTTACGGAGGCTCAGAAGAAATTAATTTCTACGCTCCTGCCAAAGCATTTAAATCTTTGGTTTACACTCCCGATTTCCAGGTTGCTGAAGTAAAGATTGATGGCAAGAGCTACAGAACAATTTTGAAAGATCTGCAGTTCGACAAAGTGAGTGATGCATTAGCGCACGTTGATCTGTTAGAATTGGTAGAAGACAAAACAGTTGTTGCTACTATTCCTTTGAAATTTACAGGTGCAGCAAAAGGTGTAAAAGATGGCGGTAAGTTAATTACCAAAATCAAATCACTTAAGATCAAAGCTCTTCCTAAGCATTTGAAGGAAGCAATTGAAGTGGACCTTACCCCACTTGAATTGAATGGTAACATTCGTGTTGAAGATGTAAAAGCCGATAACATGGAAGTATTGAACTCTCCACGTATTCCTATCGCTTCTATCGTATTAACACGCCAGTTGAAACAAGAAGAAGCAGCAGCTCCTAAAAAATAAGAGCCACGTTGTTCAAAATAGGATCCCCCTTTTACGAGGGGGATTTTTATTTTAGTGAATGAACTTTATTGATATTTGTTGAGATGAAATGCCATAAGTAGTCAAATCAACTAAAGTGAATATGGGCATACTATGTGGCTAAAAATACAATAACAATGAGCACATGAAATTTTTAATCGTTGGTTTGGGAAATATTGGCGCCGAGTATGCACATACCCGTCATAACATAGGTTTTGATGTGGTGGAAGCATTAGCTGCAAAACACAATGCAACATTTAAAGTTGACAGGCTTGCAGCAATAGCTGAAATTAAACTGAAAGGAAAAACATTGATATGTATTGAGCCATCCACTTACATGAACCTGAGTGGTAAGGCAGTTAAATATTGGATGGATAAAGAAAAGATTGCTCTTGAACATGTATTAGTAATTGTTGATGAACTGGCATTGCCGTTAAGTAAGATCAGGTTAAGACCCGGTGGCAGTGATGCCGGGCATAACGGTTTAAAAAGCATCCAGGAAATTTTGCAGACAAACGTTTACCCACGTTTAAGATTTGGAATTGGAAATAATTATCCCAAGGGCGGACAGGTCGATTTCGTTTTGGGCAGGTGGAGCGAAGCTGAATTACCTGTTGTAAAAAAGAAGATTGATGCAACGATTGAAGTGATTGAAAGCTTCGTTTTAACCGGCATTGAACGCACCATGAATCATGCAAACAAAATTGAGATAACGCTTTAATTTTCAATTTTCAAATACTATCTTCGTTAACATTTCTATTGATACTGTCCTGTATCGTTAAAATCCCTTGTCCTTTTAAAGACCTTTCATAAACCTGATTCTGAACCAAAACCATCGAACCGATGAAAATCTTTTGCGTAGGACGCAATTACGTTGAACATGCCAAAGAACTTGGCAATGACGTGCCGGATGAGCCAGTGATCTTTCTCAAGCCGAAAAGTGCATTTCTCCAACCGCACATGCCTTTCTATTACCCCGAATTCACCAACGAACTTCATTACGAGGCTGAGCTAGTACTGCGTGTTTCCAAAAACGGGAAATACATACAGGACCGTCATGCTTCCAAATATTACAATGCGTTCACTGTTGGTATTGATTTTACAGCCCGTGATCTTCAGCAACAACTGAAAGAAAAAGGTTTGCCCTGGGAAATTTCAAAGGCATGGGATAACTCTGCAGCGGTGGGCAAGTTCATCGATATTAAACCGGGCATGAATCTCGGCAACATCAATTTCTGTTTATACAAAAACAAGGAAATGGTGCAGCAGGCAAACAGCAGCCAGATGATTTTTACTTTCGACCAGATTGTTTCTTATGTTTCGCAATTCTTTTCACTCAACATTGGCGATTTGATTTTTACAGGAACTCCTGTTGGTGTTGGTGAATGTGTAGTTGGCGATATATTGGAAGGTTTTATTGAAGATGACAGTTTGCTTGAAGTAGAAGTTAAGTAAACAAACCTAAATGATAATTGAGCCATTCCTCACAGGGAATGGCTTTTTTGTTCCAGTTCCTTTACTTTGCAGCTTTATTGCTTGGCATGATAAATCTGGAAACTTTACGGAAGGCTTACAAGCTCATGTGTTATGCTCAACACATGGCTGAGACCTATGAGAATAACCGCTCCATTTGTAAATATGTTCACTCGACTTCACGTGGGCACGAAGCTATTCAGTTAGCAACTGCATTTCAATTAACATCAGCCGATTGGGTGAGCCCTTATTACCGGGATGAAAGCATGTTGCTTGGTCTTGGCTTCGAACCTTATCAATTAATGCTACAATTGCTTGCAAAAGCTGATGATGAGTTTACTGGTGGAAGAGAATACTATTCACATCCAAATTACAGAGATGGCGATAAGCCAAACATTATACATCAGAGTAGTGCAACAGGCATGCAGGTTATTCCTACTACCGGTGCGGCACAGGGCTTACAATATTTACAAAAAATAAAGTCAGCATCGTTTACAAGAACAAACGATGGGCAATTGCCCGTGGTTGTTTGTTCACTAGGCGATGCAAGTATTACCGAAGGAGAAGTAAGTGAAGCATTTCAATTTGCAGTGCTCAAAAAATTACCCATCGTTTATTTAGTGCAGGATAATAACTGGGGTATTAGTGTAAGTGCAGATGAAGCAAGAGTGATGGATGCCTATGAATATGCAGGTGGTTTTCCTGGTATGCATCGCATCCGTTGCGATGGAAGCGATTTTAATGAAGCATATGAAACCATGCAGCATGTTGTTGATCATGTGCGCACACATCAGCAACCATATTTAGTGCAGGCATATGTGCCTTTGCTCAATCATCACACAAGTGGTGTGCGCAAAGAATTTTACAGGAGCAAAGAAGATCTTGATCAGCATTATAAAGATGATCCGTTTCCAAAGCTGAAACAACTTTGCTTGCAAGCTGGAATAACAGAAGATGGATTGCAACAACTATTTGATAAAGCAAAACAAACAGTTGCAGAGGATTTTGAAAAAGCAGTTGCTGCTGCAGAGCCCGATCCGTCAACAGTATCAGATCATGTATTTGTTCCAACTACCATTACAGAAGAAAAAGGAGAACGTTTGCCTGTTGGTAAAGAAAAGATCATGATGGTGGATGCGGCCTTGTTCGCTATACGTGAACTGATGGAAGAATATCCGGAAGCTTTATTATACGGGCAAGATGTAGGAAGAAGATTAGGTGGCGTGTTTCGTGAAGCTGCAACACTGGCCGAAAAGTTTGGTGATCATCGTGTGTTTAATACAGCTATACAGGAAGCCTACATTATTGGATCAACAGTGGGAATGAGTGCAGTCGGTGCCAAGCCAATTGTTGAAGTGCAGTTTGCTGATTACATCTACCCCGGACTGAATCAGCTTGTCACAGAAATTTCTAAATCATCGTACCTCAGTTGCGGAAAATTTCCGGTGCAGACATTAATACGTGTGCCTATTGGTGCTTATGGCGGCGGCGGTCCTTATCACAGTGGAAGTATTGAAACGACATTGCTTAGTATAAAAGGAATTAAAATAGTTTATCCCTCTACCGCAGCAGATATGAAAGGGTTAATGAAAGCAGCATTTCTTGATCCCAATCCTGTTGTGATGTTAGAGCACAAAGGTTTATACTGGAGTAAAGTGCCAGGCACTGAAGAGGCAAAAACAATAGAACCGTCAGCTGATTATGTCATCCCACTCGGAAAGGGCAGGGTAGTAATGCAAGCCGATGATGACTTAATTGATGAAGGCGAGACATGTTGTATTATTACCTATGGCATGGGTGTGTACTGGGCTATGGCGGCTGCAAAACACTTTGACGGAGCTGTTGAAATTATAGATCTGCGTACATTATTTCCGCTGGATGAAGAGTTGATTTTTTCTACAGTAAAAAGACATGGGAAGTGTTTAGTGCTTACCGAGGAACAACAAAATAATTCCTTTGCAGAGGCACTAGCGTATCGCATCACCTATAATTGTTTTCAGTGGCTCGATGTGCCGGTTGAAGTTTTAGGTGCATTAAACTTACCTGCCGTCCCCATGAACATGGGATTAGAAGAAGCGATGTTGCCCAATGCATCAAAAGTGAGAGACGAGTTATGGAAATTGTTTAATGCTTAACATAAAATAGCTACTGCCGTTAAGCAGTAGCTATCAATTACTAACTCACCTACAAATAAATAGGTTATAACTTAAAAATAACGGCAATTATTTAGTTGCCCGTTAAACATTAACGTTGCCTGCAGCCCCTAACACGCCAAAGGCCCTTAGCAGCCAAATAACAACGCCAATTACCACAACAATATTCAAGATGTTTTTGATCTTACGGTCCATTGGTATATAAGCATTTATCAACCACAAAAGGACTCCGACAACGATCAATACAATTACAATAGTTACTAACGACATAGTGTATGTTTTTATAAGTACTTAAAGTTGCTTCAATTCACCTTTATCTACGTTACAACTTGTACCGGTAAACGTTACATAATTCACACATTTGTGGAATACTCGCAGCAGAATAAGCAAATAGCCCGCTTTCTCAAAAACTAAGCCGATTTTTTTTACGGCTAAAAATCAGTCAGGTGCAAGTGGCTTGGTATATGCATTAATGAATTGTGAAAACTTATTAATTGAGGAGATATGAAGCTGTACATTAAAAATATGGTTTGCATCCGTTGTATAATGGTAGTGAAAGAAGAGTTAACCAGGTTGGGAATTGACTATACATCGGTAGAATTGGGAGAAGTAGGAATTGTTGAGCCAGTCACCGGTCAACTTCGGGCTCAGCTGGCGGATGGACTCATGAAGTTTGGACTTGAGTTGATTGACGATAAAAGAAATGTATTGATACAGCGTATCAAAAATGTAATTGTTGAATTGGTTCACCATGCCGATCAGCCATTGGTAGTTAATTTTTCGGTGTATTTGAGTGAACGATTGAATCACGATTATACTTACATGGCAAATCTCTTCTCCGAAGTGCAGGGCACCACAATTGAGAAATTTATTATTGCCCATAAAATAGAACGGGTAAAGGAATTGCTGTTGTACAATGAATTAAACCTTACCGAAATTGCTTATCTCATGCATTATAGCAGTGTAGCACATCTTTCTGCGCAGTTTAAAAAAGTTACCGGCTTCACGCCATCATGCTTTAAACAGCTGAAAGTGAAACGCAGAATGTTATTGGAAGAAGTGTAAAAATTACCAACGCCCAAATTATTGTAAATTTTTTTTTATGACAAGTTACTATAGTCTTTTACTGCTTGTTCCTGCCTCAGTAATCTTTCTCATCATACGATACCTTGTCGAAAATAATAAGCACAGGGTTGTATCGTTATTTAAAACTGCTTTGAAAGAAGAAAATACGGGCAGGTTTGAAGCTGCAATTAAACAATATGAACTGGCTTTGCATGAAGCAGAAAAAAATGGCTTCAACCGATCACTGCAGTTACTGATCAATGAAAAACTGAAGGTACTGCACACGATCAATGAATATGAAAAGGAAATGTGCATGCATACACATGTGTATAAAATGTCTGCCCCCGAAAAAGTATAAGAGCAAACTTTCTTACAAGCTTTAAATATAAAACCCTGCAATTTTACTGCAGGGTTTTTCTGTGTCGGTCGGCATCGTTACAGCAAATAAAAAAGGGTTCCGGTTGGAACCCTTTCAATTGGAAACAGAATCATCAGTACCTGTTCTCAATAATTTGAAACCACAATTTTAGTGCTCGTCTTTTCACCACTTTCCCTGTTGGTAACATTCAGTAAGTAAACTCCTGCTTTCAGGTTGGCAACTTCCAGGTTGTTATCCATTACTCCTTTCCATTGCTTTACAAGTTTACCCTGCATGTCAACGAGAACAATATCTCTTACAGATTTGTTTTCACTGAATACGATCATAACACGTCCGGTTGAACTTGGATTAGGATAGATGATCATCTTATCCTGTTGACCATCGCCACGCACAACCCTGATGTTGCTTATATTGGTTTTTCCATCAAAATCTACTTGTTGAATGCGGTATTGAGTCATTCCCTTGTTACTATTCTGATCGGTAAATGAATAACTGGTTCTTGCACTACTGTTACCATCTGCTGCCTGCGAAGGAACAAATGCAACCTGTTCCCATCCGCTATTTGCAGTTTTACGTTGTAATATAAAGCCCCTGTTATTTTGTTCAGTTGCAGTTTCCCACTTCAGTGATACATCTGTTCTGCTGGTGCGGTTTACATCAAATGAAATGAAGCTCACTGGTAATGGTCCGCATACGGCTGCAGGGAACAAGAAAACTCTCGATGCATCAGCAGCGGCACCTGTTGTTTGTGTTACAAGAACAAAAACATTTTGTGAAGTATTTTCTGCAGGGATAGGTCCGTTAACAGAGTAGGTTCCACTTCCTGCAATGCTGAAAGTTGTATTTGTTTGTAGCAATGTATCAGTTGCAGGAATAAAGTAACCATCATTATTAACATCAGCGTATACCTGGTAATATCCATTGATAGTTGATGTTGTATTGTTGGTGAAAACTCCCGTGTAAGCATTGGCACCACATGCAACAAAACCAAATGCGGATAAATAACCGGTTGAAGAGCGAATGCCGCAATTAACACAATGTACACGTTGAGCATTAGCTGATTGGCTCGACCAAAGATCGGCAACAATTACTACAGGCGTAGTACAGCTTACTGGTAATGTAGTAACAACGCCATACAAGGTAATGTTGGCAGAACCATCAGCTAGTACTTCTTTGCTGGCACTATCGATCGATGCCATAGCTACCGAAGCATCGGGTGGGTAAGAAGTAATTAAAGTGGGTGTGGCGCCGTCATTATTTAATCCAATATTAATAAATGAACCTGTAAGGTCTGTGCTTTTAGGTGCTGCAACAGATCCGCTAATAGTGGTTTTGCCATTTTCGCATTTGAAATAATTTGGATAGGCTTCCTGTGTCCAGGCGTGAATGAATATATATTTATTACCGTTATTGTCTTCGATATTAAACGTAATATCAAACTTCACTGTACAACTGGTGCCTGTTCCACCAACGAGCTTTGTGTTTTGAATATAAATGTCGGAAACCGAACATTGTGCGAGGCTGCTTTTACTGAAAATAGAAACTGTAAATGCAAAAACGAAATAGAGTAAGCGTGTTTTCATGTGTTAAATGATTTAAGTTGAAGAATAAAAATTTCACAATGGAAAGGGAGGTCTTCAGCTTATACATCTAACGGAGGAAGTATAGGTTAGGTAGGTATTGAATTCTCTGATACAAAGTTGCTAAACTGGGCGCTCTTTTTTGTTATAGTTAGCAATGTAAAATTTATAAAATTCACACCTATTTTTTAAGCAATACACAAAAAAATAGGAGCTGTAAAAACAGCCCCCGTGTATACCTCTAAAACCAATGTACTTTGTAAAAAAAGTTAGTACGATGTCTTTAATTCAACTCTTCGGTTTTTAGCCATCCCTGTCTTAGTATTGTTATCGGCTATAGGAGTTGTTTCACCGTACCCTATTGCTTTTAACCGACTTTCCGCAATGCCTTTTTGAATTAAATAAGCTCTAACTGCATTCGCTCTTTTTTGCGAGAGGGTCATATTGTATTCATCAGTGCCTCTGCTATCTGTATGCCCTTCAATGGTAAGAATTGAATTTTCGTGATTGCGAAGGATGGTTGCCAATTCATCAAGCTCATGTGTAGATGCAACTTTCAACACATCACTGTTTGTTTCAAAAAATATCTTGCTGGCAATATTTGTAATCTGTTGTAAAACTTCAGGCGCAATTTCAGGGCAACCTTTATTTGCAAGTGTACCTTTAACTGCTGGACAACGGTCGTCTATATTTGCAACACCATCACCATCGGTATCGGCACAGCCTTTCAAACTTGCTATACCTGCTTCATCGGGACAACGATCTTCTTCATTAACAATACCATCCTTGTCGTTATCCAATGCACAACCTGTTTCATTTACTTTATAACCCGCTTTTGTATCAGGACATTTATCATCTATATCCACAACACCGTCGCCATCCGTATCAGGACAACCTTTCAATGCCGCTGGTCCTGCAACATCGGGGCAACGATCGCTTGCATCGGTTATACCATCAGCATCTTTATCGGGGCAACCTTCTAATGCAACTGTTCCAGCAATGTCAGGACATTTGTCAAGATAATTAGCCACACCATCAGCATCTGTATCAACAGGGCAACCATCTTTATCAACAGTTACCATTGCAGGAGTGTTAGGACATTTATCTAACCTGTCGGCTACGCCATCATTGTCTTCATCTTTTTTCTTACCGAAATTGAACGTGAGTCCTGCAGAATGAAAAAGATATTTATCATTATTGCCTCCTGCTGTAACTCTATCACGGTGATCCCTGTTAGAAAACAAAAATGTTTCCTGAATATTTAAATTTACTACAGGTCCTAACCTGAAATTAATACCGGCTCCAGTAGAAGGATTTGCAAAATCAAGATTGCGTGGAGTAACTTCTAAACCTTTGTCGAAAAGAATTCCGCCCCAGCCACCAAATATGTAAGGGCGAACTGCTGCAGTTGATTTCAATAAATGCAGGCGCAGGTTAATTGTTGCTGTACTTACATCGCTTAAAAAACGTCCTGCTGGGCGATTGAATCCAACTTTTCCTTTTGTTGCTGTGAGATTAAGATCGATATGTGATCCTAAATACCTGGAGAGTGATAAGCCACCAAAGCCATAAAAAGCCATATCGGTTTTATAAAAATCACTACCAAGATCACCTCTGTATTGGCTTGCGCCGAAGTGTAAACCGAGATTCCATTTCTTATCAATTGTTTGTGCAGAGGCTATGTGCGCAATAATTAAAAACGCACAAAGCATTAGTTGTTTTTTCATGTTGTTTAAGATTAGTAATACAAAGTTGGAATTGTATTTTATTTTAAGCATTATATAACTATGGAGATACGTTATAAGATTCACACATCAAATAAAATACCTTGAATACAATGCATAAAAAAAGCGGGACATTCATCCCGCCTAATCCACTTCCAATTGACCATCAAAATCATTCATTATCTTTAAAAATATCACCGATAGCTTTACCCAATTCATCTAAGTCGTGATTTACTTCTTCTTTAAACTTATCCCAATCGGTTTTATTTGTTTCGTAATTAGTAATTTTTAAACGAAGATTTCTATTACGTTCCTGGAGAGCTTCAATACGTTCTTCGTAAACTTTGTCCATTACTTTGCCAGATTTTTTTCTTTTATCTCGCAACTCCGCTATACGCTTTTCATTAGCATCAATTTTTTGCTCGGTTTCCGTTTTGAACGCTGCCCACTCCTCAGCGGTTGCTACTCGTTCGTTTACGGTTTTATCTTTGTCTTCAATAACAACGGTGTCTTTTTTGTCATCATTGTCAGTTGTATTATCAGTAGAATTGTTACAACTGAGCATCGTTATACTTCCGGTTAGCATAATCGTCGAAAATAAATAAGCGATTTTTTTCATTGTGTTTGTTTTTTGGTGAATAAACTAGCGTTTATGTATAAATAAATTACTGATCTTTATTTTTCTCTTCTTTTGCTTTCTTTTCAGCAGCTTTTTTATCAGCTTCAGCTTTTTTCTCTGCTGCTTTTTTCTTCCTGTTGAAATAGCCTCTCAATAAAATACTTTGTTTAGCTGCTTCCATATTTTCCGACAAACCTTTACTGCTTGTCTTCATGTTTTGCATTGTTGCACTCAGGTTGTTTGCAAGCGTAGGATCTTGTATCAACCTTCCCAATGTGCCGTTACCATTGTTTACTTTCGTTACAACTTCTGCTAGTTGATCGGTAATAACTTCCGCATTAGCAGCACTTACCTGCAAACTGGCAATTATTTCCCCTGTTTCAACCGGTTCTTCCGATTCCAGTACCTGGTGCTCTTTTACAACCGGGGCATCGCCGCTGCCTTGTGAAATGATAACCAGCTTGTCTCCAATAAATCCATCCGATGCGATAACTGCTTTACTATCTGCTTTAATAAATTTTTTTACATTTTGCCTGATCGACATCTTCACTCTCACTGTGGAATCATTAACGATGGTAATATCATCAACCGTGCCAATTGTAATACCTGAAAAACGGATATTATTACCTGCCTGCAAACCACTTACATTATTAAACGCAGCAGAAAGTGTAAAGACTGGTGTGAAGAGATTGTTTTTTTTACCGATGATAAATAATACCACGGCCAGCAAAGCGATGCCGCCCAGGATAAATAAACCCAGTTTTATTTTATAAGATTGCGATGTTGTATCCATAGTAATTTATTTTTCTTCTACTGGAAAGAAAACGAGCGAATAAATTCATCGGTTGATTGAACAAACTCTTCTGGTTTACCTTCCTTAAAAACAGTGCCATCTTTTATCATCACCATACGGTTTGCTGTATAGAGAGCGCACTTAATGTCGTGTGTAATAATGATGGATGATGTTTTATATTTTTTCTGCACATCCATAATCAGTTCACTGATCTCATCTGAAGTAATCGGATCAAGTCCTGTTGTTGGTTCATCATACAACATAATTTGTGGATCAACAGCAATGGTGCGTGCAAGACTAATACGTTTGCGCATCCCACCCGAAAGATCTGCGGGCATTTTATGCAATGCATCTACCAACGCAACATTCTCCAGCACTTCATGCACCTTTGCTGCAATTTCTTTTTCTGTCAATCCTTTTTTTATCCGTCGTAATGGGAATTCAATGTTTTGTTTAACTGTCATTGAATCGTATAAAGCACTTCCCTGGAACAGGAAGCCAATTTTTTGTCTTAATTGATTTAAATCTTTTCGTTGCAAACTGGTTACATCCTGGTCAAGAATATTAATACTTCCACTATCAGGTCGCAATAGTCCAACCAGGCATTTTATTAATACAGATTTACCGGAGCCTGACTTACCCAGCACCACAAGATTTTCACCAAGACCTAATTGCAACGATACATCTTTCAAAATCTCCTGGTGGCCAAATGATTTTTTCAAGTGGCTCACAGTAATAACCGGATGCTCCACTTTTGTTGTTGTGAAGGTTTGCGTTTCTTCCAGTGCTGTTATATTATTATTCATGAGATAAGAAGATCTGTTATTTGTACAGCAATCATGTCAACAATAAATACCAATAAGGAAGCGAGAACCACTGCTGATGTAGCTGCATTGCCAACGCTTTGCGTACCACTACTGGCATTGTATCCTTTATAACAACCTACTAAGCCAATTACTGCACCAAAGAAAAAAGTTTTAATTACTGCAGGAAGTACATCAATCATTTCAACTGGAGCAAAAGCCTGGGAAAAGAATAAAACAATTGATACATCACCTTTAATATTTGCACCAACCCAACTTCCGGCAATGCCACATGCATCAGCATAAATGGTAAGTAAAGGGATCATGATCATTGCAGCCAATACTCTTGTAACTACCAGGTATTTCACAGGGTTTATAGATGAAACTTCCATGGCATCAATTTGTTCTGTTACTTTCATGGAACCTAATTCTGCTCCCATCCCCGATGAAATTTTCCCCGCACAGATAAGTGCAGTAATAACAGGTCCCATTTCCCTGATGAGGGACAGACTTACCATACTTGGCAGCAATGTAACTGCACCAAAATCGACCAATACCGGTCTTGATTGAATCGTAAGAACCAAACCAACAATAGCTCCAGTAATGGAAATAAGCGGTAATGATTTATAACCAACAATGTAGCATTGACGCAGAAATTCCCTGAATTCAAAGCCGCCGGTAAATATTTCTTTAACGGTTAATGCTATAAATAGAAAAAAATCAGCGATGTCTGTTAGGAAGTTGCCTGCCTCTTTTGTGCTGGCAATGGCCTTTTCACTCACAAGCGTGCTTTGCCTGCTGGCGATCGTTTTTAATTTATCTGCAGCTTTAAATGAAGCCATTTTTATTTATTGATTAATCGATATAATTCATGCAAATTCCGCATAGGTATTTCACCCATACGAGGGTATGGTTTTTGGTACGAAGCTAATGGGGTAATTTTTCTACAGGATGATGAGCAGGAATTGATGTAGAGAATGTAATTTGAAAATATACATCCTGTTCACCAATCTCAATGTGCGATATTACTTACAGCGTAACAACGTCTACAGCCATAGATTGACAGAAATTATGCCAAGCTAAAGGCTGTTATAATAGGCGGGATAGTAGAAAAAAACGTTGCCGACTTAAAACTTAATATTGAATTCATAATAACCTGCGGAAAAGTTCTCAACTTTAAACAAACTATTTTTTATGAACTGGCCTGTTATTATTGGAGTTGGAATTTTGTTGATTGCACTGGTAGCTTTCCTCGTTCGAAGAAATATGAAAGATGAAGATGAATTTGAGCACCAGGTAAATGAAGATTTTCACAAGTCGAAAGATGAAGAATCTGACGTGCAGATTGATGAGGAAACAAAGTGACAAACATCGCTACTTCTTTATGTCAGTAAACGATTGCATAAATGCGATCAGCAGACTTTTTTCTTTGCTGTTAAGTTTTAAAGGCTCAGCCGGCGGCGTTTGGTTCTCAACCTGGAAACCCATTCCGGCGCCACCACCTTTATTATAAAAGTAAACTACTTCTCAAGTGTTTTGTAAACTCCGTTACGCATGTAAGGCGCAGTGAGAGCAATGTTTCGAACCGTTTAAGTTTTAAATGCACGGAACAATTGTGGCATCTGGTACTCATTATAGCGACCCTTGTCAGCATCAGGTATTACGGTGGATGCATGAGCCAGGAGTACCTAACACTTCACTTTCTGTTTTTTGTAAATAACAGTGGCCCGTCCTGTTAGGCAACGGAAGAAAATGACAGGTGCCCCATTTTGCTTTTCCTAAAAAAAGATTCATGCCACTTATCTCATCTGCATTCGGTTTTTGTGTTTTGCCATTCATGTAGGCATCAAATCTTGAATTGAAACACTGCAAGTGAAAGTATTTTGTTTCAGAGAACTGTATAAACATTTCAAATAAACATGTAACATTAGTCACAAGGATAAGCTCATCTTCGCCAATCAATTAGTTTCCTGCAAAATGATTACATATCTAGGGTTTACTCCAAGTCCGAATTTGCGTAACTAATTTCTTCACTTTGTAAATAACAAAATAGTATATGAAAATTCAGGTAAGTTTAGCATTAATTGCAATTGTATTTGCAACATCTGTACAGTCGCAACATGTAAACATTGGTATTAAGGCAGGCTTAAATCTTTACAACATCAAAAACAACGATGATTTTAAATATGACATGAAACCGGGTTTGCATGCCGGGTTACTCGGGCATATTCATGTTACAAAAAACTTTGCGGTGCAACCCGAATTACTTTTTTCGGCGCAGGGTGCCAAATACAAAACAGGCGGAGTAGAGACAAAACTCAATCTCAACTATCTAAACGTTCCCATTTTATTACAGTATATGTTTGATAATGGCTTCCGGTTCGAAGCCGGTCCGCAAATAGGGCTGTTGCTAACTGCTAAGGCAGATAACGGTACAACAAAAACGGATGTTAAATCTGATCTCAATACCCTTGATGCCGGCCTGGCATTAGGAATTGGTTACATTCATGTGCCTTCAGGTTTTGGAGTTGATGCAAGATACAATCTTGGTTTATCCAATATTAATGATGATGACAACAGCACGTTAAAGTCAAAAAACAGGGGATTCCAGGTTGGCGTGTTTTACCAGTTTAAACATAAATAAGCGTTTCGATCGCATAAAAAAACACCGTCTACAACTGACGGTGTTTTTTTTGGGGCATTCGCATGAATACACAGTATCTGTTTATCCATTTCATTTAATCATATCAATTGTTCAGTGGGGCAGGAGGAGAAGCTGAATTGTTTGTATGCGGCCAAATATCCTTTTAAATCAGGAATAGTTGTCTCGACGGACAATATTGCATAGATCGATACTTCCCGACGTTAAAATTAGGGTGAGCGACGCTACAACTGAGCTGCATTGATTAAGTGTTTGCGGTTAACAACGGCCTTGATCATCGTTAAATGATACGTTTAAAGATGGTACTATTAAAGTTTCGCAACATTACAGGTTATTCATAGTAATCTTAATCATTCACACATTTGCTGCAATTAGTTTACTTGTACACAAAACCATTCCGTGTTATGGTGAAAATTAGAGTTACCTTTAAGAATTACCTGCCCACTGTTTACAAATGCCCTGGGTGATGTTTTGCCGGAGGTAAAAAATACAAATGGGCACAATGAAGATCTACATAAAAAATATGGTTTGCATCCGTTGCAAAATGGTTGTAAAAGAAGAGCTCATTAAACTGGGCATTGCTTATTCTATAGTGGATTTGGGTGAAGTGGAAATCAGTACGCCCTTTACCGCCACACTACACGATCAGTTAAAAGAGAATTTATGGAAATCCGGGCTGGAGTTAATGGACGATAAAAAAAGCGTTCTTATTGAACGGATTAAAAATGTAATTGTTGAAATGGTTCATTATTCAGATGAACCGTTGGTGGTGAATTTTTCAGTTTATTTAAGTGAGAAAATTGACCACGATTATACTTACATGGCCAACCTTTTTTCCGAAGTTCAGGGAACAACAATTGAAAAATTTATTATTGCCCATAAAATTGAACGTGTAAAAGAACTGCTGGTGTATAATGAACTTAACCTCACCGAAATTGCTTACCTGCTTCATTACAGCAGTGTGGCTCACCTTTCGGCACAGTTTAAAAAAGTTACAGGTCTCACACCCTCTCACTTCAAACAACTGAAGGATAAACGAAGGAATATGCTTGAGGATTTATAAATGATATCCGAGCCTGGATAAGGGAGCGAGCCTTCTGTTGAAAAGAATAAATATGAAATTATGAGTACTTATTACAGCATTTTACTGGTTATCCCGGCAGCAATATTATTCCTGATTATCAGGAAGTTTTTGGTAAAAAATAATGGGAATGCAGTTTCATTATTTAAAGCTGCTCTTAAAGAAGAAAATACAGGAAGTTTTGAAGCGGCCATTATTCAGTATGAACTGGCTTTACAGGAGGCCGGCAAAAAAGGATTCGATAAATCGTTAATACTGCTGATCAACGAAAAACTGAAGGTGCTGCACACAATTACAGAGTACGAGAAGGAAATGTGCATACATAGCCGTGTTCATCAAATGAGCGAAGTGGCTAAATCATAATAGTGGCTGCAGGCTAATTATAAATACGAATCATATAACCTTTCCTCGTGCACCTGTAACAATGTAGGGTGACTTAATATGAACCTTTGTGCAAATTAATCGTCAGTTAAATTCTCAGGTGACGCAATCAGTTAAAACATAAATCATGGATATCAACGGGCCTAACAATCAACAGGAAGCAACCGAGCTTGAAAAATCAACAGCACATATCATTGTAGAAATAATTGAATACATGCCCAATGCCGTTGTTAGTAAAACAATTCTGAGAAAGTCTACAGGCAACATCAGTGTTATGTCATTTGATAGCGGAGAAGGCCTAACCGAAAAAACATCTCCTTTTGACACCTTTGCACAAATCATAGAAGGGAAAGCCGAGATTGTGATAAATGGCGTATCTAATTTACTTCAATCCGGTGAAGGAATTATCATACCTGCGCATTTGCCAAATTTTATTCGGCCCAATGGCAGATTTAAAATGATTCTCACAACAATAAAGAGTGGTTACGAGTAAGATTATTTCTCCTACGTCATTTCTTTACAGGTGCGTTGCCAAAAAAATGTGCTTTGAGTGGCCTGCTTTCTCCCAGTAAAAAACCTAGTGGGTTTAATACATCTACTTTATCAGATACCAGTTTCAGAATAGCCACAACCGGAATTGAAAGAAACATTCCTGAAATGCCCCATAGAGCGGCTCCGCCAATAACAGCGATCAGCGATATCAATGCATTGAGTTTTACTTTGGCTCCAATAATCTTGGGAACAATAAAATTATTATCGATAAACTGGATGCCACTGTACAAAAGAGCCACATACAAAACATGCACTGGCGATTTTGTTACAAGCGCAATTATCATAAAAATCACCAAAGCAATTAATCCTCCTATGTATGGAATAATGTTCAGCAATGCCCCGGCTATGCCTAGTAAAAAGGCATATTTGATTCCCAGAATTAATAAACCAACTGTATTAAGTGCAGCGATAATAAGAAATTCAAAAAATAGTCCTACGAGGTAGTGTTGAATAATTTTTTTTGTTTCTGTAAGAATTTCTGTTGTTTGTTCTTTGTTTGACCGGCCCGCCATCTGGCGGATAAACTGTAGTAAATGGTGCTGGTAATAAAGAATCATAAAGGTATACACGGGTATCAGAAAAAACATTGCCACTCCGTTGCCCACACTGCTGAGTGTAACACTGATAGCTGTGTTGCTGCTGTTTAACAGATCTTCTTTTGATTGTAAGATCCAGCTGTTGATGGTGGCTACATCAGTATTAAATACAGTAGATATCCATCCTATTGCCTGGTCGTAGAATTCGTTGAATTTAAGAAGTAACTGGGGAAATGAATCTTTGAGATTTGTTGCCTGTGTAGTTAGCAGAATCATTAAAGAAATAAAAAGCAGCGATACTATAAACAGAACAAGTATGATTGACAAAGTGCGGTTGATCTTCCTTGAAGCAAGAAACTGAACTGCCGGGCTGAGTAACACTGCAATGATGCCGGCAAATAATAATGGAATAAGCAAGCTGCCGGCAATGGAAAGAATGGTAATAAAAACATACAGCCCAATTAATGATAAAGTAATCTTTGCATAAAATGGGAATTTCAAAAACGCATTCATATTCATTTACGGAATCAGATGATGCCGGTGTTTGTTCTTTTCTTAAGTAACTGTTTTGCAAATAAGAAGAGGGTAGTACCGATGGTTTTGATTGTCTCGGGGTTTCTGGCAATAATATTAGTTACGCCAAACTGAATACCATTACCAATAACCTGGCGAACGATTCCTGCATTTTTACCCGCAACAAGTCGTTTTGCTAAAATCCCTGCAGCTACTCCCGCTGATGAGTTTACCATGTTATCTTTCAATTCGGCCGAAGAAGTAATTTCGGTGAGAATATTTTTTAACATAGCAGAGGGACGCATACTTTGCAACACCTCATGAAATTCCGCAACCAATAAGGTTCCCTGTTCCTGTTTTTTCCGCTCTGCATTTAAAACTGCTTGTGCAAGATCTTCTTCTTTTAGTAGGAGACTCATAGGTTAGTGTTGTCGTTAAGGATTTGCTGAATAATAAAACGGCTTACCGGCTTGCGTAAAAGTTTTGCCGATAGAAAGTGTATAACAATGGCTGCAAGGAGATAAAAGGAAGCTACAAGAATAAAACCAAGGTATGGCTTGCCCAGTAAACTGCCGAGCCACATAGCAATACCAATGTTGAATAGCAATATAAACAGGTAAAATGCAGACAATACAAACATGTGTCCTGTAAAAGCAGTTGCTACAGGAATGAGCTTCTGAACAGTTTTGAGTTTAGCAAGTTCAAAATTTGTTTTACCATATTGCTCAGCATGTGTAAGCAATAGATTTAATCTGCCATCTGTTTGTTCCATTGTATGAAATTTCATCGTTGGTAAAATGCCGTTAAGCACAATTGAAGGCATGTCGCCTGTTTATTATTAATCAACTCAGCTATTAATTATGTTGTTTTGGATGCGCAACAGATGATAATACCTGTTCTGCCTTATTTCTTCCGGTTTCGGCTAACTGAGATGCTTCATCCTTTGCCAATTCAAATCTTTCTGCCATGTTGTCGATAAACTCATTGGCTTTATCAGTAATATCGTCTGTAAATTGCTTGCTTCTGCGGCTGATAGATCTTCTTGTTACTGATCCTTTTTCCGGTGCAAAAAGAATTCCAAGCGCCGCACCTACTGCAACACTGGCTAATACTGCCGTTACAACTTTTCCTGTGTTCATGTTTTTTAAGTTTATATGAATATTAAAGGTCGTTTTGTTTAGAGTGGTATGTGTTATACCATTGAATGCATAGGTTGTATCATTCACATATTTCAGAGCTTAAAGGTTAAAGTGAGCAACTTGTTTTTTTTGCAGATTCATGCGTTGCCTGTTACGATGCAGCTTTTCAATTGTTAAACTTGCCATGAGGTAACTAACCGTTGATTCTGCCCCCTGGTTCAGGTTCACAGTATGTTCTTCCAATCCATCATAACACCCACCGGTGCAAGGGTTGTAAATGATCTGCTGAAGATGGTTGGCTCCAAGAAACCAGTTAAATGCAATATCCATTTTGCTGAAGTAAGCCTGTTTCTTAAACACGTCAGAAAATCTGCTCAATGCGAGGATACTGTAAGCCACATCAATGGGTTGTTCGCCTCCGTTTTTAATCACAGCTGTTTCGTTTGTTTTATGTAACCATGTCTGGTTAGAAATTACCCTGATTTTTTGTTCGCTGAATAGTTTACTTAATAAAAAGTCAAACGAGATCACAGCAGTTTCTTTGTATGCTGTAATGCCGGTTGTGATCCATGCACAAAGCATTGCTTCCGGTAAAATACTATTCGCATAAGTAAGATAACTTTCATACCAGCGCCAGTCTTCCTCCTGCTCGTGCCTGTACATTTGCAATAGCCTGTTTGCCATTTCAGTTATAAGCACACTGTTCTCGGCAAGTTTTATTTTTAAGTTACGGTAATACAAACCTTTAATAATAAAACCCATGGCACGGCTTGAATGGATGCCTTGCAAATAAGGCATTGCTTTCTGTATAAGTTGGTTTGCGGTGCTGGTGATTTGTGTTGGTAATAAAGGACGCAATGAAATTAAATAACCCAAAGCCCAGATTGTTCTTCCGTTTGCATCATCAAGATTTGTTTCATAATTGCCCGCTGTAAATTTTTTATCACTGTTTACATAGTTCAGAAAACTTCCATCTGGTTGCTGACAAAAGTTAATGAAGTGCAGGTAAAGATTGATGTAATGGACATCGGCTTTATCTCTCGTTAATTCAAAATGCTGACAAATGGCAATCAACGCTCTTGCATTATCATCAATGGTGTAACCTGACTCCAGGTCGGGCTGGTTTATTTTTGAAAACTGAATCATCCCGAAATCAGTGGTGAGTTTTTTGAGATGATCGAGAATAACAGGTGGCACGTTATAACGAAGCGGCACATGATCATCGACTAATTTTTTAAACAGAACAGCATGTGCAATGGCTGCGTTTTCCCAGGCAGTAGAAGCCATGCGATGTAATCCGTTTGAACCAATGGTATTGCGTAACATTTCATTGCTCAATAAACTATTCACCGCTTTTGATAATTGATCGGGTTGTTCAAATTCAATGATAATGCCGGCATCATTCTTTAATACTTCTTTTGCATGCGGAATGGGTGTTGACACAACAGGGCATCCGCAACTGATGGCATAAGAGAATGTTCCACTTACGGCCTGGTTGGGATCTTTTGATGTAAAGAGATAAATATCGGTGAGCTGCAAGTATTCGAGTAACAACGGAAGAGGAAGAAATGCATTGATAAATCTTACATGGTTCTCCAGTTTTAAATCCGTTACCATTGTTTCCAGCAACTGCCTGTATTGTTCGCCTTCCTGTTGCACAATGGTAGGATGTGTTTTCCCGATAATTAGGAACAGAACTTCCGGATGTTCTTTTACAATATCTGGCAATGCACGGAGGGTGGTTTCTATATTTTTTCCTTTGCTAATTAATCCAAACGTTGAAAGAATTGTTCGCCCGGTCAGCTGTTGTTTTTTCTTTAGGGTTGCTTTGTCTTCATGTGGCACCAGATGCGTACCGTGTGGAATAACAATTATTTTTTTTAGCGATAGATGATATTCAGTAAGAAGAATTTTTTTAGATGATTTCGTCATCACAATCACTGTTGAAGCAAGTGCAGTGATCTGCTGTACATGCTGAAGAAGTTCTTTGCCGGGAGAAGGAAGCACTGTATGAAAAACTACTGCAAAGGGCTTATGTACCAGTTGTAAAAACCGGAGAAAGGCAGCTTCATATTTTTGAAAAAATCCAAACTCATGCTGCAGTAGTATCATTTTTACTGAACTGTCAGCTTCAATGCTTTCGGCCAGCCTGATAAATGCGTCTTCATCATCGGTATTTAAAACATATTTTATGGGGTCGGTATAGGTGTGTTTTTCTGTGTTCGACTCAAGTGCACAAATACTGAACTCAAACGAATGATCAAATTTGTTTACCAGAGCCTTGATAAGATCTTGCGAGTAAGTTGCAATACCACATTCCCTTGGAGGGTAAGAACTGATCACTAAAATCTCGGGAAGCTTGTCTTTGCTGTCGGCTAGTTGAAGATCTTCACCCCATGCTGTTAATTGGTTAAATAAGAGTGGGGTTGGAATGTACTGGAGCTGCCTCGTTTGTTGTTTCATTTTTGTTTCGGTTAAGTAGTAACTCATCAAGCAATGCAGATATACTCAGGCTTGCGCAGGCAATCTGCTCATCGGCTGCACCATAGTAAATGTAAAGTGTGTCGTTCTCTTGCACTGTTCCGGTTGGAAAACAAACATTGTTTACTTCGCCTTTTAATTCCCATTCTTCATCGGGTTTAAAGAGGGCATAGGGTAAACGGGCAATTTCAATGAAGGGATTGTTGATATCAAGCAACGCAGCACAGGCACAATACACATAACCTTTCACAGTATCATGCACGCCATGATAAATCATCAACCAACCTTCTGCTGTTTCAATGGGCGGGCATCCTCCGCCTATATAACTTACTTCATGTTTATATTTTGGTTCCAGTAGAATATTTTCATCGAGATGTAAAAAATAATTCTGCCAGAACTCAGCAGTTAAATCACTGATCTCTTTAACAGCTGTTAATTGTATATCGGGACGGATACGGTGAAGAAAATGCAACATGCCATTAATACGGCGTGGAAAAAAAATGACATTCTTATCCCACACAACCATTTTTTGATCCTGCTTATCGGGAAAGCGGAAATCTTCATTAAAACGCAAATATTTTTTATTGATCTTTCCTTTTGATTCTGCCAGGTGATGGAAAGCACTGTAGGTTATCTGTGCAGTAATAATGCCCTTTTTTTCCCAATGAACGAGATCCGTTGAGGTAGCAAGTGCACCTAAAGCATTAATGCCGTCGTATGCTGTATAAGTGAGATAAAATAAGTCATCTATCTTAACAATGCGGGGATCTTCAACACCATGCACCTCGTAATCAAACTGGGGAAATAATACAGGAGTGTCAAAACGTTCATCTATTTGTAAAGGACTGCTGAGTTTGCAATAACCAATGCTTGAATAATTTCCTTTGGCTACTGCTCTGTAAAAAATATGAATACCATTATTGTTACGGATAACGGCTGGGTTTAGGACACCGTCGCATTCAAATCCATGTGTTGTTTTTGCTAAAATAATTCCTTCTTTTTTTATTGCCAGCATAGTTTTTTGTGGTTGCCAGTTGATCAGAAACAACCTTTACTCCTTCTTGTAAAGTTCACGTTCATTAAACGAGACTTGTTATATGCTTGCCCGGAAACATTACAGTATTCACATATCCCATTCCTGTTTGAACAAAAAGAAGGCAGGCTTTCAATCCCGCCTCGATTTCCAGTTTAATCTTCTTGATTTACTTATTGTCAGTAAAAATTTCACCGATGGCTTTACCTAATTCCTCCACATCATGGTTGAATTCTTCCTTAAATTTTTGCCAATCGGTTTTGTTTGTTTCGTAGGTACTTATTTTCAACCGCAGATCTCTGTTGCGCTGCTCAAGTGCTTCAATACGTTCGGCCCGCATTTTATTCAGCAACTTCCCGGAATTGTTCATCTTAGCCTTCAATTCTGCAATGCGCTTTTCATTAGCTTCAATTTTTGCTTCGGCATCGGCTTTAAACGCTCTCCATTCTTCAGGAGTGGCTACCTGTACGGTTACGTCTTTGTTGCTCTCTTCAATAACAACGGTATCTTTAATTATAACATTCTCGGATGTCTTATCATCCGTACTGTTATTACAACTAGTAAATGAAATACAGGTAATGTACACGATTGCAGAAAGTAGCGAAAAGGTTTTTTTCATGTTTGTTTTTTAATGATGAATGAACTGATTAAATGATTCGATTATATATGTAAATGGATTGGGTCGAAAATAATATTTAACTGCAGATAGATTATAAGTATATGCTTAGCCTTTCTTTTTCTCCTCGGTTGCTTTCCGTTCAGCAGCTTTTTTTGCCGCCGCTTTTTTCTTCCTGTTGAAATAGCCTTTCAGCAGAAAATTTTCTTTCGCAGCTTCCATGTTTTCACTCAGGCCCCGGCTGCTTGTCTTCATATTCTGCATGGTCTGGCTCAGGTTATTTGCAATAGTTGGATCCTCGATTAATCTTCCCAGCGTGCCATTACCGCTATTCACTTTTATCATTACTTCTGCAAGCTGTTCAGTTATCACTTCTGCATTGGCAGCTGTTATTTGCAAACTGGCCATAATTTCGCCTGTTTCAACAGGTTCTTCTGATTCCAGTAACTGCCCCTCTTTGATAATGGGCGATTCACTGCTGCCTTGTGAAATAATGACGAGCTTATCACCAATAATACCGTCTGAAGCAATAACCGCTTTACTGTCTACTTTAATAAATTTTCTCACACTGTTCTTTATAACCATCACAACTTTCACAGTTGAATCGTTAATAATGCTGATGTCATCAACAGTGCCAATGGTAATGCCCGAAAAACGAATATTGTTTCCGGCCTGTAATCCACTCACATTGTTGAAAGCCGCAGAAATTGAAAATACCGGTGTAAATAGATTATTCTTTCTTCCGATAATAAACAGAACTGCAGCAAACAGTACCATGCCGCAAAGTATAAACAGCCCAAGTTTTATTTTATATGATTGTGATGTTGTATCCATAAGTATTTTTTTTCTGGTTAAAAGAAAAATGATTGAATGAATTCGTCGGTTGATTGTTTAAACTCTTCCGGCTTCCCTTCATGATAAACGGAACCATCCTTTAACATGATCATCCGGTTGGCCGTATGCAAAGCACACTTAATGTCATGCGTAATAATGATGGAAGATGTTTTATATTTTTTCTGCACATCTACAATGAGTGCACTGATTTCGTCTGAAGTAATCGGATCCAGTCCTGTTGTTGGTTCATCATACAACATAATCAGCGGATCAACTACTATCGTTCTGGCCAGGCTGATACGTTTACGCATGCCACCTGAAAGCGACGAGGGCATTTTATTCAACGCATCTACAAGGTCAACATTCTCTAATACCTCGTGAACTTTATCAGCAATTTGTTTTTCAGTTAATCCCTTTTTTATTCGGCGTAAAGGGAATTCAATATTCTGTTTCACCGTCATTGAATCGTACAATGCTCCGCTCTGAAATAGAAACCCGATCTTTTGACGCAGTTGATTTAATTCTTTTCGGCTTAAACTTGTAACATCTTCATTCAGTATATTAATGCTGCCACTATCAGGTTTCAGCAATGCAACAAGGCATTTGATCAATACTGATTTGCCGGAACCCGATTTCCCCAATACCACGAGGTTTTCACCTGAGCCAAGTTGAAGGGTGATGTCTTTTAAAATTTCCTGGCCACCGAAAGATTTTTTTAACTGGTGAATTTCGATAACCGGGTTTTCAGCCGTTTTTTTTGCTGTTTTATCTGTTTCATTCAGAGCTGTTACGTTGTTCATGAGATAATGAGATCAGTTATTTGTACAGCAATCATATCAACAATAAACACCAGTAAGGAAGCCATAACAACGGCTGATGTTGCTGCAACGCCCACACTTTGTGTACCGCTTCCGGCGTTATATCCTTTATAGCAACCAACAAAACCAATTACGGCACCAAAGAAAAAAGTTTTAATAACAGCGGGCACCACATCCACCATATCAACAGCAGCAAATGCCTGGGAAAAAAACAAAACTATTGATACGTCACCTTTAATATTTGCACCTATCCAGCTGCCGGCAATACCACAGGCATCTGCATAAATGGTAAGAAGTGGAATCATAATTGTTGCCGCCAGTATTCTTGTAACGATTAAATATTTAAACGGGTTGATGGATGATACTTCCATTGCATCGATCTGTTCTGTAACTTTCATTGAACCAAGCTCAGCACCAATGCCAGATCCAATTTTTCCTGCACAGATGAGTGCAGTTATAACAGGACCCATTTCCCTGATGAGAGATAAACTAACCATACTGGGCAACATATTCACGGCCCCGAAATCGGCCAGTACCGGCCTGGATTGAATTGTTAACACAAGACCCATAATTGCTCCTGTAACAGAGATTAACGGTAATGATTTATAACCAATCTGGTAACATTGCCTGATAAATTCTTTGAATTCAAAACCCCTGCTGAAGAGTTCTTTGAATATTCTTCCGGCGAATAAAGAAACATCAGCTAAATCTGTTAAGAAACTGCGTGCTTCTTTTGTATTGGCAATTGCTTTTTCACTAACAATAATTGTTTGCCTGCTTGCGAGGGTTTTTAATCTGTCGGCTGTTTTAATTATAGCCATATTTTTTTATTGATTGATCATCCGCACCTGGGCAACGGGGTTCACTTTTTCAGGAAACTGACTGGTAATACCAGCAGCAAAAATTTCGGCCATTTCTGCATGTGATTGCGCTTTGTCATAGGCAATAATATCGGCAGCATAATCCTTATTGATGCGCAGAATTGCCTGTGTGGTTGTTAACCGAAGTTGCTCTTTAATCATTAACTGCATTTTATCGCTCGCCCAGTAACTGTTAATAGCTGCAAGAAAAGTCGCAATATCATTGGCGTTGGCATGCCAGCGTGCATTCGCTTCGTGTAACTGCGGTCGTTTTTTTTCTGTTGCATACAACATCACTTCCACGGAAATGCGTACATGTTCCTGCAGTAACCGGGTTAGCTCTTCGCCTGAAGCAGTTCCGTAAAAAGGTTTTATTGCATTTCCTATGTCAATCTTATTCTGTTGTAATCGATCAACTGCCTCCAACGTGCCCGGTAGGTTATCTACAATACAAAGCATAACATTTCTGTTCCACACAACATGTTGCTTCCACAACTCAAGCATTTGATTGTGCAATGCATCATCTCCTTTATAATTTACTGCTGACTGTTGAAAAGAATCGTTATTTGATTCGGGATTGCCTTTTACAGCAGAGTAGCAAAAAAGAAAAATAACAAGGAGCACCTGGAAAAATGTAGAAATTCTATCTCTTGAAATAAGTTTCATATTTATTAAATATAGATGACAGGAAAAGTAATAGCGTTCCCGTTTTGCGCTGAATGTAATTGGATATTGTACTTATCACCGGTATAACGATGAACTGAGAGTCGGAAACAATGTTGGCATTAACTGGCGATGTAAGAAATGCACCAATTCCACAAAAATGTACTTACTGTTTACAAATTGTAACGTATAAGAGAGAAAACTGTGGAGAGCGAGGATACAAACTGTGCCAACCTCGTGCAGTTGTTAAAGGTCGCTCATTTTTAACTACTGAGTATTATAGCCGCTTAAACAAAGATTATATCATTCACACATTTACAATAAAACAGATATAATGACCCGGTAGATGAGATTTTGAATGAATGGCGTTGGGGGAGTAGCCCTTTGTATATTCACTAAATCTATAACAGGTCCGGATATTTGTACAATCAGCACGCTCTCATTTACGAAATATATATTTCTCCGTCGTTTTTCTTTTCTTTACAGCGCATGGACATTCTCTCGTTGTATTCTCTTACGTACTGGGTATTTATTTTGCTGGCAGCATTTGCCATTGGCCTAGCGAAAGGCGGGTTAAAAGGTGTAGATATGTTGGCCGTTACAATAATGGCGCTCGTTTTTGGAGGTAAATCTTCAACCGGTATTGTGCTGCCATTATTATGTGTGGCTGATATTGGCGCCGTGTCGTATTACAACCGTCATGCACAATGGAAGCATTTCTGGAAATTGATTCCGTGGATGATCATTGGTATTTTGCTGGGTGTTTTTTTAGGAAAGGATATGGATGAAATCCTGTTTCGTAAAATTATGGCTGTAATCATTGTTGTTACAATTGCCATTGTACTGTGGATGGAATTTCGGAAATCAACTTCGGTACCGCAGCATCCATTGTTTGCAACAGGTACAGGTCTTGCAGCAGGTTTCACAACAATGATCGGTAATCTGGCAGGTGCGTTTGCTAATCTTTATTTTCTTGCCATGCGCTTACCAAAGAACGATTTTATTGGTACAGCGGCATGGATATTTTTAGTGATGAATTTATTTAAACTGCCTTTTCAGGTTTTTTACTGGAAAAATATTACTCTTCAAACACTTCAAACTGATCTTGTATTATTACCTGCATTGGCACTTGGATTTTTCCTTGGCATACGATTAACAAATAAAATACATGACCTGCATTACCGTAAAATGGTATTGCTGTTAACCTTAGTTGGCTCAGTACTGATGCTGTTGAAAAAATAATTCTAGTCGATCATATCGCCGAGGTCACTGATGCCTAAGGTGAACCAGAAAATAAAAAGAGCCAGTATCACTTTTACGGCAAATGGAATAGTAAAGCCAAAGGTTTTCTTCAACACATCATTCACAGGTGGAAAGAACAACAAGGATAAAAGCAAACCAATAATTCCCGGCACGGCATGCACCAAAACCAGGTTTAGTATTCCTATTGTTAAGACAGCCAGGCCCAATACCCAGCTGATGATATTCTGTATGGACAGTTTTTGCTGCATCATTTACTTTGATTTAATAAATTAAAAACTTGCAAGCATCAGATCGATCTTATCAAATAATTCACCAACGCCCAACGATGTCCAAATAATAAATAAAGCGATCACAATTCTGATCAATCCAAGTTTAGGAATAGTAAAGCCTGCAATTTTTTTCGCTAACTCGCTTACCGGGAGAAAAAATGCAAGGGAAAGCAAGAGAATAAAAATACCATAGCCCGCATCATTTCCCCAAAAAGTATTGATGATGCCAATTGCAAATGCAAGTACACCAAAGATGTAACTGAGGATGTTTCCAATGTTGAGTTTGTAGGTCATTACACGAAATTTAGTTGTTTTAAAAGCACTTTGAAATACAAAGTAAATGTATATTTGTGAACCGGGCAAGTGTTTCTAGGATATTTTTTGCCAGGCTGGAGGAGTGGAGTTATTGTTTTAAGAACGGTAAGTGCACCGGTTTTCTAACTACTTTGAAATCATGTATCAATTAATAATAACGCTATGAAATTATTTGTGGAGCATAACTCTGTTGTAAGAAAGATCTGGGGCAAAAGCGATACGGTGCTGTTTATTTTTGCCGGTGCATCGGCCGAATTTGCATTGAATAAAGCAGTTGACTGGCTATACTTTACCGGCAAGCTTCCGTCTGATCCTTTAGGCCGGCTTTTCTCTACCGTTTCTTACGCTCGAAAGATAGTTTTCTCAACCGAAGATGAAGCCAATAAGGCCATTGATACCATGCATCATATCCATAGTGCAATTGAACAAAGTCGTGGTTATAAAATTCCTGGTTGGGCTTATCGTGATGTTTTGTTTATGTTGATTCATTATTCCATTGCTGCCTATGAATTGCTCGAAGAGAAGCTTACTGATGCAGAAAAAGAAGAAGTGTACAATGTATTTTATAGAGTGGGTGTGAGAATGGGTTTGACAGAGTTACCTGCAAACTATAATGAATGGGTTCCGGTTCGACATGCGCATTTATTATCTGATCTGAAAAAGAGTGATTATACTGCCGATCTTTTCAATCAATACAAAAAACATATTGGCAGCATGCGTTTCAAAGTGTTGATCGAAGCACAAAAATTAGTGGTACCGCAAAGAGTAAAAGAATTACTTCATTTCAATAATTATTCTTTGCTTGATCCGGTTGTACCGCTCTATAAGATCAGCCGGCTGATGAAGATGGATTGGTTGTTGAAAAACATGTTACTACCTGCTGCCTATAAAGAACAGATAAATGCACTAAATGTATATAACGAAGCAACGAAGACAGTTGGCTTCGCTTAAGCCGAACTTTCTTTTTGCAGTATATATTGATCCCTGCTGTGTTTTAAAATAAACAATCCTAATACAGCCCTGCTTACGGGTTGCAGTGCAGGATAAACAAGACCGGTAATTTTTCCTGCCCATGCTTGATTCGCATAGTTTGATAAAATAATGAGCACTGTTAACGGAACTGCTGCCCATAGCAAATAGCTGAGTAATTTTTCCAATCCTTTTCCTCTTTGTGTTGCTATTGCAAAAAATAAAGAGCCAAGAAGGAACGCCACGAGTATAACAAAAAACAGGCTGTCCCAAACACCCATAAAAGAAGTGATATTTGTTTCAAGGATGGTTTTGGTTTGATCATTGGCAAGAGCATAGCTGCTACGCCAATTCCCGTTCACGGTGAAGATGAGCGCTGCCACACCAATCATTTCTATTGTTCCCCAAACACCCAGCCACATCATACCAAACAAAGAAGTTGCGGGCTGTTTTTTATAGAGTATTAGCGTGAGACCAAAATAGGCCGTTAATGCAAAAGGGATATGAATAAAGTTTACCCAGAGACGTGAAATATAGTAAGCGTTTTGATGCATTGACACAGCTTCAGTAAAGTTCGCCGGCGTGTTATAGAATTTGGGCAATAGCCAAAGAAAAAAAGTAGTAATAGCGCTGATGAATGCAGAGATTGAAGCGATTTTTAAAAACGCTTTGTTTTGGTTGATGGGTAGCATGGGTTGATGATAAAATAATGGTTTGATGTTAAGGTTTGTATACGAACAATGTTATGGTGCAAGATTTCATATAATTGATCCAAAACTTGCTGCGAAGTTGAAGTTACGTATATCAATGAAACTGAACAAGTGAACGACTGTCTGAATGATTTCTTTCTTTCATAAAAAGCTGTAAGAAATTTTCATCCCAACTATTCTTGCGCAAACGATTGGCCTCGGCAAGCCTTCGCAAATTGAATTAAGTTTGATCGTAAAGCATCATCTTCTGCCATTGATCAATTATGAAAGAGTATACTTCCTCCTTGTTTAAGCAAATGAAATCAATATTTTTTGCAGGCAAATATTTATTGTTGATAGTGGTTTGCATGATTACCGCAGTTTCTGCATTTTCACAGCAACAGGTAAACAATGCTCCTTTTATTATTCCTGCCTTTCGTGAATGGAAAGGAGGCACTGGAAATTTCCTGTTAAAAGAAAACGCAGCACTGGTTGTTGATCCAACATACTCATCCGTGTTAATGCAAGTCGCCAATACGTTTTTGAATGATCTCAAAATGCTTACAGGCCAAAAGAAATTTGTAATACGAAAAGGAAAGGCACGTGCCGGTGATATCTACTTCACACTTAACGCTGCCGACACTTTGCTGGGTAAAGAAGGTTACACGCTTTCGATCAATCAATTCATCACCATCAATGCCAATGAAGCCCGGGGTGCATTTTGGGCCACAAGAAGTTTGTTGCAGATACTGGAGCAGGATGAGCAGCATCAAAAAATTCCAGCAGGTATTGCAAAAGATTTCCCTCAATATACTGTGCGTGGATTTGTTCTTGATTGCGGTCGCAAGTTTTTCAGTATGGAGTTCTTACGCAATTATGTAAAGTTTATGTCGTATTACAAGATGAATGATTTTCATATTCATCTGAACGATAACGGTTTCAAAGATTTTTTCGGCGGTAACTGGGATAGTACCTATTCAGCTTTTCGTTTAGAAAATAAAGCCTACCCCGGTCTTACAGCAAAAGACGGAAGCTATTCAAAAAAAGATTTTATTGATCTGCAAAAGATGGCCGCACAATATGGTGTAACCATAATTCCGGAAATAGATGTGCCCGCACACTCACTTGCATTTGCAAAAGCCGTTCCCGGTATCGGCAGTACTCAATATGGAAAGGATCATCTTGACCTTGATCATCCACTTGCTTACGAAGTGATCGACAATGTTTTTAAAGAATACCTGCAGGGACCAAACCCTGTTTTTATTGGACCCGAAGTGCATATTGGTACCGATGAATATGCAAAGAAAGAATCAGAAAAATTCAGGGCATTTACTGATCATTATATTCGTTTGGTGGAAAGTTTCGGGAAGAAGGTTCGCATGTGGGGCGCACTTACACATGCACAAGGCACAACTCCTGTGAAGTCGGAGAATGTAACAATGAATCTTTGGTATAATGGTTATGCCGATCCAAAAGAAATGATAAAGCTGGGTTACGATGGTATCAGCACCCCTGATGGTTGGTTGTACATTGTGCCGGCTGCGGGTTACTACTATGATTATCTCAATACAAAAAATCTTTACCGGAAATGGACACCGAGCCTGATCGGTAACCAAACATTTGAATTAAATCATCCAAAGATAAAAGGGGGAGCATTTGCTGTTTGGAACGATCATGTTGGAAATGGTATCACCGAAAAAGATGTGCATCATCGTGTGTTCCCGGCTATGCAAACACTATCGCAAAAGATGTGGGGCGGAGCTGATACTGTAATGAATTACGAATCGTTTATTGAACACAGCAAAGCCATCGGCGAGGGGCCAGGCCTGAATATGATGGGAAAAATAAAAGCGAAAGATTCACTTGTGTTGCATTATCGCTTTGATGAGCTTAAAACGCAATCAACATTTATAAATAGTATAAAAGTTTCCACTTCCGATAAAATACTTTCATTGAAAGGAGGAAAGAGTTTTGTTGAAACAAGTGTAAAGGGCATCGGCTATGGTTATACCGTCTCGTTTTCCATTAAACCAAAAAAGAACAATGCAAATGATGCCGTTCTTTTTTCTTCACCTGATGCAGTGGTAAAACTGAACCAGCAACAAACAGGCAAGTTGGGTTTTTCAAGGGAGAACTATCATTACTTTTTTAATTATACCGTGCCTGCTGAGCAATGGACGCATATCGCCATAACCGGCGATAACAAAGGGACATCGCTTTATGTAAACGGCAGGCTTGTGGAAAAACTGGAAGGAGCAATGCATGTATTTGCCAATGATAAAAAAATGGCCAAAGTGCAAACCTTGTTTTTTCCTTTACAATTTATTGGTGATAAGAAGAATGCCTTTCACGGGTATATTGACAATGTGAAAGTGTTCAATTGCATTTTAACGGCAGAGAAGATTAACTTGTTGTCGAAAGAGTAAATCATGCAGAAGCGAGACACTTGTGAGTTGAAAAAAAAGATTGTAAATAAAATAAGTTATGATCATGAATTGCAGTAGACAGTTTTTGTTGTTCACCGTTTTGTTTTTTTCTGTAACGGTCAGTGCACAAAAAAGACCAAACATTGTGATCATTGTTTCTGATGATCATGCGTATCAAACCATCAGCTCTTATGGAAGTAAGCTGATGCAAACACCCAATATTGATCGTATTGCTAAAGAAGGCGTTCTTTTTAAGAAGGCTTATGTCACCAATTCCATTTGTGGCCCCAGCCGTGCGGTAATTCTTACAGGTAAATACAGTCATAAGAACGGGTTTAAGGATAATGAACATTCAAGTTTTGATGGATCGCAAAACACCTTTATTAAAGAGTTAAGCAAAGTTGGTTACCAAACAGCATGGATCGGCAAATGGCACCTGGAAACACAACCGCAAGGTTTTTCCTTTTGGCAGATATTGCCGGGGCAGGGCAGTTATTACAATCCTGATTTTTTAATGATGGATGGAACGAGAAAACGTGTTGAAGGATATGTAAGCACCGTAGTAGAAGATGCTGCAGAAAACTGGTTGGACAAAAGGGATACATCCAAACCTTTTTGTATTGTGATCGGTCATAAAAACACGCATCGTACGTGGATGCCTGATCTGCAGGATCTGCGACTATTTAATAACACAACGTTTCCGTTTCCGGTTAATTTTTACGACAATTACCAAAACCGTTCTGCTGCCATGGTGCAGGATATGACCATTGACAAAACCATGCGGATGGGTTACGATCTGAAAATGTTTGATAGTAAGGAAGAAGAAGGAAAGGAAGGAAGCATCAATCGTATGACGGCGAATCAACGCCAACAATTTATGCAGTATTATGATTCGATTTATGCCGACTTTAAATCAAAAAATCTTTCGGGTAAGGCATTTGTTGAATGGAAATACCAGCGGTATATGAAAGATTATCTGGCTACTGCTGCATCGCTCGATCGGAATGTTGGTCGCACATTGGATTACCTGGATCAACAGCAACTTACAGGAAACACCATTGTTATTTATGTTTCAGACCAGGGTTTTTATATGGGTGAACATGGCTGGTTTGATAAACGATTTATGTATGAAGAATCGTTCAGGACACCGATGCTGATGCGTTATCCCGGGGTAGTAAAGGCTGCAACGGAAAATAATAATCTTGTCATGAATCTTGATATTGCACCAACTCTTTTAAGTGCAGCCGGTGTAAAGCCACCTGCTGATATGCAGGGAATATCCTTTATGCCGCTTCTTACAGGTGAACAGAAAAAAGGCCGGCAAACGATGTATTATCATTATTATGAAAATGGAGAGCATGCTGTATCGCCGCATTTTGGCATCAGCACAGGACGATATAAACTGATCCGTTTTTACAAACGAGTTGAAGGCTGGGAACTGTACGATCTTGAAAAAGATAAAAGCGAAATGAAGAATGTGTATGGCGACAAAGCTTATGCAACAATTACAGCAACGCTAAAGAAAGAATTGAGGAAGCAGATCAAAGCATATGATGATAAAGAAGCTGAAGAGATACTTGAGCAAAAGAAATGATGAGACAGAGGCACAAGCGAGACGCTTGGCCATCAGGAACATACCTTGGATGATAGATGCGGTACAATTCTTCCAATTAAAAAATCAGCTATATATTACCTGCAGGATACTTCCATGCTTAAGGCACCTTACCCGGTATTAAAAGCGCTCAAAAGGCCTGTACATCATAAAATGCATACAACCTTCATAAGAACATAAAGCGAAATCAAAAAATGCTTTAAAAATTGGTTGGCTCAAAAAACGGAAACCTTTATCTTTGCAGCCCCAAATAGGCCGGGGTAGCTCAGCTGGTTAGAGCATCGGATTCATAACCCGAAGGTCGGCAGTTCAAGTCTGCTCTCCGGTACAAAAACAAAAAGTCCTCCATTGGAGGACTTTTTTTATGCGGATTATCACTTTAGTTCGTTCTTCCCGGATAAACTTTCAATGCCTCTTCCAAACAATCCATTGCCTGGTCGAGTGCCTTCAGGTTAAGCACATAAGCCAGTCTCACTTCCTGTTTCCCCAATCCGGGTGTGCCATAAAAACCGGTGGCCGGGGCGAGCATTAAGGTTTGACCATTGTGCGAAAATGATTCGAGCAACCATTGGCAAAATTTATCACTATCATCAATAGGCAACTTCGCAATGGCATAAAATGCACCGCCGGGGTTGGGGCAAATCACACCTGCCATTTTATTCAACCGACTCACCAATAAATTTCTGCGGGAGAGGTATTCAGCTTTTGGCGCTTCAAAATAACTATCGGGCAAATCAATTGCTGCTTCGCCCATGATCTGTGCTAAACCGGGAGGGCTCAACCTCGCCTGTGCAAATTTCATGGCCGCATCGTAAACTGATTTATTCTTTGTAACTAAAGCGCCGAGTCTTGCACCGCATGCACTATAGCGTTTGCTGATGGTATCCATCAATACTACATGCTGTTCCAATCCTTCGATATGCAGGGCACTTACATAAGTGCCATCGTAACAAAATTCACGATAGGCCTCATCGCTGAATAAATAAAGGTTATGCTTCAAGCAAATATCTTTCAGCTTAAGCATTTCTTCTTTGCTGTATAAATAACCGGTGGGGTTATTGGGACTGCAGATAATGATGGCCTTTGTTTTTGCCGTAATCACTTTTTCAAAATCTTCAATGGGAGGTAATGCAAAACCAGTTTCAATAGTGGAAGTGATTGGCACAACGGTTACCCCTGCAGCACACGCAAAGCCATTATAATTTGCATAGAATGGTTCGGGAACAATCACTTCGTCGCCAGGGTTTAAGCAGGTAAGGAAACCAAACATAATGGCTTCACTTCCTCCGGTTGTGATCATGATCTGGTCGTAATTCACATCAATTCCTACCTTTTGATAATACTGCACCAGTTTGCGGCGGTAGCTTTCATTACCGGCGCTATGGCTGTATTCAAGCACTTTTATATCGGTATTTCGAACAGCATCAAGAATGGCGGGGGGTGTTTCAATATCGGGCTGTCCAATATTTAAGTGAAATACTTTGATGCCTTTTTTCTTTGCGGCTTCTGCAAATGGAACGAGTTTCCTGATAGGCGAGGCTGGCATTTGTTCGCCACGTTTACTTATTGCTAACATGCGGGCAAAGATAGGGTGGGTACTTACATTTAGTAGTATGGGACATAAAAAAGCCCCCGAAAATTCCGGAGGCTCTGTATTAATGGAGATGGTTTATTTATTGTTCAACATTACCCAAGATGGTAAGTACCTGCTCTTCATCAACCCCCAGCAATTTTACACGCACCTGCTTCGAAAATTTGCCTGGAGTAGCAGCATTGTAGGTAGCTGTGATAGTACCTGTTTTGCCTGGTTTAATGGGTTCTTTTGTGTAATCTGATTTTGTGCAACCGCAGCCGGGAGTTACTGTTTCAATCACCACATCTTCTTTACTGTTATTAGTAAACGTAAATGTTGCGGTTACAGGGCTATTCAGTTTTGCTTTACCAAGATCAACTGTTTCACTGGCAAACTTTACTACATCGGTTGGTTTTTTCGACTGCGCATTTACCGCAGTAAAAACAAATAGTGCTACAAAGGCGATCATGAACTGTTTCATTGTATGCGTATTTTTCGTTTATTGTTTAAAGATATTTAATGCCTGGTTGGTTGGTGCCGATTGGTCAGGAGTTTTCCAAACGGTGCCTTTGATGTTCATCACTTTTACTTGTCCGCTGTTATAATAAATGGTAATGGTTTTATCAAACACGCCTTCAGCGGCTGCGTTGTATCCTACTTTAATACTTGTTTTGTCGCCGGCAGCAACTGCATTGCGGCTCCATTCGGGAGTGGTGCAACCGCATGATGCTTGTACATTATCGATCTTCAACGAATCCTTACCAATATTTTCAACTGTAAAAATGTGTGTTACCGGTTTTCCCTGCGGAATTTTTCCAAAATCAAATGTTGATTCAGAAAGCTTAATACTTTCAGGTTTTGGAGCCGGAGTTGTAGTGGTGGTTGGGGTTGTGGCGTGGTTGTGCCCGTCGTGACTTTGAGCCAGGCCGGCAAAGCCTAAGAGTACAGCGGCACTAAGGGTAATAAAATGTTTTTGCATAAATAGAAAGATTGAGTTGTAAAAGTAAGTATTACTAAAGACAGTTCATAACCCCAGATGGTTGCCTTTCATAAAATTTTATTAATGGTATGATGGTTTGATTTTCATGGTTTGAGCCGGGTTTTACCTCATTCACGGTTTTTCACAGGAAACCGGTTGTTTTCACCAAATCCACTTACAAGTGTTAACGTGGGGGCAAAACATTTATTTTTGCCGCATGGAATCAACTACTAACGAAACCTTGCAACTCCAGCAGCTCTCTTTTGAGCATTTTCAGCAGGAAGTGTTACAGGATTACCGCATGGCTTGCCTTAGCCGTGAAGCAAGTCTGCTTGGTCGTAAAGAAGTGCTTACCGGTAAGGCCAAGTTTGGCATTTTTGGCGACGGTAAGGAAGTTCCTCAGCTGGCAATGGCCAAGTTTTTCAGGCCGGGAGATTTTTACAGCGGTTATTATCGTGACCAGACCTTTGCTTTTGCAACGGGTGTGGCAACGGTGAAAGAATTTTTTGCACAGCTTTATGCCGATCCTGATACAGCTAATGATCCACATAGTGCGGGCAGGCAAATGAATTCTCATTTTGCGTCGGAGTTTGTTGATGCGCATGGAAATGTGGTTGATTTGGTCAACCGCAAAAATCTCACGTCGGGCATGGCTCCAACGGCCGCACAAATGCCACGTTCCGTGGGTTTGGCATTGGCTTCAAAACTGTTTCGTCATTCAGATGTATTGAAATCATTTACACAACTTTCAAACAAAGGAAACGAAGTGTGCTTTGCTACTATTGGCGATGCATCAACAAGTGAAGGTCATTTCTGGGAAACCATGAATGCCGCTGCGGTGCAACAAATTCCTTTAGCTGTATTTATCTGGGATGATGGTTATGGCATTTCCGTTCCAAAAAAATACCAGACAACCAAAGGTTCTATTTCGGAAGCGCTGAAAGGATTTCAGAAAAAAGAAGGAACAACCGGTATTGAAATTTATAAAGTGAAAGCATGGGATTATGCCGGTATGTGCGAAGTGTTTGAAACAGGTATTGAAAAAATACGTGCCACACATACGCCTGCTTTATTTCATGTGGAAGAAGTAACGCAACCGCAAGGTCATTCTACTTCGGGTAGTCATGAACGTTACAAAACAACTGATCGCCTGCAGTGGGAGCGTGAGTGGGATTGTATTAAAAAAATGAAAGAGTGGATCATTGAAAATAATCTTTCAGATGAAGATCATCTTAACAGCATTGAACGGGAAATAAAAGAATTTGTACGCAGCGAAAAGAATGAAGCGTGGAAGCAATTTGAGTTGCCTATTAAAGCTCAGGTTGAAGAAGTAGTTGCAGCTTTACAGCAAGCCGCTGCATCGTCTCCACACAAAGAAGAGTTGGAGCAGCTGATTGATGAATTAAAAAAACAACGTGAGCCCAACCGCAGGGATGTAATGAGTGCTTTGTATAAAGGTATATCTGTTGCAGGCATTTCTTCTTATGCAGACGATTTGTATAAAAAGCTCCAGGAAGAAAATAAAGCTTTATTTAATACACATCTTTATCATGAAGGCGCAGCAAGTGCCATGAAAGTGAAAGAGGTAATTGCAGAATATGAAGAAGACGCAACAATTTTAAATGGTTACGAAATACTTAATCGTTATTTCGACCAGTTGTTTGCATCAAATCCAAAAGTGGTTGCCTTTGGTGAAGACCTAGGATTTATTGGTGATGTGAACCAAGGTTTCGCCGGTTTGCAGGCAAAGCACGGTGAAAACAGAATTTTCGATACAGGGATTCGTGAGTTGACTATTATGGGCCAGGGCATCGGTTTAGCGATGCGTGGTCTTCGTCCCATTGCAGAAATTCAATACCTCGATTATTTAGTTTATGGTTTGCAACCGCTCACCGATGATGTGGCAACATTGCAATTCCGCACGGCAGGCCGACAAAGTGCACCCTTGATCGTCCGCTCAAGAGGTCATCGTTTAGAAGGTATCTGGCATAGTGGTTCGCCCATGGGGATGATCGTTAACAGTCTTCGTGGTATGTACGTATGTGTGCCACGCAATATGGTGCAGGCGGCTGGTATGTACAATACATTGTTGCAAAGCAATGAACCGGGGTTAGTGATCGAATGTTTAAATGGTTATCGGTTAAAAGAAAAAATGCCTTCTAACCTTACTTCTTTTACCGTGCCAATGGGTGTGCCGGAAGTGATCAGGCAGGGCACTGATATTACCATTGTATCATACGGTTCTATTCTTCGCATCATTGACGATGCCGCACAACAGCTTGAACGTTTCAATATCAGCTGCGAAATTATTGATGTGCAAACGCTGCTTCCTTTTGATGTGAATCATGTAATTCTTGAATCACTTAAGAAAACAAACCGTATTGCTTTTATTGATGAAGATGTGCCAGGCGGTGCAGCAGCGTATATGTTCAATAAGGTGATGGAAGAACAAGGCGGTTATAAATATCTTGATGTTGCTCCACGCACCATTACCGGCAAATCCCATCGCCCTGCTTACGGAAGTGATGGTGATTATTTCAGCAAACCAAATGTTGAGGAGATCATGAGTGTATTGCAGGAGATGATGAGGGAGTGAGTATTAGTGAATGGTGAATTGTGAGTGGTGAATAGGACCTTACACTTTTTGGGTAGTTGCCATTCAATAAACTCTTAAAATATTTTAGCATTCACAATTCACAACAATGTCTTTCCTCTCCGTCATCGACATACTCGGCACTTTTGCTTTTGCTGTATCAGGTGCATTCTCTGCAATGGAGAAAAAGCTTGATCCGTTTGGTGTTATCATTCTTTCCTTTGTAACAGCTATTGGCGGAGGAACATTGCGTGATGTGTTGATAGGTGATACACCTGTTAGCTGGTTACGCAGCGGCACAACAACCATTGTGATTATTGTTGCCGCAATTGCAACAATGTTTTTTGGAAACTATCTCAAACGTTTTACCAGTACCTTGTTTTTATTTGATGCATTTGGTCTGGGTTTATTTACACTTATTGGATTGCAAAAAGGATTGCAATTACAATTCACACCGGGTATTTGCATTGCGTTGGGTACTATTACCGGTTCATTCGGAGGGGTAATAAGAGATGTATTGCTGAATAATGTGCCATTGGTATTCCGCAAAGAAATTTATGCGTCGGTTTCTATTCTTGGTGGAATACTCTATTTTTTATTATTAAAGATTGACATGTTTAGTCCCTTTGCCACCATCATCTCTATTTTGTTTATTGTGATCTTCCGCATACTTGTAGTACGTTATAAGTTAGCATTGCCCCGGCTGTATTAAATTATTTTCGACCGCTGATGTAATAGTTGCTTGTTTTATTTTGTTACTTCAATAGCTTGCTGTTATTAATTTACTGAATCATGAAATTATCATTATACCAGGTTGATGCTTTTACTTCAACATTGTTTAAAGGAAATCCTGCTGCAGTTGTACCATTGGAAAAATGGATCGATGATGAATTGATGCAACAACTGGCAATGGAAAATAATCTTGCGGAAACGGTTTTCTTTGTTCCATCCCAAAAAGACGGGGCTGATTATGATATCCGCTGGTTTACACCTGAGCTTGAAATTAATTTATGCGGTCATGCAACACTTGCGAGTGCATTTGTTTTATATACTCAGCTTGGCTATTCCAAACCGTCGGTTACTTTCAGTTCAAAGAGTGGATTGTTGAAAGTGGAGAGGAATGGCACTTACTACGAAATGGATTTTCCATCATGGAAACCGGAACGTATTACAGATTATCCCGAAGGCATTGCTGAAATACTTTCTGTAAAGGAAATACTTGGTGCATATAAATACCGTGACCTGATGATTGAAGTGGCAACAGAAGAAGAAGTGATCAATGCGAAACCTGATTTTACCGCTTTAAAGAAAACAGGTGAAATGCTGATACTTACTGCCAAAGGAAATGGGGTTGATTTTGTTTCACGCTTCTTTGCACCATCAGCAGGTATTGATGAAGATCCTGTTACCGGTTCGGCACATTCACAATTGATTCCGTTCTGGAGTGAAAAACTGGATAAGAAAAAAATGATGGCCAAACAGTTAAGTAAACGAGGCGGCGATCTTATTTGCGAACAGATAAGTGCAGAACGTGTAATGATGGGAGGTGAATGCGTGTTTTACATGAAAGGTGAGTTTGATATAGCTGGTTAAAACTTGTAAAACTCTTTCATTCTCGCAATCAGTAAATCTTTTTTTCTTCGGGCAACTTCCAGTTCATGTCCATTGGAAAGAAGAACAGATCCGCCTTCGCCACGGAAATATTCCTTTATATGCTTCAGGTTTACCAACACTGATTTGTGAATACGCACAAAGCCTGCATCTTCAAGCAGTGTTTCATATTCATGCAAAGGTTTTGATGTACACACCATTTTGTTATTTGCAAAATACAGGTTTGTATAGTTGCCCGATGATTCAGCATATAAGATGTCGTCAAGTTCAATTACCTGGAAACCTTTTAATGATGGAATACAAAGCCTCATTTTCTGTGGCGATTGCTTTTGTGTGAGGTTATGTAGAAATGTTTCAATGTTTTTATTTCCTGATTTTTCGCCGATCCTTTTTTTTGCCCGTTCAACTGCATCAATCAATAAATTATCTTCTATGGGTTTTAATAAGTAATCGATAGCGCTGAAATGAAAAGCTTCAACCATATACTGGTTGTGTGCTGTAACAAATACAACTTCAAAATTTACACCTTTTAATTCTTTCAGTAATTCAAAACCGCTTCTCACTGGCATTGCGATGTCGAGAAAAATAAGATCGGGGTTAAGCTGTCTGATGTGCTCAATGGCTTCATTGGCATCAGTAAAACTGCCGGTAACAATTACATCGGGGCAATTGATCTGCAACAGCTTTTGCATGGAGCTGATGCCACGTGGTTCATCATCGATTAATACAGCTTTTAGGTCCATAGGTTTTCATTTGTTTTTATGGGCAAATGAAGCGTAACAATTGTTCCCGTTCCGTTTGCAGGTGATAAAGTTAGTTTGTCCCTGATCTCAATCGTGCTATGCAGGTTGTATTTTTCATTCAGCAGTTCGATCCGTTGTTTAATATTGTCAATTCCTACTGATGGCTCATGCGTAATATCATTTTTCTGTTTTAATGATTCTTCAATTCCAATGCCATCGTCTTCAACAACGCAGATCAACTGGTCGCCCTGTTGTTTAAAACTGATTTGTATGGTGATGTTTTTCTTTTGCGCAGAGCCATGCCAGATAGCGTTTTCAATAAAAGGTTGAATAAGCATTGGAGGAACCATAATGTCGTGCACATTCAGATCATTGGCAACATTTAGTTTGTAAGTAAACTGGTTGTTCCTGATGCTTTCCATTTCAATATATCGTTCAAGGTAGTCAACCGTGTCTTTCAAGCTTACAAATTGTTTCGATGAATGATTTAGCGTTATACGTATAAGCTTTGCAAACTTGCTGAGATAGAGAGAAGCCTGTTCATTCTCATCATTCAAAATCATTTCACGAATGCTGTTGAGACAATTAAAAATAAAATGCGGATTCATTTGTGCGTGAAGCGCTTTCATTTCAGTTTGGGCCAGTTGTTTGTCAATATTTGCCTGCCGGTTTATTTGGTTTATCCTTCGGCGATATATAAATACAATCAAAAGAATAAATGCAGCCACAGCAAGAAAGAGAAACCAGGGCGATCTCCAGAATGGTGGTTTAATTTGCAGGTGTATGGTTTGGATTTGCGGAGCCCATCGATTATTCACTGAAAATATCTTCACTGCAATACGGTGAGAACCTGGAGGTAATTTACTTAGCACAACTACATTTTTTGTGTTAAGCTCATTCCAGTTTTCATTTTGCTCGCCAAGGAAACGATAAGCAAAGCGGTTTTCTTCGGGATCAGTAAAGTTGATGGCATTGAAAGTTAGTTCAACATTATTTTTTGAATACGGCAGTACAATTTTTTGATTTTGCGCCTGCGTTTCACCCATCACTTCAACGGAGAAGAACGGTCCTTTTTTTTCGGCACCCCGTGCATCAGGAACAAATGAAATTAAATACTGGCCTGCGCCAAAGTAGAAGCGGTTTTTTATCGAGTCATAAAAACTTCCGTTCCGGGGTGATGTAACAACAGCAGAGGGCAATCCGTCAGAGTAATTGAATTGTTTAATAGAATGATCTTTTATATTAAATGCCGAAATGCCATTTGCCATCCCCAGCCAAATATGATCTTTAATGATATCAGAACTTGTTACGGAATGTCCATCGATCATACTGTTTTCACTAACTCTTAAATACATTTTATTTTCATTGCAATCGTATTGAATGATTTCATTGTCATAAGATGCGAGCCATAAGTTATTTGCCTCATCACAATCAAGTATTCGCATGTAATTTGTCACGGTGTTTATCACCGATGGATAGGGGATGAGTGTATCGATTGTATTTGTATTTCGGTTCCAGCGGCAAAGCCCGTCGCCGGCAATCCATACATTCCTGTTTTTATCTTCTTCCATACTAAAACAGAATGTGATCTTGAGCAGCTGGCTGTTGGTGAAATCGTAAAATATATTTTCTGATCTTTTGAATAGCAACAAACTATTGAGTACTCCAAACGATAACCACAAATCTCCTTCTGAATCTTGTAAAAAACTTCTTGTCTTCGTGTTGTAAAACCATTCGGGTTGGCCGGGTATATTTAACTTTCCGTGAGTATTATTTTTTTTATTGAACCAAAGAATACCTTTTGCAGTGCCAAGCCACAATGTGTCGGGATTAAATTGAAAAATATAATTCAGACTGTTACTGCCAGGTCCGTGTTTTGAAAGATCAATTACCTGTTCTATTTTTTTTGTTTGCCCATTTAATATTAACAAGCCGCCTTCGTTTCTTAGGCCTGCATAAATTTTATCCTGTGAAATAAAAACACTTTGAATGCCCGTATTTACAATTGATGGAAGTTGTAGCGATAAATCTTCGTTATTGAAGAAGCTGTTTCTTATGTTTTGTTTGTACAATCCATCACTTGTGCCCACCCACAAACGGTTATTCTTATCCGAAAAAACGGATGTACAATACTTTCCGGCGAAAAATTTCTGAGCACTGCAAGACCACTGATTGGTTTTCTTCGAAAGCTGGAGCAAGTAAAATCCACCCACTTTGCTTGTAAGCGCTGCAACGCTGTCATTTAGAAAAAATAGTTTGCTGTACCAGTCAAGATCGGAGATTACAACTTTTGGTGTTGGGTACGATGCATAATGACCGGTAACAAGGTTGTAAATTTCAAGTGAATCCTTTCGCCTATTAGGCGTGATCAATTGATTGTTGCTGCCATAAAAAGAGATTCGTTCTTCGTCAATTTTTGAATTGAGCAATCGCTTAAGAGTAGATTGATGATGAAAGCTGTGTGCTTCTATTTTTTTTGTTTTGTGATTGTAAAAAGAACCGGCCAGGTTATTTTCCTGGAATATTCTTCCATCGCTTAATTGTGCAATCCAGCTTCCAAACCATAATTCTTTTTTGCCTGCATCCTTCGGTGTAAAATGATCATAGCGTGTAATAAGTTTTCCTTCTTCATTAAAAATGTATAAACCTGTTTTTGTCGACAATACATAATTGCCCGACTTATCTTTTAATGTTTGCCATACCTGGTTCGACCAAAAATAAATAGTAGAGTCGGCCGGAACATGAAAGGCCTTTAGCTTTCTGGTAATAGTATTGTAGGAAAATGCACCTACTGATGTGGAGCCGATGATTTCATTTGCCTGGCGGCTAAGGTTAAGAATATCGTTTTCGGGCAGGGGTAAATTTTCTGAGCGTTTAAAAAAATTGCTGAAGGATCGTCCGTCGAAACGATTGAGTCCTTTTTTTGTACTGATCCAGATGTAGCCCAATGAATCCTGCACAATACCCGTAATGCTGTTATGGGATAAGCCATCAAGCTTGGTGTACCGGGTAAAATCTTTTTCCACGTAAGGTTGGCAAAAACTGTTGAGTACAACAACGACCGAAAGAAAGGAAATGGTCAGCCTTTGTATCATGTGCTTAAAGTTAATTCCAAGTTTTAAGAAATTATACGGCCATTTATCCTTTTTATTGAAGCCCGCCTTTTATTGAAAAATAGCTGCCGTTCAAAGTCGAAGACCCGCCATTCACGGTGTAAAACTTTAAAAATCTTTTCCCTGCAATTATTCCGGATATAAAAGCAATGCCGCCGTATACATTGTTGCGTTGAATTTGCTTTGGATCATTTCTACTTTCAGCGGCTGATGAAAATATCCTGGACAAGTTTGAAGATTTCGATTGCGGGTGCAAGGCTGAGCCATCTTGTACAAAAAGATAAAATATGGGATCATGGTAGTATGGCAGAGCAGGCGAGAATCATTTTTTATTTGGTATTAAAAGCAAGCGCCAGTGGGAATATTGAGGTATTAAAAAAGCAATCGACCATCGTTTGTTATCAGCAGTTAAAAGAAACAATCTCCAATCCTGAAAAATATTCCATCAGCAATCCGGTGATCAATGAAATCGTAATTGTTGAAGTTTGGCCGGCAAGAAAGAAGAAGCCAGATTCATTTGCTGCATTAGTAAAGGGAATCTGGCAAACACCAACAGCCGACTCTATGAAAAAATTTTCAGCGCAATGTTCATTCGTGCGGCAGGGAAGCTGGTGGTTGTTGGATGGTTTGCGTATGAAGAATGCATAGAATGACAAGATGTAGAGAGTTGAGGGAAGTGAATTTGTGACATGCACCTACATCAAAACAAAAAGTAATCTTCAATTATAGCTCATAAATAATCATCACTAAACTGAAAAACATGAAAAGGATTTTTTACACATGCATTGTTTTATTTGCCTGCTGGCAAACATCTTTCGCACAAGCAGGATTAGACCCAACGTTTTGGAATGGTGGATTGGTGACGACAAACTTCGGAATTGGGACGCATGACGAGGTAAATCGATTAGCCGTTCAGCAAGACGGTAAAATAGTAGTTGCAGGGAGTTCTTTTGGAGAAGGCCCGGTAAAATTTGCCCGCTACAAAACAGACGGAACATTAGATACCGATTTTGGTGTTGGAGGAAAAGTGGAATGGGATCTTTATAAAAATTTTGATCAGTTCAGAATTACTGACCTCGAAATAATGTCGGATGGAAAGATATTAGCGGCCGGCATTGCAAACAGAAACATTCAATCAATAGATGAATATCAAGGTGTCAAATTTATTATTCGTTTTCTTCCAAACGGCAGCCTCGACCTGGATTTTAGTTTAGATGGATATTACGTAGCAAGTTTATCCGACAAATTTTCAAATGTAAAGTACGAAGATGCAAGTGTGGGTATAAGAACTGATGGCGCTGTACTTCTGGCGGCAGGACGTTATGGGAGGACTGAATTTACAGTTTTATCGACAACTGGTGACGTACTGAATTCTCTCGAATGGCAGGGTTTTGCTGCTTATGATTTAGTTGTACTTCCATTGGATGAGTTTGTTATTTGTGGGCAAAGTAATGATGATTTTGTGTGGGCAAAGTTTAGCGCAAATGCTTCAAACATTGCAAATACTAATACAGTTGATTTTGGTGGCACCGATCAACCCGTTGCGATGGTAGTGCAGGCCGATGGCAAATTTATATTAACAGGGTATTCGCTAGGTAATGGGTTGGCCGTTGCCCGATATAATTCCAACGGTTCATTAGACAATAGTTTTAGTGGTGATGGAAAATTTTCATCTGGTTCTTTACCATTTTCAAATAGCATTGCTTTGCAACAGGATGGGAAAATTGTAATTGGACTTAATAGTCCGAGTTTTTCGGCAGTGCGGCTTTTAGAGAATGGGCAATTAGATCCTTGTTTCGGCCAGGCTGGAAAACTAACTATTGACTTTCCCGGAGACTTTGAAGGATGCTTTGCGGTCGCCGTTCAACAAGATGGGAAAATTTTAATGGCCGGGAATGCATACCCAGGTGATAACAGTGATTTTGCGCTGGCAAGATACATCTCCCCAACCCCAACTCAATGGTATTTAGATGCTGACGGTGATGGGTATGGAAGCGATAATTCAATGGTAGAAAGCTGCATTACCCCATCGCCACGGGTAGTTAAGGTAGATCCTGCATGTGTAGATTTCCCACCCTTCGTTACATGTCAAACTAAAATCATTTATTGGGTAAAAACGGGAGGCGATTGCAATGACAATAGTGCGGCAGTTCGTCCTGGGGCGACCGAAATTTGTGATGGTTTCGATAATGATTGCAATGGGCAAATCGACGAAGGCTTACCAACCACTGCTTATTATTCTGATGCCGATGGAGATGGTTATGGAACAGGTACGGCTCAGCAATTTTGCAGCAATCCGGGTGCTGGTTATGCCACACAGGGAGGCGATTGTAATGATGCAAATGCAAGTATTCATCCAAGTGCAACGGGTAGTGTAGAACTTTGTGATGGCATCGACAATGATTGCGATGGCGTTATTGATGAAGGATGCAGTGGTAAGCCCACACTTAGCATTAGTGACGTAACTGTATATGAATCGGAAGGCAAGGCTATGCTCACAATTAAGCTTTCGCACATCACCACACTCCAGGTAAAAGTTGGTTATGCCACTGGAGATGGAACTGCAGTATCAAATAAAAAAGAGAAGGATTATAAATCTATTGGTAGTACAATGCTCACCATTCCACCGGGCACACTTAGCACTACTATTACAGTTCCGGTATATAACGATGGCAAAACAGAAAATAATGAATACTTCTATGTGAATCTTAGTAAGCCTACGAATTGCTTATTGAGCGATGTATCGGGAATGGTCACCATACTTGATGGAGCGCCAATTACAAGTGCAAGAAATAATGTGTCAGCAACAGTTCGAAATGGCTTGCGTGAACAAACAGAAATATTCTTACAGGCAAAAGCATTTCCGAATCCCAGCACATCATCATTTACTGTCACGGTAGATGGAGGTGATGGCACACCTGTTGATGTACGCATCTTCAACAGCATGGGACAAGTAGTGAAAGCATTGCGTTCTTCAGATCGTATACTTCGTTTGGGCGATGAATTGCAAAAAGGTATTTACATTCTTGAAGTGCGCCAGGGATCAAATAGAAAAACAATCAAGCTTGTTAAACAATAATGATCAAACCGCTGCTGGTCGCTATGGATTGGCAACGGTTTTCTATTGATCGATAAAAAATGTTTATGGAATGAAGAAATACTTACTGCCTTGATTTTCTACAACAGTCTAAAAACTTTTTTATGAAAAAAGTAACCATCCTTTTGCCATTGTTTGTTTTTTCAGCAATAGTGGCGAATGCACAAACACTTGATCCTTTATTTGGCACTGCCGGTAAAGCAGGGCTTTTTGTAAACGGGTTTACTCCATCAAGATATGATAAAGCCATGGTGCTCGATGCCAACGGGAAAATTCTAATCGCAGGTTCATCCGGCGGCAGGTTTGCTGCTATGCGTTTGAATGCCGATGGCACTGCAGATAATAGCTTTGGAATTAACGGCTTGGCAGATATTAATAAACCTGGTGTTGCCGCTACCGCTGTAGCATTACAATCTGATGGTAAAATAATTTTGGTGGGGCACAAATCAACCGACCGGCAATTTGATGCAGCCGATTTTGTAATCATGCGTTTAGATACCGACGGTGAAGTGGACTTAACGTTTGGAAGCAATGGCGTAGAAGTAATTGATCTCTCACGTGATGACAGGCCGTTTTCTGTTATGATTCAGACCGATGATAGAATTGTAATTGGAGGATATGTTAATAATGGCAGTGACCCAACCAATGCAACCACGGATGATTTCATCATTATGCGTTTAAATGCATTTGGATCACTTGATGCCAGCTTTAACATCACCGGTTACAGAAGCATCGATTTTGCAGGGAGTAATGATATGGCGTCGACGGTAGCACTTGATGCAAACGGAAAAATATTGATTGGCGGTAAAGCCCGTGTTGATGAATTAACCAATTGGGACTTTGCAATTGCAAGAATTAATGGCGATGGAAATCTTGACAACACTTTCAGCGATGATGGAAAGCATACAATCAGTTTATCGGCATCAAATGATGAAATAAAATCAATTGCTATAAACGCTGATGGAAATATTGTGGTAGCAGGAATAGCGAATAGTGGATTTACAAGCGATTATGGAATTATAAGACTACTTGGTAGCAATGGAAGTTTGGATTTGAGTTTTGACGGCGATGGAAAAAAAATAGTTGATTTCAACACTGCGCAGGATGATGCAGGTTGTGTAGTAATAAAACAGGATGGGAAAATAATAGTGTCGGGAAATACATTTAACGGTACTAACGATGATTTTGGAATCGTTTGTTTGAATGCTGATGGAAGCCCCGATAACTCATTTGATAATGACGGCAAATATCAACTTGACTTTAGTAATAGTTATGACATTGGCAATACAATGAGGTTATTGGCTGATGGAAAGTTACTTGTTGGGAATAATGCGAGCAACAACACCGGTTATTACGCCGCAGTGGTTAAACTGGAATTGCCGGTGATAAATTGTGCAGATGCTGATAGTGATGGCTATACTACTTGTGATGGCGATTGCAATGACAACAATGCAGCAGTGCACCCCGGCGCAGCTGAAATTTGTAACAATGGAATTGATGACGATTGTAATACAGCTACTGCCGATGTTTGTGCCGTTACGCCTACTGTATCTATTGGAAGCACAACCGTAAATGAAGTATCCGGCATCGCCACTCTTGCAATAAGTATGTCGCCTGCCGCAACAGTTCCCATAAAAATAAATTATAAAACTGTTGATGGTACGGCAGTTTCGTCCGGACGAAATAAAGATTACAAAGGAGTAGGCAATGGAACTGTAACAATACCAGCGGGACAAACAAGCGCTACCATTTCAATTGTAATTTTTACGGACAATCTTAATAACGAAGGAGATGAATATTTTGATGTACAAATTACCAAGGCAGGAATTGCACAGATGGGTACCAGCATCGGCAGGGTAACAATTCTTAATGGTAGCTCAACATTTACCACAAGAACTGAAAGCGAAAATAGTTCGGCATTTGTTACCGCAAGTTTTAATGTATCAGCGTTTCCCAACCCAAGCTCGAACAATTTTAACATCGCAGTTAAGTCTGGCTCAGCTGAGAAAATAGTGATGCAGGTAACTGACTTGTATGGCAGAGTAGTAGAAACAAAAAGTATGGAAGCCAATACATCTGTAAAGCTTGGTGATCGCTATCTGCCGGGAACTTATTTTGTAAGAATACTCCAGGGCAAAGACAATAAATTGATAAGACTGGTAAAACTAAACCATTGATTTTTTAATTCGACAATGATGACATGATCAACAAATAAGATCATGTAAACAAACTAGAAGCTAATAATTGTAAAACCATTTAACAGTTTACGACGGGCTCAAATATGATGAACAAATTTGAGTGTTGCTACTTTTGAACAGCATCTAAAAAAGTGGCCGTATCAATTTAACGATACGGCCTTCTTTTTTGTTACACTAATCTGTTTCGCTGGTCTATATATAAATTGTCATTCGTGATCAGAATTTGTAAAACTCTTTCATGCGTGACATAAAAACATCTTTCTTTCTCCTTGACACTTCCAGCTCTTTTCCGTTGGACAGAACTACAGAACCACCTTCACCACGCAGGTATTCCTTTACGTGGCGAAGATTCACAAGAAAGGATTTATGAATACGTGCAAAACCCGCATCAGAAAGTAACTCTTCGTATTCGTAAACAGGTTTTGCTGAACAAATACTGTTGCTGCCGGTAAAATAGAAATTAGTATAACTTCCAGATGCTTCGCAATACAAAATATTTTTCACGTCAACTACCTGGAACCCTTTCAGTGAGGGAATGCAAAGCTTTGCGTCCTGGCTCGATTGCGGTTTTGTAATGTTGTGAAGCAGCGTATTAATATTATTGCTTACAGCTGTGTTTTCGATTCTTTTTACTGCTCTTTTCACTGCATCGGTCAGCAGGTCTTCATCGATTGGTTTTACCAGGTAGTCAATTGCACTGTAGTGAAAAGCTTGTAAAGTATATTGGTCGTGTGCAGTAACAAAAATAATTTCGAAAGAAATATGCTCTAATTCTGTAAGCATATCAAAACTGGTTTTTCCAGGTAATGAAATATCAAGAAATACCAATTGCGGTTCCAGTAATTCAATTTTTTCTTTTGCCGAATCAGCGTTGTTGCATTCAGCTATAATTTTCAATTCGGGACAGTATTCCTGTAACAGCTTTCTCAGCGTGTTTAAACCACTTGGCTCATCATCAACAAGAATTGTTTTTATCATACCTGAATTTATATGGTGAATTTAAGTACAGCTAATGTGCCACTACCCGTATTACCTGGCAAATCAGTTTTATCGTTAATGGTTAATGAACACTTCATCTTATATTTTTCATTGAGCAAGGCAAGTCTTTCTTTTATATTGGATATTCCAAAAGAGCGATGAGGCGAAATAATAGATGATTTATTTTTCATGGAATGATGAATACCAACACCGTTGTCTTCAATTTCGCAAATCACCTGGTTCTCTTTTTTCAAGAATCGGATCGATAACCTGCGATCATTTTCTTTGCTTCTTAAACCGTGCCAGATGGCATTTTCAACCAGCGGTTGTATCAGTAGTGGTGCAATTTGTGTTTCTTCGGCACGTAAATTTTCATCAATTTCTATGTTGTAAGAAAAGTCATCGAATCTTAATTTTTCCATTTCGAGGTATTGCCGTAAATGTTCTGCACATTGTTTTATTGTAATGAAAGTGTGACGTGAATGTTCAAGACTTGTGCGAATTAACTGGGCAAATTTACTCAGGTACCTACTTGCATTTTGCTTCTGGTCTTCCAGTATCATTTCTTTAATACTGTTAAGTGAATTGAAAATAAAGTGAGGATTCATTTGTGCATGCAATCCTTTTATTTCCAGCTCCGCCATCTGTTGTTCAACAGCCGCTTCGGAGCGTATGTTTTTTATCCGGCGGGTTACAAGTAGAAAAATGACTGAACCTAGTGCCATGAAAACTAAACCAGCAAACCACCATGTTTTCCACCATGGCGGAAGAATGGAAATGCTGAGTGTTTTTATCTCCTTGCTCCAGATGCCATCGCTGTTGGCTGAACGTAATTCAAATGTATAATTGCCAGGCGGTAAACTGGTGAAACTGGCAGTAGTACTCGTGGCGGGAATACTCCATTCATCATTTAAACCTTTAAGCCGGTAACTGAATACATTGTTTGCTTCATTGGAAAAATTATTAACAGCAAACTGTATGCTGAGAAAATTTTGTTTCTGAGTGAAACTAAGCTCATCATTCAGGTTGGGGTTTTTCCCTGTAAGCCACAACTGGTCGTTTATTTTAATGGCGGTGATAAGAGGAGTGGGACTGTATTGATTTTGTTTTAATGTTACCGGGTTAAAATGTGTAATGCCCCCAACGCCACCAAAATAGAGATTGCCGGTAGAATCTTTTAATGTGCAGGCTGTATTGTATTCAAGAAACGAAAGGCCATTACCCGTATTATACTTCTGAATTAATTCATACGCTGCATTAAATTTATAAATGCCAAGATTGGTACTCACCCAATAATATCCGTTGTTATCTTTCTGAATGGCATAACAAACATTGGAAGATCCATTGGTATTTAATATGGCATGTTTGATCACTTTATTCTGCTGCCAGTTATAAATGACTAACCCGTTATCAGTAGCAATCCAGAACAACGGACCATCGGCTAAAAGATGCCGAATGAAGAGTGAAATTTTTTTAACCGGTTCTATTGTTTCAAAATCATTGCTGAGGTATCGATATTTTACAAGCCCTGATCCAACTGTACAAATCCACAATGCATTGCTGCTGTCTTCATACACGAAACGGGAAGTATACACGTACAAGCCACCAATAAAAGTGGTGAGCCTTGCATTAGCCGGCAAAGGATGCCATTGAAAGTTTTTCAATGAAAAATAACGCAAACCATTTTCGGAAGCAACTAATAAACTGTCCGCCTTTTTTAGTTTTATAAGCGCATACATTTTATTTAACTCGGGCAATTGCTTTTCAGGAAAGTAGGTAATGTTTTTTGTTTTGCGATCAACATGCATTAACCCCCCACAACTAGCTGCCCATATATTGCCGGTTCTATCTTCGGCCATGTCGTAAATAACATTATTTGCATTGCCATATACTTCCGACTCAGGAAACCTCGTGAACGCATTTGTATTCCTGTTCCATTGAAGAATGCCTTTATTGAGTGTTCCAATAAATGCAGAACCATCACGGGCCTTATACATTCTAACAATCATTTTGTCGGCTAATGATCCATTCAATGATGATTTTTCATCAATATTCCGGAACTGGAAACGCAAAGGATCATACTTGGTGATGCCATCAAAAAAACCACACCAAACAATTCCCTGGCGGTCGGTAAATATGGAAAGGGCGTAGTTGGAAATGGGAGAAGTAGCATCGTATTGAATATTGACTGCTTTTGTAACAATGTTTTCTTTTGCATTGTAACGATAGAGACCATTTCCCCTGCTGCCAATCCAAAGATTATTATCATGGTCTACTGTAAAACCACCAATACCACTTGTGAAATTTGTGCCGCTAACAATGTTCTCTCTTTTTTCTACCGGGTGTTTTATATAGTAACAGCCCTCCGCCATGGTGCCAACCCACAAAGCATCATTATAAGAAAATAATTCACGTATCTGGGGAAAGGGGTAGTCTTTATGAAATGCTGTCGGTTGGTAGCTGGCATTGGTAAAAGCCATTTTGTAAATACTGTACAATAGCGAAACATAAATTTTTCCATCGTGAAGAATAATGCTCGTAACGTTCGCACTGTTTTCTGCCTCATTAAAAAAAGTTGTGAGTTTGCCTTGTTTTGTATTTAAACAAATAAGTCCATGATTGAATGTTATAATCCAGTATTCATCCTTTGTAAACGAAATAATTTTTTTGATAGGCACATTGTCGAGTCTTGATGCCAAAGGAAAAAAATCAGATACTTTCAGCAGCGAATCACCTGCAGGGCTATACATGCACGCACCTTGTACAGTACCCACCCAAAGTAAATTTTTTACAGAATCATAAAACAACGATGTAATGATATTGGAGGGAAGTTTCTGCCCCTGTTCATTTTGCTGAGAATAAATTTTGAACTGCTTGCCATCATAGCGGTTAAGTCCATCTTGTGTACCGAACCACATAAAACCATTACTGTCTTGTGAGATGGCAAAACAGCTGTTTTGCGACAAGCCATTTTCAGAAGTATAATTTTCAAACAACAGCGGTTGACTTAACAATTGCGTTGTTAACAGAAGTAAAAAGAGAGTAGTGGCACAACGCATAAAGTAAATATTATATAGACATTTAGTTGGGTAAATAAAATTAGTTGAGATAAATGAAAAAAGAAAGCTACCTGGCTAACTCTGCGCATCCATCGCCGTTTATTGGCCAATAGCCGCCACTGTTATGATTAAAAGTACCATTTAACAAACCCCGTTTAGAAAAAAAGATAAAACACATTCGCCGGATAAAAGCTGCGAGCCGCCTTTGCTAAGATGTTGCTTGTTACCGCTTGCCCTTGATTCTAATTTTAACCAACAATCCTGAAAGGGAAGCATCCTTTACAATTCAAATTTTAAAACAAAACCAAGGAGGTTATTATGAAACAGTTTACCAACCTGCTATTTTATTCAATAGTTGCAACAACACTAGTGTTGTTTTCTGCCTGTCAAAAAAATGCGATGGATAAAACCGGGAACATTGCAGACAATGAGATGAACAGGAATACCACTTCTGATGCATTTATTATGAATTCCTATCCCGATCTGAGTTTTCAAACTAAATGGGAATTGCAACAGGCCCGTGCTGCCACATCGAAATATAAAAATATAGCTAATGCCATTGCCGACGGTTATGTTGATATAGCAGTGAATGTAGAAAATATGGGACATCACTTTATGAAAGTGTCGTTGGTTGATGGCACGTTTGATATCAGGAAGCCGGAGATACTGGTGTATAATAAAGATGAGGCCGGCAATCAGCAATTGGTGGCAGTGGAATACGCTGTGCCACTTTCAGAACCAAGACCTGAAGGATTTACTGGCAGTGCTGATGTTTGGGACGGCAATGTCGGCTTCGATTTATGGTTGCTGCACGCATGGGTTTGGACTAGCAATCCCGATGGTGTTTTTAAACCATTTAATCCTTTAGTGCATTTGCACTAAACATACTGGATAGCTGAAGGGGCAGCTTTCATTATTTGCTTATTAACTAAATACATTTTGCATGAAACTGAAATTACTTTTTGTTGCCTTTATTTTTCTCATCATTTCCTGTAAGAATACAAGGGAAACAAAACAAACCGCTAAGGAAACATCCACCCAGGTTTTGAATGCACAACAAACTTCCAATTATATAGATGTGCATGACCTGGAGCCTGGTAAAGTAACATTTGCAGATGTAGCTGCTGCCCACCAGAAAGACCTGGCCACTCAAAATAAATACGGTGTAGAATTTATCAGGTATTGGGTGGATGAAGCAAAGGGTAAAGTGTATTGTTTGTCGAAAGCACACGACGAAGAAAGTATTACAAAAACGCACAAAGAGGCGCATGGATTATTGCCTTCCGTTATTTATAAAGTTTCGGATGGACCGGAAGCTGCAATGGAAGGTAGCAAAGCATTGTATCTTGATTTGCATGAATTAGGTGCTGGTAATGTAACCGCTAAAGACGTAGCTGCGGCTCATGAAAAAGATCTGGCAGTTGAAAAGAAATATGGCGTGAACTTTATCAATTATTGGGTGAATGAAAAAAACGGTGTTGTCATGTGTTTATCAGAAGCAGCAGATTCTTCTGATGTAATAAAAACACATAAGGAAGCACATGGGTTACTACCTGCTTCTATTCTCATGGTGAAGCAAGGGCAGTAAATGTTTACCCGACTGTTGCTACGTTGAAAAATCATCAAACAAAAAGAGGCTGTATCACTATGCTGATATAGCCTCTTTCGTTAATTTACAAATCTTTGTCGTTGCTCCGGGGTTGGCAGCATGCAGCTTTCCTGTTTGCCAAACCATTTATAACGGTTCTTGCCAATCCATTTATAAATTCCATCTCTTATAAATGCGGGTATGATGATTAGAGCGTAGAATAATTTCCAGCCGGCATCTAGATGCCTGCAAACTTTTAATGCTGCAGTTGATTCACGGTAGGCCACTCCATCTTCAATAAATATAACGGAAATAAGAACGGAAGGATCAATGTTGTACAGTGGTAATAATTGTTGTGCCGTATCACCTTGCAATGAGCCGAACATCAACTTCCCTTTCTTGTCGTGCTTTAACGCAAACTGTATCCAGAAGTTGCAAAAGTTGCATACACCATCAAACAAAACCAATCTGTTGGGCTGTTCCATACTATAAAGTTAAGAGCAGATCGCCTACAATAATGTTCTGCTGTTGAACGCTGCTGTTTATTGTCTCTTTCTGCGGTCTGACATTTTTTTACCTGCCAAAACCTCGTAAAATCATTTGGCAAACGGTTGCACAAAATGAAAAAGCTGTACTTCCAACTGTGTTAATTAAGGAACTTGCAGCAAAAATATTTGTTTGTCATGAGTACAGATCGCAGAAAGTTTTTACGCAGCATATCAATTGGTGGAGGAATACTTGCAACTGGCCTGCCAGCATTTGCAGGTTCGCTTGCCAGCACTGATGAAGAAGTGGAAAGATCAAAAAGTTTGGAAGCGTCGAAACAACGGTTCAATATGTGCGGCTATGGTGCACCAAAACTTCCCGTTGTGCGTGTGGCGGTAATTGGTTTGGGTATGCGTGGTAGTGGAGCGGTTGACAGGCTTTGCCGTATTGAAGGAATGGAGATGGTAGCCCTTTGTGATAAATTTCCCGACAGAGTTACAAGGGCCCAAAAAACATTGGAAAAAACAAATCGTCCAAAAGCAAAGGAATATAGTGGTGTAGATGGATGGAAAGCTTTATGCGACAGTAATGATATTGACCTTATATACAACACCACGCCATGGGAATTACATGCACCTATTTCTTTGCGTGCAATGAAAAATGGAAAGCATGCTGCATCGGAAGTAAATGCGGGCCTGTCTGTTGATCAGCTATGGGAGCTTGTTGAAACATCAGAGAATACGAAAAAGCATATGATGATGCTTGAAAACTGTTGTTACGATTTCTTTGAAATGCTTACGCTCAATATGGCACGTAATGGTTTGTTTGGAGAATTGGTGCAAGGAGAAGGTGCATATATTCATGATCTCAGCAAAGATTATCTCTTCAATAAAAATGCATACACAGATATGTGGCGATTGAAAGAGAATTATAAACTTCATGGCAACCTGTATCCTACGCACGGACTTGGTCCTATTGCTCAGTGTATGAACATAAACCGTGGCGATAAAATGGATTACCTCGTGAGCATGAGTACCAATGATTTTACATTGAACAATCTTGCAAAAGAATTCGCTGCCAAAGATTCGTTCTTTAATGAGTTTGTTGATAAGCCTTATCGTGGAAACATGAACACTACAGTTATTAAAACAAGTAAAGGAAGAAACATCATGTTGCAGCACGATGTATCAACTGCTCGTCCTTATTCAAGATTGCATACATTGAGTGGCACAAAAGGTATTGCTCAAAAATATCCAGGTCCAGAAAGAATTGCATTTGGTCATAGCTGGATCAAAAAAGAAGAACTCGAAGATCTCTACAAAAAATATACACCGGCACTGGTAAATCATATTGGTGAAATTGCAAAAGAAGTTGGCGGGCATGGTGGTATGGATTTTATCATGGACTGGAGGCTTATTGATTGTCTTCGCAACGGGTTGCCACTTGACCAGGATGTGTATGATGCGGCTTCATGGAGTTCTATTATTCCATTGAGCGAACGTTCACTTAATAAGCGTTCAGGTTCTGTAGATATTCCTGATTTTACAAGGGGAGCGTGGAAAACCAACAAACCCCACTCGTTAACAATGGAAGGCGGTGGCACCACTACTGTTCGAAAAATCGAAAAGAAGTAAATGCAATAATTAAACAAAGAGCCGGAAATTGTTCCGGCTCTTTTCTTTTGCCCTGTTGGCATGTGGTTTGTCTTATTTAGTGTTCAAATAATTATTATGAAAGACACCGTAAAAAATCTTAGTCGTCAAGACGCCAACGAGAAAATAAAAGAGCTGGCAATTAAAGCCGACCTCTGCTTTTTCACAACCAATCTCAGCCAGTTACCACTGTCAACAAGACCAATGTCAACACGTGATGTTGATGAAAATGGTAACATTTGGTTCTTCAGCAGGAAAGGGAGTGATAAAAATGAGGAAATAGCTGCCGACAATCGTGTGCAATTGTTTTACAGCAATCATTCTAATTACGAATTTCTTACGCTGTATGGCACTGCAACTATCATTAAAGATGATGCAAAGGCAAAGGAGCTATGGTCGGCCATTGCAAAAACATGGTTCGATAAAGGATATGATGATCCTGAACTTACATTGATTAAGGTTGAACCAACAGATGGTCATTACTGGGATACAAAGGATGGTAAAATAGTTTCGCTGTTTAAAATGCTGGCCGGTGCTATTACCGGTGAGGAAATGAATAATTCTGTTGAAGGCGATATTCGTAAATAGAAAAGTAAAAAAACAGGGAACAGTTGAATTCAACTGTTCCCTCCTAATTTTATCGAGGCATTTACTTCGTATCTCCAACCTCTTACTTCGTACTTGCGATTATCCCATATTATGAAACACTTTCTGCACATCATCATCCTGTTCCAAACGCTCAATTAATTTACTGATATCCTCTGCTTGTTCATCTGTAACGGGCACGGTAGTAGAAGGTATCCACTCGAGTTCAGCACTCAGCGGATTAATTCCTTTATCTTCTAATGCTTTTTGCATATTACCAAAATCAGAAAATGCGCAACGCACTACCAACACATCCTCACCATTTTCTCCAGTACCTTCACCCAGTTCTTCCAAACCAAAATCAATCAACTCCAGTTCCATCTCTTCTGCATTCAAACCTTCGGGTTTTAATTTAAACACACCCATTTTCTTAAACTGGAAACTCACCGAGCCACTGTTGCCTAATGTGCCACCACCTTTATTGAAATGACTTTTTACATTGGCCACTGTGCGAACATGGTTATCGGTGGCTGTTTCAACCAGCAACGCAACGCCATGCGGTGCATATCCTTCATACAAAATTTCATCATAGTTTACCAGTTCCTTTCCTTGCGCTCTTTTAATAGCGGCTTCCACACGGTCTTTCGGCATACCCACACTACGTGCATTCTGAAAACAACGGCGGAGGGCGGCATTTGTTCCGGGATCGGGGCCACCAGCTTTTACGGCAATAATAATCTCTTTACCAATACGGGTAAACTGTTTAGCCATGCGATCCCAACGGGCAAACATGGTACTCTTTCTAACTTCAAAAATCCGTCCCATTATAAATCAGTTTTTAGTGTGTAGTCCCGATAGCCATCGGGATTGGTTTTTTGGTCCCGGCCTCATCGCATCTATCATCTGCATTGGCGTCGCACTCTTGTACTGTTCCTTCCTTATTCAACATCTTTTAAAGACATACGACTGTGAGGCTTCGGGTCGCAAATTTAGGGAGATGGGCTGTAAACAAAAAACGTCCCGCAACCTGCGGGACGTTTTCTAAAAAATATCTGGATAATATTAGTCACGACGCTCAAAATCGGTAGCGTGCGGTAATATCTCTGAAGGATTTCTCAACTTGCTGTGATGGCGACTGTACAGGAAGTAAACTATTAAGCCTACAGCCATCCATGCAAATGCCACTTTCAAGGTTTGTGAATCCAGGCCAATGATCATAGCAGTACAAATAAGTACACCCAAAGAAGAAACAATAGGGTAAACTGGTGTTTTAAACGGACGTTGAATGTTCGGTGCTTTCACACGCAAGATCCATACGCCTGCACTTACCAGTACAAAAGCGAACAATGTACCGAACGATGTAAGATCGCCGGCAACATGACCCGGAACAAATGCAGCAAACAAACCAACAAATACAAATAATATCCAGTTGGCTTTGTAAGGCGTTTTAAATTTCGGATGCAGTTCACCAAATGCTTTTGGAATTAAGCCATCATTACTCATGGTGTAGAAGATACGGCTCTGGCCCATCAACATCACCAGGATTACAGAAGAGAAACCGGCAAGAATGGCAACAGTTACTGCAGTTGCTAACCAGCCATAACCAGTCATATATTGTGAAATAGCGTAAGCAACAGAAGCTTCACGTCCTTTTTCAGGATCAACAAAATCTTTCCAGTTGGCTACACCGGTTAATACATGTCCAAATAAAATATAAAGGATAGTACAAACCACAAGTGAACCAAGAATACCAATAGGCATATCACGCTTTGGATTTTTTGCTTCCTGTGCAGCAGTACTTACCGCATCAAAACCAATAAAGGCAAAGAAAACAATGGCGGCGCCACCAAGTACCCCACCGAAACCATGTTTGTTCCAGCCACTGTAATCGGCAATTACTTTACCTGCCTGGTCAACAACCGGAGGCGTTCCTTCAGGAATAAGGTAAGGCGTATGGTTAGCAGGATTAATGAACTGCCAGCCAAGTGCAATAAATAATAATACAATACCAACTTTAATAAACACGATCACCATATTTACAATGGCACTTTCCTGTGTTCCTTTTATTAATAACAGTGTAAGTAATAATAAAATGACAAGAGCGGGTGCATTCATAATTCCTGAATGATGCACACCTGACGAATCGGTAAAGCTTTCAAAAGGGGAGTGACTCCATTCGTAAGGAATAGCTCCTCCAAACAGCTTGTTTAAATATTCACTCCATGCAATTGATACAGTGGCAGCACCCAACGCATATTCCATGATAAGGGCCCAGCCAATGATCCATGCAATTAATTCGCCCATTGTGGTGTAGCTATATGCATAAGCACTACCTGCAATAGGAATCATAGCTGCAAATTCAGCATAACATAAGCCGGCGAAAGCACAGCCAACGGCTGCAACAATAAACGAAAGTGTAACACCGGGTCCTGCAGCTTGTCCCGCAGCAGCAGCCGTACGCACAAAAAGACCGGCACCAATAATGGCACCAATACCTAAGGCCACCAGGTTACCTGCTCCCAGGGTACGTTTAAGGCCTTTACCTTCTTCAGCCTGGGCGAGCATTTGATCAAGTGGTTTCTTTGCAAATAAACTCATACTTTGATTGGTTATAGATTTAGTATACTAACAATAATAAGCTGGAAAAATAGAGATTTATTCGAAATAACCATCAAAAGATTTATTAACGGTTTAGCTGCACTTCCTTGCAACCCGAAAGCCGTATATTGCGGCACATAATTAAAAAGCATGGGTAAGGGAAACCGGTTAACGATTTATATCATTGCTGCAATGATTCTTGGTATAGCGGTTGGGTATGTAATTCACATTACATCTTCGGCTGAAACAATCGGGACTTTTTCAAAAAACATTAAACTGCTCAGTAGTATTTTTATTCGCCTGGTGCAGATGATTATTGCACCATTGGTGTTTTGCACGCTGGTGGTAGGTATTGCTAAACTGGGCGATCTCAAGGCTGTGGGCCGTGTAGGCGGCAAAGCACTATTATGGTTTGTTTCGGCATCACTTGTTTCCTTATTACTTGGGTTATTGTTGGTAAACCTCTTTAAGCCGGGTACACATATTAATTTGTCGCAAGCCGATACAGAAGGTGTAAAGGACCTGATGACAAAAACATCTACTTTCTCTTTGCAGAATTTCGTGGAGCATATCATTCCCAAGAGTTTGTTTGAAGCAATGGCAAGCAATGAAATATTGCAAATCGTTATCTTCTCTATTTTCTTTGGCGTGGCAGCATCGGCTATTGGTGATTTTACCAAGCCGCTGATCAAAGCATTAGACGTAGCATCGCACATCATTTTAAAAATGGTGAACTATGTCATGAATTTTGCGCCTGTTGGTGTATTTGGGGCATTGGCAGCTGTAGTGGCAGCGAAAGGCTTAGGCATTTTCCAATTCTACCTAGTTTATTTTGTTTATTTCCTTATTGGTATTGCAGTGCTTTGGCTACTGTTAATAGGTGCAGGATTTTTAATTCTTGGCCCCCATCGTATGAAGGTATTGCTGCGTCGCATCGGCGGGCCATTACTCATCGCTTTCAGTACAACAAGTAGTGAGGCCGTATTTCCAAAACTCACAGAAGAACTTGAACGCTTTGGCTGCAAAGATAAAATTGTGGCATTTGTGTTACCGCTGGGCTATTCGTTTAACCTCGATGGCAGTATGATGTATATGACATTTGCCAGTTTGGCTATTGCGCAGGCATATGGAATACATCTCGATCTTGATACACAGCTTGTGATGTTGCTTGTATTGATGCTCACCAGTAAAGGTATTGCAGGTGTGCCACGTGCATCATTGGTTGTGGTGCTGGCTACATGTGCAATGTTTAATATTCCGCCTGAAGGTGTGGCATTGATACTGCCGATCGATCACTTCTGCGATATGTTCCGCAGCGCCACCAATGTTGTTGGTAATGCATTGGCAACATCGGTAGTAAGTAAATGGGAAGGAGAGTTACACGATGGACATAATCATCATGATCATGCACATCACGACCATGATCATCACAATCATTCACATACTGCCTGATTTAATAAAGCGAGCAGGGCAATAATAAAAAAGGATAAATAGAAATGAAGAAAAGTTTGATTCAGGTATTGATGTTTTTTGTTGCAACATTTTCGGTTGCAAATCTTTTTGCGCAGAAGCAAGTGAATGTTCGGGTGTTTAACCAATATGAAGCCCCAGCCGATAAGTTTACTGTTGATGGTGTTGAATATGCCACTACTAAGGACGGCACTGTTACTCTCACCCTTAATGCAACGGACTCTGTTACGTTTGCAGGTAAGGAATATGATGCAAAGAAATATGCGGTGGCCGATCTTACCAATGGTATAACCGTTGAGCTATACAAACAATTTACCTGGAAGGATATTCTCAATCCCATGTTTTATATTAAATATGGTGGATTGTGGTTATTACTGTTTATCATTTTTGCAGAAACGGGATTATTGTTTGGTTTCTTTTTACCCGGCGATAGCTTATTATTTGTTGCAGGTATTTACAGCAGCAATCTTGCACGTGAGTTTTTAAAAGTGATTGGTCTTGGCGGTGTGCAGAACGAATGGTTTGAATTATTAGTTCTTTGTGCACTTATATCGGCGGCAGGTATATTAGGAAATCTTGTTGGTTACTGGACAGGAAGAAAAGTTGGTCCGGCTATGTATAACTGGAAAGATAATTTTCTTTTCAAGCAACGTTACCTGCACGAAGCACATGATTTTTATGATAAACATGGCGGTGGTGCCATTGTGTTTGCAAGGTTTCTTCCTTTCATTCGAACGTTTGCACCAATTGTTGCCGGTATAGTAGGCATGGATCGTAAGAAATTTGTTTTTTATAATGTTGTAGGTTGTGTAGCGTGGGTGGTGAGTATGATCTTCGCTGGGCATTTCTTACAGATATGGGTAAAGAACCAATTTGGTATTGAATTGAAAGATAAACTGGAGTTAATCGTTATCATCATCATTGCTGTAACAACCGCACCGGTACTTTGGAAGTTTCTCTTCGGTAAAAAAGCAGAGAAGCCGAAGACCATGAACGATTGATATACTATACTTGCTTATGACCAACCAAAAAGAGCATTCCATTTTTTCCCTTGCTGTAGTTGTAGCAGCTTTGGGCTACTTCGTTGATATTTACGATCTTTTGCTTTTCACTATTGTGCGTGAACCCAGTCTTGTTGGGATAGGAATAGATAAGGCTGACACTGCTGCAATGATCGCTGCAAGTACAAAGATCATTAACTGGCAAATGGTCGGTTTGTTGATTGGTGGAATTTTATGGGGAACCTTGGGCGATAAAAAAGGAAGATTGAGCGTACTCTTCGGTTCTATTCTTTTATATTCCATTGCAAATTTTGTAACAGGCTTTGTGCAAACAGTGGATCACTATGCTTATGCACGATTCGTGGCCGGGCTTGGTTTGGCGGGCGAACTTGGTGCAGGTATCACATTGGTAAGTGAACTACTTCCTAAAAATAAACGTGGCGTTGGCACTTCATTGGTTGCAGGCATCGGTTTGTTTGGGGCCGTGTTTGCTTACTTCACTTTTCAGTATACGCAGGATTGGCGCTTGTGTTATAAAATTGGCGGCGGACTAGGAATTGGTTTGTTGCTGCTTCGTGTAAGCGTTGCCGAAAGTGGCATGTTTAAACAATTAAAAGAAACTAATGTAAGTCGTGGTAATGTGCTGATGTTTTTTAATAATGGCGAACGTTTCAGGAAATATCTGCTGGCCATTTTAATTGGTTTGCCTACCTGGTATGTTATTGGCGTGTTGGTAAATCTTAGTAATCGTTTTGCCAACGAATTTTACGGTTCCTCAAAAATTGATAGCGGCAGGGCCATCATGTTTGCGTATGCCGCCATTGCTACCGGCGATATATTGATCGGTCTTGTAAGCCAGTATTTCAAAAGCAGGAAAAAAGCATTGTATCTTTTTTATGGCTTCACCATTATTGGTTTAGTGTTATTCTTCTCCCCGTTAAATAATAGTGATATGGCCATGTATGCAATTTGTGCATGGCTTGGTTTCAGTACAGGTTTTTGGGCCATTTTTGTAACAATGGGAGCAGAGCAATTTGGCACTAACCTGCGTGCAACTGCCGCTACAACTATTCCCAATATGGTTCGTGGAGCATTGCCATTGATCAATCTCATGTTCCTGAACCTGTTTCAAAAGAACTGGGGATGGGGTTTAACAAAAAGTGGAATTACAACTGGTGTAATTGTAATGGCGATCACGTTAGTAGCTGCTTACTTTACCCAGGAAACATTTCACAAGGATCTCAATTATATTGAAGGAGAAGAGATGTTGCCGTAAAAAAATAGTTAATAGTTTATTGTTGATAGTTCATAGTATAGTCTATGAACTCTGATCCATTAACCATGAACCCAATTAAATGAAATTCCTCATCATTCGTTTTAGCTCTATCGGCGATATTGTGTTTACAACTCCTGTGGTACGTTGTTTAAAACAACAGGTGCCTGATGCTGAAGTGCATTACCTAACTAAATTCAATTTTCATAAAGTCATTGCTGGAAATCCGTACGTTGATAAATTCTACTATCTCAATAACGATTGGGATCTGTTGATGCATGAATTAAAACAGGAGAACTATGATTACATCATTGATCTTCATCATAACCTGCGCACACTTCGTATTAAACGCACACTGAAAGCGAAATCATTCTCCTTTAATAAACTGAATGTTCAAAAATTTCTGCTCACCAATTTTAAGATCAACCTCATGCCTGCAGATCTGCATATTGTTGATCGGAATATGGAAACAGTAAAATCATTCGGCGTTAAGAATGATGGGAAGGGAATGGATTATTTTATTCCAAAAGATGAAGAAATAAAACAAGGCGATTTACCGCATGCACATTCGCTTGGGTTTGTTGCTATTGTTATTGGTGCTGCTCATTTCACCAAACGGTTGCCGGTTGAAAAATTACAGAAGCTTTGTGCCTCTTTACATCATCCCATTGTATTACTGGGAGGTCCTGATGATAAAGAAGCAGGCGATGCTATTGCTGCTATTGATCCCGTAAAGATTTATAATGCAAGCGGTAAGTTTTCAATTAATGAAAGTGCCGATATCGTTCGCAAATCAAAGCTGGTGATTTCACATGATACCGGTTTGATGCATATTGCTGCAGCTTTAAAAAAACCTGTTATTGCTGTATGGGGAAACACCATGCCGTTGCTGGGTGTTGCACCTTATTACGGTAATGCACCTGTACTCACTACGAAGTTTGAAGTTGATAAATTAAGTTGCCGGCCTTGCTCAAAAATCGGCAGAGATAAATGTCCTAAAGGTCATTTTAAATGTATGATGTTGCAGGATGTAGAAGCCATTGCTGCAACAGCTCAGGCCTGGGCAAAAGAATTACGCTGATTATTTAATGTGTTTGCCCGTCCAGTTGCCATCCTTATTAAAGATGTTGAACCCTGCATTTGAATCTGAACAAATATAATCTCCTGTCCAGATACCATCCATATCGAAATGGTTATAAGTTCCCTGTGATGTAAGTACATAATAGCAAGTCCACACACCCTTTACATCAAAACAAATTAATACATCCCTTGCTGGTCGTGTAACATAACCAATCAGGTTATCTTTCTCATCATAGATATATAAACCTTTCCAGTTGATATTTGAGGGGTAAAGGTTTTTATAAAAAAGAGGACTGAGCAGTTGATTTTTTAGCGGGTTAATTAACTCGTTTACTTTAGGATTGATGGTGATATTTTCCGCCGGATTTATTTCCTTGTTCAGAAACGGGTTAATGTTACTGTTCATTTTAGGATTAATTCCCGGGTTGGTTTGTGGGTTGATATTGGGGTTATGCGCAGGACTGATATTCAAATCAATTTTTGGATTATGCGCCTGCGAAGGTTGCTGGGCTTTTGTTGTTAATGCTGTTAAGCAAATGCAGCAAACAAAAAGAAATGAGTAAAGATTCTTCATACACAATAATTTAGTTTCCGATAGTAAGAGAGTGATAAGGTCGGAGGTGTAACAGAAGAAATTGGAAAAGACAGAGGTATTCAGAGGATCATTAGCTGATATAAATGTACCTCTTTTCAACAGAAGTCAAAAGTATTGGCCTTATAATTATGTGATAACTAGCAATTCAATAAAAAAATCCCGGAATTCTGTAAACCTGCAGAACTCCGGGACCTTTAGTTTTATATTTTTTGAAATATGTTATTCTTATAATGTCTTCAATACATCATTCATATTTCTTACTGCTTCTGCACTTTTATTAAACAGCGCTTGCTCATCAGCATTTAATTCAAAATCGATAATTTTTTCCCAGCCATTGCGGCCAATAGTAACAGGAACACCTAAGCAAATATCTTTTTGTCCGTATTCACCTTCTAAGGCCACGCAACAAGTGAAGAGTTTCTTTTCATCACGCAAAATACTTTCAACCAAAGCAGCACCGGCAGCGCCTGGTGCATACCATGCAGAAGTACCGATTAATGCAGTAAGTGTTGCACCACCTACCATTGTATCTTTCACGATTTTCTCTTGTTGTTCTGCACTTAAGAACTTCGTTACAGGAACGCTGTTCCATGTAGCCATGCGTATCAAAGGAATCATGGTAGTATCGCCATGTCCACCAACTACCACTGCATTTAAATCAGATGGTGAGCAACCTAAGTGTTGACTCAGTTGATATTTAAAGCGGCTGCTGTCAAGTGTACCGCCCATACCAATAATGCGGTTCTTTGGTAAACCTGTTGAAGTTAATGCCAGGTAAGTCATCGTATCCATTGGATTACTGATGATGATGATAATGGCATTGGGAGAATATTTTAAAATATTTTCGCAAACAGATTTTACAATTCCTGCATTTACACCAATTAATTCTTCACGAGTCATACCGGGTTTACGTGGCAGGCCCGAAGTAATTACCACTACATCACTGTTGGCGGTTTTGCTGTAATCGTTCGTGCTTCCAACAATCTTCGTATCGAAACCAAGCAAAGTAGCAGTTTGCATCATATCCTGGGCCTTACCTTCAGCAACGCCTTCTTTGATATCAAGCAACACGAGTTCAGCGCACAATTCTTTACGGGCAATATTATCAGCGCAAGTTGCACCCACTGCACCTGCACCTACAACAGTAACTTTCATGGAACAATTAATTTAGATTAAAAATGAGAAATTTCCGATTCGTTCGGGAGCCGCAAAGGTATTGGAGGATCGGCGAAAAGTCAAAAGAAGGAATTACTATCTTTAAACAAACCAAAAACAATTTGTATGATCATTCTGTATGTAATCCTCGGAATTATTGCCCTTGTTTTGCTGGTGGCAGCAGTACTACCAGGAAAATACCTTGTTGAAAAATCAACGATCATTAGCAGGCCCACGGCAGAAGTGTATAACAAAATCGCTGACCTTCATCATTATCGTGATTGGAATCCATGGGCAAAAACTGATCCCGATGCGCAAACGACCATTACCGGTGAGCCCATGCACGTTGGGCATAAGTATTATTGGAATGGCAAAAAAGTAGGTGAGGGTAGCTTAACGGTTCGATCAACAGTGCCGAGCAAGGCTATTAACTTCGATCTTGTATTTCTGAAACCTTTTAAATCGCAGGCGATTGATGCATGGGATTTTACCGAAGTGGAAGGAGGAACAAAGGTGGTATGGCGCAACAGCGGTGGTTTTCCTTTCCCGGTTGCAAGATTAATGGGGCCTTCCATCACCAAACAACTGAATACGCAGTTTGAAGATGGGCTCCGCAACCTGAAAGAAATGTGTGAGAAATAAATATTGCAGAATTTATTAAGAACAAGGGCTGGTCAATGACCGGCCTTTGTTTTTCCAATGCATTAACAAAAGGAAGGAAAATAAATTTGGAAGACTACGAAAAAACCGTAGCTTTACGAAAAATTCGTAGAGATGCTCGAAAAACTCACTCAACAGGAAGAAGAAGCAATGCAGGCTGTTTGGCGTAATGGCGAAGGAAACGTGAAAGCCTTTCTCGATAACCTTGATATTGAACTGCCATATACAACCCTGGCTTCAACCATTAAGAATCTTGAAAAAAAAGGATTTCTTACAAGCCGACTTGTTGGCAATGCGTATCTGTATAAACCAGCCATTACAGAAGAAGAGTATAAAAAGAAATTCATGAATGGATTTGTGAAAGAGTATTTCGAAAATTCATATAAAGAATTGGTAAACTTTTTTGTGGAACAGAAAAAGTTATCGCCAAAAGAGTTGAAAGAAATAGTAGAGATGATTGAGGGAAAGAAATGAGATGAATGAAAGTGTATTTGAATTTTCAAATTTTCAAATCCAAAAATTTTCAAATTAATCATGCCAGTACTAATCGAATATTTGCTGAAGATATCTATCGCACTTGCGGTGGTGTACCTGTTTTACCAATTTGTATTACGTCGCCTCACCTTTTATAACTGGAACCGTTGGTACCTGGTGGGTTATAGCTTGCTATGCTTTGCTATTCCTTTCATGAACATTACCGATTTCCTTTTCAAACATGAACTGGACGATGCGCAGTTTGTCCAATTAGTGCCCGTTTACAATCTTCAACTTAGTAACCCCGGTTTTGAATGGAATCAATGGACTGTTTCAATTGCCGTATTCATAACAGGCATGCTTATTATGGGCCTGCGTATTATCATACAACTGTTCAGTTTGCGCCGTATAAAAACAAATGCCACCTTACTCAACGAAGGAGAGGTAAAGCTCTTTGATGTTAATGAACAAATTGTTCCTTTCTCATTTAGTAATGGTATTTATATCAATCGGCAATTGCATACCGAAGCTGAGTTGCAGGAGATCATTCGACACGAGTTTGTACATATCAAACAAAAACATAGTATCGATATTTTCTTTGCTGAAATATTATGTATGCTGTTGTGGTTTCATCCGGCCGCATGGTTTATCCGCAAAGCCATCAGGCAAAATCTTGAATTTATTGCCGATGAAAAAGTATTGCAGGATGGCGTTGATAAAAAACAATACCAGTACTTGCTGCTGAAAGTGGTTGGTAATACCAACTATAGTATTGCCGCAAATTTTAATTTCTCTTCACTTAAAAACCGAATCATCATGATGAATCAAATCAAATCTGCACGTGTGCAGATCATCCGTTTCTTATTTGTGCTGCCGCTTGTGGCAGTGCTGTTGCTTGCCTTTAGGGAAGTGCGTGAAAAAGAAAAACGCAACGATCATTCACAAAAAACTGTTTTATTAAATGATACTGTTCCAGCCAGCGATATTAAAAATGTGAACGTCAACAAAAACAATGGTGAGAAAACAATCACTATTACGTTAAAGAATGGCACAACTGAGACCTACAATCTGAAAAATGAAAATGAAAAAGCTGCCTTTGAAAAGAAATATGGTAAGCTTGATCAGCTTGTTCCGCCACCACCCGCACCGCCTGTTGTTATTAAATCAAGCAACGTAGAATCTGTGAACGTACAAAAAGACAATGGAAAAAATACCATTCAGATCCGTTTGAAAGATGGGAATGTTGAAACCTACGATCTGAATAATAAAGAACAACGTGCAGCAGTTGAAAAAAAATATAGCGTTACCAGCACAGCACCAGGAATGCCTGTTGAAATTGTAATAGCACCAACAACGCCTGCACATGAAGAAGTAAAGCTTAATTCAAAAGGTTTTTATTTGACCATTGCCGATAACATGGGCGAATGTGTTGTGATTGTTAAAGACAAAAAGAAAAATATAATTGAAGCATTAAAGCTTACCGACTGGACAGCGAATGAAAAGAAATATGAGGCTAAGTATGGTGAAATTCCTCCTCCGCCACCACCTGCACCACCTGTTCCTGCGAAAGTAACAGTTGCCACAACTGTTGGTAGCCCGGCTGCTGTCAGTGCACCAGCGAATGTAAATGTTACTACAGCAGTATCACTGGTAAAGGAAGTAACTGTAACAGGCTACGCAACCAAACCTGATGTTATTGTTGAAGGTAAACCCACAACAGCAAACGTTAAGACCACGTCTCCGACTTCATCAATAAAAGAGGTAACGGTTGTTGGTTATGGAACTTCAGCGTCAAATGTTAAGATCAAAGGTATCAAAACTGATAATGTGCTATATATTTTGGATGGAAGAGAAGTTGATGTGGAAGAAGTAAATAAAATTGAGCCCAACAGCATTGAAAGTATTTCTGTTTTGAAAGATGAGAATGCAGTAAAATTATATGGTAACAAAGGCAAAAACGGCGTGATTATCATCAAAACAAAAAGCAAAGTTACAACGTTTAAATTCCTCACTGTATTTGACAAGAAAGATAAATGCTGATGAGTTACCCGGCAATCATTCAACCTTATTATCTAAAGAGGCGAATCATTAAAATTGATTCGCTTTTTTATTGATTGGTTAATCGAACCAACTCGGCCGTGGACATACCTCCATCGAAATAATGTGCCAATTCACGTTTCTTGTTGTAAATGGTGATCAGTGGAAATGAATGATTCAGAAAATACTTTGGGAAGAAGTACAACACATCCCGTCCCATAATAATATTCTGGTAAGAAGCGATCTTGTATTCATCATAAAATGCTTTCATAGTTCCAAACGGCAATGTTGTAGCCATTACGATCTGCACATCTTTTAATTCGTCAATATGTTCAATGATTTCTTTTGTCTGCAGTTTGCAGTGATCGCACTCGGGACTAAAACTGATCAGCACAGTTACTTTTTTTGAACTTAATTGCTCGGTATAAAAGTTTGAGATGCTATCCGGCAACAAAAGCTTGAAGTCGGGCAGTTTCAGGTTTTTTAAATGTTTGGGTATGCTATCGTTGCTGCTGGCTGATGCAGTTAGCACCGTTGTCATTAATATATGTACAAGAAAGAGGAGCTTTTTCATACCTGCAAGATAGTTGAACTGTGCTTTATCTTCAATTTGCTGGCTAAGGCAGTTGCCTTATATTTGCAGCCTTAAATTACTATTCAAACGTTTTTATGGCAACTACTTCCGACATCAGCCGTGGCATGATTATTAAGCAAGATGGCAGCTTATACAGAATTGTAGAGTTTGGTGAAAATAAAACTGCCCGTGCAGCCGCTAAAGTTTGGGCGAAACTGAAGGGGGTGGATAACAGTCGTTCAATTGAAGTTACCTGGAACAGTGGTGAAACCATTTATCCCGTGCGTGTTGAACGTAAGGATTTCCAGTTTTTGTATAAAGATGATACTGGCTATAACTTTATGAACAACGAAACCTTTGAACAAATCGTGGTTCAGGAAAATGTAATTGATGCTCCCCAGTTTTTAAAAGATGGAGCTGAAGTATCGGCCCTTATCAATACGGAGACTGAATTACCGATGAGTGTGGAACTGCCCGATAAAATTGTTGTATTGGTTACCTATAGCGAACCCGGAATGAAAGGCGATACGGCCACCCGTACGCTGAAACCGGCAACTGTTGAAACTGGTGCTACTGTAATGGTTCCTTTGTTTGTAAACGAAGGCGAAATGATCCGCATTAACACCAAAACAGGTGATTATGTGGAAAGGGTGAAAGAATAATTTTTGAAGATGATATGCAAACGGGCAGTTTTTAAAACTGCCCGTTTTTATTTGATTTTGGCCCATTTTTGGCCAAAAAATGCTGGTTTTACCCCTGTTTTTAATTGAATTGGGAAATTTCGAATGTAATTCCCTTATCTTAGCCGCCCGTTATTACTTAACATTTTAAACCTCACGATCATGGATTTTAAGCAAATTCAGGAATTGATCAAACTGGTCAACAAATCCAACCTCAGTGAACTCACCATCGAAGAAAAAGACTTTAAGGTTACAATAAAACAAAAGGAAGAAATTATTCAGCAAACGCTTATTTCAGGTCAGTTTCAGCAAGCGCCACAAGCCTATGCTCCCGCTCCTGCACAATCGGCTGCTTTGCCTGCTGCTGCTCCGGCCGCCGCTGCGCCATCTGCTCCCGCTGCCGATGATACCAGCAAATATGTAACAATCAAAAGCCCGATGATCGGGACATTTTATCGTAAACCATCTCCTGATAAGCCATTGTTTGCTGAAGTGGGCACAGAAGTTACTCCCGGAAAAGTGGTGTGCATTATCGAAGCCATGAAACTCTTCAATGAAATTGAAAGCGAAGTAAAAGGTAAGATCGTGAAAGTGTTGGTTGAAGACCAATCACCTGTTGAATACGATCAACCTCTGTTCCTGGTAGATCCTAGTTAATTTGACAATTAATCAATTTGAAATTTGAAAATGTAAACTCATTTTCAATTTTCTTGTTGTACATCATTTTCACATTAGCTAATTCTCAAATCTTCAAATTAAACTCATGTTTAAAAAGATATTAATTGCCAATCGTGGTGAGATTGCTCTTCGTATTATTCGCACTTGTCGTGAAATGGGCATTAAAACGGTAGCTGTTTATTCAACGGCCGATCGTGAAAGCATTCACGTAAAGTTTGCTGATGAAGCTGTTTGTATTGGAAAACCTGCCGGAGCGGAATCGTACCTCAACGTTCCAAATATTATTGCAGCGGCAGAGATTACCAATGCAGATGCTATTCATCCAGGTTATGGATTTTTAGCAGAGAATGCAAAGTTTGCAGAGATATGCGGACAAAACGGAATCAAGTTTATTGGCCCTACTCCCGATCAGATCCGTTCAATGGGGGATAAGATCACGGCAAAAGAAACCATGATCAAAGCAGGTGTTCCTGTGGTTCCGGGTGGTGAAGGTTTGTTGTCAAGTGTTGATGAAGCAAAAGGTTTAGCGAAAGAAATCGGTTATCCTGTTATATTAAAAGCTACTGCCGGTGGTGGTGGTAAAGGGATGCGTGTTGTGTGGGCCGAAGAAGAACTGGAGCGTAACTATGATATGGCAAAGAATGAAGCTGGCGCTTCGTTCAAGAATGATGGCATCTACATGGAAAAATTTGTAGAAGAGCCACGCCATATCGAAATACAGGTTGCAGGTGACCGTTACGGAACGGTTTGTCATTTAAGTGAACGTGATTGTTCTATTCAACGTCGTCATCAGAAGTTGGTGGAAGAATCTCCTTCACCATTTATGACTCCTGAACTTCGAAAAGCTATGGGCGAAGCCGCTTGTAAAGCTGCTGGTGCCATTGGTTATGAAAGTGTAGGTACCATTGAGTTCCTTGTTGATAAACATCGCAACTTCTATTTCATGGAAATGAATACTCGTATCCAGGTAGAACATTGCGTAACAGAAGAAGTAACCAACTTCGATTTGATCAAAGAACAGATACTGATCGCACAAGGTGAAAAGATCAGTGGTGAAAACTATGAACCACAGATGCACGCTATTGAGTGCCGCATTAATGCCGAAGATCCGTATAATGATTTTCGTCCATCACCCGGTAAGATCACTACCTTGCATCAGCCCGGCGGGCATGGAATCCGTATCGATTCACATGTGTATGCAGGCTATGTAATTCCTCCATATTACGATTCAATGATCGCAAAAATTATTGCGGTTGCCCGTACACGTGAGGAAGCCATTAATACAATGAGTCGAGCTTTAAGTGAGTATGTGATAGAAGGAGTGAAGACAACGATTCCTTTTCACCAGCAACTCATGAAAGATGAGAACTTCCGAAAAGGAAATTTTACAACTAAGTTTTTGGAAACATTCCAGATGAAATAAATAAAAAGTCCCGCTGTAAAGTGGGACTTTTTATTATGGCAGAATATCTTCCTCTAGCAGAAAATTATAATCCATTTGCTTTATTAATAAACTCCCGGGGAATAACAACGCCTTCTATTTGCTTTTTCTTAATGAAAGCTCGAGCTTTTGATAAATCCCCAAGTTGAAAGAGCAACAAAAGATAATTGTTGACGGCTTGTTGATTTAATGGATCATACGTTAAATAAGTCTCCATATACCTCACGCTTTGCTCAAATTGTTTTTTCTCAAAAGCAATTCGGGAAAGATGAAAATAGGCTTCATAGTACCCCGATATCCTGATTTCTTTAAGCAAATAGTTTTCAGCTTGATACACTGAATCTTTGTCGATGTATATTTTGGCAATATGATAGTTGATATACTTTTGATTTGGGTCCAGCTTATAGGCCTTGTTCAGCAACGCTTCCCCTTCAGCACGATCTGTTGTAATGATTCTAGCTCCAAGCATCATGTTTGCATAGGCTGAATTTGGAGTTGTTTGCATAGCTGCAGTCCAAAATGTTGCAGGATCTTTAAACTTTTGTTGTTGATTAATATTGATGCCGGTGAATATGATTGCAACTAATCCAACCGCAATGAAAACTTTTGAGGTTTTCAGATTTTTAAATAAAACACTTTGTGATAAGACAAGCAATATGCCCAACATCGGCAAATATAAACGTTGTTCAAAATCCTGTTCATTTATAGCTCCAGGCAACAGCAACACCGGCATCAGCAAAATCACAAACCATGCAAATCCTCCAATAACGACTTTGTTATTACGTTCCTTCGAATAATAGAGCAAGACGGCTATGACTAATAATGCAACTATCCCAAATACATAACTCGTTTCCTTCATCATTGGAAATACACTCAGGTTGAAGGGAAGTATTGTTTTCCCAAAATACTGAAGCAAAACAGGTGCCCGGTTAAACAGGTTTGTAAAAATTTGATTGGCCTGGATTGAGGAACTTTCAATAGTTGCAGAAGATCTTGCAATAAACCAAACGATGAAGGCAAAAAACCATGTTCCAAAAAGCAGAACCGCTGTGCGTTCACGAAGCCGGTAAGTTGTAGCGGTTAACAACAAAACAAAATACGCAGGAGGTATAAACATTGCAGTCTCCTTGGTAAAGAAAGCAGCCAGCAGAAAAACAAACTGAAGAAACAAAAACTGTAATTTCTTTTTTTCTAAATAATTAAGGGCAGTTAGCATGAATGAAAAGCAAAAAACTGCCAGCATGGTATCGTTCCTTCCCGGTATCCATGACACTGCTTGGGTTAATACTGGATGAACTGCAAACAGCAATGTAAGCATGAAAGCAATTAGCTCTTTCCTGATGAGCGCCCGCATTAGCACAAACAGTAATAGCACAGCTATTACATGGAGAAGAATATTTACAACATGGTACCCTCTTGCTTCCGTTTCGCTTAACTTATAATTTAAAATAAATGAGTTTAGTAACAGAGGTCGGTAATAGGTATCTGACGAATCGCTAAAGACACCTCTGTGAAAAGAAGTTACCAAATTAGAAGCATCTTCGTTATAGGCTGCATTGTCAATTATAAAAATCCTGTCATCCAATTCTGTATATCCATGATTAAGCGATGGTATATATAGAAAAAAAGAAACGAGCGCAAGCCATAAAAAGGGGAAAGGAATGCGTTGGGCTGTTGTTTGCCCTTTCTTTGGATTTGGTTGACCTACCTTCTTATTTTTCATGCAGTTTAAATCTAACTAAAAAATCCAGAAATCCTAAGCATTCTTATTATCTGGGCAACAAAAAAAGGGCCTGCAATAATTTGCAGGCCCTTTTATAATTGACACCGTAGATTGCTTAACGTAAGAACAATAACTCTCTATACTTGGGCAAATACCAACTTGCATCATCCACTAGCAATTCCAGCTTATCGACATGGTAGCGTATTTCATCAAAAAATTTGCCTTTTACATCATCGCAATAAGCAATGGCTTTGGCTCTTGTATCTTCAATCACATTTGCTTTCTTGCGTGCTTCAATCATTTGCTCCACCAGATCGCTGCATTTGTTGATGTGCAATGATATTTTTTCTAATATCTGCAATTGATTAGCATAAGCATCTTTACCGATACCAATTTCTTTTAATCCTTTAATATTATTGATGAGCACATTCTGGTACTTAATAGCTGCAGGTAAGACATGGCTGGTACATAATTCACCCATTACACGTCCTTCGATCTGCACCTGCTTAATATATTTTTCTAAATCAATTTCATGACGGGCTTCCAGTTCTGCATGCGTGTAAACACCAGTGTTCTCAAATAGCTCTTTCGCTTTTTTAGTCACCATTGCATCTAATGCATATGGCGTTGTCTTCACATTCGGTAATCCACGTTTTGCTGCTTCTTTTTCCCATGCTTCACTATAACCATCACCTTCAAACAATACTTTCTTGCTTTCGCTTACATAGCGCTGTAACACGTGCATGATAGCAATTTCTTTTTTCTCACCTTTCTCTATCAATGCATCAACCTCTTCTTTAAAATCAGTGAGTGTTTGTGCCATAATGCTGTTCAACACCGTCATTGCATTTGAGCAGTTTGCGCTTGATCCAACTGCACGGAACTCGAACTTATTTCCAGTGAAAGCAAAAGGCGATGTACGGTTACGATCTGTATTATCAAGCATCAACTCCGGTATACTTTTATGCAGATCAAGTTTCAAAATAGCTTCATCCTGTTCATCAAACTTTGTGGTTACTCTTTTCTCTACTGCATCTAACACTTCAGTTAGATATTTACCAACAAACACGGAAATGATGGCAGGTGGTGCTTCGTTTGCACCTAAACGATGATCGTTACCAGCACCAGCTACACAAGCACGCAATATATCAGCGTACTGATCAACCGCACGAACAACATTGATAAAGAAGGTAAGAAACATCAAATTTGTTTTTGGTGTTTTACCCGGCGCCAATAAGTTTACGCCTGTATCGGTACTTAAACTCCAGTTATTATGTTTACCACTTCCGTTAACACCGGCAAATGGTTTTTCGTGTAACAACACTCTTAATTTATGTCGGCGTGCAACACGATCCATTACATCCATCAGTAACGAATTATGATCAATAGCAACAGCTACCTCTTCGAAGATTGGAGCACACTCAAATTGCCCCGGTGCTACTTCGTTATGACGGGTGCGTAACGGAATACCAAGTTTGTAAGATTCATTTTCGAAATCACGCATGAACGCATACACACGTTCAGGAATAGAACCGAAATAATGATCTTCTAACTGCTGACCTTTTGCTGATGAATGACCAAATACTGTGCGTCCACTCAACAACAGATCTGGACGTGCATTGAACAATGCTTCATCCACAACAAAATATTCCTGCTCCCATCCAAGTGTTGGTGTAACCTTGGTAATATTTTTATCGAAATAATAGCAAACGTCAACTGCTGCTTTACTTACTGCTTCCAATGCTTTTAAAACTGGCCCCTTATAATCAAGTAGCTCACCCGTGTAAGAAACAAAAAGTGTAGGAATGCACAAGGTTTTACCATTTCCAATCTCCATGATAAAAGCTGGAGAGGAAGGATCCCAAGCCGTGTAACCACGTGCTTCAAAAGTGGCACGTATACCACCACTAGGGAATGATGATGCATCGGGTTCTTGTTGAATAAGTGCGCCACCGTCAAATTCTTCAATGGCTGTGCCATCGCCTTTCAATGTAAAGAACGAATCATGTTTTTCGGCTGTTGATCCTGTTAATGGTTGAAACCAGTGTGTATAGTGTGTAACACCTTTGCTTTCGGCCCACTGGCGAATACCTGCTGCAATTTGGTTGGCATTCACACGATCGATCTTTTTATTGCCTTTAATTGAAGACATAAGACTTTTGTATGCTTCATCACTTAAATATTCACGTGCAGTTTTAATGGTGAACACATTCTGGCAAAAAATGGCAGTGATCTTTGCAGGTGAACCAACTTCAATATTTTCCTGGTTCGATAAATTTTTAATGGCCTGTAAACGTAATGACATAAAGTGTATTTGATTAGTTGATCAGTACAATGGCGACAATCGGTTGAAATAATACAATTTGTTTGCGTTGCGAATTTCAGTTTTTTAAAGGAAGTAATGGAGAAAAAAAATCCCCCTTTTTTACAAGGGGGATAATTCAGAATATACTATCAGTGATTATGCTTTTACAGATTTCACTGTTTTAATAATACGAGCAGCTACTTTATAAGGATCAGCCGCTGAATTTGGACGACGATCTTCTAAGTAACCTTTCCAACCCCATTTAGGAACTACAACCGGGATACGGATAGAAGCACCACGATCAGAAACACCATAACTGAAATCATGGATGCTTGCAGTTTCGTGTTTACCAGTTAAACGCAGGTGGTTATCGGCACCGTAAACTTCAATATGTTCTTTAACTACAGGACGGAAAGCTTCACAAACTTTATCGAAGATGTCTTTGCTTCCTGCAGTGCGCAATAATGTATTAGAGAAGTTGGCATGCATACCGCTACCGTTCCAATCTAACGAACCAAGAGGCTTACAATGCCAGTTGATTGCTACACCATATTTCTCACCAATTCTTTCGAGGAGGTAACGACCCAACCAAATTTGATCGCCAGCTTCTTTAGCTCCTTTAGCGAAGATCTGGAATTCCCATTGGCCAGCTGCTACTTCGGCATTGATACCTTCAACATTTAAACCTGCTTCTAAGCAAACATCTAAATGTTCTTCAATGATATCACGACCGTAAGCGTTGTTAGCACCTACTGAGCAGTAGTAAGGACCTTGAGGAGCAGGGTAGCCACCGACAGGGAAACCAAGTGGCCTGTTTGTTTCAGGATTGTAAAGGAAATATTCCTGTTCGAAACCAAACCAGAAGTCATTGTCATCATCTTCAATGTGAGCACGACCGTTTGATTCATGAGCAGTGCCATCAGCATTCAACACTTCGCACATAACGAGATATCCGTTTTTGCGTTGAGGATCTGTGATAATGTATACAGGTTTCAACAAACAATCTGAAGAACCGCCAAGGGCTTGTTCTGTAGAAGAACCATCGAAACTCCACATTGGGCAATCTTCTAATTTACCGCTGAAGTCTTTTTCAATTTTCGTTTTGCTGCGAAGGCTTTGTGTGGGTTTGTAACCATCGAGCCAGATGTACTCAAGTTTTGACGCTGACATGTTTTACCGCTTTGATTTAGTTTGAAAAAACAATAAATATTGCTAATTGCGGTGCTAATTTACAACTGAAAATGTTTTTAATCTAAAAAATTTCAGCGAAATTACTAATTGAAACGTTTGTTAGTGTGGAAAAGTGTCACATCTAATTTATTATAATTTGTTAGCTTTCCATGCGATGGTTGCAATAATGGGTACGAGTAAAAAAGGGAAGAATATAGCCCTGTATCGAACAATAGCGCCTAACTGCGGAACGATATAGCCCGTTAGCAGCAATAATACCATCGACACAAGAAAGAGGAATTGAACCACCGAATGCCGGTAGGGATTATCTGTATAACGAAAAAACCATATAGATACAAGTATCCAGATAAGTAATATTTCCAGTGCACTGGCAAGATAGAGAGGCGATAAAAATTCTGTAACATAAGGCCTCACCAAAGTATGGTTTAATGCCTGCGGTGCATTCTGTAAAAAGCTGGTAAATGTGGGCTCCAATTTTCGTTGTGGTAAAAATGAATTGCCCCCCAAACCTTTAAAATCTTTGTTACGTAGAACAATTGAAATAGGCAGATCGAGTTTTGGATGAACATATTTCGCTGAAAAGAAAGCAGTGGTGCCAATAATCGTCACCAGTAAAAAAGCGATCCACTTGCGTTTGAAATATCTTTCTGCAAGCCACCAGGCAAATAAACCCGGAATACAAGCAAGTACGACATGATTACGAACCGGGAAGATCAACAGTAATAATAACGCAACAAGTGATAATTCTTTAATGCCGAGTTTATTCTTTTTCAAACCGAAATAAACAACAAAGGTGATCAATGATATATAAGTAAAAATGAGTCCGTCTTTATGAATACCTGAAGACCAGAATAAAAAAGAAGGCAACAGAAAAGTACCACAGGTGATCAAGAGTTTGCGGTTTGGAAACACATCATTCATCACACGTATAAATGCGATGGGTCCAAAGAAAGTAAGGAAGGAATAAAAAATCACATTCACATAATATCTCGAGCCGGTGAATACATTAAACACAGAAACAATCTTCACCATATAATTATGCTTCAGATCATTCCAGTAAGAATTTACGCTGGAAAATAAATGACGGTAATCCCTGTCGTAAGGATTATCAATGATGCTTGTGAAATAACGCACCGGGTCATGAAATAAAAGTGCAGTATCGCTTTCTGAATCGAAAAAGAACTTCCATGTGTCCGCCGATTGTTCATAATTTGGAATGGTAGTATAAAACCAACCATAGGCAACACCTGCGGCAACTTTCAGCACAAATAATCCAATAAGCCAGTAATTAGGTAACCCCGAATGTTGAATAAATTTCACCCTGGTAATTAACCAGCTGAACAAAATAAGGTATAGAGCAAACAGTAAATATGTCATGTGATTGGGGGCAAATTAAAATATTTCTTTTCATACAGTCAAACCATTGCCCCTGCATTTGTACTTTTGCGCTTTCTTACACATCATGGAAATAACAGCAAAAACCGCACAGCAGCTTCGCTTGACCGAAGAAGAATTTGAATTAATTAAGCAGAAACTTGGCCGCACGCCCAACTTCAATGAACTCTGTGCCTTTAGTGGTATGTGGAGTGAACACTGTAGTTACAAGAACTCGATCAAGTGGTTAAAAACATTGCCCCGTGAAGGCGGACGTATGTTAGTAAAAGCTGGTGAAGAGAATGCTGGCTTGATGGATATTGGCGATAATCTTGGTGTTGTATTTAAAATTGAAAGTCATAATCACCCTTCTGCTATTGAGCCATTTCAAGGTGCTGCAACAGGTGTGGGTGGTATTCATCGTGATATTTTCACCATGGGCGCTCGACCAATTGCTGCACTGAATTCACTCCGCTTTGGTAATCTGAAAGAAGCGAAGACTCAACACTTGTTAGGTGGTATCGTACATGGTATCGGTCATTACGGTAACTGCTTTGGTGTACCCACTGTTGGTGGCGAAATATATTTTGAAGAATGTTATCATACTAATCCATTGGTCAACGCAATGAGTGTGGGTATTGTAAAAGCAGGTGAAACTGTTTCTGCAACAGCACTTGGCGAAGGCAATCCCGTTTTCTTTGTAGGAAGTGCAACAGGTAAAGATGGTATTGGCGGAGCAAGTTTTGCCAGTGCCGATATTACTGCTGAAAGTGCTGAAGAATTACCAGCAGTTCAAGTGGGCGATCCATTCCAGGAAAAGAAATTATTAGAAGCCTGTTTGGAAGTAATTCAAACAGGTGCTGTGGTGGGTATGCAGGATATGGGTGCAGCAGGCATCATTTGCTCAACTGCTGAAATGAGTGCAAAAGGCGAAGTGGGAATGCGCATTGATTTAGATAAAGTTCCTACCCGCCAGCAAAACATGAAGACATGGGAACTGTTGCTGAGCGAAAGCCAGGAACGCATGTTAATGGTTGTGGAGAAAGGAAAAGAACAGGCGGTGTTAGATGTATTTGAAAAATGGGATCTTCCTTGTTCAAAAATAGGCGAAGTAACAACAGATGGTTTGCTGAAGTTCTACATGAATGGAGAACTTGAAGCTGAATTACCAGCTTATGAATTAGTATTAGGCGGCGGTGCACCACAATACACAAGAGATTATGCTGAGCCTGCATATTTCTCAAAAATTAAAGCATTTGATGCCAACAGCATTGAAGTGCCCGATGATTTGAAAGCAGTTGCTGAACAGATTATTCAAATACCAAATATTGCAAACAAACGTACAGTTTATCATCAGTACGATAGCATGGTTGGCACTGGTAACAGCAGCACCAATGCACCAACTGATGCAGCTGTTGTTCACGTTAAAGGAACAACAAAGGGTTTAGCTGTAACAACTGATTGTAATAGTAAATATGTTTTTGCTGATCCTTACAAAGGAGCAATGATAGCAGTAAGTGAAGCGGCACGTAACATTGTTTGCAGTGGTGGTTTACCATTAGGTATTACCAACTGTTTGAACTTTGGTAATCCTTACGATCCGCAAGTGTATTATCAATTTGTGCATGCTATTAAAGGCATGGGCGAAGCTTGCAAAAAGTTTGATACACCTGTTACCGGCGGTAACGTAAGTTTTTATAATCAAAGCCCGGATGGTGCAGTTTATCCAACACCAACCATTGGTATGGTAGGTTTGCTGGAAAACATCAACGATAAGATGACGCTTGATTTTAAAACAGAGGGTGATGTGATCTTTATCGTTGGAAAATCAACTGATGATCTTGGTTCAAGTGAATACCTGCACAAATTGCATTCAGTTGAATTTAGCCCTGCACCACACTTCGATCTTGAAGAAGAATTTGCATTGCAGCAAACAATTGCTTCCCTCATCAAAGAAAAAGTAATTGTATCTGCCCATGATGTAAGTGAAGGTGGTTTGTTTACAACATTACTCGAAGCATCGTTCAATAATAATCTTGGTTTTGATGTAGTAGCATCCGACAGTAATATCCGTAAAGATGCCTATTGGTTTGGCGAAGGACAAAGTCGTGTTGTTGTTACGGTGAAGGAAGAACAAGTGACTGCATTTAAGAAAGTATTGGGTGCCCATCCATTTGCTGAGTTAGGCGTTGTTACCAACGGAAGTATTGAAGTTGATGGCATGGAGTGGGGAACAGTGTTAAGCTGGAAGGAAAAATATGATACTGCAATTGAAAATTTGTTAGCAGGTCATGAAAGCGAACATGCGTTAACTGCATTGTGATCTTTAGAAATGAAAATTGTTGCGTTCGAATAATAGATTTAATTTTAGCATCGTAACAAATGCATGCCACAGTGAAAAATCGCTGTGGCATTTCATTTATAAAAAACATAGTTATGAATAAGAAGATTGCCATTATTGGTGGCGGAAACCTGGGCGTTGCCATTGCTGAAGGGTTGATCAAAAGCGGATTTTGTTTGCCCAGCCATATCATTATTACAAAGCGTAATATTAAAACACTCACCGATATTGAAAGCAAAGGCGTATTGGTAACAAGCGACAATAAAGAAGCTGCACGTTATGCTGATCTCGTTGTACTGGCGGTGAAACCTTTCCAGATAAAAGATGTGTTGCTCGATATGAAAGAAGAGTTGAATGCAGCAAGGCATGTATTGGTAAGTGTAATTACAGGTGTTGGTATTAAAGACATGCAGGAGTGGGTAGGAACAAATATGCCTGTAATTCGTGCAATGCCTAACACGGCTATTGCTATCCAGGAAAGCATGACCTGCATTAGTTCCATAAATACAGTTCAGGATCAACTTGATTATGTGCATGATCTTTTTTCACAACTCGGTCGGGTAGCATTGATCGATGAAAAACTGATGGATGCAGCAACTGTTCTTGGTGCATGTGGCATCGCATATGCGTTACGTTATATCCGTGCCAGCATACAGGGTGGTATTGAAATTGGTTTCGATGCAAAAACGGCCACACTTATTGCAGCTCAAACAGTAAATGGTGCTGCGGAGTTGTTGATCCAGAAAGGATCGCATCCCGAGGCTGAGATCGATAAAGTAACTACACCACGTGGGTGCACCATTGCCGGCCTCAATGAAATGGAACACAGCGGCTTCAGCTCATCACTTATAAAAGGCATAAAAACGAGTTACGATAGTATCGGGAAATAAATCCAAATCTGTATTTCCTCTTATTTTCCACAGCTTGGCAACTGATTTTTTTCAATCAAAAAAATCATCGTAGGTTTGCATGACCTCCACTAGTTATTTATTTCCATTTTACATTAAGGCAGGTCTGTAAACTTGAAAATCTTTTTTTATGGCCAAGTACATTTTTGTAACCGGTGGCGTTACATCTTCATTGGGTAAAGGAATTATTGCCGCATCGTTGGCCAAATTGTTACAAGCCCGTGGTTTTAAAGTAACCATTCAGAAATTCGACCCTTATATCAACGTTGATCCCGGTACGCTCAATCCTTACGAACATGGTGAATGTTTCGTAACGGAAGATGGTGCCGAAACAGATCTTGATCTGGGGCACTACGAACGCTTCCTCAACATTCATACAACACAAGCGAATAACGTTACTACCGGAAGAATTTATCAAACAGTTATTAATAAAGAAAGAGAAGGTGCTTATCTCGGTAAAACAGTACAGGTTGTACCACATATTACCGATGAAATTAAACGCCGCATGTTGCTGTTGGGTAAAGATGGTCGTTATGATATTGTCATTACCGAAATAGGTGGAACCGTGGGTGATATTGAATCGCTTCCGTTTGTTGAAGCTGTTCGCCAGATTCAATGGGAATTACCGGAAGAAGATTGCCTGGTTCTTCATCTCACATTGATTCCATATTTGAAAGCAGCAAAAGAATTAAAAACAAAACCAACCCAGCATAGTGTGCGTATGCTGAGCCAGGAAGGTGTACATCCCGATATCATTGTTTGTCGCACCGAAAGGCCTTTAAGTACAGAAATTCGTCGCAAAATTGCGTTGTTCTGCAACGTAAAACCTGAAGCGGTGATTGAAGCAAGCGATGCATCTACTATTTATGAAGTGCCGTTGTTTATGTTGAAAGAAAAACTGGATGTTATTTGTTTGAAGAAATTGAGCGTAACTATTTTTCCTGAACCTGATTTAGAAAATTGGAAAAAGTTTATTGATAAATTAAAATATCCGAAAGGCCAGGTAAATATTGGTTTGATTGGTAAATATATTGAACTGCAGGATGCTTATAAATCCATTCTCGAAAGCTTTATTCATGCAGGTGCAATGAATGAATGTAAAGTGAATGTAGTGAATGTGCACAGTGAGTTTATTACTGATCAGAATGTAGCAGAAAAATTAAGCGGGCTGGATGGATTATTGGTAGCTCCTGGTTTTGGTAACCGTGGTATTGAAGGAAAGATAACAGCTATTAAATATGCACGTGAAAACGGGTTGCCATTCTTTGGTATCTGTTTGGGTATGCAAATGGCCTGTGTTGAATTTGCTAGAAATGTTTTGAATTTAAAAGATGCCCATTCATTTGAAATGAATGCTGATACACCTGATCCGGTTATTGACATGATGGAAGAACAAAAGAAGATCACCAGCAAAGGTGGCACCATGCGCTTAGGCACTTATCCATGCGAAATTAAAGCAGGTTCATTGGCAGAAAAGATCTACGGAAGTTTGAATATTAACGAACGCCACCGTCACCGTTACGAGTTCAACAATAAGTATCTTGATGCATTTGAACAGGCAGGCATGATACCAAGCGGAAAAAATCCTGAAACAGGATTGGTAGAGATCATGGAAAACCCAAAGCATCCATTCTTCATTGGTGTGCAATATCATCCTGAACTAAAAAGTACAGTTGAAAGTCCCGCACCTTTGTTCGTGCATTTTATTAAAGCTGCGAAAGACTATTCAGAAAAGCAACAGTCGGTAAAGAACCCCCTGCTTGAAAGTGAGATGATCTAACAATAAATCGCAAATTGAAATCGAAAAATAAAAGGTGAAGAGTAAGACTCTTCACCTTTTTACTTATCACTAATGACTATCTGCTAAAGGCTAGTTCTCCGGCCTTCCAATCATTTGTTGTTTTATTTTTTCCCAGAAGCCCTGTACATTTTCATCGTTGCGTTTCCAGTCTTTACCAAAGTGACTTAGTTTCGACTTTTGTTCATCTTTCTGCATGCGAAAAAATTCTTCCATCGTTTCTGTATCCTGCTGCATCGATAGTTTATTGTACAACCGTTTCATTTCACGTTCATAATCTACACTTTCTTCTACCATTTGTTTTTCCAATGCTTCACGTTGTTTTACTTTTTCATCGTACACGCCAACTGGCAATAATGTTTTTGCAATAACCGGCATGAGTTCGATCAACATCAGGATGATGAGAATAAGATAATAGCGAAACTGCAATGCATCATTTTCTTTCAGCAAATTATTCATTGCTTCAATACGGGTTAAAAAACCGGTGTTGAGATAATTTAAAAAATCTGCTTCCTGTTTTTTGATCGTTGTTTCCATGCCATTTAACTCTTCATCAATGGCATCAATACGTTGTTGCTGCTGAGTTTGCAATGCTTTGTATTCTTCATCAAGCTTCTGGTATTCGTTGCGCTTGGCAATGGCAATATCCTGTATACCCACTTTGCCACTTCCGCCGCTACCGTCGGTTTCAGCAATAAATTTTTCACGTGCTGTGTTTACAGCCGCATATTTTGTGCTGAGGTCTTTTTGCAAAGAAATTTTTTCTTTCAGCAATTCATCTTTACGGTTCTTGTATAGGAGATCAAGTTCTGTTCGCTTGGTGAGTTTTCGTTTTTCATTGTCAAGTGATACCTGCATTTTTATTTCTTTATCGAACATATAAAGAATAGCAGGTTGCGCCATGAACGTGCCAATGGTTAATGCCAGCAGTCCACGGAACAGGAGCGGAGTGATTTTTCTTTTGTTGAATTGATTAATGCCTTTGATGAGTGCCCGGTCGATACTTAATATGACAAAGCCCATAAACACACCACTTCCCACATACAGAAATACATTATCGATCACGGTGGAGAAGAAATATGTCCAGGCGAGTGTGGCAAATATCCAGGTGGCGAGCACGCTCATACCAACTATCCGGTAGCGGTTACGGTCCACCACACAATCTTTTATCAATTCTTTTTCTGCGGTGGCTAACCACCAAAGCAATTCATCGGTTTGGGTGGGCACATATGCTTCCCCGGCATACATGGGCGTAGCCTGTTGACTCATAATAAAATGATTTAAAAGTTTGGTTGGTTAAAGCGGGAACAGCAACGTGGTTAAAGCTAAAATAGAACGGCAGGTAAAATTAGTTATTGTAAAAGAAATGGTAAAGAAAGAGAAGAGTGAGTTGTAAGCGGGAGCTAAGCGTTCGTACCTCGTACTTCTTCCTTCGCACTTGCCCCCAAATACCTACCTTTGCCGCTCCAAAATAAATACTCAGATGAATTTTGACCGGAATACGATTATTGGTTTTGCTGCAATGATGGTGCTGTTGTTTGGTTATATCTTTTTTACCAACCGCCAGCAAAGTGCCCTCCAGGCCGAAAAGCAAAGAGCTGCTGACTCCTTAGCCAAAATTGAAACTGCAAAAAGAAAATTAGTTGATACTGCTGTAGTTAGGCAGCAAGCACTTGCGCAAGATTCATTAACGTCTACCCAGGCAGCAGGCGAATTTCAACCGGCACTCTCTGAGCAAATGACTGTTGTTGAAAATGAACTAATGAAGGTAAGCTTTACCAACAAAGGTGGCTATCCTAAAGCAGTTGAATTAAAAAAATTCAAACGTTACGATGGTAAACAGGTGGTGTTGGGCGGCGATGCTCATCAACTCATTTATTCTGTGAATACCGCTGACAATAAAGCAGCCCTTACGTCTCAATTGAATTTTACCAATACAGGTATTACAAAAACTGGCGATGGACAAACCATTACGTTTCGTGTTGCAGATTCGGCTGGTAAATCAATTGAACACGTTTACACCATTAAGAATAATAGTTACCTGATCGATTGGAATGTAAAATTAGCAGGAGCTGATAAATTACTTACACAGGGCATTCTTAATCTTAACTGGGATATTACAGCCAAGCAGCAGGAAAAAGATCTTAAGTATGAGAAGGGACAAAGCAATATTGGTTTTAACGAAGAAGGCGATTACGATTTTGAAGCAGCGGGAGCAGGTGATACCAAAAAGTTTGGCGATAAAACAAAATGGATCGGTGTAAAGCAACAGTTCTTCAACACTTCCATTATCGCCGGTTCAGCGTTTGCTTATGGCGAATCAACATGGGCGGTGCCTGAACAAAAAGATGATTCATTGCAAAAGGTGATGGATGTAAAGTCAATCCTGCGTTTCAATCTTGCTGGCGCATCAGCTGCAACGGTTCCCATGCAGTTGTATTACGGTCCTAACGATTATCATACGTTAAAAGCTATTGGTAATAAACTTGAAAGTCATGTACAGCTTGGCTATGGCATTTTTGCGTTTGTAAAATATATTAACCGTTTTGTGGTGATGCCCGTGTTCGATTTCTTCAACAGGAATATCGGCAGCATGGGTATTGTAATTTTGTTGCTTACATTCTTCATTCGTCTCATCATTTCTCCACTTACTTATTCAAGTTATTTGAGTGGTGCAAAAATGAAAGTATTACGTCCTGAGATTGACGAATTGAAAAAGAAGCATGGCAGCGATCAGCAAGCGATGAGCATGGAGCAAATGAAGCTATTCCGCCAGGCTGGTGTAAATCCTTTGGGCGGATGTATTCCTGCAGTTTTACAAATTCCGATCTTCTTTGCATTGTACAGTTTCTTTAATGCAAATATTGGCTTACGTGGCGAAAGCTTTCTGTGGGCGAAAGATCTTTCATCTTACGATTCAATTGCCACACTTCCATTCAGTATTCCTTTTTATGGCGATCATGTAAGTTTATTTACCATTACAGCTACGTTAACCAGCTTCCTCATCTCTGCTTATAACATGCAGATGACCCCAACACAGGATAACCCTGTAATGAAATACATGATATATTTCTTCCCTATCATGTTGTTGTTCATCTTTAACAGTCTGCCTTCAGCATTAACCTGGTATTATACGGTTTCCAATATCGTAACACTTGGATTGCAGTTTGTGATACAGAAGTTTATCATCAGCGATGAAAAGATCCATGCAAAAATGCAGGAGAATAAAAAGAAACCTGTCACTAAATCGAAATGGCAGGAACGATTGGAGCAAGTGCAGCAGAGCAACCAGAAAATGCAGGAGATGCAGAAGAAAGCTGGTGGCAAAAAATAATCTTAACAAAAACTATACAACCCCGACCGCAAGTGTCGGGGTTTTTTGTTTTGATCATAATGCAACTTGGTACACTATTTTTATATCTTTAACCTGTATCGAATTACATAAAAATGAAGAATTTACTTAGAGCGGCTTTAGTTTCGATGTTGATTGCTCCATTCATTGCTTTACGTGCCCAGCAAGTGTATGGTGAGGGAACTGTAACCTATAATATTGTTGTAAATACAGGCAATAACGAAACCAAGGCAGCCGATTTGTTAGATGGTGCCACACAGAAACTCTATTTTAAAGGAGTAAACACACGTACCGAGTTAGCGAGCATTCTTGGTAAAACAATTACGTTGCATGATTCAAAGCAAGGCAATGCGGTTGTTATGAATGAATATGGCGAGCAGAAGATACTGATCCGTATGACCAAAGATGATTACGAAGATCGAAACGTGAAATATGCAGGCATCCAGTTTGAGTACCTGCCTGAAACAAAAAAGATCCTTGGTTACAACTGTAAACTCGCCATCGCCAAGTTGAAAGATGGAAGCACTTTCAGGGTTTACTATACAACTGATCTGGTATTCCAGAATAAAGATTATGGAGCCCAGTTTAAAAACTTGCCTGGTTTCCCTTTGGAATATGAATCGGAGTTAGGTAAAATGAAAGTAACCTGTATTGCGGATAAAGTGAGTTTTGATCCTGTGCCAGCTGCAATGTTCGACACACCTAAAGCCGGTTACCGTGAAATGACTTACAACGAGATCAAGAATATTCGCAAGAATTAAAAAATAAATACCAAAAGAAAACCCCGATGATGAATCGGGGTTTTTAATTTATTTTATTTCCTTTTGTGGAGTTTTAAACTTGCTGAAAACCACTTTCTGTTTTACCGGCAGCACATACAAGTTGTTCCCCTTTTGAAAGGTTATACTGTTGCCTCTCATTGTAAGGTGACTGTTATTGGTAGTTGAGAAATTAAAGCCGCTCTTAAAACGGAAACCGTTTTGAAGGCTCAGCGGATTGTTTTTCAGATTGAGTGAGGTAAGCGTTGACTTAGCATCTTTTTTCTTACCACCACCGCTATAAAAGGTGGCAGAAGAAGCAGAATAAAATGCAGCAAAACAGGTCATAATCAATAAACTGTTCCGCAGAAAGTTTTGGCGATATGTTGTTTTGGTTGTCATTTGCTTACAAATTTAAAGATTATTAAAGGGAACTGTCAAGCCACTTATCACAAAATTACAATTATATTAACGTGTGTTGATAACTAAATGTTACATGACTGGCATAAATTTTCTGAAATAGAAGGTAAATTACAGTAACCCACCCGCAACTACATGAAACAAAACCCCTCCAGAAACGACAAAGAAGAGATCAAGGAATTGCTGCGAGTTTTTGAGAACCTGAAGAACGGGCGTTCGCATTCCTTCCTTGAGGAAGAAAGCTTTGAAAAATTAATCGACCATTTTGATGATAAGGAGGATTACCCCCAGGCATTGCAGGCGGCCGAATTAGGCATCGAAATCTATCCATACTCTTCCGTTTTACTGGTGAAAAAAGCCGACCTGTTGCTGGCAACACGCCAGTACAAAGCTGCTCTTGAGGTATTGGAGCAGGCCGAACTTCTGGACCATAACGATATCAATTTGTTTATTCTTCGTACGGATGCTTACCTGGCGCTTGATCAGCAGGAGAAAGCTGTGGAATTGCTGGAGGAAGGTTTGCTTTTATTCTCTGGCGAAGAACGGCTGGAATTGTTGTTTGAGTTGGCGGATGTGTATGATGATTACGAAGAATTCGAAAAAGTATTTGATTGCCTGAAGCTGATTTTGGAAGAAGAACCAACAAATGAAGAGGCACTCTATAAAATTTGTTTCTGGACAGATTTCACCGGGCGTAATGAAGAATCCATCAAGCTTCACCTCAATATCATCAACGATAATCCTTACAGTGAACTGGCTTGGTTTAATCTGGGTGCTGCATACCAAGGCTTGAAATTATATGAGAAGGCCATTGATGCTTACATGTACTGTATAGCCATTGATGAAAAATTCGATTATGCTTACCGCAATATTGGTGATGCATATATCCGCCTGCGGAAATACAAAGATGCGATTGAGATGCTGGAGAAGGTTTTAGAACTCAGCAGACCGGAAGAAGTAATTCATGAAGCGATTGGTTATTGTTATGATCGTATGGGACAATATGCGCAAGCAAGGTTCCACTACCGCAAGGCTTCGCATATGAATCCCGAAGACAGCAAACTTTATTATAAAATTGCGTGCACTTACATAAATGAGGCGCAATATGAAGCCGGAATCAAGCAATTGCAGCAGGCATTACGCATCCATCGCACCCAACCCGAATATAATCTTGCAATGGGCATGGCATTGGTTGAAATAGGAGAGTATAAAACTGCTATTGAGCATTATGCCAACGTAATTAAATCAAGGCCCAAAAATGTAAAAGGCTGGAGCGCAATTCTTGAATGTATGCTCAAAGCCGATCTGTTGGATAATGCCGATGAATACGCCCTTGCTGCGTACGAAGCAACCGGCAGTAAACCAGTTTTTATCTTTTACCGTGCGGCCATCTTTTTTGCACAGGGAAAAACAAAGCAGGCAATCACGCAGCTGGAATATGCTATGGCCACGGCACCAAAACTCATCAAGAAACTCATCGAAATTCAACCAAAACTGATGCAACACCCACAGGTTGTAGACATTATAGCCCGTTACAAGCGCTCCCGGTCAATTTAACCGCCACAGGCTTCAGTTGACGACTGTCAGTAAATCGGTAATTGCAGGTTGCTGCTGCTTCCCTATTTTTGCCGACGATCAAAAAAAGTATGTCGATGAATTTTAATCTTACACAAATTCCTGAGCGTATTATGAAACCCCGTAACCATGGGATTACAATGGTGATGGACAAGGGGTTAAGTGTTGAAGAAGCTAAGAACTTTATGAGTATTGCCGAGCCGCATGTTGATGTTGTAAAACTGGGTTTTGGTACTTCATTCGTTACTCCAAACCTGCGTGCTAAACTTGATGTATACGCATCCTATAATATACCTGTTTATTTCGGAGGAACGTTGTTTGAAGCATTCCTGATCCGCAACCAGTTTGAAGATTATATCAGTGTTTGCAAAGAATATGGTGTTACATATATGGAAGTAAGTGATGGTTCTATTGAAATTCCTCACGCTGAGAAATGCGGTTATATTGAAAAATTAACCAAGCATGGAACAGTGTTAAGCGAAGTGGGTAGTAAAGATGCGGCTCATATAATCCCACCTTATAAATGGATTGAATTGATGCGTGCTGAACTGGAAGCCGGTTCAACTTATGTAATTGCCGAAGCACGTGAGGCAGGTAACGTAGGTATTTACCGTGGTAGTGGGGAAGTACGTGAAGGTTTAGTGCAGGAAATTCTTACCCAGATTCCGGAAGAAAAGATCATTTGGGAAGCACCCCAAAAAGCACAGCAACTTTACTTTATTGAATTGGTGGGCCATAATGTGAACCTTGGGAATATTGCACCAACAGAAGTTATTCCTTTAGAGACGATGCGTTTGGGTTTACGTGGCGATACATTCCATATGTTCCTCGATAAACAGAAAGCGTAATGCGTCAGTTTGGTTTGATAGGATACCCGTTGAGTCATTCGTTTTCAAAAAAATATTTCACAGAAAAATTTGCAACGGAAGGGATCAGCAATTGTAATTATGAATTGTATCCTATTCCTTCCCTCGACCAGTTTCCACAATTATTGAAAGATGTAAAAGGATTGGAAGGCATCAACGTAACCATTCCTTACAAAGAAGAAGTTTTGCCTTTCCTGCATCATCATTCAGATGCAGTAAAAGAAATTGGTGCCTGCAATTGTATCAAAATAAAAGATGGTGAACTGACTGGTTATAATACTGATGTGCTGGGTTTTCGTCAATCATTTGAACCATTTGTAAAACCTCATCATCAGCAGGCATTGGTGCTTGGCACTGGTGGTGCCGCAAAAGCGGTTGTTTGGGTGTTAAAGCAAATGGGAATAGGATACAAATATGTTTCCCGCAAAAAAGCGGCGGACATGCTAGGCTATGACGACCTCAACGAAACAGTTATGCAGCAATACCAGATAGTTATCAACACCACACCTCTTGGTATGCAACCGAATGTGCATGATAAACCATCATTACCGTATCAATTCATCAACAGTCGATATCTCTGTTACGATCTTGTTTACAACCCGGCAAAGACAGCCTTTCTGCAATTAGCCGAAGAAAGGGGAGCAGCAATTAAGAATGGTGGGGATATGTTGGTGATACAAGCCGAAGAAAGCTGGAAGATATGGAACAGTTGAATGATGTTTCAACAGCTTCCGTTATTATTGTGATTGAATATTGAACCAATGTGCAGAAAACTTTTTATACTCATCATTTCCCTGGTTGGCTTTATGGCTGCTTCTGCACAGGCAGATAAGGCTGAAGAAAATTATGAGGCTGGCCGCAAACTTCGTCGTGATGGGAAATGCACAGAAGCTATTTCTCTTTTCAAAAAAGCAATTGAACAAAAGCCAACCTTAGCTGCTGCACATTATGAATTGGGCTGGTGTTACAATGAGTTGGGTCAATACCAAACAGCATTGCCTATTCTTCAGCAGGCAGTAAAATTAGATCCAACAGATTTTCGTGGAATTTATGAAGCGGGCTTTGCGCAATACAAATTAGGAAAAGTAGAGGAAGCGCTCAGAGATTTCAACCATGTGATAAAGCTCAATGCAAATTATGAAAAAGTGTACATCGCAAGAGGCGATTTGTATAAAGATGCAAAGAAGAATACGGCTTTAGCATTGGCCGATTTTCTGAAAGCACTTTCGATAGACAGCACCGAAAAGAAAATACATTATCGCATTGGTTGGTGTTATAATGATCTGGGGAAATTTAATGATGCAGTTCCGTACCTGCAAAAAGCAACGAACTTTGAAGAGCAGAACTATCTTTCTCATTCCGAACTAGGCTTCTCTCTTTTTTCTTTAAATCGCTTCGAAGAAGCGATGAGTCATCTCAATAAAGCCAATATTTTAAAACCCGGGTTTGAAACGACTGTTTACTATATTGGTCTATGCCATGTAAAGCAAAACAAAAAAGCGGATGCTGTGCAGAAGTATAATGAGTTGGTGCAGCTTAATAGCAATTATGCTGCACTGCTGTTGAATGAAATTAAATTGATGAAGTAATTTTTTTACCGCAGAGAAAGAAAGGCGATTAAGAGTTTTATGCAGAGAAGTAATTCTGCATTTGCCTTTTGTTTATTGCCTATTGCCAATTCACTAGTCAGCACTTGCCATCTTCGCTTTCACCTCAGCAGGCACCTGTGCAATCTTCTTCTTATCGTAATCGTAACAAACCATACCGGTTTTAGCAATTGCCGTTACAACATTGTCCTTATTCATGACTTGATAGAAAAGATCGAAGCCAATTGAAGTAAAATTGGTTGCTGCAACACTTACAGATAACACATCGCCATAAAAAATCTCTTTCTTAAATTCAATACCCACATCACTCATAATTAAACCAACACCCCCGCAACTGAGTTCCGTACATCCATGATGAATAAGAAACTGCATTCTTGCTTCGTGTATGATCGACAGCACGGCATCATTGCCTACATGATTTCCATAATTCAGATCGGTGATGCGTACGGGAATAGTTGCAGTGAAAGAAAACTGTGTTGGCAGCGTAATCTTAATGCGTGACATGAAACGGATAAGTGTTTATTGTTGATCGGTACTATTGATTAATGCATTCAGATCAATATCGCCGGCAGAAGCAGAGATAGCAGCAGCCATCGCCATTTTTTCACGCCATACTTTGATCTGTTCATTACAATCTTTCGATTGAAGAGCAGTGGCTGCATCAGCATTACCAACCGCACATTTCAGATTGCTGATCTTTTTTGATACACGAACGAGCTCTCCATCATCATTCAGCACCATGAAGTATTGACTTTCAGAAAAACCACCTGTTTCTTTTTTTGCTACCGCCTGCTTGTGATGAATACCCTGGTAAGCAACATTGTTTTCCAAACTATGGTCAGGCGTTTCAGTATACGCCAACGCATCAGGTGATGCTAATTTTTGCTTTATATGTTGTTTGATCTGGCTGCGGTCCGATGTTGTTTCTGCAGCAGGTTCAGTTGCAGTAATATTCGTATCAGGCGGTGTTGCTACAATCGCAGGCTCTGTTGTTTTTGTTATGGGATCGGCAGCCGCAATTGCCGGTGATTCAGTCGCATCATTTGTATTCAGCAAACGATAACCACCCCATGCAAGCACTCCAATAACGGCAGCCGCTGCTGCCATACGTAAAAATCGTTTTGGAGAATTTTTGTTGATGGAAATTATTTTCGCTCCCTTCTCTTCCAATGAATCTTCTATAAACGACCATGCGGTTGCAGGTGGCGCCACTTCTGTTGATTGCAAAGCGGCAGCGATATACGCATCGTTCTGTTCAATGTTCAAATGCTGCTCAATATTCGCCCAAGCAGCTGCAGGTACAGTTTCTTCAACTGAGCTTATTTTTTTTTGAATCAACAGATCGTCGAGTGCAGATTCTAATTGTTCCCAGATAAATGAAGGAGCTTCTTCTTCAAGTTGCAGTACATGTTGCTGCAGCGGTTTATCTGTTTCCATTTCATCAAGATCCACAGCAATCTTCTCCCACAGCATTTCAGGCGGGGTTACTTCTGTATTAAGAAGCATTTGTTGAAGATTGGAGTCGTCCATGATTTATTTAGCTCAGCGTTTAATTTTATCCTGTAAGATCATTCTTGCTCTTGCCAGTTGCGATTTGCTGGTGCCTTCGCTGATGCCCAGCATTTCGCCGATTTCTTTATGACTATATCCTTCCACTACGTAGAGGTTGAATACACTCCGGTAGCCTGGTGATAATTCTTTAATGATCTTCATCAAATCCTTTTCATTGATATTTTCAATCGCTGAAACGGATTTCAATTCAATCGTTTCTTCTTTCTCTGTTAATGATAAGTCTGTTTTCTTTTTACGGATCTGTTCAATAGCGGTATTTACAAAAATGCGTCGTACCCATCCTTCAAACGACCCTTCGCCTCTGAAACGTTCCAGGTTCTTGAAGATTTTTACAAATCCTTCCTGTAAAATATCCTGTGCATCATCGGCATTGCCCATGTAGCGGAGGCAAACGGCATACATTTTACTGGCATATTTGTCGTACAATGCTTTCTGCATACGACGGTCGCCGGCAATGCATCCACTAATTAAGTCGCTATCAGGAATGGTTTGGTTGCTTTGCATTTTGGTTTCTCCTTAACTTTTTTTGAGGAAATCGATCATCAGGTCGAGTCCCTTTTTACGGTGACTGTAACTGTTCTTTTCCTCCATCGTCATTTCGCCGAAAGCTTTGTTGCTTCCGTCGGGTAAAAATACAGGGTCATAACCAAATCCCCCTGTTCCGGTTTTATTTTCTAAAATCGTGCCGTTACAGATTCCTTCAAACTGGTGAAGCTTACCATCAAGGATAAGCGAAAATACCGTGCGGAACCGGGCTTTGCGATTGCTTTGCCCCTGCATATTTGTGAGCAACATATCAATATTAGCGCTGAAATCTTTTCCCTCACCTGCATAACGGGCTGAATGTACACCCGGTTCACCATTCAATGCATCCACTTCAAGCCCCGTATCTTCTGCAAAACAATCTTTGTTTAAACGTGCCGATAAAAATTCAGCCTTGTGTTTTGAATTTTCCTCCAACGTATGAAATGGTTCAGGAATGTCTTCCTCTACGCCCGCATCTTTCATAATGATAATTTTAAAACCGCTTGGGAGGGCGGCTTCAATTTCTTCGGCTTTATGCCTGTTGCCGCTGGCGAAAATAAGTTGTTGCATAAACAGTTTACAGGCCCAGCATTTGTTTTAATGCCAGCCAGAGTTTTGATTTTTTGCTTTTATCGTTGCGGATGGCTTCCAGTGTTTCGGTACAACATAATAAGTACTCTTGCTGCTGTTGCACGCGGTAATCAGCAGGCTGAATAGGCAAGGCATCAACCTGTACACCCGATGCTACGATGAACTTTGGTTGCAATTGCTGCACCAGTTCATCAAAATGATTACGGTTATTAGACACGTTCACCAAGGCAATATCTTCCATATTCATTTTGCATGCCGTCAACACATCACCTAAAAACTGGAAATCGGCATCATTGAGGTAAGGGAAATAATGCTCCTCAACCATCCACACGAAATGCTTTTTGTTTTTGCCGGTAATGCCTTGCAAAGGAGCAGTTAAGGAAACGGGCTCAGCCAAAATTTCGGGTGTAACCGGTTTCGCTGCAAGTTTCCTGTCATTGTCGTCTTTTTCAACAACTACGAGTTGTTTACCGTAAAGTTCGGCCACTTGATCGTCAGTAAGTTGAATATTTTCAAACGACATAGTTGATGAGTAGTAAAACCCTTGTTTGTTTTTTTCGTTTCTTTGTAGCACAAAAATAACGAGTTATGATTGGTGCTATGGATATTTTAGTTACAAAATCTGAAACAAGTAAGCTCAGCAGTCTCGATCTTGGGAATGTTCCTTTCGGAAAACATTTTACTGATCACATGTTGGTGGCCGATTATGAAGATGGTGAGTGGAAGAATGTAGAGATCAAACCTTATCAACCCATTACCATTTCTCCTGCAAATGCAGCCATGCATTATGGCCAAAGCATCTTTGAAGGTATCAAAGCTTACCGTCATGAAAATGGCGAAGCGTATATCTTTCGACCATACGATAATTTTCAACGTTTCAATAAATCGGCAGAGCGTATGCAAATGCCAGCGGTGCCTGAAGAAATTTTTATTGAAGGCATGCGCAAGCTCATTGAAGTGGACAAGGATTGGATTCCGATGAAAAAAGATCATTCATTGTACATCCGTCCGTTTATGTTTGCCAATGATGATGTAATAGGAGTGAAGCCAAGCGATAAGTATAAGTTCATGATCATACTTTGTCCAACCGGACCTTACTATGCAGTACCAATGAAAATTTATGTTGAAGAGCATTTTGTTCGTGCAGTGCCCGGTGGTGTTGGTTTTGCAAAAGCAGCCGGTAACTATGGTTCATCGATGTATCCAACAAACGAAGCAAAGAAAAAAGGATACGACCAGGTATTGTGGACCGATGCAGTTGAACATAAATACCTACAGGAATTTGGTATGATGAATGGATTTGTGATTATTGGCAACACTGCCATTACACCAAATCTTGATGAAGGCACCATTCTTGCGGGTGTTACAAGAGACAGTGTGATTTCGATTTTAAAAGATATGGGTTTAACGATTGAAGAACGGCCGATCAGTATTCACGAAGTAGTGGATGCATTCAACAAAGGCACATTGAAAGAAGTGTTTGGTACAGGTACCGCAGCAACTATTTCCATGATCAAAGAATTACGTTATAAAGAAACTGTGATGGAGTTTGATACAGATAAATGGACGATCTCTCCGGAAGTGAAACGTCGTTTAACTGATATCCGTGAAGGCAGGGCAGCAGATATACACGAATGGTTATTCAAAATATAAACCTGCAATGAAAACAGTAAAGCGGCTTTGAAAAGAGCCGCTTTTTTTGTATCGATATTGCAGTTCAACGTTTTCCTGGTTATTATTTTTTGGCTTTGCATTATCTTACAGCTTCATAAATAACGGGTATTGTTTAAAAAGAAGATTGATAAAAAGTGTGTCCTCAACAACCATTCAAATAAATCATTGCAATGGCAAAGGCGTTAAGACTAATTGCTCCCAGCTTTTGTATTTCTTCTTTAACTCTTCTGCCTTTGCAGTTTTGGTTGTAATAAGATTGTTTCGTTCGCCTTCATCAACCGATAGATCAAACAGGTATTCTCCTGTTTCATCAACAATGTATTTCCAGTGATGATCAAGTATGGCTTGTTGATTACGTCGTTGAAAGATGCGCCAGTAAAATGTTCGTGGTACTATTTGTTGATTAGCTGTAAGAACCCGGAGAAGATCAATACCATCCAGTGGATATTTCACATTGGCTTTGGCACCAGCTGCAGCAAGAATAGTTGCTGTCCAGTCCATTGTTATCACTTGCTGTTTCGATTCAGTATTCGCTTTTATTTTTCCGGGCCAACGTACAAAAGCAGGTACACGCACTCCACCTTCCCATAAATTCATTTTCATTTTTGATAATGGACCCATATCCGAAAATTTTTCACCACCGTTATCGTTGGTGAAGATCACAATTGTGTTAGCAGCTAATCCTGTTTCATCAATTGTTTTCATGATAAGACCAACCTGGTCGTCTAAACTTTTCATCATGGCTTTATATGCTTCAGGTGTTCCCATCGCCGACATCAGTTTTGAATTCATGGGCATAGTGTCGGGCAACGCAGGATCAGAAGGTCCCTGCCAGGGCCAATGCGGTGCAGTAAACTGTAAGCTTAAAAAGAAAGGTTTGCTGTGCTGTTGTTTTAAAAATGAAACAGTTTTTGCTCCAAGTAATTCGGTTGTATATCCTTTGGTATAAACGGGCTCTCTGTTTTCATACAGATCGTGACGGCCTCCATCGCCTTTGTGTGAAATATAATCAGCGGCTCCTGTATAGATGCCATAGAAATAATCGAATCCGTTATCAAGCGGATGAAATGACGAACCAATACCTAAATGCCATTTACCAATGAGTGCCGTTTCATAACCTGCTTGTTTCAACAATGCGGCAACCGAATGATCTGCTGCGCTTAAACCAATTTCGGTGTCTCTTTTTACCGGTGTCCATGGTTCAAGTAAACCAATAGAAGCACGTGCAGGGTAGCGGCCCGTCATGAATGCAGTGCGTGTGGGGGTGCACACGGGTGCTGCGGCATATGCATGCGTAAATTTCATTCCTTGTGATGCAAGCTTATCAAGATTTGGTGTTTGATAATCTTTTCGTCCGTAACAACTCAGATCGGCATAACCCATATCATCCGTCATAATGTAAATGATATTCGGTTTTTGCTGTGCAATAGAAGAAGCAGAAAATAAAAGAATTACTGCTGTGGTGAAAAAGCATTTGCGGGTCATGTTAATTTGCTTTCTTACAAGTTAGAGTTTTCGGCCTTCTTTTGCAATAAAAAAAAGCTGTGAATGTCCACAGCTTTTCAAAAAGTATACGAATGATTTTTTACCTGATGAGTGAGATCGTTCCCTGCATTTTAAACACCGCTCCATCGCCACAAACAACTTCGGCAATATAAGTGTACATACCCGAAGCTTGTTCATATCCTTTTGATGTACCATCCCAGCCAACTGATGGATCGTTGCCCTGTATATTTTCTTTTAAATATACAGGCCTGCCCCAACGATCATAAACAATAATGCGCCTGATTTTATCAACACCATCACCAATTACAAAGAAGCGATCATTCTTGCCATCATTATTTGGTGTAAATGCATTCGGAATATAAATACGTCCGGCTAAACATCCAACCAACACAGTCACTTCGTCCGTTGTTTTACAACCCGCAATATTGCTTACTTCAATTTTGTACGTGGTATTATTTTTTGGTGTGGCAACAGGATTGGTGCAAGTGTTACAACTTAAAGTATTTGACGGCGTCCATAAGTAGGAAATAATATCGCTTGAACCGGTTGCCTGCAATTGTGCTGATGTTCCCGCAATGATCACCGTGTCATTTCCTGCATTAATGGTTGGATAATTATAAACGTAAACTGTTACCGTTTTTGAATCTGTAAAGCAACTGCTGCTATCCATACCTGTAACTGTATAAGTAGTGGTTGTAAGCGGTGCTGCTATCGGGTTGTTAACTGTAGTATTGCTTAAGCCAGTTGCAGGCGACCAACTATATATTTCGGCGCCGGTGGCTTGCAGACGAATATTTTGACCAACACACAATGTGTCATCGGCACTTACTGTAACGGTGAATGGTTTTTTCACACGAATGGAAACAGAATCAACACTACTGCAACCTGCAGATGTACCACGCACGTAATAGCGAATGTTGTTTTGCGGAGTTGAAACCGGGTTGGTACAGTTGGTACAATTCAAATCAGTTCCGGGGCTCCATAAGTAACTTGTGGCACCAGATGGATTTAATACAAAGCTGCTGCCGATGCAAATGGTGGTGTCTTTACCAGCATCAATAGTTGGTGTTTGATTAACAGTGATTGTTATTGATGTGCTATCGGTACAACCACTGCTGTTTGTTGCAATAAGCCAAGCAGTATAAGTTCCTGCTGCCGGAATGGAAAAGTTGGAAAGATTTTTTGTGTTAACTATCCTGTTATCCACTTTCCATGTCCATTGTATAGACGAGGTATCGGGGTTCACCAGATTGCCATTTAAATTCACAGTTGCGGGACTGCAATAAACAGTAGTGCCCGATATATTTAGTTGTGGCGTGGGCACCACTTTTATACACTGTGGCTTCGTAATAGTATTGCTACATCCATTCACGGTATTGATGGTAAGTGTTACATTATACACACCTACGCTTGCATATGAATGCGATGGGTTTCGCAAATTACTTGTGTTGCCATCACCAAAATTCCATAAGTAACTGCTCACAATATCTGCTGTAACAGACGAGTCACGGAACTGAACAGTGCCGTTGTCACAAAGTATTTTTTTATCGACACCAAAATCAGGTTTCGATCCGAATATTTTAATCGTGTCCTTACCAATCAATGGTGTTAAACAACCTTGTGTATCCTGGAGTATCACTTTTGGCACATAGAAGCCGGGATACTGGTAATTGAAACCTACAGTTGAATCGTTTGTGAAAAGCGTATTGCCATCGCCAAAATCCCATAAGTATTTTACATTGTTATTTGCTGTAACAGCAAAGTTTACCGCCATCGGGAAACAACCTGTGATCGGATTGTAGCTAAGATTACCAATTGTGTTTGATAAAACACGTATGAGTATTTGTTTGGTTGATGTACATCCGCCTGCTGATGTAACAGTTAAGGTTACAGTATAATCGTTCGGTATCGCATACGAGTAAGAAGGATTTAATGCAGTTGATGTATTGCCATCGCCAAAATTCCACAAAACAGTTTTATAGAATGTTGATTTGTTTGTAAACTGTACTTGCATAGGCGGACAAATAGTGAATGTATCGCTTGCAAGAAAATCAGCTACCGGCACATCAACCTTAATGTAATTTGTTCTGATTACGGAATCAACACAACCAATTGCTTCACGCCCGATCATTTTTACTGTATATGTTCCGGTTGCAGCATAACTATGATTAGGGTTTGCCGCAGTTGAAGTATTGCCGTCACCAAAATCCCATGTATAACTTAAGTTACTACCGGTTGATGTATTGACAAACTGCACTCCTCCGTTAGGACAGGATAAGCTATCAACGGCATAAAAACCAAGCTTGGATTCGAAAATGTCCAGCACTGTTCCGCCCAATGTACTATCAACGCAACCATAAGAATCGGTAACGATCAGTTTAGGAAAATAAGTTGAGGCTGTGCTATAATTATGTTGTACAGTTGCGTTGTTACCGTTCAATGAACTGCCATCACCAAAACGCCATAAGTAATTTGTAATGGGATGTGTTCCGTCTGTTGTGGATGTATTGGTGAATGTTACTGATTGCCCAACGCATTGCGGATTTGGAAGTGCGGTAAAGGAAGGCGCCGCTCCATACACATTAAGCACTTTTGTTGAACTGTCTTTACAGCCGTTGATATCAGTAATTACAAGTTTTACTGTATAACTGCCAACAGCAGAATAGAAGTGATTGAATGAAGCTGCATTGCTTGTATTGCCATCGCCAAGATCCCATGACCATGAAGTAATGTTTGCAGGCGTTACATTACCGGCAGAAAAACTAAATGCCTGGCATTTACATTTTGCATTTTGATCTGTAACAATGGTGGGATTAAAGTTTAAAAAGTTTACCACACGCTGCGACGTATCCGTACAACTTCCATTGGTTACACTAAGTGTTACTGTATAAATTCCTGGTGCAGCATATGCATAGGTTGGATTTACTGCAGAGGAAGTATTTCCATCACCAAAACTCCACAAACGTGTAACAGCTCCAAATGAACTGTCGGAGAATGCAACAGTTGAAGTAGTATTACAATCATACACAATTCCAAATTTCGAAACTGGTGGAAGGATTTGTAAATAACTTGTTTTGGTAGCAGTATCAGGACACCCGTTTTTAAAAGCGATCAACATCATCGTTATCATTCCGGATGTATCATAAGCATGAGTAGGATTTTGAGCCGTGCTGATTTTATTGTCGCCAAACTCCCAGCGCCAGGCATCAGGAGTACCAGTACTTAAATCAGTAAAATTGATTGGCTGCCCTGCACAAATTGTAAGGGGTGCAGCTGAAAAATTAGCCGAAGGTTTTGTGCCCGTCTTAACTCCATTAGCATAAGAAATAGTTTCTGAACAACCTCGCTTTGTTGTAATGGTCAAGCTTACCGTATAGCTTCCTTGACCCGGATATAGATGACTGGGGAATTGTTGGGTTGATGTTCCGCCATCACCAAAATTCCATAACCATGAAACAACAGAATCAGCTGAAATAACAGATGGGATAGGGCTAAACGTATAGGGAAAACAACCACCGGTGGGCATACCGGGTATTGAAACAATTGGTTTTTGAATTTTGATAAAATCAGTTTTCGTTAATGTGCCCGTGCAACCAGCTGAAAGTTGAACAGTTAATTTAACAGTATAGTTTCCTTCTGCATTATAGGTATGCGATGGATTTTGTTGCGTTGATATGGTGCCGTCGCCAAAATCCCATAACCATTGTTTTGCACCCGGAGTAGTGTTTGAAAAGTTTACTGTAAACGGCGCACGACAGGAGATAGAATCGTTCACAATAATATTGGGAACAGGGTTGCTGATAACGTTGATGGTTTTAGTGGCAGAATCTACACAAGCTCCATAATTATTTACCAGCTTAACGGTATATGCTCCCGTTGCATTGAAGATCTTGATCGGGTTTGCGGTAATTGATGATGTGCCATCACCAAAATACCAGGTAGCCGAATTGGGAACTGGTATCGACTGATTTGTAAACTTCACCGTATCTCCAATACACACACTATCCCTGAAACTGAATTTCGAATTGAAATTGCCAATGCTCAGCTGGTTGTTTTTTGTAATGGTATCGATACAACCCTGGTCGCTTTCTGCAATTAACCGTACATTATAGGTACCAGCAGTGTTGTACGTGTGCGCCGGGTTGGTTGCAATTGAGTTACCGCCATCGCCGAAATCCCATTTATAAGTAACAGTACCAGGGCCGGTAGTTAAGTTAGTAAACGTAATTGATTCGGGTGGTTTACAGTTAACCGGGGCGCTTGCGCTGAAATCGGCCCTCACACCTGTAGTGGACCGAATGAAAGAAGGTTTAACCAATAAGGTAAAACAGCCATTACTATTGGTGACCTTTAGAGCAACATTATAGTTACCGGCATTATAATAAACATGATAAGGGTTTTGGGCCGTGCTCGTTGTACCATCGCCAAAATCCCATTCCCAGGAAATAATTGTACCGCCTGATGTAGCAACCGAATTGTCAACAAACTGAACCCTGAGTGGAAAACAGCCTACAGAACTGGTTGATGTGGAAAAGGCAGCCTGTGGCGGCTGTAATACATTTATGTAATTGGTTTTTACAAGAGAGTCTTTACCTGCAGCGTTGGTAATAACAAGTTTTACTGTGTAAATACCCGGGGTTAGATAAGTGGTGGATGGGTTTTGAGTACTTGCGATAGTACCATTACCCAGATCCCAACGCCATCCGGTTGCTCCGCCGGTTGATTCATCGGTAAAATTAACCAGTAAAGGTGCACATCCGCTGGTGGGGGTGGCTTTAAATGCGGTTTTCAATTGCGCATTTAGATTACCAATGCAAAGGAAAAAAAATAAGAAGGCGAGGATACTCTTGCCCATGATTTTACGTGAGGAGGGTGAATTGTCAGCGATTAGTTTTCTCATAAAATGTTTTCAGTCTGTATCTGAACGAAAAACGAGATATTGGTTTAAAGCAGCACTAAAACAAAAATAGCTTTCATTTTCAATATTTTATAATAAAAAGACGGATAATTCTCCGTTAACCGCACTGCTTTTTTCTTTAACGTGAAACCATAAGGAATAATACATTTGCACCCGATTTAATTATTTCCACACATGTTTGTAGAAAAACTGTGAAAGTTTTTTTGCACTTTAACTCACTACACCTACCTTTGCCGTCCGAAAAATAAAAGGTTAGGAATGCCTACAATACAACAATTAGTACGTAAAGGAAGAGAAATTATCAGGGCGAAAAGCAAATCCCGTGCGCTGGATGCATGCCCGTTCCGCAGAGGTGTATGTACACGTGTGTACACTACCACACCTAAAAAGCCAAACTCGGCTCTGCGTAAAGTAGCAAAAGTTCGTTTAACGAACAAAGTAGAGGTGATTGCTTATATCCCCGGTGAAGGTCACAACCTGCAAGAGCACTCAATCGTATTGGTGCGTGGCGGTCGTGTGAAAGATTTGCCTGGTGTACGTTATCATATCGTTCGTGGTTCGCTCGATACTGCAGGTGTTAAAGACCGCAAGAAGAGCCGTTCTAAGTACGGTACAAAAAAGGAAAAAGCTAAAAAATAATCTTTTGGCTCTACCGAGCCTTAAAATAATAGTACAATGAGGAAGACAAAACCTAAAAAAATTGCGCTGGCACCAGATCCAAGATTTAACGATACGTTGGTGACCCGTTTTGTAAATAACTTAATGTGGCAAGGTAAGAAAAGCACGGCTTTTACTATCTTCTACGATGCAATTGATAAAGTTGCTAAAACAACTGGCGAAGATGGATATGAAGTTTGGAAAAAGGCAGTTGCTAACGTAACTCCAGCTGTTGAAGTACGCAGCCGTCGTATAGGTGGTGCTACTTTCCAGATTCCTGCTGAAGTTCGTGCCGACAGAAAAGTTTCTCTCAGCATTAAATGGTTGGTTCGTTACAGCCGTGAGCGTAACGGTCGCAGCATGGCTGATAAATTAGCAAATGAAATTGTAAGTGCAAGCAAAGGTGAAGGTGGTGCTTATAAAAAGAAAGAAGATACACACCGTATGGCTGAAGCTAACAAAGCTTTCGCTCACTTTAGAGCTTAATCTTCAACATATCATATTCAGAAATCCCTCCTTATGGAGGGATTTTTGTTTGGAGGTTCTTAGTAAGAATCGTTCATGCGTTTATAAAGGCGTATAATAATTTCCATCTATAAAAAAGGCGAACCTGGGTTCGCCTTTTCTTTTATCAACCCGATATTTATTTCGTCCTGGTCTTTTTTACTTTCCTGTCAATTTTTTTAGCCGGCAGTTGAGCAATGACTGTTTCGCCTCTGCCTTTTTCATTTGCACAGCTTTGAATGGTCCAGAGATCAAGCTGGTTATCGCCATCAACAACACTACCGCTGTAATCGCCCCAGGCAACGCCGTCAGCCGCTCCTTTGCCTTCACCGATAGTTACAATTTCACGGATAGTTCCTGAAGCATCTGTTGCTTTGCGATAAGCAAATCTTGGACTGATAAACATGTTTGTATTTACTTCCTGGAAACCAATGAGCACATCTCTATTCTTGTTTACTGCAAGTGTTGTTTGTATGTAGTTGGTTGTATCGCTTTTAATTAAACCTGTTTGCAGAATGTTGCCACTTCTGCCATCAACCTGGTGCCATTGCACCGCTGCACGACCTTCGCAATTTACCGCTTGCGAAAACCAGATGCTTCCACTTTGCAAAACCAGATTTTTAGGATTACGATCGCCTGAGGAAACTTTCTGTTGTGTATTGAACTGTGGTGATTGCGGAGGTTGATTAATGTATTTAAGATTGTGCGGTTTGCTGCTTACTAAAATACAAACCGGCGTACCATCGGCAGCTTCCGTTACCCGACGGATCACAAACTTATCACGCTCGATATCGAAGAAGTAAATATCATCGGTATTATCTTGTCCATAAACAGGATGACCAAGACTTCCATTGAAATGATAAACCGTTGCCGGCTTGCCCGATTTCGCATCGGCCGTTTTTAATACAAAGGTTCTTTGCTCGCCACCCGGAAATGAATAACCGATCCATTTTTTGCTGTAACCAATACCTCCACCATCAACTCCCTTTGGTGCAGGAACGGGGTAGGTGTTCCATGCAGCACGTGGGTCGTTGGTTTCAGATACTGAAATGTTCACCGGTTTTATTTTCGCCGAATCCCAATACACCCAGAGATCGAAACCGAAAACCTGGTTATGCGCATCGAAAAACAGTTTAGGATCAATTCCATTATTGAAACATTTCTGGGAGATGCCTTGCTGATATTCCCCTTTTTTATTGTAGATAACCAGCCCGTTATTGCTGCCATGGAGCACATAGCCACCGCCAACCGCAATTTGCGGATCAACCTGGCGGTTGCCGTCTAACGACCCGTCGAAAACGAGGTAGCCATTTAGCATACGGGAATTTCCGCCTTGCTTACGTTCGGGGCATTCACCATTATTATTAAAGCTATTCTTATGAATTGGGCTGATTACTTCTGTTCGTGCGGGACGAACAGTATCCCCTGGTTTTTGCGCCTCTGCAATGCTGGCGAAAGTTAAAACTGTGAGCAGAATTCGAACTTTGGTCATTGGTTTAGAATTGTTTGCCACAAAGTAAACCCTTGGGGGGCGGTAAAAGCATAGTCAATCGTTTGCATGATTTTGACCATTCATGTAATAGCGGGTTTCACGCAAAGGGCGAAAAGAGTAAAGGCGCAATGAATTTTATTTGTTTGTTTAGGCTAGCAGCCTGCGATTGCAGCTATTTTTAATACTTTTCAATTAGGAAAAATCCTTACTTTTGCGGCCGCCAAAGTTTCCAACCAAAGGGTGCAATTGAACTGAGGATATGGGGTTCGAAATTGATTGGCATTATATGAGAGTCTAAATATTACATATTAGCCCAACTCCTGAAAGGGATTATCTCCGGGCAGCATATCTCCAAACGGGAGAGTACAGTTTCATAGAATTCATAGAGTACAAGAGTGCGACGCCGATGTGGTTGATTAGAATTACAAACGGTGAACTCAAAAAATAAATCAAGATTTTTTAAACGATAAACATTCAAACAAAACAGTCATGGCAGACTTAAAATTTCAGAGAAACTTTGGTATTGCGGCTCACATTGATGCCGGAAAGACCACAACTACTGAGCGTATCCTCCGCTATACCGGTATGATTCACCGTATTGGTGAGGTGCACGATGGTGCAGCTACAACCGATTGGATGGAGCAGGAAAAAGAAAGAGGTATTACTATTACTTCTGCAGCTGTAAGCTGTCAGTGGAACTTCCCAACTGTATTGGGTAAGCAAACTCCAGACACTAAGAAATATTCTTTCAACATTATTGATACTCCCGGTCACGTGGATTTTACTGTAGAGGTAGAACGTTCAATGCGTGTATTGGATGGTTTGATCGCTTTGTTCAGTGCGGTTGATGGTGTAGAACCACAATCTGAAACTGTATGGCGCCAGGCAAACCGTTACAACGTACCACGTATTGGTTTCGTAAATAAAATGGATCGTAGCGGTGCTGACTTCTTAAACGTTGTTAAGCAGGTACGTGAAATGTTGGGTTCTAAAGCAGTTCCTCTTCAGTTGCCAATTGGTGCAGAAGATGATTTTAAAGGTGTGGTGGATCTCATTAAAATGAAAGGTATCATCTGGCATATGGAAACAGAAGGAATGACTTTCGATGAGATCGACATCCCTGCTGATATGCTTGAAGAAGCAAAAGAATGGAGAGCACAACTGGTAGAAGCTGTTGCTGAATATGATGATCAGTTGATGGAGAAATTCTTCGACAACCCTGATAGCATCACTGAAGACGAAATTCATGAAGCTGTACGCAAAGCAACAATTGATCTTTCAATTGTACCAATGATGTGCGGTTCTTCATTTAAGAATAAAGGTGTACAAACTGCATTGGATGCTGTTTGTCGTTACCTGCCTTCACCGGTTGACGTTGAAGCGATCAAAGGAACTGATCCTGATACAGGTGAAGAATTAAGTCGTAAGCCTGATGCAAAAGAACCATTTGCTGCATTGGCATTTAAAATTATGACTGATCCTTTCGTAGGTCGTTTGGCGTTCTTCCGTTGTTACTCTGGTCATCTTGATGCGGGTTCTTATGTGTTGAACGTAAGAAGCGGTAAGAAAGAACGTATCAGCCGTATCATGAAAATGTTTGCAAACAAACAAAACCCTGTTGATTTTATTGAAGCAGGTGATATTGGTGCAGCAGTAGGTTTTAAAGAAATTAAAACCGGTGATACTTTGTGCGATGAAAATCATCCGATCACTTTGGAGAACATGTTCATTCCTGAGCCTGTGATCTCTTTAGCGGTTGAACCAAAAGCACAAGCTGACGTTGATAAAATGGGTCTTGCAATTTCTAAGTTGGTTGAAGAAGATCCTACGCTCCGTGTAAAAACTGACGAAGAAACAGGTCAGACTGTATTGAGCGGTATGGGTGAATTGCACTTAGAGATCATCGTTGACCGTATGAAGCGTGAGTTTAAAGTGGAAGTAAACCAGGGTGCACCGATGGTGGCTTATAAAGAAGCGTTCAAACAAAAAGTTGAACACCGTGAAGTGTTGAAAAAACAATCGGGTGGTCGTGGTAAGTTCGCCGATATCATTTTTGAGATCGGGCCTGCTGATGAAGAGTGGTTAAAAGAGAACCCAGGTAAATCATACCAGTTTGTAAACGATTTGTTTGGTGGATCAATTCCAAAAGAATTTGTTCCTGCTATTACAAAAGGTTTTGAAATGGCAATGACGAATGGTGTACTTGCAAGCTATCCAATGGTTGATATGAAAGTGCGTGTATTTGATGGTAGCTACCATGATGTGGATTCTGATGCAATGAGTTTTGAATTGTGTGCAAGAAGTGGTTTCCGTGAAGCAGGCCGCAAAGCAAAACCAACATTGCTTGAGCCAATCATGAAAGTAGAAGTTGTAACTCCTGATCAGTACATGGGTGATGTTACGGGTGACTTGAACCGTCGTCGTGGTATGCTGGAAGGTATGGATACAAAAGGTAATGCGCAGGTAATTAAAGCGAAAGTTCCATTGAGTGAAATGTTCGGTTATGTTACACAGTTACGTTCATTATCTTCTGGTCGTGCAACTTCAACTATGGAGTTCAGTCATTATGCTCCTGCACCAAACAACGTTGCAGAAGAAGTGATTGCAAAAGTGAAAGGTAAAGTGAGTGCTTAATTAAATTAAGTTGAGTGAAATAGAAATCCCCCGAGTGATCGGGGGATTTTTTTTTATGCAGATTTTTTTCAATGATCAAAATTTGCTTTCATATTAATTTGTTTTTTCATTTTGTATTTTGACTTTCTTAGTTACTGATGATAAATTGATTTAATGTTTCATAATATTGATGAAATATTTTTTGTTTTACTTGCAATTGGTTAAACAGTTTTTTAGTTTCGTTGTGCGTTGGAACTTTTATTCATTACTCCGCATTCCTCCTAAACACCAAATCTTAATCGTCCCTTGTAAGTAACCCTCCCTTCTAAACACCTTCAGTTATTTCTCCAATGTCAGAGAACCAATCTGCCGTTTATTTATAGCGGTGCAAAAAGCTTATTCCAATGGAAAAGTAAAAAACGATAGCAAAGGTTATTTCCCCTTCATTTTATGTAATCAACATCAGCCGGATGAAACTGTGATCGGTTGTAGGGAGTTATTGTGTATTTACACCATTCTTCCTGTTAACCATAACTGTTTATGCGTTTCGAGATCGGGTACGAATGTGGTTACGCATCCCTGTCTTTAATTCCATGTCCTTACTATATCTGATATCCCTTCAGTTTGGTTAATTCATTTCTGTTTATATGTTGATTAAGTAAACAGGAAAAATTTTTTAATCGTACTATTTATGAATACTTCCAACGCCCAAATCCTTCCTGGAAAAATCAGTTAATTATTTTCTCTAACTATTAAACTGATTTTTATGAGTAGTTCTTTAAACCTATGCAAGGCTGATCTTTTTATTCCTCAACTATGGAGTAAAAGCTGTGCAGCTTTATTTAAACTTCTGACACTTTCCTTACTTCTGTTACCTGTAACGGTACTGCAAAGTCAAACTGTCCATTGGTCGCAATCATCAAATAAAAATACCACGCAGGGAACTGTTGTATGGATAGGCTCTATTGTTCAATCGAGTAACTCTACTTTTTATGAAGGACAAAGTACGTTGCAGCGACTTTTTCTACTCGATATTCCAACAGACCCCACGGGTAAGTATAAACTAACATTCAAACATCTTGCAACAAAAGGTTCCATCAATGCGTATGACTTTGTTACGGGTTGGAATAATGCAGGCGGATCTTTGGATGGCAAAGCCATCTCTACTTCGAATGTAATTGATCCAAACTGTTACCTGGTTGTAAATAATTGCAGTGAAACAGGAGGGCAGAATGATCCGGTTGCGCAAATATGTGGAGCATTGGATGCTGCAACTTTGGTTTATTCCAATGCAGTGCCATCTGGTTCCTATGCGGTGCCATCGCCGGGCAGCCCAAGTGTTTCATCTAACTCTAATGTGAAAGCAAGAGTTGAAGATTGGGATGCAAATTTTTCACCTGCAGGTTCCAATGGACGAAGAATTACGATTCAGTCGAATGCAACAGTGAGCGCTGCTAATCTTGTAATGACTGGATATGGTGATGAAAATGGTGATGTGTACGCACACTACGAATTATCATGGACAGGTCCAACTGCTCCGGGTAGTTTTTCAATTCTAGTAAAAATTGGTGGTCATATATCTGACCAACTTTTTTATGGTGCTGGAAAAGGAGCTTCAAATATCAATGGCGGTCCTTATCATTTTAAAGTAAGTGACCTTTATACAGGAAATGCTCCTTACGATGCACAGCATACATATTCATTAGGCGACAGGGATAATCAACTAAAAGGTGCAGACATTCTTATACCTCCACCTCCTTGCGACATTACACCTCAATCGCAATCGATTTGTGCGGGTGGTACATCTCAACAATACTGCGGGCCAGCAGGAATGGCTGTGTATGCATGGAGCATTTCTCCTGCAGGTGCAACTCTTAGTGCAACCAACACACAATGTGTTACTGTTACATCCAATACGCCGGGAACATATACTCTTACACTGGTAACCACCAAGAGCGGTGTTCAATCAACCGCCACTTGTAACGCAACACTTATTGTAAATGCAAATCCAACTTCGGATGCCGGTCCTGATCAAACGAAGTGTCAGGGAGCAAACAACTCAACTTCCTTTACCCTTGCAGGTGCTGTTGCAAACGGAACACATTCATGGGCACAGGTTGGATCAACCGGAACAGCAAATTCAAATATTGCAGCTAACACTGCATTGAATGGAAGCATAACTGTTACCGGAATTGGAACAGTTACATTACGCTTAACATCAACAAGCAACGCAACACCAAGTTGCGG
>NZ_JBMQSG010000002.1:0-168307 GCF_057361365.1 Lacibacter sp. | reverse complement strand
GGCTGTTCGCCGATTAAAGTGGCACGTGAACTGGGTTCAGAACGTCGCAAGACAGTTCGGTCCCTATCTGTGGTGGGCGTTAGTAAATTGAAAGGACATGACCTTAGTACGAGAGGACCGGGTCGTATGTACCGCTGGTGTATCTGTTATGCCGCCAGGTGTAATGCAGAGTAGCTATGTACAGCAAGGATAAACGCTCAAAGCATCTAAGCGTGAAACCTTCCTTAAGATGAGTTTACTTTTAAGGGCCGTCAAAGACGATGACGTTGATAGGCTACAGATGTAAAACTGGTAACAGTAAAGTCGAGTAGTACTAATTACCCGTAAGCTTTAATTTTTTTTAAATTGCAAACTGCAATTACAACTTTTCCCAATATGATCTTATTTAAGAGTTTATGGTGGTTTTGCCGAAGGTGTTCACCTCTTCCCATACCGAACAGAGAAGTTAAGCCCTTCATGGCCGATGGTACTGCACTACAATGCGGGAGAGTAGGTAGCTGCCATATTTATTCTAAGCCCTTCAGTTTACTGAAGGGCTTTTTTGTTTTTAAAATTTCCCAAGTTTCCATTCCTTCTTCTCGTTCCTTTCCTATAACCCTAATGGGTGATTTTATTCTTGAATGACTTAGCCGAGGTTTGTACTTACAGAAAAACTACTGTATTTTCAAAAGACCAACCAATTGCTTATGTTCATTTTGAAATCGGCTGCAACAATTGCAGTATGGGCATTCATACTTATTCTTTCTGTTTATTTCTTTCTCGATAATGTTGTTGCTTATTTCTATGGTTATAGGAGCGGGATGTTTGGCAACAATTTATTTCACAACCAGCTTTGGGTAGTGATGCATATGGTTGGAGGATCAATGGCATTACTATTAGGACCCATGCAATTCTGGCCATTTATCCGCAAGCGGTTTGTTGCTTTTCACAGGCTATCCGGCAAAATCTATATGGCAGGAATTGCATTGATCGGTATTTCTGCAGGAAGACTTTCTCTTATAAGCAGCTGCGTTCCTTGTCGTGTTTCACTTTTCTTATTAACCCTGTTTGTAGTGCTGAGTACTGGGTTTGCATGGCGTGCCATTAAAACAAAAAATACAAAAACGCACAGGCAAATGATGGTAAGAAGTTATATCTGTGTATTAGGCTTCGTTGCAGTACGTATTGATGATGTGTTTGCTCTCGATTTTCTATTTGGCGATATAACAGATCCAACCTTCCGAAGGGTAGTTAATGAATATTTCTTTTCGTTTGTTCCATTGCTCATTGCTGAAATAATCATGGTGTGGTGGCCTTCGGTTGCATATACGTTTAAAATAAAGTCCTCAGCACCATCAAAGTAAGCTATCGTGAATCAAACAGCTGCAACACCACTTGAAATAAGCGAACGTGCAACGATATTAGATGCACTCCGTGGCTTCGCTCTGCTTGGTGTATTGCTTGATAATATGTTTGGTTTCACCGGTTGGGCTTTTCTCAAATTGCAAGAGAAGGAGGCGTTGACAACCTGGCCATCAGATGCTGTGCTGGGACTAACCGAGCTTGCCTTTGTTCATGGAAAATTTTACAGCATCTTCTCTCTGCTGTTTGGTATTGGTTTTTCAGTTATACTTTTTCGAAGTGAACAACGTGGAGAAAATCCATTGAAAATATTTTATAGAAGATTGTTTTTTTTAGCATTGATTGGTGCAGGGCATTTGCTCCTTGTTTGGGAAGGTGATATTCTTTTGTTGTACGCAATTGTTGGTATGCTGCTACCACTTTTCAGAAAGTTCAGCGATAAGACATTGATTATATGGGCTTCTCTGCTTATTCTTTCGCCAATTGTAATTGATGTGTTGAGAGTCGTTTTTCAATTCAGCCCGGGTAAACTATTATTCGAACAAGCAGCCGCTATTGATTTAAAAAACAAAGTGCCTCAAGACAGTTCCTTTTCGAAATACATTTTTACTTCATCGGATAGTTGGCAGCATTGGCGCAATTGGCTGGAGCCAGGTTTTTTTTATCGTTATGGAGATTTGCTGAATAGCAACCGTATTCCAAAAGTATTAGGGATGTTTTTATTTGGCTTTTACGCAGGAAGAAAAATGATGTATGTCAACCTTCATGCTCATGTTTCATTATTTAAAAAGTTAAGAAGATGGGGTTTCATTGTTGGTATACCCGCAGGAATTGCAACCGCCTTCTGCGAGGTCGATGAAAAGTCGGTGCCCAATGTTATGGGTTTAGCTGATACTGTCATGTATGCATTTAGCGTAGTGCCGCTTTGTCTTGCATACATTTCTTCTTTTTGTTTGCAATGGATCAAAACAAATGGAGAGACCTGGTTAAAATTACTTGCCCCAGTTGGCAGAATGGCGTTGACAAATTATTTGATGCAGTCTGTTATTGGTATCATCCTGTTTTACGGCATTGGATTTGGGCTTGGCGGTAATATAGGGCCTTCCTTTTTCTTTCCAATTGGCATTGTAGTTTACAGTTTTCAGATATTATACAGCACCTGGTGGATGAAGCATTTTAATTATGGTCCGGCAGAATGGATATGGCGCATGCTGACGTATGGGAAATACTTACAACTTAAAAAGTAAACAGTTAAGCAATGAACAACGTTTTAAAGTAATGTGAAACTGCGCCATAGAAAATAGGTTCAAAGTAATGTAGAATATCTTATAGTCAATAGTTCATGAACAAATAAAAATATATGCGCTCAATTGTTATTGTTTTTTTTCTCGCTATCTATTTTTCGAATATTCAAGCCCAGGATCGAACTGCAAAATTCGACAGCCTGTTTACTCAGTTGCATAAGGAAAATAAATTTTCAGGCAATGTGCTGATCGCCGAGAATGGTAAACCGATTTTTCAAAAAAGTTACGGTATGGCTTTTCGTGAAAAAGGCCAGGCGCTCAATAGCGAATCTGTGTTTGAGCTTGCATCGGTGAGTAAACAATTCACCGCCATGGCCATCATGATATTAAAAAAGCAAGGAAAATTGCGTTATGAAGATAGCCTTCGAAAATTTTTCCCTGAGCTGCCATATCATAATATCAACATTCGTCAGCTACTCAACCATACTTCAGGCTTACCCGATTATATGGAGCTTTCAGAAAAGTATTGGGATGTCACAAAAATTATGACCAACAAGGACATGATTGCATTGTTGGCTGAAAAAAAACCGGCTATTCATTTTGCGCCAGGTGAAAAATGGGAATACAGCAATACAGGTTATGCATTGTTGGGAAGTATTGTGGAAAGGGCATCCGGCAAGAGCTTTGCAAATTTTATGGCGGATAATATCTACAAGCCTCTTGGTATGACAAGCACCCAGGTTTATCAAAAAAGATTAGAGAGCCGCACAATCAATAATTATGCTTACGGCTATGTAATGGATGACACCAAAAAAGATTACGTGATGGCCGATAGTTCCTCCGAAGTGAAATCATTGGTTTATTCAATGGATGGAATTTTTGGCGATGGAGTTACAAACTCTACCACAACTGACCTATTGAAATGGGACCAGGCATTGTATACCGAGAAACTTGTGCCGAAAGCCATGTTGCAGGAAGCGTTTAGTCCCGGAATGTTAAACAACGGGAAAAAAACTGAATACGGGTTCGGTTGGTTGATAAGAGAACATCCCGTTTTTAATACTACCTATTTTCATTCGGGTGGGTGGCCGGGCTATACAACATGGATTGAGCGACACCCGAAAACAAATAAGACGATCATCTTGCTGGCAAATGCAGGTAGTGCAAACAAAATTGTTGAGATCAGGAATATTCTATACCAACGGGAAGATCGGGAACCTGCTGAAATAAAGCTGGACGAAAAAACAATGTCTGCGTATGTTGGAGATTATAAAATGTCGGATAGAGATACCATACATGTAATGCTTGAAAATGGAAAATTGTTTGCTTATGGTGCAGGCCAGCCAAAACACCAACTGCATCCGGAACAACACGATCTTTTTTTTAGGAAGAACAGTAGTTATAAAACACAATTTATTTTTAACGCAAATGGTAACGTTGAATCTTTAAAAATTTTACGGGAAGCAGGGCCGGCCATTGAAGCGGTGAAAGTAGAAAAACGAAAAACAGTGTTGGCCATCTTCCCACACCCCGACGATGAAACAGCTATTGCTGAAGTGTTGATTAAATATGCTGAGCTTGGTTACAAAGTGCAACTCGTTATTGCAACAGATGGAAAAGATGGAACAAGGGTTACAAAAATTCCGGCAGGTGATTCATTGGGCAAACTTCGCAAAGAAGAAACAAGATGTGCCTGTAAGATTATGAATATTGCGGAGCCTGTTTTTTTAGGAATTGAACGATTGGATACAAAGATCGGCGTTGGAAAATATTTTGGAGAGCACAAAAGATTTATTGACTCGTTGAAAAAGCTTGTTCCTTTAATTGATCCGGCATTTATTTTAACTTTTGGACCCGATGGTGATACACGCCACTCTGAACATATTATTGCCGGAACTGGAATTACACAAATGCTGTTGCAGGAAGGATGGGTTGACCGTTATCCTCTCTATTATGTAGCGTGGACAAAAGAACAAGGTAACATGTTTGATCTGGCTTATGTAAATGAGCAATATTTTAATGTAAGAATTGATTACACGCAAGCGCAGGAGACAAAAGCATTAACGATCATGCCTTGTTATCCTACACAATACACAGCCGAAGAGTTAAAACAAGACAAAGAGAAGAAGCTGAGCGATAAAAATAATTTTCTTCACTTCCGGAAATTTGTGGTGAAACAGGGAATGCAGTCCGAGTTTTAATTTTTATGAATAATATCAGTGTAACATGAAAAAACAATTGAGCTTACTGTTTGTGTTTTTTATTACCGTGCAGCTTACTGCGCAGGATACAAGCATAGTAGAAACGAAAACTTTTCTTGCACCATCGTTACAAAACAATAAAGGTGGTGAAGATGCTAACCGTCGCCTTTCAATTTACCTACCGCCAGGCTATGAGAAAAGCAAGCAACGATACCCCGTAATTTATTTTCTGCATGGGTTTGCTGCTGAAGATAAAGACATGATGGAATGGATCGGGTTTAAAAACCTGATGGACTCAGCAATAAAGGCCGGTCATCTTCGTCCGGCTATTCTTGTGATGCCTAACAGCATGACAAAATATTTTGGCAGTTTTTATACCAACTCGTCTGTTGCAGGTAAGTGGGCCGATTTTATTGGGAAGGATGTTGTTGAATACATGGATAAGAATTACCGCACTATTGCAAATCGCAATAGTCGTGGGTTAACTGGTCATTCAATGGGTGGCAATGGTGCTTTAAAAATAGCGATGCTATTTGCCGATAAATTCAGTGCGGTGTATGCCATGAGTCCAGGTGCTTTACATTTTTCTGATGAGTTTAGTTTAACCAACCCGGCATTTAAAAGAGTGACTCAACAGAAAAGTATGGACTCCTTACGTAATGCAGCACCTTACTACGATTTTGAAAAGTTTCCTTTTTTTGAAATGATTTATGCCAGCCTGTGCAGAATGTATTCACCCAATGAAAATGAACCTTTGTTACAGGCAGATCAACCAATAAGCTATGTCAACAATAAAATGGTTGTGAATGCTGCGGTACTGAAAAAGTGGGAAGCCAATTTCCCCATCAATATGATCGAAGATCACATTATGGATTTGAAAAGTTTGGCTGCTTTAAAAATTGATTGGGGACGCAACGAAGACTTCAAACATATTCCACGAACAAATATGGATTTCAGTAAGAAACTTGAAGCACTGGGTATTAAACATTTTGCAGAAGAATATATTGGCGACCATGGAAATATGCTTGTTGGTTTTGAAGGAAGAATATTTACCGAGCTATTGCCTTTTTTTGAGAAATATTTAAAATGATGGACTTTTACAGCTGATGTATAAATAGGCTTCATAGCGAAACATTTTCCATTACTAAAATTAAAATCAACAGGTGATTCAGTGAAACCGTTTGCGCATGTTTATACAACGGTTGCCGTCCAAATTTTTGCTACCTTTTGCCTCTTATCGGACAGTGTGTGTTTGGTAGTTTAATTTATGCGATCATTTCTTCTTCTCTTCTTTGTAGCCCTTGCTGCCCATCGTTCCGTTGAATGGCAACGTTTCACAATTACCGGTGTTGCACAAGGCACAACTTATTCTGTTATTTATTATGCCCAAGACAGCGTGGTTTCAAAAGCAATGATCGATGAGCAATTAATGAATCTTGATAGTTCGCTGTCTTTATACAAACCTTATTCGCATATTAATCAGTTCAACAATTCCGCAAAAGGAATGACTGTTGACAGGCACTTATTACAGGTTGTAAAAAAATCAATTGATACTTACAAACAAACAGACGGCTTGTTTGACATCACTGTGCAACCGTTGGTGCAGGCCTGGGGATTTGGTGTTACCAAAGCAAGCGGCGCTCCTGATTCTGCATCAATAAAGAATATTCTTCCTTGCGTTAATACCAAGCTGTTACAACTGCATGGCAACAGGCTGAGTAAAGCAAAGCCTTGTATAAAAATTGACTTAAACGGAATTGCGCAAGGTTATTCGGTTGATGTATTGGCTGCATTGTTAGAAAAACACGGAGTTAAAAATTACATCGTTGAATTAGGTGGGGAAATAAGCGTGAAAGGACGAAAACAGCCATCAGGTGAAAAAATGAAAATTGGAATTGAATCTCCAAATGAAGATGCATTTGAAAATCATCCCCTGCAAAAGATCATTTCACTAGATAAGGGAGCTATTACAACATCAGGCAGCTACAGAAAGTTTTATGAAAGCAAAGGAGAAAAAATTACACATCTCATTAATCCTAAAACGGGGTATCCGCATAGGAACGAACTGATAAGTGTAACGGTATATGCAAAAGATGCAATGACTGCCGATGCGTACGATAACGCTCTAATGTTGATGGGGCTTAAACAAGCGTTAGCTTTTGTTGAGCGCAGAAAAGACCTGGCAGCTTATTTTGTTTATAAGAAAGCTAATGGAAGTATATCAGACACAGTAAGTTCAGCATTTTTAAAACTGATGAATCCGTAACTTAGTCCACTCATGAAATGAGTCATAAAATTTTCGATATCAACTAAATCCTTAACTGATGAAAATTTTATGCGAATAACATGTGGCTGAAGAAAAACTAAAAGATGCACATGAAACGTAGAAATTTTATCCGTCAATCGGGATTGCTTACCGCAGGTTTATTATTGCATCAGCAAATGTTGCAGGCTTATTCACCAACAAGCGAATCAAAGATTATTTCAGTTGGTATTATTGGTTGTGGCGATAGGGGTGTAGGTCTCGGTTATGTGCTGAATGAAATGCCTGAGTTGTTCCGGCTGAAAGCCGTTTGCGATGTGCTTGCATTTCGTCTCGACCAGGCAAAAAAACTCGACAAGCAAAACAATCTTCGATACGAAAAGGACTATCGTAAACTACTCGATGATAAAACCATAGATGCAGTAGTTATTGCTACGCCTCTACATAATCATTATGAAATTGCAGCCGCCGCTATTAAAGCAGGCAAGCAGGTGTACCTTGAAAAAACAATGACCTATAATGCAGAGCAGGCACTTGCATTAGTAAAGTTAACAAAGCAATATCCTAAACAGGTTTTGCAGGTGGGTCATCAATATCGTTACACACCACTTTATTTCAAAGTAAAAGAACTCATCGATAAAGGTTATCTCGGCAAAGTAACGCAGATTGATTGTCGTTGGGATCGTAACTGGAACTGGCGCAGAGCTGTACCTGCCGGTTATACCGACAGGCAAGTGAACTGGCGTATGTATAAAGAATATTCAGGCGGATTGCCTGCAGAATTATTATCGCACCAAGTCGATTTTATTAACTGGGCATTTGGAACTCATCCCGACGAAATACTTGGTACAGGTGGTATTGACTATTATAAAGACGGACGGGAAACCTTTGATAACGTGCAAACAATTTTGCGTTATAACAAAGAAGGAATGATCGGGAACTTTGGTGCAACATGCGGCAATGAAAAAGATGGTTATCTTTTTAAACTAAAAGGAACAAAGGGAACCATTCAATTATTGACGAATGATGGAATATTTTTCCCGGAGAAGCAAACAAAGAGCGAGCTGGAGACAGTTGATGGTGTTACGGGCGCTACTAAAATTGAATGGAACAAAGAAGGCGGTATACCTATCTTAAAAGAAAAATCAAAAGATGGCAGTTGGTATGCCCTGCAGGAATTTTATAAGACCATTACTGAAAACGGCAAACCCGTATCAAATGTTATTACAGGAGCCACCACTGCGTTTTGTGTTCACCTCATGAATCAGTCTATTTACAAACATTCCATTGAAACATGGAAACCGGATTTTAACCTCATATAAATAATCAAGATGAAAAGAATTTGCACGATTGCTCTCATGTTTATTGCATTAAACAGTTTTGCCCAGAATGGCGAATGGAAATCGTTGTTTGATGGTAAAACACTCAATGGCTGGAAACAAATGACCGGATCTGCACCTTATACTGTCGAAAATGGTGAACTGGTTGGAACAACAGTTCCCAATTCTCCCAATTCATTTTTGGCGCTTGAGCAACGCTACACCGGCGATTTTGTATTGGAACTTGAAGCAAAAATGACCGATACCACTACTAATTCTGGTGTGCAGTTCAAAAGTAATTTTGATCCGAAAGCAAATAATGGTAAAGGAAGAGTATACGGTTATCAATTTGATTTTGATCCCAGCTTCCGTAAATGGAGCGGTGGTATTTATGATGAAGGACGAAGAGAATGGTTGTATCCTGTTTCACATAACCCGAAAGGACAGCTATTTTTCTCACCGAACGTTTATCATAAAATAAGAATTGAATGTATTGGCAATACAGTTAAAACATGGTTAGATGGTGTTGCTGTTTCGTATGTAGTTGACACATTAACAGCAAACGAAGGTATTCTTGCGTTGCAGGTTCATTCAATTGGACGTCCGGAGCATGCAGGCGTTAAAGTGTTTTGGAAAAATATACGCATTCAAACAAAAGGCATACAGCCAAAATCTTTCCCTAAAGGAATTTATGTTGCTAATCTGCAGCCCAATGAGCTAACAGCTTACGAAAAGCAAAACGGCTGGAAGTTATTGTTCGATGGGAAAACAACTAATGGTTGGACAGGTGCATACAAAAAATCATTTCCTGAAAAAGGATGGGAAGTAAAAGATGGTATTTTAAAAGTATTGTCATCAACAGGTGCTGAATCAACAAATGGTGGCGACATTGTTACAAAAGATCAGTACAGTTCATTTGAACTGTCTTTTGATTTTAAATTAACAAAGGGTGCCAACAGTGGTGTGAAGTATTTTGTAACACTAAATGAAAACAACAGCGGTTCAGCAATTGGCTTGGAATATCAATTGCTTGATGATACGCTTCATCCCGATGCAAAAGCAGGAAGAGATGGTAACCGCACACTCGCTTCTTTATACGATCTTATCAAGGCACAAAAGACAACACGCTTCATCCGTCAACCCGGTAACTGGAATACAGCACGCATTATTGTACATCCGAATAATCACGTAGAACATTATCTCAATGGTATTAAAGTATTGGAATACGATCGTGGTTCGCAGGCATTTCGTGAGCTTGTTGCCATCAGCAAATACAAAGTATGGCCAAACTTTGGCGAAGCACCGAAAGGCCATATTTTAATACAGGATCACGGCAATGAAGTTAGCTTCAGAAGTATTAAGATAAGAGAGTTGAAATAGTTTTCGTCTGACGAATTACATAAACAAAGAAGCCAACTGATTACAGTTGGCTTCTTTGTTATAAATTATTCATTAAACGTTTGATGTGTTACACTTTATAGTATTGCTCCCATCCTTTTCTTGGTGGTGGACCAATCAATAATTCATTTGCACGTTTGCTGCTTGTAACAACTTTCTTATTTCTGTCGAATACAATTTTCTCACCTGTCCATTGTGCTAATACGCCTAGGCAGAATACCTGGCTTAACGGGCCTGCAACTGCAAATGATGAGCGTGTTTTTTCTTCGCCCTTACATGCTTTTAAAAAGTTAGCAAAGTGATTTGAAGGACTTGTTGGAACAACAGGCAGTTTCGATGCCATGTCCTTTGCTTTTGCTTCAGGAATAATTGATAATGTACTTGCATGCGAACCACCTTTGAACGTAAGATCTTTGCTGTAAATAATTTTGCCGGGATTGAGTTTTGCCGGTTGCATCGCACCTGTGCTTGGTGGTGGAATGCTTGGATCTAATCCCTGCACACCATAACCTTCAGGAATAGGAGGTAAGTTATCGATACCATCGTACCATTTAATTTCTACGGGCGGCATATTGCCACGCTTTGGAAATTTGAAGGATAATGTAGTGGACATGGGGTAGAAGAAATTATTATGTCCGCTTAACTTCAACGGATCAACTTCATATGGCAATCCAAGATCAAGAAACTCATGAGCTGTATCAAGAATATGTGCACCCCAATCGCCCAACGCACCCATGCCAAAGTCGAACCAGCAACGCCATTGCCCATTTACAAAATCTTTGTTGAACTCATGACCTTGCGTTTGCATTTGCCAAACATCCCAGTCAAGTGTTGATGGAATAGGTTCTGCTGGTGGAAACGAAGTGATCTTCGGGTTCCAGCCATGCCAGCGGCGTGCAGAATTCATATGAGCAGTTATAGCAGTTACATCTTTAATAATGCCTGCATCTTTCCATGATTTGAATTGAAAATAGTTTGCTTCCGAATGTCCCTGGTTACCCATTTGTGTTACTACTTTCGGGTTCTTCGCTGCAGCTTTCATCATCAGCTCAACTTCCTGGAAAGTGCGGGCCATTGGTTTCTCAACATACACATGCTTACCCAAACCAATTGCCATCATGGTAATCGGGAAGTGAGCAAAATCAGGAACACCAATTGAAACAGCTTCTATCTGGTTACCCATTTTATCAAACATCTGGCGAAAGTCTTTAAAACGGGGAACATTCGGGAATTGCTTAATTATGTTTTGCGTATGCGGTGCTTCCATATCTACATCGCAAAGCGCTACAATATTTGCAAGCCCTGTTTTATAAAGTTCCTGTATGATCTCGGCACCACGGTTACCAATACCTACGCATGCAAGGTTTACTTTATCTGCACGAAAGCCTCTACCCATTAATAAACCTGGTGTGGCAGCAGCTGCTGATGCAAGCAATGCATCTCTTAAAAATTTTCTTCTTGAATAATTATTGGCGGACATGTACAATCGATTTGTTTATGACAGAATGTTGTGCTTAAAGATAGGTAATAATGAAATTGAGAAAAGCGAACGCTCAATCGTTTGCGACATTCATTTTCCGTTCATGTAAAGGATAATCGGCTGTAAGTTCGTCTTTACGTAAATTTGCAGCTTCTCCGGGAAACATCTATCTGTCCTTTGTATGTCCCGTGAACACCTATCTCTCTGCAAAAGGATTTATTTAAAAGATTAACAGTATGAGTAAAAATGAACGGCTGATCATTGTTTTGTTGGCATCCATCAACTTCACCCACATTCTTGATTTCATGATCATGATGCCATTGGGAAATTACCTGATGCCTTATTTTAAAATAAGTCCGCAACAATTTACATTTCTCGTGGGAGCATATACGTTAACTGCAGGTATATCGGGATTCACTGCTGCATTTTTTGTAAACCAATTCGACCGTAAGAAAGTGTTGTTGTTTGGTTATATCGGTTTCTTATTGGGAACAATTGCCTGCGGTATTGCACCGGAGTATGAATTATTACTTGCAGCACGCATCCTCGCAGGAATGTTTGGAGGATTGATTGCTGCCCAGGTGCTTTCTATTGTTGCTGATCTTATTCCGTACGAAAGAAGAGGAGCAGCGATGGGCGCTATTATGAGTGCATTTGCAGTGGCTTCAACATTTGGTGTGCCCTTCTCATTATATCTTGCTAATATCATCAGCTGGCATGCACCATTTATACTCGTGGGTGTACTAGGTTTTGTCATCGTTCCATTGGTTTGGAAATATCTTCCGGCAATGAGTGGGCATATTGCTGAACGAAGCGAAGACCGCAATAAGTTTGAGGCATTGCAAGTAGTAGCACAAAATCCTACGCAACGACTTGCGTTGCTGTTTTCTTTTTTGATGATGATGGGACACTTCCTCATCATTCCGTTCATTAATCCATACATGGAATTTAATAACGGCTATTCGAAAGTTGTTACGCCCATGATCTATCTCGTGGGTGGTATCTCCTCTTTCTTTGCGGCAAATATTCTGGGTAAGCTGGCCGATAAGTATGGTAAGTTCCAGGTGTTTTCTGCATCAGTTCTTACATCATTGGCGTTTGTGTGGATCATCACTAACCTTCCACCCGTTCATGTGGCATTGATGCTTACGCTTTTTGCCATCTGGTTTGTATTGGCTACAGGACGGGGTGTTGCTGCGCAAGCCATGATAAGTAATGTGGTAAACCCGCAACACCGTGGAAGTTTCATGAGCTTTAACAGCAGTGTGCAACAATGGGGAACAGCTACCGCTTCTATTATTTCAGGAATTATTGTGGTGCAAGGGGAGGGCGGAAAGATTTTGCGTTACGAATGGCTGGGTTACCTGAGCATTGTTGTGCTGGTGGTTTGTTTTTTTCTTGCCAGGAGGCTATTCCGTAAAATGCAGAATACTCCTGTTTCTCAACTGGAGATGCCTTTACAGGAAGTATAATTTTTCTAGTTGCAGCCATAGAATTCTGTAATCTTGCAACTCAATTGCGAACAGATATTGTACATGACAAACAGCATTCAGAAACTTTCCATTGTAATACCTGCTTATAACGAAGCAAAAACCATTCACTTGATCCTCGATAAGATCAGTGCAGTGCAGTTGCTCAATAATATTGAGAAAGAAGTGATCATCGTAAATGATTGCAGCAGCGATGATACCAGGGGTGCTATTGAACGATATATGCAGCAATCATCTTTGCCAATTGTTTTGTACAATCATGAAGTGAATAAAGGCAAAGGCGCTGCTTTGCATACCGGTATTAAACAAGCCATAGGTGATCTTGTAGTGATTCAGGATGCCGACCTTGAATACGATCCGCAGGAGTTTAATGTGTTGTTGAAACCTGTACTTGATGGGTTTGCAGATGTGGTATACGGGTCACGTTTCATGGGAGGTAATGCGCATCGTATTTTGTTCTTCTGGCACAGCATCGGTAACAAAGTGCTTACTACATTATCAAACATGTTTACCAATCTGAACTTGACAGATATGGAAACCTGTTACAAATTATTCCGCAGGGAGATCATCCAGAAAATTGATCTGAAAGAAACACGTTTTGGTTTTGAACCTGAAGTAACAGCAAAAATTTCACGGCAGCCCGATATTCGTATCTACGAAGTTGGTATTTCTTATTACGGACGAACTTATGCTGAAGGGAAGAAGATCAATTGGAAAGATGGTTTCCGTGCCATCTGGTGCATTTTGAAGTACAATTTATTTCGATAGGATTTTGAAGTTGGTCCAATATTTCTCACCGCAGAGAAAGAAGGACGCTAAAGCAATCGCAGAATGAACCCTCTGCATTTAACTCCTATTCTCTTTTCTCGGCGGTAAAAAACTCTTTGCTTACAGCATCTTCACCACATAATATTTTTGGCACTGTTCCGCTCTTGTGTTCTTGTTGAGAAATTTTCCTGAGAGTGAAGTAACATGATAATCCAATCCTTCTTTTTCAATCACATGCATTTTCCCACTTTGCTGAATTTCCTGCAAACCTTCATCAGATGTGTAGAGGTAAGTGCCTGTCGTTGCTGCATTAAGTGAATCAAGTTTGGTAACGATATGCTTTGCATAAAAGTGAATGGCTTTCCCACTACCCGTGAATTTGTAAAAGAAAAACTTGTGGGCAGGAATTTTTTCATCAACAATATATCGACCAACAACATTACCTGATTGATATTGCAGCAACTGCGGATAGAACCATGAGCTGAGAAAAATATTCAATCCAATGATCAATGCAAACGAAACAGCAATAATCTTCCTGTTTATTTGCTTATTCATTAATAATACAATCGTTGCAGCAAGACTGATGACAGGAATGGTCCATGGCCAGATAGAAGTTGTTGGAAAACTGTAGAGCAATATTATGGCTGGTGCAACAACCAAAGCTGCACAAACGATCCATTGAATAGGTGTTAGAATATTACGCAGTAACGGGAGTTTCTTTTCCCAAAATAACAGGTATATCATTTTGCCCGTGATGATGGCAATGAACGGAAGCACCACATAGATGTAATGCGGTAACTGATATTTTGAAATACCCAAAGAACAATAGCTCAAAATAAAACCACCTGTAGTTAAAAATTCTTCGTTCCTGCTAACAAGAAAGCGATTGCGAATGATGTGGATGATCTCGTAAACAAGCCCTGCAACAAAGAACAAGGTCCACGGCAGCATACCCCACAATAAATTTTCAAACAGGAAACTGAAAGGAGCATTGTTGTTCCATACATTCTCGCCGGTGATACGGCCAAAACTTTGTGTCCAGTAAAAGAATTTTAAGCCGGAAACATTCTTTAATCCATTTACTGTTTTTTCAGGATGTAGATCGAACTGTTGATATAAACCAATGCTCATTGGTATTAACACAATTGCAATCACTAATATGCCCAGCAAATAAACCGGTTGAAAAAGTTGTTTCCATTCACGCTTCAATACAAAATGACTACCGAATGCAAAAATGGGAACAAATAACGCAATCGGTCCTTTGGTGATCATACCTCCGCCAATAGCTGCAGCGCCTAAAATAAAATGAATGATCTTTTTTGATTTATACCATTCTGCTAATTGCCACATAGCAATAATTACCCAGCTCATTAGAATCGTATCGGTGCGAATGTCACTCGTGATCAGAAATACTGCCTGGCATGTTGCCAATACAGCAGCAGATAAAAGAGCAATTGTTCTATCGTAAAACAATTTTGCATAACGAAAGGTTGCAATAACAGCGGAGATGGCAAAGAGGATAGAAGGAAATTTGTAACCAAGATTATTCTCGCCGAATATTTTCATAGATAAAGCTGACACCCAAAAGAGAAAAGGCGGTTTATCTAAATATTCTTTCCCTTGTTCATACACCTGCAGGTAGCTGCCACTCTCTTTCATTTCACGGCTAATACCTGCGTATTGTGATGCATCAACATCCATTGTGTCGACAGCGATACCAATAAAATAAACAGCGCAAATGAGAGCGAAAAGAACGAGTATGTTTGTCTTGTTCATGTAAGTTATTCCAGATTGAAGGCACGAAACTACATTCGTTTATTGATAAAGAAGTTATGCCACTTCTCTTCCTGTACTTGCACGCCACAACATAAACCATTCTTCACGCTCCAGTTTTAAAAGTGTGGCAGCAACTGCGGCGTGCACACGTTCAATTTTAGACGTACCTAATACCGGTAAAATGTTTGCAGGATGTGTCATTAACCAGCTCAGCAAAATAACATCGGCACCTGTTGCATATTTTTCAGCAAGAATATTGGCAACAGCAATAATGCGTTTGTTACGTTCATCCTCATCATCTTCTATGAATAAATTGCCGCCGCCCATCGGGCTCCAAGCCATGGGGATAATACCGTGTTGCTGACATTGATCCAATGTTCCATCACCAAAAGGTTCAAGGTGGAGCAACGAACATTCAACCTGGTTTACGGTAACAGGGATACGACTTCTTAATAGATCAACCTGCCACTTCCTGAAATTGGACACACCAAACTGCAACACTTTACCTTGTTGTTTCAACTGTTCAAATGCTTTGGCCACTTCGTCTGCATTGAACATAGGGTCGGGACGATGGATGAGTAAGCAATCAATATAATCCGTTGCAAGATTTTTTAATGAACGATCTACCGATTCCATAATATGTTCATAGGAGGTATCATAAGATTTTATTTTATGATGGGGACGATTAACAGAGACCATTTGAATGCCACATTTGGTAATGATCTGCATCTGTTGCCTTAAAGACGGTTGCTGCTGCAATACTTTTCCAAACTCTTCTTCTGTTGTGTAATCACCATAAATATCAGCATGGTCAAAGCTTGTAACACCAGTGGCAATACAGTCTTTAATCATCTGCTCATATTCATCGGTTGTAAATCTTGCTCCCCATGCACCCCATTTCATGGTGCCGGCAATGATATTGGAATACTTCATTTTAGTGTTGAATTTTCGATGATCATTTCTGCTAAACGTCCATCACGTTTGTAAATATCGTTACGCAAGTTCAACCTTCCACTTCTGTCTACCCATGATGTGAAGTAAGCAATAAAAACGGGGATCGGCTTTTTGATTTTTACATATTGTTCCTTCTCTGCATTAAGTGAAGAATCAATTCGTGCTTCAGTCCATTCAGGTTGATGGCGTAAAACATACATAGCAAGTCGCCGTGGATCTTCAACCCGGATGCATCCATGGCTAAACGCTCTTTTATCCTGGCTGAATAACGATTTTGAAGGTGTATCGTGCAGGTAAATGCTATGACTGTTGGGAAATAAAAACTTCACCTTGCCCAATGCATTCCATGGTCCGGGCTTTTGTCTTACCGCATTCCCGTTCCATTCCATATGATTACGTTCGAGATAATTTTTATTTCTGCGGATTGCAGGAAGAATTTCATTTTTCATAATGCCCGGGGGTACATTCCAGTAAGGACTAAACACCACATTGTTCATCAGTCCATTGAAGATGGCTGTTTTGTTCAACACTGTGCCTACTACCACATTCATACTCCATACCAGCGAATCATGTTCGTATGCATGGAATTTGTATTCGGGAATGTTGATCACAATGTAATCTGTCTTTAGTGAAACAGGCAGCCAACGACAACGCTCCATGTTTACAATGATCTGCTCCACACGTTTTGAAATGGGATAATTTAATTCTGCAAGCATGCTGTTGCCGACAATTCCATCATCTTTAATACCATAACGTTCCTGGAAATTTTTCACGGCATTTTCTAATTCAGCATCAAAGATTGGCGATTTATTATTACTCTTGAGATCGCCGAGCAAGAATAGGTGCTCTTTGATCTCACTGATCACTTTGCTGCTATCGTTTAACCGATAAGTTTTCTTATCAGCTTTAATGGGTTTCCATTTACCGCTTTCTTCAAGTGAACGATATTGTTTCAAAAATGATTTCAGTAAACCATATTGGCGGTAAACAGGTTCTGTTTGCATGAAGGCAGATGATGGCACTTCCAACAATGAATCAAGGAACGCTTCGTATGATAATTTCTTGCGAGGCAATCCCCAATCAGTTTCGTTCATCGCCTTGGCTCCAAGGCCCGACCAAACTTTCTTTGCATAGAAAAAATATTGAGCGGTGAGCATCAACTCTGCTGTGCTGTTTGCTTTTTCAGTAAAGCTTTCTGTTGAATCGTTATCCATCAGCTTATGAAACTCATCCTCGTATAAGATTTGCATAGGCACGCCTTCGTCAGAAATGTTTTCGATCTTGTTAAATAAGTTGCCGGCCTGCTCAATCATTCCATTGTTATCGAACCAGGCATAGGAGAACCGGCGATGACTATAAAATTCGAGCAAGTCTTTTTCAAATGACTTCAACTTCGGGTATTTGGTAAAGAAGTCCGGAATAGCACTGCTGTCGAACTTTAATTTTGTTTGCGTGCTGAAATTACCGGGCAATGTAATATCCGGTTGTGGTTTGGGAATAGTATCGGTGCTAACAGGTTTATCCTTTCCGTCAGACGATTTACAACTTGTAAATCCAGAAACCAGGATAATGAGAAGAAAGTATACTGAACAAATTGTTTTAAAAGGCATTCTTTAAGATTGATGCCATGAAAATAAAAAAGTCCTGCTTATAAAAGCAGGACTATGATTATTTCGTTTGAAAAGAAATTAAGCTTCAGCTACAATCTCAAGATCAATTTCAGCTTCGTTACCGTTGGCAAAATCAACTTTTGCTTTGTAGGTTCCGAGTTCTTTTACTTCATCAGTAAGGTGAATCTTACGACGGTCAATTTCATAACCTTTTTGCTCACGAATTGCACGAGCAATCATAACGGTTGTAACGCTACCGAAGATTTTACCGCTGGTACCTGTTTTAGCAGTAAGCTTTACAGGAGCTTCAGTAAGTTTTGCAATTACCGACTTAATTTCAGCCAGCATTGCATCTTCTTTCTTCTTCTGAACTTTTAAACGCTCAGCCAATTGCTTTACGTTTGAAGGAGAAGCTTCAACGGCAAATTTTTGAGGGATCAAAAAGTTGCGGGCGTACCCGTTCTTTACTTTTACCACCTCGTTCTTCCCGCCGAGTGTATTTACATCCTGAATTAAAATAACTTCCATTGTTTTGTTTTTAGTTTCCGTAACCCAGTCTTTTCAAACTGTCTTCTCGGCCGTGGCGGAGAGTTAGGGAAAGGTTCACTAATTATTTTTATTTCAACAAATCAGTTACATAAGGAAGCAACGCCATTTGACGAGCTTTCTTAACTGCATCTGATAATTTACGTTGGTACTTTAAAGAGTTACCAGTTAAACGACGGGGAAGGATCTTACCCTGTTCGTTCAAAAACTTTTTGAGGAACTCAATGTCTTTGTAATCGATGTAACGGATACCATACTTCTTGAAACGGCAATATTTTTTGCGAGGTTTCTCGGTTTTAATCGCCGTCAGGTATTTGATTTCATTCTTTGCCATGACTTAAGCCTCCGCTTTTTGGTTACCGGTTGGTACGCCATTTTTCTTTTTGTCATTGTACTCAACGGCGTATTTGTCGAGTGCAGTGTACATGTGACGGAGCACTTGCTCATCACGGTGGATTTGTACATTCAACTTCTCATTAAAGTCTGAAGCTGCTTTGTACTCAATTACCCAGTAAATACCGGTTGTTTTTTTCTCGATTGGATAGGCGAGAGATTTTAAACCCCAGGGATTGCTGTGCACCACTTCGCCGCCATTTGCTGCGAGTAAATCGGTGTAGCGTTTTTGTGCTGCCTTGAATTCGTCTTCAGACAGAACCGGGGTAAAAATCACCATCATTTCGTAATTGTTCATTACTGTTTGTGATTTAAAATTAATAATTGGGTTTATCCCATCGGATTCCGGCATTTCTGCCAGAAAATCTGCCAATACAGATTTGGGGCTGCAAAGGTAGGGGAAACAGGCTGAAGATGGTGCAGCAAGCAGAGTTTATTTTCCTTGAAACCCTTACCCAGCAAAGATCACCGGAAATAGCTGATTCAGAAGCTATTTGCCTGGTTGAGGACAAAAAAAGCCCCGTCAACGACGGGGCTTTCCAAATAATAAACGAGTTGAACTTATAGTTTCAGGAGTTTGATCACCTGACGATCTGTTCCCTGGGTAATCTCAGCAAAGTAGATACCTGAACGGAATCCTTCCCCAACTACCAGTTTTTGCATGGAGTTGATATTGCTTCGTTGTTCCAGAACCCTTCCCTGAATATCCAATATTCTCAGATTGATCTTTCCATTTTGCTGAGCACTGATCAAAAGCGTGAACTCGGAAACAGATGGATTTGGCAATACCTGTACCATCAGTTTGCCGGTTTCAATCGCTCCATTTCTTGCTGAAGCAGGGGGAGCTGAGCTACTGCAGGCACCCAACATATCGCCATGTGCCAAGTGGTTTACCACATCGCCCTGGCTGATGCTGATGGATTGTTGATTTTTATGGCAGATTGTAACCTTGTCGAGTTTCTTACCACTTCTTACATCTACCACATCAATTGTTTTTTCAGCAGTCGCCTGGCAGCCATTTGCATCGGTTACTGTCACAATGTAAGTTGTTTGGGTAACCGGACTTACGGTTGCAGTTGAAGTTGTGGCACCAGTGGACCAGTTGTAATTGTATGATGCTGTGCCGCCGTTTGCATTTGCTGTTAATGTAAGTGAAGAGGCAGGGGCATATCCGATGTAAACAGTATTTGCTAATGTACCTGATGGTAATGCGTAGGCATCAGGAATAGTAACTGTTGGATTAGCATTAATAATAACAGTTGTGCTGCATGTAGCTGTATTTCCCCAGCTGTCAGTTGCTGTCCATACGATAACACTGTTACCGATGCTGAAGTCGCCACTTGCGTTGTTACCTGTGCCATTACGCTCTGTTGCACCAGTGATGCTGTAAACATAACTGATCGCATCGCCACAATCATCATTTGCAACAAATGCAGGGATTGTGTAATTGAGGGAAGTAGCGGCGCAAAGTTTCACTTCTGCAGTGCATGTTGTTACTGCGGGTGCTGTTGTGTTGCTGAAGCGGTAACGACTAAACACAGGATAATGATCTGATGTTGTTGAACCGTAGTTATTCACTAACGATGTAACATCGGTCAGGATCTTTGCACTTGCAGGAAGATAATCGTTTACCAATTCATTTGAAATAGTTACATGATCGATAATGTCGTTATAACTCACAGTTGATTTTTTACCAGCAAGGCTTAATGGTAATGTCACAGGTGTGAAGCTGGTAATATCATCCGTAAATATCTTGTATGAAGTAACGGGAGGATTTATACCTGCAGTGATGGTGATGTCAAGATCATCATTGTAATCACCCAGCATAATGATCCTGTCGGCAGCATAATTCTGTTGCAATGTATAGTGCAACGTGTCTGCTCCACGTTTTCTCCTGTTATACGATTCAGTTGTTGGTGATGTATTTGCTTTTGCATGTACCAAAACAAATTTCACAGGCTTGGTTTCACAATTAAGTGTTACATCAGCACTCATCATAAATGGAAAACGGCCACTCGCCCAATAATCGTAAGCAGGATTTGTAAGATCTGCTGCCGAATTGATTCCTTGCGATAATAATGCAGTTGTGCTTACATTACTCAATACTGAAGTTTTGTAAATGAAGGCCAGCTTTTGTGCTGTGGCCAATGCAGACGGAGGATTTTTGCTCGTGTTGGTGTGTGATCCATAATTACTGATCACATAAGTATAACCAGGCATTTGACTCACTACGGCTGCCAAACGTTCTTCACTTACTATTTCAGTAACTGCATATACATCGGCATTAATATTATTCAGAATGGTTTTTACGTTTTGTTCCTGCTGGGCATCATTTGTTGGGCCATTTTCGGCGCTGCCAAACCATTCGATATTCCAATTCACAACTTCAAGCGTAGTAACAGGATCGATGCTTGTGCCGCTTACATTAACTGTTTGCGAAATATCACCCGTTGTAATTGAAATATTTCCAGCGAAATCAACATTGTTTTGTGTTGGTGCAAAACGAACATAAACTGTTTTAGAAATGTTGTTTGCCTCAACAACTGAATAACTGAGAGAAGAACTGAAACTGTTTCCATCTTTCGATAAAGTAAAGGCGCCAGTTGCAGTTAATGTAATATCACTTGTTAAATCGTTTCCGATAATAGTGAATGTTTTATCACTTGTTGTTCCGCTTGCAGCAAATGCAAATTGAACATCAGTAGTACTTACAGTTAAACTTGGCGGTGGTGGCACAGGTGAATTGCCAAGGCTAATATCATCCAGCGTCCAGCGTGCACCCTCATCTTCATCCGAATAGTAAACAAATGCAAAATGCACATTGCTTCCTTTGAATGCAGAGAGGTTGATGTTTTCTGATAAGGTCCATACGTTTGATGTTTGTGTCGGAAACTTGCCATTAATATCAGTCCATGTAGCAGTTGACGGATCACCACTTACATAATCAGTTGAAACTTTCAATTGCAGAGGCTGACCGTTGAATGCAGTGCGGCTCCAGAACGAAAGCAATGGATAATTGGTTGAAGTCAAATTAAACGATGGTGAAATAAGCCAATCTGTATTGGGCACATTTGTTCCATTTGCAAAACCATTGATCTGTACTCCGCTTGGGAAGGCTGTTGTTCCTGCAGGTGCGTTTGGATCACGACCGAATGTTGTACATCCCCAAACAACACTTCCAACCTGGCTGTATTGTGTAAAGCCATCGCTTAAACCAGAAGTGCAGTTCTGGAAGTTGGCAACATAAATATTAATGCCCGTTGTAAATGCCCATGTGCTGTTGCCGCTGATGCCCGCAAATGGGTTGCCTTCAAGATCTGTAACAGCGCCTGCTGAAACTTCGAGATAGTAGGCAGTGTTTACCTGCAAGTTGTTTAATGCAATAGTTAATGTTCTGCCTGTAAGAGTAGCGCTGCTTATATTGATCGTTTGCACAATACTGTTGTCGCTTGTTTTCTTCAACACAATTGTTCCGCTTCCTTTCACCACATCTTCATTAAATGTGATGGATGCCGAAAGGTTAACGGCAGTGTTGGTTGTGCCGTTCGCAGGAACTAATGTTGTTACAGTTGGGGGAATAAGATCAACAGGATTTGCTTCAATGGTAAAGTCATCAATAGCCAATCCATCATCAGAACCACTTGCATTGAAATCGTTCCACCGAATAAGGAAAACTGTTCCTGCTGGAATGGATAAACCACGAATAGTATAAATAATCTCTTTTTTATTTTCTACGCTGTTGCCGTCTTTATTTCCCGCAGCCGTGCCTGTGTTGGGCGTTTCAAAATCAAGTGCATCAACAGTGATCCATGTGCCATTAGAAAGACTTGTTGCATCGAGGCTATATTGAAATGAAAGTTTATCCGCTCTTAGTGTCGTACCTAAACGCCATTCTTCTCCTGTGTAACTAATCTTGATTTTTGTGATTACCGTTCCAGTGCTATTTTGAATTTGTGCACCGAAAGATGAAACGAGACTTCCGGATTGCAAGGTACCCAATGCTCTGTCGGTGCTTCCGGTCGCCCCAAAACTGTATGTATCGCCTGAAGTTGAAGAGCCATTTCCTGCACTGTATAATCCGTTTGCATTACCTAAGGTTTCTAAAAATAGCCAACCGGTGGGAAGAGAGGAAGATGTGCCGGTATTTACAAGTGAGTTAAAATTCTGTGTGTAACTGGTGACAAGTGAGATATTGGGATTTGCCAAGAGATCGTTGTCAGCCATAGTGATACTGGCATTTGCTGTTCCAACAATTGCCGGGCTTGTAACGGAAGTTATAGTGATCTCAATGCTTTCGTTTCCTTCAATTAAAATATCATCAATTGTATTTAAGGTTATAGTTGCTGATGTGTTGCCGGGTGCAATAGTAACAGAGCCCGCTTGCGGATTTGTATAATCGGTGGTAACGGTCGCCGAGCCCGCTAATGTATATGTAACTGTAATACCGCCCGCAGGTGCAGGGGCAGTAGCGGTAATCGTGAAGCTGCCATTCGTGGAAGGCTCAGCAGCGTTTGTTCCTGCAACAGCTGAAACAGATAACGCAGGACCTGAACATGGATTTAAGGTGGATGCTGTATTTCTTGGTGTTGGAGCCGCAGCCGCAAAATCAGCAACGTTATTATTGTTATCAGTACAACCATTCAAAGCTCTGATGACTGCATTTGTATTTGAAGGGGCAGGAGTTGCTCCACTACCTTCAAAACAATTTGCGGTGCTGCCAAATCCTACGAAATCTACCACAGTTGGTCCGCTGGGGCAACTTGTTCCGGCAGTAATTAATGTGTTTACATTTAACAGCGCTACTTTGCCGGCAGTACCGCTCATTGCAGTTGTTGCCGTTACGTCAGGTGTTGGCAAAGCCGTTGTGCCGCCTGCACCTTGTGCCTGCTGAATAAGATAATACTGGCCGGGTGCAAGTGTGACGTTGGTAAGATCAGTCTTTGTCCAGGATGTACCTGTTGCTGATGCGTATTGTACAGACCATCCGTTGAGACTGACAGAATTTGTGCCTCTGTTGAATAATTCAATAAAATCATGGGTGTATGTAGCACCGGTATTCCCCCCGCCACCGTACACCTGACTTATTACTACTTGCGAAGAACCGGTTAAGATAAATGCTGCAACAAATAGTAGTGACAGCAACAACCGTAGTTGAAGTTTTCTCATTGCTTTAGTTTACGTTACTTTAAAAAAATGTGGAGATTACAGGAGAAAGGATCGGATTAATCGGCAGGATATTGAAGGTTAAATGTAAGGCCTATCAATGATTAAGGAATAAATCCACGATGAAATTTTTATTAACAGTAAAGTCACTTTAAAGAGCAGGTGCCTTTTTTGAAAGGATAACTCCTTCCAGGAAATTGTATTTTTTAATGCGGTATAAAACGTCGTAACCATCGGCAAAAAATAATTCCTCATGTCGGGGGCTGCAATAAATTACATAAATGTCACGGGGGAAATATTGCAAAGATTGATTGATTATATGGATAATTTTTTTCATCAACACCTCATCAAAAGGATTGAAAAGAAATACAGTTGTCACATCTCCGCTAATATTTAAGGTGCTGATATCGCTCCAGATCAAATCATAGTCTATTGAAGGGTAGCGTTTTTTTGTTAGTGCAAGATTTTCTGCTGCTGCTTCAATCAGTTGTTTTGCAAAATCAATCCCGGAAAGTTTTGTAAAACCGTAAGCTGCTGCTACGCACAAAGCCCGGCCTTTGCCACAGCCGATGTCTAAGAACCTCCCTTCTTTTACTTTTGCCGGCAAATGATTCAACACTTTTTCAACAGTGAAATAATTTACGGGCATGTATTCCGTGGCATGTGATAATTGATTGCCTTTGATCTGGAATTCTGAAAGATCATTGGCTGAAGTAGTAGAGATGCCGTATTTTTTTTCGCCTTTTAATTCTTGTTTTAAGGTGAAGAAACCTATCCTGATGCCCCAGTTTGAAGCAATGTATAAGAAGTAGTTTATGTGTTGCAGAAGTTTCAATCAGTAGATTGTCTGATGTCGATAACCTTTAGTTGAAGACTGATGGTGCCGTTCCAATCATTTTCATCAATTGTATACACTATGTCGAATTTACCGTTTTGTACAATGGGAAATAAATGTGCTGCCCGAAAGAATATTCCTGTTATTACTACATCATTTTGTTTAACAACTAAACGGATATGCTGATCTTTCACAATTTTACTAAAACCGGTATCGCTTACGTTTTTCGAAACAAAAACCGGACGCATATTCTCAGGGCCAAAAGGTTCCATTTGTTTGATGATGTTGTAAAGCCCTGATTTTATATCGGCAAACTGTAACTCTTCATCAATAATAATTTCAGGAACCAGCTGCTCTTCTTTAATTGTTCGCATTACTTCATTTTCAAAGGCAGCAGCAAATGCGTCAATATTTTCGGGCATCAAGGTGAGGCCTGCGGCCGCAAAATGTCCTCCATATCCCAACAGATGTTCACGACAGGCATGAATAGCTTCATATAAATTAAAGCCATTCACACTTCTTGCACTGCCTGCGGCATAATCGCCACTTTGCGTAAGCACAATTGTTGGGCGATAATAGTGTTCAGTTAATCTTGATGCAACAATGCCAACCACGCCTTTATGCCAATGCGATTGATAAAGCACTGTTGATTTTCTCATTTTCAGTTGTTCGTCTCCGTTAATCAGCGCAAGCGCTTCTTCGGTAATAGACATATCTGCTTCCTTTCGGTCATCATTATCAGCATGAAGCATCTCTGCAAACGTTAAAGCTTCTTCATACGTTGAAGCAATAAACATTTGAACGGCTTTACGGGCATCATCCATACGGCCTGCGGCGTTAACACGTGGTGCAATTAAAAACACAAGGTTATTAATATGCATGGTTGTTTTTACAGCACTCAAAAACATCAACGCTTTAATACCGTTCGAGGGCTTTTCATTCACACGTCTCAATCCGTGAAAAGCAAGGATACGGTTTTCGCCGGTCATGGGAACGATGTCTGCTGCAATTGCTGTTGCAACAAGATCAAGGTAGCGATGTACATGTTCATCATCAAGGTTTAACGTTTGTACTAATGCGCTGATAAGTTTAAATCCAACACCGCAACCACACAATTCTTTGTAAGGATAAGCACAATCTTTTTGCTTGGGATTGAGAATGGCAACGGCTGGGGGTAATTCGGTATCGGGCAAATGATGATCACATACAATAAAGTCAATGCCTAATTCTTTTGCATAGACAATCAACTCAACTGATTTAATGCCGCAGTCGAGTGAAATAATAAGATTAAAGCCGTTGGCTTTTGCAAAATCGATCCCTTGTTTTGATACTCCATATCCTTCACGGTAACGATGAGGAATATAAAAGTCTAATAATGATGTATCGTAAACCGAACAAAGAAATTGGTACATGCATGCCACACTGGTTGTGCCATCAACATCATAATCACCAAACACCAGCATTTTTTCATTGACATTGAAAGCATGAAGCAAACGATCAACTGCCTTTTGCATATCCTTCATTAAAAAAGGATCATGCAGGTCATTTAGTTGCGGACGAAAATATTGTTTGGCTTTTTCAAACGTATCAAATCCTCTTTGAACGAGGATGCTGCAGAGTACAGGATGAATCTTCAACTCTTGGTTTAGTGCCGCAGTCCTTTGCGTATCTTTTTTTAAGAAAGTCCATCGTTTCTGCATGCTTAATATTTTCTATCGGTGGTATATCTTACCAAAGCTTCAAGACCATCTCGTATTTCATTTTTGGGGAACTGATGAAGAATCGAAATGGCTTCATCACGATATTGATTCATCGTTTGTTCAGCATAACCAATACCTCCTGCTTTTATAACCTCGTCAATAATGTATTGAACGTTTTTCTTCTGCCTGTTTTCGTTTTTAAGGAGATAAATCAATTCTTTTTTCTTATCAGGTTCAGCATTGTTCAAAGTGTAGATCAATGGAAGAGTCAGCTTTTTTTCTTTGATGTCGTTTCCAGTAGGTTTGCCAATAGAAGCACTGCCGTAATCAAAAAGATCATCTTTAATCTGAAAGGCAATGCCCGCTTTTTCTCCAAACAATTTCATCTGCTCTGTTTTTTCAACATCCATGGTTGTAGACCAGGTTCCTGCAGCACAGGCAGAGGAGAGAAGGGAGGCTGTTTTATTTTTAATTATTTCGAAGTAAACTTCTTCGCTAAGGTTTAGTTTTCTTGTCTTTTCTATTTGCAGTAGTTCACCCTCACTCATCTTTTCAACTGCTTCCGAAAGTATTTTTAACGTGGTAAAGTCATCGTTTTTCAAAGAAAGTAGCAGACCTTTTGACAAGAGATAATCGCCTACCAACACCGCAATTTTATTTTTCCAAAGAGCATTGATTGAGAAAAAACCTCGCCTTTCCATCGATTCATCTACAACATCGTCATGAACAAGGGTGGCGGTGTGCAGCAATTCCACAAGAGCAGCCGCACGGTGGGTACTTTCGGTAATTGGTCCAAATAATTTGGCGCTCAGGAACACGAACATGGGCCGAACCTGCTTCCCCTTCCGTTTAATAATGTATTGCATGATCCGGTCAAGCAACGACACCCGACTTTTAACCGCCTGGCGGAATTTTTCTTCAAAAGCCTGTAGTTCGTCTTTTACCAATAATTGAATTTGGGAGGAAGCACTCATGGGTTGGCAAATTACATTAATTGCACATCTTTCGTTTATTTTGGATGCCCAATGCAGCAATATTTGATGGAAATTGGTCTCATATGACTATCTGATTGTAAATAAATTGCAAAAAATTTGCTTTTTAAACTGTGATCTCTATTTTTGCACTAATCATCAGGAATTTTCGAAACTTAATTACAACAACTATGGCAAGCAAAAAGTACACCCTTCTTATAGGGGCCCTATGTTTTATTTTAACAAACCTCTCTGCTCAGAGCTACGATTGGAAAGACTCCTCTCTTATCCCTAAGAAATCACAAGCTCAGCACAACGAATTTTTACAAAATCAGCAACCTTTCCCAGCAAAGCCACGTAACCAGTGGGAAATTGGTTTAAGCGTTGGTAATGTTTTGGTGGCTGGCGACGTAACACCTGTTATCCCTCAAATTGGTTGGGGTGCACATGTGCGTAAAGCATTTGGTTATATTTTTTCTGCCAGAGTGCAATATGCAGGTGGTATCGCAAAAGGGTTGAACTGGATCCCTGCGTTCAACTATGCAAAAAATCCGGCATGGGCTTCACAATACAATGCTCCCACAAATTATCGTTATACCGGAGCTGCGGGTTCTGTTCCCGGCCTTCCAAATGGCTCACCTGGGGAGCTTTATCAAATCGGTTCAAAGAGTTTAGCGGCAGGTCAGTACGTACCTTACAATGAAACTAACCAGGATCCGGTTTACTATAACTTCAGAACTATATCTCATCAACTTTCGTTACAAGGTATAATCACACTAAATAATATCCGTTTCCACAAATCAAAAACTAGCTTTATTATCTATGGTCTTGGAGGTATAGGAGGCATGGTTTACGAATCAAAAGTAGATGCCCTAGATGCAAATGGCAGAACATATGGGAAAGCTCCAAGTGGCACAGGTCTTTTCAGCCAAGTGTATACCCAATACCAAGTTACAAACAAAAATAAGCGTGAAATCCGCCGAGACTTGAAAGCCGGCATGGATAAGAAATATGAAACTGCCGCAGAAGGACAAGATTGGCGTCGTCCTAAGTTATTTGATATGACTTTCAGGCCAATGGTTCAAGTAGGCGCTGGGTTGGCTTTTAAAGTAGGCAAGCGTTTCAGTATAGGTATTGAAGAAGTATTGACTGTAGTGAAAGATGATCTTCTCGATGGTCAACGTTGGCAAGAGCATTCAATGGGTGATGCTTCTTTAACTCGTGATTTCGACAACTGGCATTATACAAATATTAATTTCAACTATAGCCTTGGTTCTAAAGCTGTTGAGCCTCTCTGGTGGTTAAATCCATTGGATTATGCTTACAATGAGTTGAACGCTCCACGCCACATGAAGCTTCCAAAACCTGTTTTGGATGATGCTGATGGCGATGGTGTAACAGATCAGTTCGATAACGAACCTAACACACCAGCAGGTTGCCCTGTTGATACTCATGGTGTTGCTCGTGATACTGATGGTGACGGTGTTCCTGATTGTAAGGATAAGGAATTGATCACTCCAACTCAGTGCCAGCCAGTTGATGCTGACGGTGTTGGTAAGTGCCCAGATCCTGAGTGCTGCAAAAACTTAGCTGCTGCTCCTCCAGCTTGTAACCTGGTTGATCTTCCAAGCATCAACTTCGGTGGAAACTCAAGTTCATTGAGCGCAGAAGGTAAAGCATTGGTTGGTAGTGTTGCTTCTTCACTTCGTGGTAATCCAGAATGTAAATTGATCGTTTGCGGTAGCGCTGCTAAGAGCAAATCTGGTCAGGCATTAGGTCAAAAGCGTGTTGACGCTATCGTTAAATACCTCGTTGAAGTACAAGGTATCAGCGCTGACCGTGTAGTTGCTCAGTACGACTGCCATGAAGGTGATCCTTCAGTAGTTGAGCTCCGTGCAGAAAAGAAATAAGTTTATATAGACTAATTGCTTATAAAGCCCTCCGGTCAAACGGGGGGCTTTTCTTTAGGAAAAGATTAACCGCATTTTTTTCCTCTTAGAAAAAGGATAGGTCTAATTTGCCCGAAAATCTTAACTTTGCTGGCTTTTATGAATTTGATTACCCGTCTTGTATTTTTCGTGGTTGTTACCGGCTCGCTTGCAGGATGTAATAAAAAGACTATTACAAATATCCTCAAGAGTAAAGACGTAGAATATAAACTTGGTATGGCTGAGCAGTACTATGCTAATAAGAAATATAGTAAGGCGCAGATTCTGTACGAAGATTTGTTTCCATTATTGCGAAATGACCCACGTTTTGAAGATCTTTATTATAAGTATGCGTACTGTGGCTTTTATCAAAAGGATTACCTGAGTGCAGAAAATCTTTTTAAAGGATTTCTTGAAGTGTTTCCTAAGAGCCCGAAAGCCGCAGAGGTTGATTATATGAGAGCTTATTGCTATTATAAACAATCTCCTGGTGTTGATCTTGATCAAACAGCTACTCAGAAAGCGATAGGGTTTATGCAAGCGCATCTCAATAACTATCCTGAATCGTCAAAAGCTGAAGATGCCAAAAAGATTATAGAAGAATGTTATGCAAAGCTGGAACAGAAGGAATACAAAAGTGCAGAGCTTTATTACAATGTGGGCTCGCATAGAGCGGCAGCGATTACATTTACTAACCTATTGAATAGTTATCCGGAATCGAAACGTGCAGATGAATATAAATTGATGATTATAAAATCATATTATCAATACGCACAAATGAGTATTGAGGAAAAGCAAAAAGAACGTTTTCAGAAAGTGGTAGATGAGTATTATGATTTTGTTGATCGTTTCCCTGAAAGCAAGCTGTTAAAAGACGCTGAAAAATATTTCACTCTTTCTACAAATAATTTAAAACAAAATAAAAATGAGCAGACTGATACGAAAAGTTAGCGCCAACACCAGCAATGTTGTTGAAACAAAAAATGTGGCTGACTTGAAGGCAAAGACCGGTAATTTATATGAATCAATTGCAGTTATTGCTAAACGTGCCAACCAGATCAATATTTCTTTGAAAGAAGAACTGCACAATAAACTGGAAGAGTTTGCAAGTCACACCGATAGTCTTGAAGAAATTCATGAAAATAAAGAGCAAATCGAGATTTCAAAGGCTTACGAAAGAATGCCTAATCCAGCTTTGCTTGCAACGCAGGAATTTGTGGATGATAAAGTATATCATCGCAGAGCAGAGAATGATTTGTTTTCTTAATCTTTAGTTGCGTAAATGATTTAAATGGCGGTCGTTACACGACCGCCATTACTGTTTTTTTATTGAATATTTTACTCTACTTTCATTTTCTGATGAAGCTACAGGGAAAGAAAATTGTATTGGGAATTACCGGCAGTATTGCTGCTTACAAATCTATTCTGCTCTTAAGGTTATTAGTAAAGGACGGGGCCGAGGTGAAAGTAATACTCACGCCTTCAGCAAAAGACTTTGTGTCTCCTCTTGTGTTATCGACTTTATCAAAGAACAATGTACTCACCGATCTTTTTGATGAAAACAGTTGGGCTAACCATGTAGAACTTGGAAGATGGGCTGATCTAATGTTAATAGCTCCTTTAAGTTGTAATACGCTGGCGAAAATGGCCCATGGAATGTGTGATAATCTCCTGCTTGCTGTTTACCTGTCCGCCACTTGCCCGGTAATGATTGCTCCGGCTATGGATGAAGATATGTGGAAACATCCGGCAACAAAACGCAACATTGAAATACTTCAATCTTACGGAAATCAAATAATACCCGTTGAAGCTGGCGAACTGGCCAGTGGATTAATTGGAGAAGGAAGGATGGCTGAACCAGAAAATATTCTACAAACAGTGCATGGTTTTTTTTTGACCAGCGCTCAGTTTAAAGGGCAGAAAATTCTTATTACTGCAGGCCCTACCTACGAAGCAATTGATCCGGTGCGATTCATTGGTAATCATTCAAGTGGCAAAATGGGAATCGCACTTGCTGATGAGCTTGCAAACCGGGGAGCGGATGTTGTACTTGTCCTTGGCCCTTCATCTCAACAAATCACAAACAATTCCGTAAAAGTCATTAGGGTAAACAGTGCCGAAGAAATGTACCAGCAAAGTGTTGAACAGTTTGCTGATTCTCAGGTAGCGATTATGTCGGCGGCAGTGGCAGATTATACACCTATCGTTACGGCAAATGAAAAGATCAAAAAGAATGAAGGCGAGTTAGAGATTAAATTAAAAAAGACAAAAGATATTCTTGCAAAATTGGGTGAAAGTAAAAAAGACGGCCAGTATTTAGTTGGCTTTGCTCTTGAAACCACAAATGAAAAGGAGTATGCGTTGGGAAAATTGAAGTCGAAAAAAGCCGACATGATTGTATTAAACTCTTTAAATGATGCAGGTGCCGGGTTTGGTGGCGATACAAATAAAATTACCATATTCGACAAGAATGAACGGGAATATTCGTTTACAACAAAGAGTAAGAAAGATGTGGCAAAGGATATCGTGGACACAATTAAAAAATTGATGCATGTATAAAAGCATATTGCTTTTTTTGTTTTTTATTTCAGTACTGATCAGTAATGCACAGGAACTTAACGCCAGAGTGCGTGTGGTCGATAACCAAATTCCGACAACAATTGACAGGAAGATATTCCGAACACTAGAAGCATCACTTACTACGTTCTTAAACAACCGCCGTTGGTCTGCTGATAACTTTAAGCAGAATGAAAAGATCAACTGCCAGGTACTGATCAATCTTGAAGGAATGGGTGAGCCAAATGTTTTTTCTGGAAGTATCACTATCCAAGCGGCACGGCCGGTTTATTCTACTTCATATGTTTCTCCTATTATCAATTTTAAAGATCCCAATTTTGATTTTAAATATGTAGAGTCGCAACCGATGGAGTTTAATGAGAACCGTATTTCAGGATCGGATCCATTAGTCTCCAACTTAACAGCAGTGGTGGCCTATTATGCCTATCTTATCGTTGGGTTTGATTATGAATCATTCTCATTGCGTGGTGGTAATCCATATTTTCAAAAAGCACTTAACATTGTGAATAATGCGCCGGATGCAAGTAAGATATCGGGATGGAAGTCATTTGAAAATAATAATCGTAACAGGTATTGGCTCACAGAAAATCTTATCAACAACCGTTACACTGTAATACATGATGTTTATTACAATTACTACCGGAAAGGGATGGACTATTTGTACGAAAATGAAGCTGGCGCACGTACCGAAGTAATGAATTCTTTGGTGTATCTCGATAACCTAAACCGGGAAACTCCCAACTTAATGATCGTTCAGTTTTTTATGCTGGGTAAAGCGGATGAATTGATCAACCTCTTTAAAAAGGCACCGCCACAGGAAAAATCAAAAGTTGTTGAAGTTCTCAGCAGGCTCGATGTTACCAATTCGAACAAATATAAACAAGAGCTGAGATGAGAGGCATGTTGATATTGTGGATCATTCTTGCTTTCTGCGCATGCTCTGAAACAAAAAAAACTCCAGAGAATATACTTGAACCAGAGAGATTTCAAAAAGTACTTAAGGATGTCATGTTGGCTGACGCATTATCAACAGAGCGTTCGTTCAAAGACACATCGCTTAAAATAAAAGATGCAAATGCTGCTTATTTTTTGAAGATATTTGAGATACACGGAACTACAAAGAATGAGTTTATGCGGAGTTATAATTTTTACCTGAGCCGTCCTGATCTTCTTCGTGTCATTTCCGATTCCGTTTCTGCAGTACTTACCAGAGAAAATCAACAATTAACAACAGATACACTTAAACCAAAGCCAAAGCCCAATGGTAATAACAGCCCGAAAATTAGAATCGGAGATGGGAATAAACAGTGAGATCGCTCACTATTTTGCTAACGAACGGAAAGTGCCATCAAATAACGCTTATTGGAAAAACAAGCGGATTTATATTTCATTTGGCTTTGGATTTCAAGCCATCCCTTTTATGTTCGACTTAGTGCATAAATGCGGCATATCTACTGAACTGCTTTTGCACGAAGATCACCTAAGTCTGATGGAAGAAGGGTTTGATAAAGTAGGGAAATATGAAAGCAATGAAATTACTTTTCCCGAATTTTTAAATGAATGTAAACTGTTGTTGCAAGGCAGGGTAAGGCAAAAACACCTTGCCGCAGATCTTTTTGCACTATTCTCTGGAAAACCTACATCGTATTTCGAATTTGAGACAAAGCATAAAGCGCTTGCAAGATCCGATAGTTTTCTTTTTACATTGGTTGATCTTGATGTATCTGATGAATGGGTAAGATCTTTTCTGCCCATATGGTATTCTCTGGCAAGACCAGTTTTATTGCTGGACGACTTTAAAGACCTGGAACAAGATAGAAAGAATGCTGATGAAAATATAATTATAGAGCTTGGCGATAACGGTAAAGCTGTAAAGCAGGCCTATGATTTCGGGATGCAGGATTTAAAGACATTAACCACAGTAAACCCAAAACTCGCAAACTATATTGAAGATTTTTTTAAGAAATCACTATTACAGGAACATATCCGTTCAATGCTTTCTTAGTCAATTAATGAGTTTTTCATTGCAAAGAAAACAAGCCCCACGGAGTTCTTAACGCCAAAACGTTCCATTAAGCGATCCTTAATTGCTTCAACGGTTCTCGCACTGATCTCCATTTCTTTCGCTATTTCCTGTGCAGTGTATTCCATGCAAAGCAAACGAATCACTTGCTTCTCTTTGTCTGAAATTTGAATTTCGCTATTGAGTGTGGGCACTGCCTTAACCTTGTTATGCGACTTTTTAAGGAGTATTCTGTTTACAAAATTGTTGAGATAATATCCTTTTGTAAATACTTCAAGTATCGCTTTTTTTATTTCGGAAGGATCTGAACTTTTTAAGAGATATCCATTGGCACCATTTTCCATGAGGTGAGTTACGAAACGCTCATCTTCATACATTGTAAGTACCAACACGTGAATGTTTGGATAAAGTTTATTTACCGCCTTGGTAGTTTCAATACCATCTTTGCCTGGCATACGCAGATCCATTAGAATTACATCTGGTTGTGCTTCAGCTAACCCAGCCAATAATTCTTCACCGTTTTCGGCTTCAAGAACAAATCTGATGTTTGTATACGATCTCAACGAAAGGATTACTCCTTTTCGAAAAATTTGGTGATCGTCTGCTATTGCAACTTTAATTTGGTTCATAAGATCAAGGGTTGTAAAGTTAGTGTTTTCAGATGTTATAACATCGCCTCAATCGGTATCTCGATAGTAACCTTATAATAGGTGTTGGAAGGATCTTTTTCAAACAAAATTTTCGAGTTTAAAATCTTTACCCGGCTATAGATATTTTTCAACCCCATACCTTGTGGAGTATCCCTCAGCTTTTCATATTCAGTTTGTGTTAGTCCCTCGCCATCGTGATGCATACGAATATAAATGTATTGATCCGTTTTATTTTGTGTAAGATGGATAAAACTTGAATGACTATGCTTGATGGTATTATTTACAAGTTCCTGCAACACCCTGAAGATCGACAATTCATATTCCAGTTTCAGGCGGCGTTTGTAATCATGAAACCGGGCACTTGCGCTAATAGAGCCGCTACCGTTTATTTTCTGAAACATATCGTTCACCGCACTCTCTAATCCAAAGTTTTTCAACGTTGGCGGAATCAAACTATGCGACATATTCCTGATGAGCTGAATAGTATCATCAATAATTTGTTTTGCATTGTATATACTCTGCAATTGCGTTCCCTGATCCTGGTGAATAAGGTTTTCGTTAAGATATAATCTCACAGTTGCCAAAAGCGGACCAGCATCGTCATGAAGATCAGCTGCAATGCGTTGCCTTTCTTCTTCCTGGCTCTGTATAGAAGCCTGCAGCATCATCTGTTGTTGTTCTTCCTGCATTTTTTTCATGCGTAGCTGAAAGTAAATAACCTTCCGCTGATGAAAAACGATAAACACAATTAATCCAATTGCCAACAGCAACATTCCAAATGTGCCGAAATAAACGACATAAGTTACATTGGTAGCGTTTGTGGCTTGCAAAAAAAACATGGGTTGTGGCAGTGGTTTTGGTTGTGTTCAGTTAGGTTAGGGATAGTCGCCCATCGGAAAGCGCTTGCTTATCAGGCTTAATTGTAAATGCAATTGAAAATAGAACATTCCGGATGATAAAAATCAAAGCATGTATAATGATATATTGATTTTCGAAAACCGCAGATTGTTTTACAATATTATTATACCAAAAGATAAAAAAAGTTCCGGCCGTAAAAACAAGAAACCCAACAATAGACCAAAAAGAACTTTGCGTATAAATAAACATTGTTTTTGGAAAACGGATTTGCTCGAAAAAATACAGTAAACAAAACAGTAGAATTAGAACTGTATTTACTGTTGTTACAATGGAAGTAATTGTGGAAGTTGTTTTAAAAATATAGGGAATGAATTGAAGTGCAGCGTAGCCGATAGTACAAATCAAGGTTAGTTTTTTGTTTATTGGACTCACTAGTACCTCTCGGAAAAAGAAATAAATAAAGGTTAAATAGGTTAAAGGATTAAAGAAGCTTATGACTTGAGTGATTCCCAGATTATCAGTTTTGGCACTAATGATAAACGCAGCTTGCTGAAGTATAGTGAATACAACAAACCAAAAAATTACCCAGTTTTCTCTGCTTTTGGATCCTGTTCTAAGGAAAAAGAGAAAACTGGGTAATAAAAGGGAAAGTCTTGCTATAGTTTCTAATAACTCCAAAAAGCGATTTTGAAGCCAAATATAAAGAACTTTGCAGACTTAATTTTAAGCACTTGATTACCAGCCAGCAGTTTTGAAAGTTTGGTCGCTCACCAATCCTTCTTCTGTTTCTAATTCGCCGGTAACTTTTACTACATTGTAGTTCAAGATTGGGTTCATGTTTGCATCAACACCAACTAAAATTGCTTGACGAACGCCTTGATCGTTGTATCCAGGAACAATTGTAATACCAGCACAACCAGGTTGAGCAAGGATCTTTTCGATCATTTCTCTTCCCATTGTGTTAGCATAATGTTGCTCAGGATGTTTGTCGAAAAAACGTTTTGCCATTTCCTCGCCAGCTTCGAATCCAATGTGGCGACCAATGCTTTCTACTTGTGGTTTTTGAAGTAATTCATTTTGCATAGTTGTAGGTTTAGAAGTGAAGTTTAAGGCACTAAATTTTCAAAATTTGGACGCCTATGCAATAGCTTTGTATGTGAATAACTAGTACGAAATGTCATAATATGCACTAATTCAATACATTATATCTGATAATTCAGAAAATAAGTAAATAGACTAAAGCAATATTACGATAATATTTGCGTAAAATTACTATTTATAAAATGGGAAATTAACGTGAAATTTATTCGGAAATGAACGAGGTAAGACTACTGTGTGAAAAAAATGTGCATAAGTGAAAACCCTTAAAAAAGAGCATTAATGCCGAATAAATAATTTTCAAAAAGCATCCTTTATGCGATGCCCAGGCAAAAATACTCTTGAAAACCTGGAATGCAAGCAAATCATAAACTGTTTTTAGCGGCCAAAGTTTTATCGACCGTCCTTTTTTGCGTGCCTTTCTTGCCCTTATGTTGAATTTCCCTGTAAAAACCCACTTTTGCTAATAGTAAACTTTGAAGTATGAAAACTCTGAAGTATTTTGCAGAAACCTCAAAAACCACAATATCCGATGTCTGCAGACACTAACATTAAGTTCGCCATAGCTGACGATCATAAAATCTTCCGTGACGGTATTAAAATGGCTCTCGGCGGCAGGCCCCACCTCAAATTAATTTGGGAAGCTGAAGACGGTAAAGACATGATGCACAAGCTTACCATCAAAAAGCCCGACATACTTTTAATGGACATCCGTATGCCTGAACTTGATGGTATAAATGCTTTGCAATTGATCCGCAAGGAATACGAAGAGGTGAAAATTGTGGTTCTAAGCATGTATGATGATCAGCAAATGGTGAGCAAAATGATGGAAATGGGGGCAAATGCTTATCTCACAAAAACCACAGATCCCAATGAAATTTACGATGCCATCCTCACTTGTATGAACGAAGACTTCTATTTTAATGAGTTAGTAAATCAGGCTGTTTTACTAAAGTTGAATTATAAGAAAACAGTAAAACAATTTTATCCAAACTCAACAAAATTCTCAGAGAAAGAATTGCAGATATTGAAACTCCTGTCTGAAGACAAAACAACAGAAGAAATCTCGAAAATCGTTTTTCTTAGTCCACGTACAATTGAAACTATTCGGCAGAACATGAAAAACAGGGTAGGTGCAAAGACCATTGCGGGTCTTATTGTTTACGGTATGCGCAATCGGCTTATAGAGTAGGTACCGTAAAAACCACAAGTTAAAATCAGGTACTACTACCTGTAAAAATGAGCAAAAAAAAATTCAATTTGCACTCTGAACTAAGTATTCTGTCTTTAACGTATATCCTATGTACACAATGAAAACCGTAAAACCAGCCGACTCAACAACTGACTTAATTAAAGTAGCGATCACAGATGATCACGTTTTGTACCGTGCCGGTGTAAAAACCGCATTGGGTATGAAAAAAGATATCCAGGTGATCTTTGAAGCCGACAACGGCATGCATCTGTTAAATATGCTGAAGTCAATTCAGCCCGATGTTATTCTCCTCGACGTGCAAATGCCTATTATGGATGGCATCGCCACTCTCCCGGAAGTAAAAAAGCTTTATCCTGATATCAAGATCATTATGCTTACAATGCATGATGAACACACAATGATCACCCGTTTAATGGAGCTTGGCGCAAATTCATACCTCACCAAAAACTCCGATAGTGAAGTTATTTATGAAGCTATCAAAACCTGTCACGAGCAGGAGTATTTCTTCAATACACTTACTAACAAGGCATTGATCGACGGCTTGAAAATGAAACGCCAAGGCGATGCAATGATGGGTCATGATGTAAAATTGAACGATAAAGAAATTAATATCCTTCGATTAATGTGTGAAGAAAAAAGCACAAAGGAAATTGCTGATATCGTTGATTTAAGTCCACGCACAGTGGAGGCGATTCGAGATAAACTCAAATCTAAGATAGGGGCACGCTCAACAGCTGGGTTAATTCTTTATGCTGTAAAACATAATATTATTGAAGGTTAAGATATTTTCAACCAAAACCAACCTGTGTAGGCGATACTGAAAAGTGTCGCCTCTTTTTTTATCTATATTCGTTGCGTATGGCGCAATACTATAGCCTTGATGGGAAATTATATGCCGGAGACGAATTGTGTATTCATCCCGATAACCGCTCTTTCCGGTATGGCGAAGGATTATTTGAGACCATTCGCTTGCATAAAGGTGAAATGCCTTTGTGGAGTTTACATTGGAAACGATTGAGCGAATCCTTGCCCAGGTTATATTTTCAATTGCCACCTCATTTTACAAAAGTAGAATTACAGGAAGAAATTTTACGAGTAGCCAAACGAAATGATTGCCTCGATGCTGCAAGAGTTAGGGTTACTTTTTTTAAAGGAGAAGGGGGTATTTGGGAGCAGGCAAGTTTACCGTTTCACTCTTTGGTGCAATGCTGGCCGTTAGAACGAAAAGAATTCAGCATGAACGAAAACGGATTGGATATTGGGTTGTTTAGTGAAGGACGAAAGTCCTGTGATGGTTTTTCTAACCTTAAAACCAACAATTACCTCCTGTATGCCTTGGCAGCTCAGTATGCTAAAAATGAAAAATTTAATGAATGCCTGGTGCTTAATCAGCATGAGAGAGTTTGCGACGCAACAATTGCAAATGTATTTTTTGTAAAAGATGCCACCATCCATACTCCACGGCTGGAGGAAGGATGCATCAACGGAGTGATGCGTCGATATTTAATTGAAAAATTGAACAATGCCGGAACGCCGGTAATAGAGGGCGCATATTTGCCAAATGAAATTGCCGATGCAGATGAAATATTTTTCACGAATGCATTCAACGGCTTACGGTGGGTTAAACAATGGAGCAACAGAACTTATATGTCCCAGCAATCTTCAGCTATTTTCCATCGGTTTATTTCTCCCTTATTTCCCTAAACATTCTGCAGCCCGGATCGTTATACAAACATGGCAAAACAGAAAGTAAATATTTGCTGGTTCCGCAGAGATCTCCGCTTACATGATAATGCAGCATTGTACCATGCATTGAAAAATGATTTGCCAGTAGTGCCTGTTTTTATTTTTGATAAAAGTATTCTTGATCAGCTGGAAGAAAAGAATGACCGGCGAGTTGAATTTATTCATGATACCATTACCCAAATGCAACAGCAATTGGAAAACATGGCAAGTTGCATGGAAGTTTATTATGGTTATCCGGCAGATGTATTTCAAAAGCTTCTTGTAAAATATTCGATCGATAAAGTGTTTACCAATCATGATTATGAACCCTATGCACAACAAAGAGATACTGCCATTCAAAAACAGTTGAATGATGCTGGTGTTTCATTTCATACTTATAAAGACCATGTAATTTTTGAAAAAGACGAAGTACTAAAAGATGATGGCAAACCTTACACAGTCTTTACACCTTATAGTAGAAAATGGAAAGCAAAACTCAGTAAGTTTTTTTTAAAGAGTTATCCAACAGAAAAATATACCAGCAATTTTTTCAAGCAAGCGCCAGTTACTATTCCGTCGTTAAACGAAATGGGTTTTGAAGCAGCCGGGCTTTTATTTCCATCTATAGAAGCAAAAAAAGAAATCATTAAGAAATATACCGAACAACGGAACTTTCCAGCAATTAACGGTACTAGCAGGTTAGGCGTTCATTTGCGTTTTGGTACAATCAGTATCCGGGAGCTTGCCCGGAATGCAGAAAAAATGAATGAAACTTTTTTGAACGAACTTATTTGGCGTGATTTCTATCATATGATCCTGTGGCATTTCCCACAGGTTGGGAAAGGCAAAGCATTTAAAAATGAATACGATTTTATAGAATGGCGAAATGATGAAAAGGAATTTCAGAAATGGTGCGAGGGGCTAACAGGTTATCCCATTGTTGATGCCGGTATGCGTGAGTTAAATGCAACAGGTTTTATGCATAATCGGGTACGCATGATCGTTGCATCTTTTCTTACCAAACATTTATTGATCGATTGGAGATGGGGTGAAGCATATTTCGCCAAAAAATTATTAGACTTTGATCTGGCGGCCAATAACGGCGGCTGGCAGTGGGCTGCAGGAAGCGGTTGCGATGCTGCACCGTATTTCCGCATTTTTAATCCTTATCTGCAAACACAAAAGTTTGACCCAAAGCTGGAATATGTGCGTAAGTGGGTCCCTGAATTTGAGGGATTTGATTATGTGCAACCAATCGTTCAACATGAGTTTGCAAGGAAACGCTGTCTTGAAGTTTATAGCAAGGCATTAAAGAAATAAATCATCTCTCTTGGTTCGCAGCTTGCAACATTTGCTCCACTGCCTTCATGCCATCTTCGCCTAAGTCGAGCGAATAATTATTTACATACAGATCAATATGTTGCCGCATTACTTCTTCACTCATCTCTTGTGAATGTTGTTTTACATAATTTGTAATGAGAGGATAATTGCTGAAAGCATATTCAAGACTCTTGCGTATTAACCCATCAACTTTGTTCTGAATGTCTGCATCAATGCGTTTATGTGCAACTATTCCACCTAGAGGGATCGGGTAACCAGTAGTAGTCTCCCAATATTCACCGAGATCCAAAATTTTATGCAATCCCTTTTCCTGGTAAGTAAACCTGTTTTCATGAATAATCAGGCCCATATCAACTTTACTACTTAAAACAGCATCTTCAATTTCATGAAAGATCATGAACTGTTTTTCCTTTGCATTTGGAAAAGCTTGGGAAAACAGAAAATGAGCTGTTGTGTTTACGCCGGGTATTGCAATAGTTGAATGATCAACAATATCCTGAAGTTCTTTTACATTCGTACCTCGTACTTCGTTTTTGGAAATTAACAGGGGTCCCACTCCTTTACCTAAAGCACCACCACTCTTTAATAAATGGTATTGATGGCGAACCAGAGGATAAACCCCATAACTGATCTTTGAAAGATCAAGTTTGTCTTGTTTAGCCCATTCGTTTAATGTTTGTACATCTTCAAGCTGCACATCAAACGATAAACCTTCTGTATCGATCTTGCCATTTACCAACGCATCAAAAATGAACGTATCGTTCGGACAAGGAGAAAAACCAAGCGTTAATTTCATACCAGGCAACATTTATAAACTTTCAACCAAACGTATTAATTCTTTATTCAGGTTCTGCACAGCTTCTTTCAATTTCCACTTTTGCTTGTTCCGTTCGCCTACATAATTTGAAATACTCCTAATCTGTACAAACGGAATATTTTCTTTTATGCAAACAAAATGAAATGCTGCACCTTCCATGTTTTCGATCTTTGCTTTGTAGTTAGCTTCATACAGTGCCGCTGTTTTTTTGGAAGAAGTTATTTGGTTTATTGTAACGCTTCCAACCGTAGGAAGCTTAGTACGTTCCATCAACACCTTAAATGGATTTGTAAGTTTCTTTTGTTTAAAAGGGAACTCGTTTGCAGCTAACAACTTCAAATCAAACACATCCTTATAGCCATCTTTTTCCTGTACTCCCAAGTCAGCTAACGCTTCTTGTTTTACCGCAACAACATCACCCAATTTCAACGATTGATCAAACGCTCCTGCAATACCAGCCATGATGATAATGTCGGGCTTTTTCACCTGTAAATGCTTCATCAACGCATAAGTTGTATTAATGGAGCCAACACCCGTAATAAGAAAATCGAGCTGTAAATCAATGTAATTCAGCTTTTCTGTGGTGCGACAATGTTGAATAAATGGTTTGATTTCCAACACGGTGGCAGAAACGACTAAACAATTCATGCAGCAAATTTCGGGAAGAATAAAACAAATTGAGGAATAACATCAAAATGACGCATTCTTATTACCTTTGCGGCCCAACAATTTGAAGGGTTCGGCAATGGTTTACTTAACAAGATTAGAACATTTTAATGCGGCGCACAAGCTTTACAATCCTAAGTGGAGCCTGGAGAAGAATGAAGCCATGTTTGGCAAATGTGCCAACGAAAACTGGCATGGGCATAATTATGATCTGTTTGTTACCATTAAAGGGCAAGTGAATGAAGACACAGGTTTTTTGTTTGATGTAAAAAAACTCAGTGAGCTTATTAAAATTCATGTGCTGGAGAAACTCGATCATAAAAATCTGAACCTCGATGTTGATTTTATGCAAGGCAAAATGTGTTCAACAGAAAATCTTGCAAAAGCTATTTGGCAACAACTGCAGCCACACCTACCGGAAGAAGTGTTGCTTCACTGTATTAAACTCTACGAAACGCCCCGCATTTACGTTGAATATTTTGGAGAGTAAACCTTTTGCGGCGTACCTTGTTATAGTACCTCATTCATCCTGCAAAGTATAACGGTTATATGGCAGGTAAAATGTAAACAGGTTTTCTGTCATGCAACAAAAAGTAGCTGTCTTTCGTCACGAACATTTTAACGCTGCCCATCGCTTATATAATCCCGAATGGACAAACGAACGCAATGATGCCGTATTTGGCAAGTGTAATAATCCTTCTTTCCATGGGCATAATTATGAGCTTGTAGTAAAGATCACAGGTGTTCCTAATAAACAAACAGGTTATGTGATGGATCTGAAACAACTTAGTGATTTAATAAGAACTGAAATTCTTGAACGCTTCGATCATAAAAATCTGAATCTCGATACCGTTGAATTTAAAGATCTGAATCCAACTGCAGAAAATATTGCTATTGTGATTTACGATTTGTTGCGCCCGCATATTGATGCAGACAAAGATTTGCAGGTTCGCCTGTACGAAACACCCAGAAACTTTGTAGAATATCCGGCATAATTATAAATGATCACTGAAAATTCTGATGCAGTAATTGTATTCAAATTTTCAAATTTTCAAATTTTCAAATTCGATTATGGCTTATAAAAAAACAGAAGAATACGAACAGAACATTACAGCAGGATTGATAGAGAATTACAAAAGTGCATTGAATTTACTAGGTGAAGATCCTGAAAGAGAAGGGTTGCTAAAAACGCCTGAACGTGTTGCAAAGGCTATGCAGTACATGACGCAGGGTTACCAAATGGATGCAAAGGCAATTCTTGAAAGCGCAAAATTTCATGAAGACGTGAGCGAAATGGTGATTGTAAAGGATATTGAGTTGTATAGCATGTGCGAACATCATATGCTGCCATTTTTTGGTAAAGCCCATATTGCCTATATTCCTAATGGTTACATTACGGGTTTGAGCAAACTGGCAAGAGTGGTGGATGTTTATAGCCGTCGTTTACAGGTGCAGGAACGTTTAACTACGCAAATACTGGAAGCAATTAAAGATTCATTGAACCCAATGGGCGTGGCAGTGGTAGTGGAGGCACAGCATTTATGCATGATGATGCGTGGTGTGCAGAAGCAAAATTCTGTTACAACTACTTCTGCTTTTTCCGGTGAGTTTCAAAAGCAAGCAACAAGAAGCGAGTTTCTAAAACTTATTTCGGGAAAATTCAATTAAAATCTTTTTGTTCTTGGAAGAGGTCTGTTGTAATTATTGCAACAGACTTCTTTATTTTTGGCCATTAAACTATTTGTATGAAATGAGCCATAGATTATCGAGTCATTTACACGTAAGACGATGATGATTTTATGGCGAATAACATATGACCAAAACAATAAAAAATGAGCATATGAAACATGCGTTTGTATTTCCGGGTCAGGGGTCACAGTTCAGTGGAATGGGTAAGAATTTGTATGATGCGAGCACCTCGGCCCAGCGATTGTTTGAATCGGCGAATGAAATTTTAGGTTTTCGAATTTCAGATACTATGTTTAATGGAACAGATGAAGACCTGAAGCAAACGAACGTAACACAACCGGCTGTGTTTTTACATTCGGTGATTGCTTATAAAACAATTGAATCGGCAAAACCGGATATGGTGGCGGGGCATTCGCTTGGTGAGTTTAGTGCATTGGTAGCAAACGGCGTATTGAGTTTTGAAGATGCGTTGCAACTGGTAAGCGTTCGTGCAACAGCCATGCAAAAAGCCTGTGAATTAAATCCCTCAACGATGGCAGCCGTGCTTGCATTGGCCGATGAAAAAGTAGAAGAGGTTTGTAAACAAGTGCTGGAAGAAACAGGTGAAATTGTTGTGCCGGCCAATTACAATTGCCCGGGGCAGCTAGTGATAAGTGGTTCACTGAAGGGAATTGATATTGCATGTGAACGCATGAAAGCGGCAGGTGCAAAACGAGCTTTGGTGTTGCCTGTTGGCGGCGCATTTCACAGTCCGTTAATGGAACCTGCCCGTGAAGAATTGAAAGCAAAAATTGAAAGCACAAATTTCTATACACCGCAGTGTGCCATCTATCAAAACGTGGTTGCGAAGGCAGTGTTGGATAAAGATGAAATCAAGCAAAATTTAATTGATCAGTTAACAGGTGCTGTACGCTGGACACAAAGTGTACAATCAATGATTGTTGATGGTGCAAGTAAGTTTACAGAAGTTGGTCCTGGTAAAGTGTTGCAAGGGTTGGTGCAGAAGATCAATAAAGAAATGAGTGTCGAGGGAGTGAGCTAAGGAAATAATAACTGCCAGATATAGTAAACGAATAGGCCGCATTTTTGCGGCCTATTCGTTTACACGGGTATGCTGCAATTGATCCATTCTCCATCTAAATCAGCGTTATACTTTTTATAGAAATTTATAGCTGGCTCGTTCCATTCTAATACCTGCCAAACAATTCCGCTGAAGTTTTTTTCTTTTGCTTCAACGATCAATTGATCAAATAATAATTTGCCCATTCCTTTTCCTCTTGCTTTTTCAGTAACAAGAATATCTTCTAAATACATGCGCTGGCCCTTCCATGTTGAATAGCGGATGTAATACAAAGCAAAGCCCAACACCAAACCATCTTCTTCTGCTACAAATGCCCACCAGACTGGGTTATTACCAAATCCACTTTCAACAAAATGTTCCAAAGTAACAGTTACTTCCTGCGGTGCTTTTTCATACAAAGCCAACTCATTCACCAGTTCAAGTAACCGTGGACAATCTTCCTTAACTGCTCTTCTGATAATAATGCTCATAACTTAATTTTTTCATTTTCGTGTGGCGGCGTGAGAGCCGTACCGACGAAATTTATTTTTTTCTTGTTGCTTTAAATGTTCCGTTTGGTTGAATAAAATGGAGTGCAGTTACTTCTCCTGCAGCATTCTTTTCAAAACGGACACTAAACCCACTGATCATTTTAAAATTGAACAGGTCTGGTTTAACGGGTATCATTTCATAATCAGGTTGACCAGGCACCAGAACCATTAATGTTTTTTCTCCTTTCAAGTAAGTTTTAACAATAGTTGGCCCCGGTAATTCATACTCTCCAACATATTTGTCAAGTTCTGCCTTGCTTACATCTATTGTTTCTACTTTCTTTTTAAACTCAATATCTTTTACACCTGTCTGTAATGGTAAAGAAATGGATTCTATCTCTCCTTTGATATTAATATTGAATTGCCCTTTCATAGCATCATCTTCGTCTGCATCCACACCATCTGCAACAGGAATAAAATTGAAATAGTTGTAGTGATAGTGCTTCACTTTAAACGTGAGTGCATTAAATTTTGCAAGCATTGAATCCTTGTGCTGCTCAATGGTGATAGTGCCATAGCTATCATTGGTAAATGTTCCTGCATAATCTGTAAGTGCATGTGTTGGCCGGGTATTGAACTTGCGTTGTGAACTATCGGCTTTTAATTTTTCTTTTGCTGCAACTTTCGCCTTTTCAACGGCAGTTTTTTGTGTGCGGTGCCAGTCTCTATATTTTAATCCCAGCAAACGATCTGCAATGGTATTGCGTATGATGCCGGGGATAGCTGACCCGTTTTGATTTACTGAAACAAAGATGCCAATACTGTCTGTTGGAAAAAATGAAGTGCTGCTGCTAAAACCATCAATATTGCCACCATGCTCAACACGGTAATGTCCACGATAGTTTGCAAGAAACCATGCAAGTCCATAATTACTGAAAAATACATCGGGCTGTTCCTTTGTTGGCAAGCCTGCCCCAATCACCATTTGCGAACTGACGGCCTGGTTATAGTAAATGGCGGGTAAAATTTCTTTGCCGTTGAACTTGCCGCCATTCAGCCACATCATTACCCAGTTGGCCATGTCTTTTGCATTGGAGTTGATAGAACCTGCCGGACCAATTGCATCAAGATTCATGAATTTCATTCGCTTGATTACACCATCTTTTTCATTGTAACCAAATGAATAGTCAGGAGCTTTAACATGATCATTCATCGAAGTGTTGGATGCATTCATGCCTAATGGTGTAAACAATTGTTCTTTGATCAATGCTTCCCAACTTTTACCGCTTAGTTTTTCTGCCAGCACTCCTTGCGCTAAAAACATGAAGTTGTTGTATTGCCACAACCTTCTGAGTGACACAGTCTTTTCAAAAAAGCGGATGTTGTAAATAAGACTGTCTCTTTTTGTAGCAGAACCATACCAGGCAAGATCATGTCTTGGCAGTCCCGTACGATGGCTCATCATATCCCTTGCAGTAATATTGTTGGTTAATTCATCGTCGATAAAACGCAACTCCGGCAAATATTGATTTACGGGTTTGTCTAAATCTAGTTTGCCATCTTTCAATGGAAAGGCTAATAGTGATGAAGTAAATGCTTTGGTGCAACTCCCTATTGCAAACAAAGTGTTTTCGGTAACCGGTACTTTGTTTTCATAATCCTTGTATCCAAATCCTTTGGCAAGAATTACCTTATTTTTTTCTACTACTGCAACCGTTACACCGGCGGCACTCCATTCTTTTAAAATACGATTGATAAAGGTGTCGATGCCAGCTAAACGTTTGTCGGTTGTCTGGGCGTGTGCTAATTGCATTGCTGTGACAGCAACAAGTAACATCAAAAGTTTTCTCATTATGCGATGTTTTGATTTGCGTCGGTACGGACGTAAGCCGCAAGACGTTAATATAAAGATTGTAATGCTTGTTCAAAATCTGCAATCAAATCTTTTACATCTTCAAGCCCTACAGAAATACGTAAAAGATTATCGGCAGTAGGCGAAAGCTCCCCTTCAATTGATTTGCGATGTTCGATCAAACTCTCCACGCCACCCAAACTTGTTGCATGCGTGAACAACTGTAATGCATCTGCTAATTTCAACGCATTTGAACGATCACCTTTTACAAGAATAGATAACATTCCGCCAAAACCATTCTGCATTTGTTTTACTGCAACGGCATATTGCGGATGCGAAGAAAGACCGGGATACAACACACGTTCGATCTTTGGATGTGTTTCAAGATACTGTGCCAGATGCATAGCATTGCTTGAATGAATGGGCATGCGTGCAACAAACGTCGTTAAGCTTCTGCAAAGCAACCAGCAATCGTACGGAGAAGGAACAGCGCCGCCAAGTTTTTGAAAAGAGCGGATGCGATCGTAACGTTCATTGGTTTCTTTAAAGATCAATGCACCGCCGAGGATATCACTATGGCCACCTAAATATTTTGTGGTTGAGTGTAACGAAATGTCAACACCAAGATTAGTTGGACGTGTATAGAATGGAGATGCCCATGTATTATCAGCCACAGTAAAACAGTTGTGTTTTTTTGCAATGGCCACAACTGCCGCAATGTCTGTTACCTTCAATGATGGGTTTGATGGTGTTTCCATCCAAATCAGAGTTGTGTTGGGTTGAATGGCTTGTTCAATCGCTGTATGATCCGTCATGTCAACTAACGTGTACGACAGGCCGAAACCGCCAAACATGGCGTCTAGAATTGTGCGGATAGAAAAATATGTGTCATCAGGTAAAATAATATGATCACCTGTTTTCAAACTTTGAAACACATTTGTAGCTGCAGCAAGCCCTGATGCAAAACTTACACATGCCGCACCGTTTTCCATCTTCGCCAGCTTTTGTTCAAGTGAATGACGGTTCGGATTGTCATACCGTGAATAAAAATAACCACCCGGATAGCTTATGCCATCATCACCACGTTCAAAGGTGGTAGATAAAATAATCGGCGACATCACTGCGCCGCTTTCGTCTTTAATATTGTCTTCGTGAATGATTCGTGTAGAAAATTCCATGTTAATCCCTTTCAGTTTCAGCTTTAAAAGTACGCATTAATGCAGCTTGGCTAATCCATTAATTCATTAATTTCAGCAGTAAAACATTTTCATATGAAAGAGTTGCTTTCAGCGTATGCTACATACAATCATTGGGCACATGAACAGATCACCAATGCCATTCTGGAAATGGATGAGCATTTACATCAGCAGATCGTAAAAAGCAGTTTTCCGAATATGTATGCAACTGTTCTTCATTTGTGGGATGCAGAAAGTATCTGGTGGCAACGCATGGAAGGACATCAACAAATGGTGATACCAAGTAAACAGTTTAATCCAACAATGAAGGAAGCGATCAACGGACTATTGCAACAAGCCGGCGAGTGGGAGCGATTTGTACAACAAGCATCTGACGAACAATTACAGCGTGAATTTTATTATAAAAACCTGAAGGGAGAACAGTTTCGTTCAGCAGTGTGGCAGGTGCTGCATCACCTGTTCAATCATGGCACTTATCATCGGGGACAGTTGGTAACAATGATGCGGGAGTTAGGCGCAACGACAATTCCCGCAACTGATTTTATTCATTGGTATCGAACCCGTTCATAATCTGATTATACGTTGAATTGTAGTAAATGATGATCGGCATGTTTATAGGCAAATAAACCAACCTGTTCTTTCGTCATTGGTCCAAAGAATGGATGAATAAAATTGCGATGATCGTAAGAGCCAAATTGTTCAATACTATTGATCCATTCTTTTTTATGTTGATTGATATCACAAAGTTGGTCATTGGTTTTTAGTAATGGGCTTGTTGGAGAGTTTCTTCCGAATCCGGTTTCGTCTTTTAAAACTTTCTTAAGAAACACCGGCCCAATGAGGCGGCCAATAAAAACACGTTTGATCTTTATCTTGCCAAAAAACATTTCATCACACAACACGCAATGTTTCACCATTTGCGATACATTCATTTTGCCCCATTGGGCATTGTTGGCTTTTGTCAAAGAATGAATGCGTGTTACCAGTTCTTCCCGTACTGCAGCATCAAAAACGGATTTCATGTAATTGGTTTTTATTTCAATTGCCGAAATAAAACAAAAAAGCGATTGCTTTCACAACCGCTTTTCATTATACTTCTTTTCTTTTTTAACTCTTAGCTTCCTTTCCATCATAGGCCCATTTGATCCAGGTGGCACCCCATGTAAAACCTCCACCAAAAGCAGCAAGCACAATGTTATCGCCTTTCTTCAATTGACTTTCCCATTCCCACAAACAAAGAGGAATAGTACCTGCAGTGGTATTGCCAAACTTTTGGATATTGATCATCACTTTTTCTTTTGCCAAACCCATGCGTTCTGCAGTGGCATCAATGATACGCAGGTTAGCCTGGTGTGGTACAAGCCATGCAATATCTTCACCAGTCAAATTATTTCGTTCTAACAATTCAGCGCTTACATCGGCCATGCCTTTTACAGCAAACTTGAACACTGTCTTTCCTTCCTGGTATGCAAAATGCTCACGGTTGGCTACTGTTTCCATTGATGCGGGACGAAGACTGCCGCCTGCTTTCATATTCAGAAAATTTCTGCCGGCACCATCGCTTTTTAAAATACTATCCAGCACACCATAGCCTTCTTCGTTTGGTTCAAGTAATACGCAAGCAGCACCATCGCCGAAGATCACGCAAGTGTTACGATCGGTATAGTCGATAATAGCACTCATTTTATCGGCACCAACCACAACCACTTTTTTATAACGACCACTTTCGATATATGAAGCACCAGTTGTAAGGGAGAAAAGAAATCCGCTACAGGCAGCACTTAAGTCAAAACCAAAAGCATTTACTGCACCAATTTTATCGCACACCACATTTGCAGTTGAAGGAAACACCATATCAGGTGTAACTGTACCCACGATCATACAATCTATTTCTGTCGGGTCGATACCACGCTTTTTGCAAAGATCCAGCACAGCTGGTACAATCATGTCGGAGGTAGCAAGTCCTTCGCCTCTTAAAATTCTTCGTTCTGAAATTCCGGTGCGGGTGCGGATCCATTCGTCATTCGTATCAACCATTTTTTCCAGGTCGAAGTTTGTTAACCTGTCTTCAGGTACCCATCCGGCAACAGCTGTAATGGCAGCAGTAATTTTATTGCTCATTTATTCTATGTATTTAAGGTTTACGGGTAAAGGCCCGTTTAACCGGCTGCAAATATAAGACTTGCACAGAAAGCCATGGGGTGGAAGGTTAAAGGTTAAGAGTTTAAGGTTGGTAAAAAACTCTATTTTCGTTTCATGTTTGCATACCTTAAAGGAGCATTTACCCTCAAGACCCCAACTGTCGTTCACATTGATGTTCATGGTGTTGGGTATGAAGTACAGGTGAGTCTGAACACTTATTCCAAAATTCAGTCGCTGAATGAAGGCACTTTGTTTACTCATCTTTTGGTAAGAGAAGATGCCCATATCCTTTTTGGATTTTACGATAAGCATGAAAAAGAAGTTTTTCTGCATTTGCTGAGTGTAAGCGGAGTAGGAGCGTCAACTGCCCGGATGATGCTTTCATCGCTGCAGGCCGACGAGGTGGTAAGGGCCATTCTTTCGGGAAATGAAGGGCTTTTGGAGAGCGTAAAAGGCATTGGGAAAAAGACCGCCCAGCGTATTGTTCTTGAGTTAAGAGACAAATTAGCAAAGTCACCAGTTGAAGCGAATATTTCTACACTGACTCACAATAGTTTAGAGCTTGATGCGTTAACAGCTATGACCGCTTTAGGTATTGCCCGAAATGCAGCAGAATCAGCCATAAAAAAAGCCCGGCAAAACAGTACGGAGTTTACCGAGGTTCAGGAACTGATAAAAGCAGCGTTGAAATGCCTTTAGTGAATATCAAAACTTATTTGCTTATAGACCTTGACCCTGATGCAACGCACCATATCTGGAATTACCCTCCTGACCATTGTACTGACCTGCTTTTCATTGGTGAGCTACAGCGGCACCCCTTTGCCACAAACACCACAACGTGACACTACTCCAAATAATTTACGTTTTCCATTAACCGATCGAAGAGGCGATGCCTTTACAGAACCAAACCGTAATACGTTTGATCTGCAACGTCCGTCAAATATCAAGGATTCTATTGTTTACGATCCTGCAACAAAACGATACTATATCTATCAAAAGATCGGTCGTAGCTGGTATCGTAAACCAAGTTATCTCACATTCGATGAAATGCTGGCGTATAAAAGCAGGCAGGATGAACGTGATTATTTTCAACGCCGACTCAACACTACATTAAATCTCAATCGTAAAATACTCGACCCGAAACTGCAGGTACGCCCAGGTTTCTTTAATCGTTTGTTCAGCAATACCGGTATTCCTAAAGTGGAGATTCGTCCTCAAGGTGATGTTACATTAACAGCTGGCTACATTGGTCAGAATATAAAAAACCCAACATTACCTGAACGTGCAAGAAAAAATGGTGGTTTTGATTTTGATATGAATGCCAATTTTGGTTTGAATGCCAAGATCGGTGATAAACTGAATTTTCCTGTTACCTATAATACACTCGCTAACTTCCAGTTCGAAAATCAATTGAAGCTAGATTATGTTGGTAACACCGATGCCATCATTAAACGTATTGAAGCAGGTAATATTCAATTTCCTGCACGTGGTTCTTTAATGCCGGGGGCATCGGCATTGTTTGGTTTGAAAACAGAATTGCAGTTCGGCAAGTTGTATGTAACAGCAGTGTTAGCCAATCAAAACTCAAATCGTCAGCAGGTGCAGTTAGCTGGTGGAACAGGTTTACAACAGTTCCAGGTAAAGGCCGATGAATACGAAGAGAACAGACACTTCTTACTTGCTCAATATTTTAAGAAGAACTATAATAAGAACATGAAGAATATTCCGGCTGTTACAACACCTGTGCAAATTCTTCGTATGGAAGTTTGGGTTACCAACCGTACAGGTTCTACAACTGAGAACAGGAATGTTGTAGCGCTGATGGATCTTGGTGAATCGCAACCCTACAATCCAAACATCTTTTCACTTACTTCATCAGAACTTCCACAAAACGGAGCGAATGATCTTTACCAACGGATGGTCAATGATCCTGCAACAAGAGATGCAGCTTTGATCACAAACCGTTTGCAAAGTTTTGGTTTAACTGCCGTTCAGGATTTTGAACGCACGTTTGCACGCAAACTTCGTCCTGAAGAATATTATTTCAATCCACAGATCGGTTTTATTTCACTCAATACCATTTTGCAACCCGATGAAGTATTGGGCGTGGCTTTTCAATATACTGTAAATGGTAAGGTTTACCAGGTGGGTGAATTTTCAAACGATGTTACTCCCGATACAACAGCAAGTAACAGTGGCACACAAAAAGTGTTGTTCCTTAAAATGCTGAAAGCAACATCACAACGTCCCTTGTTACCTATCTGGGATTTGATGATGAAGAACGTTTACTCTGTTGGGTATGGTCAACTGGAAAGAAAAGATTTCAAATTCAATATTCTTTACCAGGAACCAGGTGGTGGTGAAAAAAGATATATACCTGAAGGTGAAGAAAAAGGAAGACCCATCATTGAATTAGTAAATCTTGATCGCTTAAATAATCAGAACGATCCGCAGCCTGATGGTGTGTTTGATTACGTAGAAGGATTCACTGTAAACTCACAATTAAGCCGTGTTATTTTTCCTTTACTTGAACCATTTGGTAAAGACCTCGAATATATTTTTCGTGGTGTTGATTCAAACGACTTGCGACAGAAATACTTATTCTATCCATTGTACGATTCGATTAAATGGGTAGCACAGCAATCACCACAATTGAATCGTTATATTTTCCGGGGTACATCAAGAAGTGCGGGTGGAGGCGGCGATATTCCTTTGGGTGCATTTAATGTTCCGCCGGGTTCTGTTACTGTTACTGCCGGTGGTCAAATCTTAAGAGAGAATGTTGATTACACGGTTGATTATAATCTTGGCACCGTAAAGATCATTAACCAGGCCATCGCAAATTCAGGTGTGCCGATCAATGTTGGGTTTGAAAATAATGCAACGTTCGGTATGCAGAACCGCAACTTTATGGCGCTGCGTTTAGATTATAAAGCCATTGAACGACAAAACAAGCAACTGAATATTGGTGCAGCAATGATGCGTTTGGGTGAGCGACCTTTCTTCACTAAAATGAATTACGGTGATGATCCCATTCGTAATACCATGATCGGAGCTGATGTGAACTACCGGAGCGATTGGAAACGAATGACGAAATGGTTAGATGGGTTGCCGTTTTATTCAACACGTCAATTGTCGAATATTAATGTTTATGGTGAAGCTGCACAGATTATTCCAAGTACGGCAAAACAAATTCGTCCTGAAAAAGGCGGTGGTGGTTTAATTTATATTGACGATTTCGAAGGCACACGTAATGGTATTGACCTTCGTTTCCCGTTCATTGCATGGTCACTTGCATCAACACCAAATGGGGCAAAAGATCGTTTCGGCAATGTTCTGTTTCCTGAAGCATCTTTAAATGACGATTTGCAATATGGTTATAACCGTGCAAAATTGGCATGGTATAATATTGAACCCGTATTGCAACAACGTCGTGATCCTAACAACCCGTTGGGTGGTAATGTGGGTGAGTTGTCCGATCCCCGTGTGCGTTTTGTAAACAGGCAGGAAATATTTCCGCAGGTAACTCCTGATCTTGGTCAAAATCAATTGATCACTTTTGATCTGGCGTTTTATCCAACCCAAAGAGGTCCGTATAATTTTGACGCACGCAGCGGTAGTATTAATCCTGCTAATGGTAAATTGTTAAATCCAAGAAACAGGTGGGGTGGTATTATGCGTTCCATCGACCAGATCGATTTTGAAACCAACAATATTGAGTTCATTGAAATGTGGGTGCAGGATCCGTTCATCCTTAATCCAACAAGTACCGGTGGACAGATGTATTTTAACCTCGGTAACATTTCAGAAGATATCTTAAAAGATGGTCGTCGCTTTTATGAAAATGGTTTGAGTACAACACAAACTCCTGCACGTGAAGATTTCAGCAACTGGGCACGTGTACCTCGCAATCCTATCCAGATTGCACAAGCATTCAGCAACATTGTTGAAGAACGTCCGCAACAGGACGTTGGTTTAGATGGTCGTGCCGATAGTGCAGAGGTTCGTGTATTCAGCAGCTTCTTAAGTCAGTATCAAACAAACATCGGTGGTGGCGCAGCTTACCAGGCATTGCTTGCTGACCCAAGTACTGATAACTACAAACATTTCCGTGTTGGACAACCTGACAACGCAACTATCCTCAATCGTTACAAGGATTATAACAATCCGCAGGGAAATAGTCCGGTTGCAAGTAACGATGTTCAGTATACTTCTGCTGCTACATTATATCCCGATAACGAAGATCTTAATCGTGATAATACATTGAATGAAGTGGAAGAATATTTCCAATATCATTTAGAGTTACGTCCGAAGGATGATCCTTTAATGCAGGTTGGTCAGAATTATATTGCCGACAGAAGAGAGGTTGATATCAAACTGGCAGATGGAAACTCACGTAAAGAAACATGGTTCCTGTTCCGCATACCAGTTAAAGAATACGAACAGAAAGTGGGAAATATTCCCGACTTCAAATCAATCCGTTTCATGCGTATGTTCATGACTGGTTTTGATGATTCGCTTGTTGTGCGTTTTGGTAAACTGGAATTGGTGCGTAACATGTGGCGCTCTTACCAATTCGATCTTGATACAACAGGTCAATACAAACCATTGCAAAATCAAGCGGTCACTTCATTTAATGTTACGGCTGTTAACGTTGAAGAAAATGATAACCGTGTTCCTGTTAACTATGTTATTCCTCCTGGTATTGAACGTGTGCAGCAATTAAGTAATAATGGTGTGAACCTGTTACAGAACGAATCATCGCTTAGTATGCAGGTGTGCGATCTGCAGGATGGTGATAGCCGTGCTGTATTTAAAACACTTAATCATGATCTGCGTCAGTACAAACGTGTACGTATGTTCATGCATGCTGAATCAAGAGGTAAAACAGACAACCTGCAAGACGGACAGGCAATAGCAGTTATTCGTTTTGGTACCGACTTCATTAATAATTATTATGAAGTTCGCATGCCATTAAAAGTTACAAGATGGGGAACTTATCCTCGTCCCGGGAATGGACCAAACGATACGAGTGCCGTATGGCCGGGCATGAATCAATTTGATTTGAGTTTGGATGATCTGGTTCGTTTCAAGTTGCGTCGTACTGGTGGCGTTAACACTGTTTATTCTGAAGACAGGGGTAATGGTGTTCGCTGGGCAGTAATGGGTAATCCGAATCTGGGTGAAGTAAAAGGATTCTTAGTTGGTGTTGAAAATAATCGCAATGATGCGAACTCAACTGTATGTGCTGAAGTTTGGGTGAATGAATTACGTTTAAGTGGTTTGGATGAAAAAGGTGGCTGGGCCGGTACAGGTCGTGTAGATATTCAATTGGCTGATCTTGGAACTGTTTCAATTTCCGGTTCTGCACGCAGTGCAGGGTTTGGTACTATTGAACAACGAGTAAATGAACGTAGCCGTGAGTTCTTCTATCAATTTGATGTAGCTACACAATTACAACTTGGAAAATTATTGCCTAAAAAGTCAGGTCTTGAAATTCCTTTCTACGCCAGCTATTCACAAACTGTAATGAATCCTGAATACGATCCGTACGACCAGGATGTGAAATTCAAAGACAAACTGCAAACAGTCAAGAATAAGGATTCACTCAAAAACATTGCACAGGATTTTTCTGCTATTACAACGGTGAACGTTACCAACATGCGGAAAAATAAAACCAATGGTAAGCCTGCAAAAATTTATGATGTGTCGAATTTTGATGTGAGTTATTCTTACACCAAAACAGAACGTCGTAATCCGTTGATCGAAAATGACGTCATCGAGAAGCATTATGCAGGTGTTGGTTATAACTATGCACCTCAGCCGAAGTTTATTGAGCCATTCAAAAAACTCATCAAGTACCGCAGTCCTTGGTGGAATATTGTAAAAGATTTCAACTTTAATTACAGGCCAAGCTTATTGAGTTTCCGTGCTGATGTTAATCGCCAGTTTGGTGCAGTGCGTGCAAGAGAAGTAACAATACCGGGTGTAGCACCAAGTCCGTTTAAAATTCCTGAGACTTACGACAAATATTTTGTGTTTGACCGTGTTTATAATATGCGTTGGGATGTGACACGTTCCATCAACATCGATTTTAGTGCGATCAATAATGCACGTGTTGATGAACCATTTGGACGAATCAATACCAAAGAGAAAAAGGATAGTGTTCGCAGGAACCTGTTTAAAGGCGGACGTAATACCATTTATCGTCAAACAGCTAATGCATCTTATAATTTGCCACTGGCAAAAATCCCGGCGTTGGATTGGACAACTGCACGATTCAATTATAATACTACTTACAACTGGATCGGTGCATCACGCTTAGCAGTAAATCTTGGTAACACCATTGAAAATTCGCAAACAAGAGTGTTTACAGGTCAGCTCGATTTTGTTAGGTTATACCAGAAATCGAAATTCTTCCGTGCACTTGAAACAGAGAAGGATCCAAATGCTAAACCAACACTGGTTTCGCCAAATATTAAATTCAATCCAAAAGATACGGTTGGTAAGAGTAAGAAATATGTAGCAAAACTTTTCCGTCGTTTAAATCGTCTTGAAGCGAAGAAAGATAAGAGTCTCAATTTTGAACCAAGCGGTGCGGCAAGATTCTTTGGTCAGATCCTGACCTCAGTAAAGAGTGTAAATCTTAATTACAACGAATCATTTAATTCACGTTTACCAGGTTATACCGACAGCACACAAATCCTCGGTCAAAACTGGAGAAGTGGTGCACCAAGCTTTGGTTATATTTTTGGGAAACAACCAAATGACAGGTGGCTCGATGATGCTGCAAGAAAAGGTTGGGTTACACGTGATACCAATTTCAACTTCCTGTTCTCGCAGAGTTACAGGCAGGAATTAAAAGCTGAAGCAACGGTGGAACCATTCCGTGATTTCACGATTGATTTTAACCTTACACGTTCGTTCAGTAAAAACTATTCGCAGTTATTTAAGGATACAACTGGTAATGGAACTTTCGGCCACTTGAGTCCGTTAGCAAGTGGTGGTTTCGATATCAGCTTTATTTCTTACCAAACAATGTTCAGGAAATTCTCTGCTACAACCCCGGGTGAATCGTTCCTGCAGTTTGAAGAGAACCGACGCATATTATCAGAACGTTTAGGTAAAGCAAATCCTTATGCAGGTAACCAGATTAACCCTGATGGTTATTATAAAGGTTATGGACGTTATGCACAGGATGTGTTGGTACCGGCGTTTATTGCAGCTTACACTGATCAGGATCCGTTGAAAGTTGGTTTGCTTGATCAGAAGAACCGAAAGGTGAATGATAATCCGTTCAAACGTTACCTGCCAAAACCAAACTGGCGTTTAACTTATAATGGTTTATCAAGACTGCCGGGCTTTGATCGCATCTTTACTAACTTCAGCATAACACATGGTTACAGCAGCAACCTGAGCATGAATAATTTCACATCGGCTCTTTTGTATGCTGATCAGTATGGTTATGGTTTCCCATCATTTATTGATACCATATCAAACAACTTCGTTCCTTTCTTTATTGTACCTAACTTAACCATCAGTGAGCGGTTCTCGCCATTGATTGGCATTGATGTACAGATGACGAATCAATTGAACTTTAAAGTTGATTATGGACGCAGCAGAACTATCAGTTTAAGTTTGATCGATTTCCAGGTGAGTGAAGTCAGAAGTGTTGAAATTACAGTTGGTGCAGGTTGGCGTAAACGTGGATTGAAATTGCCGTTTAAAGTTCCGTTCACGAAGAATGATTCGAAAACATTATCAAATGATCTTAGTTTCCGTTTCGATATGACCTATCGTGATAACGCTACATCAAACAATATTCTTGATCAGCGTAATACTATCCCAACAGGTGGGCAGAAAATTCTTTCCATTAATCCATCGATTGATTATGTACTCAACAACCGTGTAAGACTGCGTTTGTTCTTTGAGCAAACAAGAGTGGTGGGTTATATTGCTACACCACCGCCTGTTGTTAACACAAGAGCAGGGTTGCAGGTGAATATCAGCTTAGCACAGTAAAAATTGTTATAAAAGAAGAAGCCGCTTCAATTTGAAGCGGCTTCTTCTTTGAATGTTCAGAGCACATCAGCATACTCGGGCGTTTTTTTAAATACTTTATTAGCAAAAGGACAAAGAGGCATAATCTTAAGTCCTTTCTCTCTTGCAAACTCCACCGCTTTTGCTACTAATTGTTTGCCTGCACCTTTGCCCGCAAGCTTATCGCTCACTTCGGTATGATCAATAATGAATTTCGTATCGCTTGCCCATACATAGGTCATCTCAGCAAAACGTTCACCATCCTGTTCAATATAAAAAGCGCCTTTCTTTCCGTCGTCGGTTTGTTGTATTTCCATAATTCCGATAAAATTAATGAAGGAAATCATCAGAAAATCAGCACTTCAAACAATTGACTCATCTTCCTTACTTTTGAAGCCAAATCAATAATTATGAGTCATCAATTACTGAAAGGGAAAAAGGGCATCATCTTCGGTGCACTCGACGAAAAATCAATTGCGTGGAAAACGGCGTTGAAATGTTATGAAGAAGGCGCACAGATTGTGTTGACCAATGCACCCGTTGCTTTGAGGATGGGCGAGATCAATAAACTGGCTGAAGCTTGTGGTAATGCACCAGTAGTTGGAGCTGACGTTACTAATATGGATGACTTGAAGAATCTCTTTGAAAAATCAATGGAGCATTTTGGTGGTAAGGTTGATTTTGTATTGCATTCAATTGGTATGAGCCTGAACGTTCGTAAAGGCAAACATTATACTGAACTTAATTACGAGTGGAATGCAAAAACACTTGATATTTCTGCTATGAGTCTTCACCGTGTATTACGCACCGCATGGGATATGGAAGCAATTAATGAATGGGGTAGTGTTGTTGCACTCACATATATTGCTGCACAACGTGTATTCCCTGATTATAATGAAATGGCCGATGCCAAATCCTTGCTTGAAAGTGTAACACGCAGCTTTGGCTATCACTACGCAGTTAAGAATAAAGTTCGTGTCAATACCATTTCACAATCGCCAACCAAAACAACTGCTGGAAGTGGTGTGAAAGGTTTCGATGGTTTTATTAACTATGCAGAAAAAATGAGTCCGCTTGGCAATGCTACTGCAGAAGATTGCGCAAATTATATTGCTGTAATGTTCAGTGATCTTACACGCTACGTAACCATGCAAAATCTTTTCCATGACGGTGGTTTCAGCTTTACAGGTGTAACAGCTGAAGTGATTGAACAGATGGAAAAATAAACTTGTAAGAGATATAAACTGACATAAAGGTTGGCAAGTTTTGTCAACCTTTATTTTTAAAACAACAATTATGCATATCGAACATCTTGCTGTATGGGTGAAAGATCTTGAGTTGATGAGAGATTTTTATTGCAAATATTTTAACGCAACATGCAATAACAAATACATAAACCCAACCAAACAATTTGAATCTTATTTTCTTTCGTTTGATGGTGGTCCACGTTTGGAGTTGATGCAAATGCCAACGGTGCCTGATACGAAAGACGATAGTTACAATCAGTTTACCGGGTTGATCCATTTCGCAGTTTCACTTGGCAGTAAGGAGAAAGTTAATGATATGACGGAAAGGCTTCGTGCAGATGGATTTGAAGTGATCGATGGGCCGAGAACAACTGGGGATGGCTACTATGAATCTGTAATTCTTGATCCGGAAAAGAACAGGATCGAGTTGACGTGTTGAGACTTTTATAATTTGTATCTCGACTTCGCTCAGAATAAAAAACAAACCCTGCTTCAAAGCAGGGTTCAAATGTTTTTAGCCTTTAGCTAACAGCTTGCAAACAGCAGCTTAATTAATATTCATCTTCATTAAAGAAGAAGTCTTCCTGGCTTGGATAATCAGGCCAGATGTCGTCAATGCTTTCGTAAATTTCGCCCTCGTCGTCTAACTCCTGCAGGTTCTCTACTACTTCAATGGGAGCCCCACTGCGGATCGAATAATCAATCAGTTCATCCTTGGTAGCAGGCCAGGGAGCGTCTTCGAGGTACGATGCCAATTCAAGTGTCCAGAACATAAGGTAACCCTTTAATTTTCCGCAAAAGTAACTTTCCTGCTGAAATAACCAAATATGCTTTGTTAAGTGTGTGTATAAACCCGGCCCAGGAATTTTTAACCGCAGTTTGGCGCAACGGTTCAATACCTTAGGTTTGTAAAACGGAGAAAGAAAAAATGCTTACTTGTAAACAGATTACCAAACGATACGGCAGCCTGGAAGTGTTGAAAGGCGTGGATTTGCAGATCAGCAAAGGTGAAATTGTGAGCCTGGTTGGGAGCAGCGGGGCGGGAAAAAGCACATTGCTGCACATCCTCGGCACTTTGGATGAAGCCGATGGAGGGCAGGTGTGGCTGAATAATGTGGAAGTGGGACAATTAAAAGGCGACGGGCTGGCGGCTTTTCGTAATAAGCATATTGGTTTTGTGTTCCAGTTTCATCATTTATTACCCGAATTTACTGCGTTGGAAAATGTGTGTATTCCGGGATGGCTGGGTGCGAAAAAGAAAAAAGAAGTAGAAGCAAGGGCCATTGAATTATTGAAGATGCTTGGTTTGTCGGATCGTATGCACAACAAACCTTCAGAATTGAGCGGGGGAGAACAGCAACGTGTAGCAGTTGCAAGGGCGCTGATCAATAACCCAGATATAATTATGGCAGATGAGCCAACCGGTAATTTAGATAGCACTCATGCACGTGAATTACATCAATTGTTTTTTGATCTGAGAAAAAAATTCAATCAAACATTTTTGATCGTTACGCATAACGAAGAGCTGGCTGCTCAATGTGATCGTACGGTGCATATGAAAGATGGGAGAATTGTGAATGGCAGTTCGAATTAAGAAGTAACAAACACTTTTCACTTTCTACTTTGCATTTCCCACTTTTCATTTACACTCTCGGCTTCCAGGGAATTTCTTCCACGCCCAACTGATGACCGGTGTATCGAGCAAGCACAAATAAGTAATCACTTAAGCGGTTGATGTATTTTATCACGAGTGGTTCTACAAACATTTCTTCCTGTTGCATATGCACACATAAACGTTCGCAACGGCGGCAAACACAACGTGCAACATGCATGGTGCTTACTGAAACATGTCCACCTGGTAACACGAAAAACTTCATGGGTGGAATAGATTCATTCATCTTGTCCATTTCTTTTTCCAGCAGCTCCACATCACTTTCTTTCAAATCGGGAATTTTCATCTTCGGTTCTTTGTCCGGATCACACGCTAACGACGAACCAATAGTAAATAATCGATCCTGTGTTTCTTTTAAGACTGTTTTTGCATGTACATCTGCCACATGATCACTCACTAAGCCAACGTAAGAATTTAATTCATCAACAGTTCCGTATGTTTCAATACGAATATGACTTTTTGGAACTTTTGTTCCGCCAATCAAACTCGTTTTTCCTAAATCGCCTGTTTTAGTATAGATCTTATGTGCCATCGTCAATAATTATGTATAAACAAAAGTAGAGCGCAAAGGTTGTAAATAAAAAATGGAGAGTTTAAAAACTCTCCACATTATTTATCGTTTCATTTAATTAATTAATGCTGCGCTGCTATCTCTTCTCTTTTCTTATCACTTTCAATTAGGCCATCACGTAAACGCACCACACGCTTTGCATACCCTGCAATATCTTCTTCATGCGTTACCAACACAACTGTGTTTCCTAATTTGTGAATGTCAGTTATGAGGTTCATGATCTCTACTGACGTTTTTGAATCGAGATTACCTGTCGGTTCATCGGCCAGTATAATCGATGGCCTGTTCACCAATGCACGGGCAATGGCCACACGTTGAATTTGTCCACCACTTAATTCATTTGGTTTGTGATGATGCCGGTCGGCAAGGTTTACTTTCTCCAGCATTTCCAACGCACGTTCCGTACGTTCTTTTTTTGTTACGCCAGCGTAAATAAGTGGCAGCGCTACGTTTTCCAACGCTGTTAAACGAGGCAATAAGTTGAACTGTTGAAATACGAAACCGATTTCCTGGTTGCGGATATCAGCCAGTTCGTTGTCATTCATCTTGCTCACATCTTTTCCGTTCAATACATATCGGCCATCGGTCAAAGTATCTAAACAACCCAGGATATTCATCAAGGTACTTTTGCCAGAGCCTGAAGGACCCATCAAGGCCACAAATTCATTTTTATGAATATCCAGATCAATACCTTTTAATACCGGGAGTTCCTGTTTGCCGAGATAATAACTTTTGCGAAGTTGCTCGAGATGAATAACTGATTGCATGGGTTGAATATAGAATTATTTTTTGATCACTTTCGGCACCTTAAAAAAATGTTCATTGCGGAGTGTAGCATTTTTAAGTCCTGTTTCCCGTTCAACCGATCCTTTCACTTCATCTTCACGCAGCATATTGATTTCTTCAGTAAGATGGATCAACGGTTCAATTCCGGTTGTGTCAAGTTCCTGCAGTTTTTCAATAAAGCCGATCATTTGTTGCATATCATCCCGGAGCTTTTCTTTTTCTTCCGGCTTTATGTCCAGTCTTGCCAGTAAGCTTAATTTATCGATTAATACATGGTTTACTTCCATCGGTCAAAAATAAGCAAATTGACCGGCGCAGGGTTTGTTTTGGATGAACGGAGTGCTATTATTTTAAACGATGGTTATAATAATACGCCGCTTAAAAAAAGATAGGCCATTGAAAAATAAATGAGCAAACCGGTTACATCAACCAGCGTGGCAACAAAAGGTGTCGAAGATGCAGCAGGATCGGCGCCCAATCTCTTTAAGATCAACGGAAGCATTGAACCCATTAATGTACCCCAAAGGACAATGCCGATGAGTGAACAGCCCACCGTTAAACCAATAAGCATTGCATGATCACCAAAAGTGGTGGTAAACGAACTCCATACATAAATCACCGAAAGGGCAATGATGCAGAGTGAGGAACCCAACAGGAGGCCCGATACGATTTCCCGGCGCATAATTCGCCACCAATCGGCAATACTTATTTCTCCGAGAGCCATCGCCTGGATAATAAGCGTGGATGCCTGTGAACCACTATTGCCGCCACTCGAAATGATCAAAGGAATGAAGGTGGCAAGAATAACCACTTTCGCAATTTCATCTTCATAACTCTGCATGGCGGTAATGGTGATAAGTTCACCAAAGAATAAAATAATCAACCAAACGACACGCTTTTTGAAAAGTTTTAAGATGGGAGTTTCAATATACGGCTCGTCCAATGCTTCGGTACCACCCATTTTTTGCATGTCTTCACTAAACTCTTCATTGGCTACCCACAATACGTCATCGATGGTAACAATACCCAAGAGTTTGTTGGTGTTGCTTACAACGGGAAGCGCCACACGGTTATTCATCTTAAATGCTTCGTTTGCGGTTTCCTGGTCATCATATACGTTCAAGGCAATAAAGCGGCCGTCGATCAGCTCTTCCACTTTTTTATCAGGAGCAGCCAAAATAATATCCCTGATGCGGATGTCATCAACCAATTCTCCTTTTTCATTGATGATGTAGAGTACATTGATTGTTTCGCTATCCTTTCCGTATTTGCGAATGGTGTCAAAAACCTCAGCAACGGTGTTATATGGATAGATGTATACATAATCCGGCGTCATCAAACGACCAATACTATTTTCAGGGTAGCCTAACAGCGATAAAGTGATTTTTCTTTCTTCGGGATTTAATAGTTTGATCAATTCCCTCACTACGCTGCCCGGTAATTCTTCAAGAAATGAGGTTCGGTCATCGGCAGGCAGCTCGTTTAGCAATTCAGCAGTTTTGAATGGCGGAAGTTCTTTGATGATCTGTTTTTGGGTAGGTAGATCCAGGATTTTAAACACACTTGCCGCACGGTGAACGCTCATATTTGCCAGCATCTGGCTTTCATAGTCGGGGAATTCATACACAAGCTCAGCTACATCGCTGATGTTTTGATTATTGAGAAATTCCTGTATCTCCAGCTTGTCTTCACGTATCATTAATGCTTCAAACTGTTCTTTTAATGATACTTCCTGTTCCAGTTCCAGGCTCATAATTCAACTGTTTTAGGATGAGTTTTTCGAATGATTTCTACTTTTGGCTATACCACATGAAATTATTCAGGCCGAAATTACACCACATCGGCATGAAAAATTTCATCAAAGATTACTCGTGGCCCAAATGAGTGCTTTGACTTTACAGGAGAAAGTTAGTTTCTTTGGTTGAAAGAGCACGTCATTATGCGTTTACCCTGTTTATTTATTGCTGATACTGAAGACAAAGGCCGTGCAGTGTTCACTCATGAGTCAATTGCAGCCGGAACTATTATTGAATCTTCTCCTGTTATTGTGATGAGTGCCGATGAACGTAAACTACTTGACCAAACACTTCTGCATGATTATATTTTTGAATGGGGACCGAAACATGATGAATGTGCGCTTGCTCTGGGATGGATTTCGATCTACAATCATTCTTACGCCAGCAACGCCGAATATTTTATGGATTTCGACAGCAGTCAGATGATGATCAAAACGGTTCATAAAATTTCTGCAGGCGAGGAGATTACCATTAATTACAATGGAGAATGGAATGATGAAAAAAAGGTTTGGTTTGATGTAAAGGATTGAAAGCCATCACATATCGTATTTTTACTATAACAAATTTTTAAAATAGTCTGCTTTTTAATTGCAATCCTGCAGATGCTGCGTTACATTTGCATCAACCATCTTCCTGAAAAAAGCCTTCCTTTAATCTCCCCACACCTACGGAAACCAGTTAACAATTTAAACTCTTCTACATGATTAGAAAGTTACTCTTGTTGCTGGTTGTAATTACATACCTGCAAAACACATCTTACTCTCAAGGCGCTCAACTGTATGCTAACTGTTTTTGGCAAAGTGCTAATAACAGAATTGTAGTACGCCTCGCATTAAGTAATCCTACAGGTTCCAGTACAGGGCAGATTCAATTTGCCGGAATGAGATTTGGATTTCAATATAATCCAATCCATGTTACCTATGCAGGATATAATAGCTATATGACCACACTTAATGACGGTTCCTATCTTACAGACATCGGTCCAGATACTGGCGGCGCACCCAATGATAACGATGCTCCTGCAACTAGGACTGCTTTTGTTCAGTCGACCGGGCAAAATAAAACGATGAACCGTAAATACATTAACAGGTCAACTTCCATATGCGATAACACAATTCCTATTCCAAGCGGTTCCGCAATCATTCTATTGGATATTTATTTTACTCTTGTTTCAAGACAGCCATCTTATTATCATTTGACAGATCCGGATTATGGCTTCGGAGATCCTGAATTTATTGCTCAATTACTTGATAAATGGAGTGTACCAAACAATGATCCTCATAACGCCAATTTAACTGATGATTTCAAAGACATTGCTATTATTGTACATCGTGTTGCAAATACAAATCAGCCGTATCAGCCGTTCGATTGGAGTGGCTGTAAAAACAACGGTTTAAGCCCAGTTACCATTGGTCAAGATGATGCGAATTTCATTACTCCCATAAATGGTATCTTGTCTGGAAAAGCAGTTGATGCAACTCTACAAGATAAAGAAAGTCATGTGTTGGTTCAATGGCAATCGGAAAACAATCAACTGGTTGATTATTTTGAAGTGCAACGCAAAGATCCAAATGGTGAGTTTAAAACAATTGGCCTGGTGATGAGTAAAGAAGGTATTGCACAAGAGCAGTATGAATTTAAGGACAAGATCACTGCACGGGATGTAGAGCCATCTTATCGTATTAAAGTAATTAATAACGACAAGATCATTACTTACAGTGACGTCAAGAAAATAAGGTTAAGCAGTGAACAAAGTGTTAGTGTAAAAGTGTTTCCGAATCCCAGTTCAGAGACACTCAGAATTAATCTTCCTGAAACAATCAACAGCCAATATGTGGTTCGTATGTACAGCACAGAAGGTCGGATAGTAAAGGTGACAAATGTTTCCGGGGCTAATCCTTCAGTTGATATTACGTCTCTAAATGTAGGTTCTTATTTTATGGAGTTGTACAATCCTAAATCGGGCAAACGTTTTTATACGCAGTTCAGCAAACAATAAACAATATTATTCCCTGACTCTTTTTAAAGCTTCCCTTTCGCTTAATGGTGAAAGGGAATGTTTTTTTACAAACGTCTGCACCCACTTCGCATCAGTTTTTGAATATTCCCGCAATGCCCAACCAATGGCTTTTTGAATAAAAAATTCTTTTGACGGTTTGAGGTTAAGAATGTGTTTACTTAACACCTCCGTATCGGTTTCTTCCCTGTAGTTTTTCTGAAACATGATACTGCTTCGTTGCAGCCATATATTGCAGCTTTTATTCCATTTAGTAGTGATCTTTAATTGTTGTTCGGGAAATAATTTGAAATAAGGACCGGTTAGTGCTGTAGCAGCATGATCAACGGTTTCCCACCAACTTTTATGTGTGAGAACATATTCAATAATGCTGATGGTTTCTTTTCTCCATTGTTGCCGACCGCAATAAAGAAGTTCAATTGCTACGTATTGCATTTCTCTTTTAGGATGTTGCCAACAATCCTTCACAATAGTTTCAAACTCATCAGGTGGCGGCAACTCTTTTCGAAAATAATCTTTGCTAAGCTTCCGCCATACCGGTGCTTTTAAACCATAAAAATCAAATTGGTTCAACATGTAAGCTTTCATGCCTATGGCATTAGTTGCGTCAGCATGTTGCTCAAATGATTTGATAATTGGAACCAGGTATGAATGCATATTTTAATTTTTACCAACCTATCCCATAATCCTCGCCATGATTACTGCTGCCGCCCCAGAATGTTTTATGTTTCCAATCGAACCAAATAGCGTTAATAGGGCCACTGGTCCTGTTATCGAACGAAAGTGTGTATCCCATTTGCCGTAATTCTTTGCGAACCCACTCTGGTGTATTTTCATGCAACAATAAACTACCTGCTCTCGGCTGACGATCTTCTGTTTTGCTGCCTCCCAATGATAACCACAATTGATTGGTATTAATATTAGCAGCTTCGCAGGCTTCCTGAACTGTCATCCCGAATTCAACAACGTTTAAAAAGAATTGTAAGAGATTTTGGTCCTGCGTATCGCCACCCTGCACGGCAAAAGATAAAAATGGTTTCCCGTCTTTTAATGCAAGAGTAGGAGTGAGTGTCACTCTCGGACGTTTGCCGGGTTCAATAACATTAAATGGATTTAAGGTTGCATCTAAAACAAAACTTTGTCCACGCTGACTCATGCCTACGCCTGTATTACCTGCAATAGTTGCCGGCAACCAACCACCCGATGGAGTAATAGAAACAACCCAACCTTCTGCATCCGCTGCCTCAACAGATGTAGTTCCGGCCCATAACCGCTGCATGTATTGAGCGTCTGCAACGGCAATAACTTCGTTACGTATATCATGAGCAGGTGCAAAATCTCTTTTTGGCGCAGAAGTAGTATCTAAACTATATCCTCTTTTTTTCAACACATCAACAAATGGATTTGTTTTTCCTTCAAAGGGATAAGGATCGCCGGGACCAACATTCGCCATGTTACGTTCCATCGAAATCATCCTTGCTCGTTGCTTTGCATATGCTTTACTCAACAAGCCCTGCATGGGTTCTGCAGGAGCAAAGGCCGGATCACCATAATAAAAATCACGATCGGCAAATGTCATATTCATCGTTTGATAGAGTGTATGAATATATCTTGTGCTGTTATAACCCATTGTTTTCAGATCAAAATTTTCTAAGATGTTGAGACTTTGCAATAACATTGGGCCTTGGGTCCATTGACTGAGTTTATAAACTTCAATGCCTTTGTAGTTAACATGCATTGGTTCTTCTTCAACAGGTTTCCAGTTGGCAAGATCCTGCATTGTTATGAGCCCGCCTTGTTCACGGCAACCACGTACAAATTCTTTTGCAATATCACCTTTGTAAAAACGATCGTACGCCGCCATGATAGCTTCCTTGCGACTCTTTCCTTTTTTCAAAGCATCCTGTTCAGCTTCCACCATTTTAGTAAGTGTTTCTAATAAATCTTTTTGAACAAAGATTTCACCTGCTTCCGGAGCTTCACGCTTTTCACCCAGATGTGGGAGAAAAACTTTTTTACTATATGGCCATTCTTTAATGCGTTGTTTACCACGTTCCATGCTATTAGCTGTTTGAGCGTCGATTGGATAACCTGCTGCTAACTGCATGGATGGCGCCAATACTTCTTTCAAACTCATTGTGCCATAGTTTGCTAACATCAAGCATAACCCGCCCACAGTGCCGGGAGTAACTGCAGCCAGTGGACCATACTCCGGTGGGAAATTATATCCTTTACTTTTATAAAATTCGGCAGTGGCACCAGTTGGCGCAACACCTAACGCATTAATGCCAATTACTTTTCCTGTTTTTGGATTGTAGATAAGCGCCTGTGTTTCGCCACCCCAGCTTAACACATCCCACATAGTACAGGTTGCTCCCAGCATTGCACACGCCGCATCAACTGCATTGCCTCCTTTTTGAAAAATCATTGAACCTGCTGTTGCAGCCAACGGTTTGCCGGTGATAGCCATCCATTGCTTTCCATGTAAAGGTGGTTTTTGTGTTTGTTGCGACAACACAGGTAATGAGCCAATAAAAAAAAGTGAAAGAAAATAAAACTTTCTCATGCGTTGTAGTTTAATGTTTTAAAGTTAGGAAAGGATCAGGTTTAACTATCACTCTTTGATAAGTGGTAAAGCGAATAAATCATAATTGATTTGCACTGTTTTCCATTTGCTGTCATTTTGTTGTGCGGCAGATTAATCGTAAATTGATAGTTGCGGAAGAATAAAATTTTCTTTATGAAACAGTTTGTAACAATAAAAGAAAAGCGGGTTGCAGCAATAGTTTTGTTTGTGGCGTTGATCGCTATAGGATTTAATCAAATGTTGTATGAGAAAGACTATCGGCAACTGGACAAAAATATTTCATCGCTTTACCAGGATCGGCTGGTGACAGCAGGTTATCTTTTTAAAATAAGTGATCATCTTTATCAGAAGAAGATACTTCATATGGATGAAATAATTGCAAGTCCGCAACTAAATGCACGGCTGGGTAAACATGATGAAGCTATAGCAAAGCTGGTAAATGAGTATGAAAAAACCTATTTAACTAAAGATGAGAAAGAACAATGGAGTGAGTTGCTGGCAAGTCTCAAAGCATATAAAACCGTGGAGGAAAATTATCTCAACACCAATACAGCTGAATCGCAAAACCAGTTGAATCAACATTTCATCGAAGCGCAGGCAAATTTGAGACAGTTAAGCAGCCTGCAGGCAAAGGAAGGTGGAGTGTTGCAAAACAATTCAAAAGTAATTATTGGAGAAACGGTTGTTCAATCGTATTTACAAATTGCAATGTTGTTTGTACTGGCTGTAGTGGGTACTATCTTGTTACTCGCACGGGACAATCCTTTCTTTCCACCAGAACAAAGGGCATTATTAAACTGATCAGTAAGTTTTTTTAATAGAACTGGCTTTCCATTTTTCAAATGCAACCAATGCCTCTTCACGAAGTAATTGTTGAGTTATAAGTTTTCTGCCAGAATGCGAAAGGTCAATTTCATCGTAAATAAACTTATCATCAAAATCAATAGCAGCCGCATCTTCTTTTGTATTAGCAAAATAAATTTTTGCGGTCCTTGCCCAATAGATAGCTCCAAGGCACATAGGACATGGTTCACAACTGCAATAAATTTCGCATCCATCTAGTTGATAACTGTTGAGTGATTTGCATGCATTTCGAATGGCAACTACTTCTGCATGTGCCGTAGGGTCATTGGTAGATGTTACTTCATTTACACCAGTAGCGATTATTTTTCCGTCTTTTACAATTACTGCAGCAAACGGACCACCTTTTCCGCTTTCCACATTTTCAATGGAAAGACGAATCGCTTCACGCATAAAATCTTCTTCACTAAAATTGACTTGCATACCGGGCTATTATAATATAAGTTAACAAAAAAATCCCGCCTGTTACAGCGGGATCGAGGGTTTATTAAGTTAGTAAACATTCAGGTTGCTAATGCGTCCCTATTATTTACGCTTTTGCAAATTCAGATCGGATCACATTCAATGCACCACCAGCTTTAAACCATTCGATTTGTTGTTCGTTGTAACTGTGGTTAACAGTGATCGTATCAACAGTACCATCGATATGATTCAATACTAATTGCAAAGATTGGCCTGGTATAAAAGAAGTTAAGCCAACTACATCAATTGTATCGTCTTCAAGAATTTTATCATAATCTTCTTTGTTAGCAAAAGTTAATGCCAACATACCTTGTTTCTTCAGGTTTGTTTCGTGAATACGAGCAAACGATTTTACCAATACAACACGAACACCAAGGTGACGTGGCTCCATCGCCGCATGTTCTCTTGATGAACCTTCGCCATAGTTTTCATCACCCACGACAATAGTTCCAACACCTGCTGCTTTGTATGCACGCTGTGTGTTTGGCACTGTACCGTATTCACCGGTCAATTGACTTTTTACGTTATCAGTTTTTTCGTTGAAGAAATTGGTTGCACCAATCAACAGGTTGTTACTGATATTATCTAAGTGACCCCGGAATTTTAACCACGGACCAGCCATTGAGATATGATCAGTTGTACATTTTCCTTTTGCTTTGATGAGGAGTTTCAATCCTTTGATATCAGTTCCTTCCCAGGCAGAGAATGGATACAATAATTGCAAGCGCTTACTATCTGCTTTCACATCAATAATAACACCGCTTCCATCTTCTGCTGGTGCCTGGTAACCTGCATCTTCAACTGCAAAACCTTTTATTGGTAATTCGTCACCACTTGGAGGATCGAGTTTTACCTGTTCGCCATTTTCGTTGGTAAGTGTGTCAGTAATAGGGTTGAAGGTAAGATCACCGGCAATTGCCAAGGCAGTCACCAATTCAGGACTTGCAACAAAGGCCAATGTGTTAGGATTACCATCGGCACGTTTTGCAAAGTTTCTGTTGAAAGAATGAACAATGGTATTTCGTTCTGCTTTTTCAGCCCCAACCCTGTCCCACATACCAATACAAGGTCCGCAGGCATTTGCAAATACAGTCGCACCAATTTTTTCAAATGTACTCAGGTAACCATCTCTTTCAATGGTGTAGCGCACCAGCTCACTGCCGGGAGTAATGGTGAATTCAGCTTTTGTTTTCAAGCCTTTTTCGGCAACCTGTTTTGCAAGACTAACTGCACGACTGATATCTTCGTAAGAAGAGTTGGTACAGCTTCCAATTAAACCCACTTCCACTTTTGTTGGCCAGCCATTTTTAGCAGCAGCTTCTTTCATTTGAGAAATTGGCGTAGCTAAATCCGGGGTGAAAGGTCCGTTTAAATGTGGCTCCAGTTCGCTCAGGTTAATTTCAATTACTTTATCGAAATACTTTTCGGGATTAGCATATACATCGGCATCGCCTGTTAAATATTCTTTGATTGCGTCAGCGGCATCTGCAACTTCAGCTCGGCCAGTTGCTTTAAGGTAACGAGCCATACTTTCATCGTAACCAAAAGTTGAAGTAGTTGCGCCAATTTCAGCACCCATGTTACAAATGGTTCCTTTACCTGTGCAGCTCATGCTGGTTGCACCTTCCCCAAAATATTCAACAATGGCATTGGTACCACCTTTTACAGTAAGGATACCAGCCACTTTAAGAATTACATCTTTAGGAGCTGTCCAGCCGTTGAGTTTACCTGTGAGTTTCACCCCAATTAATTTCGGCATCAGCAATTCCCAGCTGAGGCCAGCCATCACATCACAAGCATCGGCACCACCCACACCAATAGCAATCATACCTAAACCACCAGCGTTAACGGTATGGCTATCGGTACCGATCATCATACCACCGGGGAATGCGTAGTTTTCGAGCACCACCTGGTGAATGATACCAGCGCCGGGTTTCCAGAACCCAATGCCGTATTTATTAGAGATTGAAGAAAGGAAATTGTACACTTCTTCATTATCAGTTACAGCTTTTACCAAATCTTCTTTACCTTCTGTTTTAGCAACAATCAGGTGATCGCAATGCACAGTTGATGGAACAGCAACTTTTTTACGACCAGTTGTATCAAACTGCAGCAATGCCATTTGGGCTGTTGCATCCTGCATAGCCACACGGTCGGGTGCAAAATCCACATAAGCTTTTCCTCTTTCGAAGTCTACTGGTGCAACTCCGGTCCAGAGATGGGAGTATAATATTTTTTCTGCCAATGTTAAAGGACGGCCCAATGCTTTGCGGGCAGCATCCACTTTGGCAGGCATTTCGCTGTACGTCTTTTTAATGAGGTTGAGATCGAATACCATGAAGAAGGATTTGATAATGATGAAAATCAGCTCTTTTGAAAATTCGAAAACGGGCTATGTGAGCGGCGAAAAAATGTCCAGGCTTGAAAAAGCCTCCATTCGCACTTCCGGTAGCGATCGGAATTCAAACTCTCAAATTTGCAATTTGCTTATTGAGGTTGCGAATTTACCGATTTACAAGAACTTTTTAAACCATCTGTAAGAAAGAATTGTTGAATAAAGTACTTTTACATTACAACTCAGCACTATGAACCGTTTACGGCATATGATAGAATGGAATGTTTTTGGTGTTTGCACCTGGCTAGGAGAGAAAATGGGTATTGCTACGAGTACTATACGTAAGTATTTTATTTATATCTCTTTCCTCACCATGGGCTCTCCCTTAATTGTTTATTTCTTTATTGCCTTCTGGATGAACGTTCGTCAGTATATCTGGTCCAGAAAACGGAACCCTCTCCGCTACTAGTGAGAATCGTCATTGCATTTTGGTATTTGATTGTTTAACTTCAAAAGACAATCAGGGATATGTTTTCTTTTGAGTACACACATTCGAGTTATAAAGATATGATCAGTGATCTTGCAGCACGCCTGCAGGTGAAACTGAAGGATAACTGGTTGTTTTTTCCTGAAGAAATTGCAAGTGGTTATTATCGTGTACTTCAACTTTCAAATGGTCTTGATGTAAATATTATCAACTGTAAAATAAATAAAGACTGGTTGCTTAGTCGCAAAAGCGATACCGATGAATATTACACGCTACGTTTCGATGAACTTACGGTAGAAAAGGAAATACGCATTGGTATTGACAATGATGTAGTAGAACGCAAAAAAGAAACCATTGCTGTTGCTTACCTCACAAGTTCTTTGTTCGATTGGTATTATCACGGAACCAAAGGCACTTTATTTAAAGGGGTAAACATTCTTATTCCAAAAGATTGGCTTGGTAAGTTAATGGGTATTGAAGCGTTTGATGATATACTTCCTGCATATATTGGGTTAAAGAGCAGGAGCTTTACTATGGAGCCGCTTGATGCCGTGTATTATCAACTGATGAATGAGATAATGGAAGAAGATCATGATATGCCGTTTCCCCATTTGTATGTTGAGAACAGGGTACAGTTGTTGATGGAACGTTTTTTTACGCATATCCATTCAAGAGTTTCATTGGCCGATGTGCAAAGCAACATTAAACCCGATGATATTTATACTGTGTTGAGAATTGAAAAAATATTAGTTGAAAATTTTTCGATCAAGCCCAAATCTATTGAAGAACTCTCCCGTAAGGCAACGATGAGTTCTACAAAATTGAAAAAGATCTTTAAATCGGTTTTTGGTATGCCTATTTACGAATATTATCAGCAGAAAAGAATGCATAAAGCCGGCGAGTTATTATCAACGGGCAAATATTCGGTTAAGCAGGTGGCCGCAACCATCGGGTATGCCAACGTTAGCAATTTTGTAATTGCTTTTAAGAAATATATGAAGGAAGAACCTTCGAAATTTATTGAAGAGTGAGTTTATAACAAGTAAAACCAGGTGCCATGATAGTTGTGCACTTAAAACATACGAACTACAGGGAAGTACTTGCGAGTATTTCAGAACAATTGCATTTGCATTTAACAGATGATGTATTGCACTTGCCTCCGGATATTGCCGATGGCTATTTCAAAGTAATAGAACTCCCCAACGGATTACAGGCACTGCTTTCCGATTTGCATTATCATGTTGATATTACTTTCAAACGTGAAAAAAGTGAAGAATATTTTTGCATTCTTCACTTCAATGATGCAGAGTTGAGTGATTCACTTCATTTCCTTTACAACGGCAAACAAATTTTTGATAAAGGTGCAAGAAGGGCAGGAGTAACCTTAAGCTCAAGTGCAAATGATATGAGCTTTACCGTAAAAGGAAATACAAAAGCAAAAAGCATAAATATTTTATTGCCGGGCCGTTGGATAAACGATAATCTGAATCGTTATAACGAACTGCAGGTATTGTCACGTTACAATGCCATGCGTAATACACTTGTTCATCCCGAACCATTTGATGCACAAAACAGGATACTCTTTGATGAAGTATTTCAAACAGGCGAAGCAAATCCATTGGCAAGTATGATTGTGAAAAATCGTATCATGTTATTGCTTGAACATTTTCTTTCGAAGATCTATCGCAAAATGCAGGAAGAACCTACACAGCCGCCACGTAAGATCAAGGCTTCGGATATGGGTAAGCTTATGGAAATTGAATCGCTGCTGGTGCGTGACTTTGGACAACCCCCACCCACCATTGCATTACTTGCAGAAAAAAGCGGCATGAGTGTATCAAAATTAAAATCTGCTTTTAAGCGTGTGTATGGTACAGGTATCTACGAGTACTTTCAAAAGAACAGAATGCAAAAAGCAAAATCCATGTTACTTACCGGGCAATACAACGTAAAAGAAGTGGGAACACAATTAGGTTACAGCAACCTCAGTAACTTCTCACTTGCATTCAAAAAAGAATTTAATATGCTCCCCAGCCAGGTATAGAAATATTTATTTTCTATATATTTTTATTTCCCTAACTTTAAAAGACTGATTACAATCTTCTTTTAACCTCTTGAAGCGACATCGCTCCGTTTTTAATTCCTGCATCCTCTGAGCCTCCCATCCCAGTCATTGTAATTCACATGCTACCTCACATTGGTATTTTCACAGCATCACAGATCCCTGTTTTGCTCAAGGTTGTCGTTGCATCCTAGAGAAAACGTATGTTTATCCAACGCCCCCACAAAAAAGAGGCTCTGTAATAAGAGCCTCAATTTTTTTATAATCATGCAGGTACTTATCTCAAATCGAACAACAAACCAAGCTTTACATGTAATTGTTGCAGCGGACTGTTGTATAGCTGAGCCACGGTGTGATTATGAATATGATTGGTGTTGATGTTTACGAACTGCATAGTGAGTGGCTTACTATCATCATTTGGTTGTGCAGGCGCAGGTTGTTCAAGTTGTTTCACATTTACATAATCAACCCTGTTACCATGAATACGACTTACGGAAAGGTTAATAGAAGTGCCGTTTAACGGATTGCATTGTGATCTTGTTCCAAGCTTCATTAATAATCCTGCACCATAGCCCCATGTCATTGAACCTTTGCGGAAGGTGACTTCATTTTCAAGCGGCTTGCAATCATCACGATCATTTTCATCATACACATTAATACGAACTCTTGTGCCCAAGGATTGATAACCACCCATCGCCTGCACATAAGGAGTAATGGCTTTGTTCTTTAAAATTTCGTAGCGAAGATTCAGATGATTATAGTTAGCAAAGTTGATATAGTTCACCGGGTATTCGGCAGCGGTGCTCATATCTTCATTCTGAAAACTTTGCGTTACTTTCTTTTTACCAAACCGACCGGTTCCCGTTTCAAACGATGCAACAAACTGTTTACCTGCAAATGGTAAACGATAACCAACTTGTAAGTTGAAACCATGTGCAGCATTGATATTGCCGGCCATATCTCCCAACGGCGATTGATTGCTGTAACCAAAACCAAATTCAACTTGTGCAAAAGATGAAAGGGAAATAAATCCGGCAGCGACGGCAAGTAAAAGTTTTTTCATATGTCAATTTTTATTGTTTGACGAGATAGTATTAGGCATAAAAAAAGAGCATCCTCTTCTTAGAAAAATGGGATGCTCATTTTTTATAGTTATTTCATAACAGCAATTTTGGTACTGTTAAGTTCGTAAACCTTTCTGTTAAAGAAAAGCCTAAACCACGGATTTTCTCAACCGTACAAGATCTTCAAGTAACGGTTTTAGTTTGTCGAGTTGCAACATATTTGCGCCATCACTTTTTGCAACAGCAGGGTTGGGGTGGGTTTCGATAAACAAACCATCGACACCGGTTGCAATGGCGGCTTTGGCAATTGTGCCGATCAGTTGCGGATTACCACCTGTAACACCAGTTGTCTGATTTGGCTGTTGCAATGAATGTGTACAATCCATGATCACCGGAACATTTAATTCCTTCATCCATGTGATGTTTCTGTAATCTACAACGAGATCAGTATATCCAAAAGTGTTACCACGTTCAGTAAGCATCACTTTATCATTACCTGCTTTTTTAATTTTCTCAACTGCAAACTTCATTGAAGGCCCACTGAGGAATTGACCTTTTTTTACGTTCACAATTTTTCGTGTTTCAGCAGCTGCTTCCAGCAAATCAGTTTGCCTGCAAAGAAATGCCGGTATCTGTAAAATATCTAAATAGGGAGCCGCCATTGCAGCTTCTTCATGCGCATGAATATCAGATGTGGCAGGTAGGTTGTAACTCTTTCTCACTTTATCGATCAAACTCAAACCTGTATCATCACCCAAACCAGTAAATGATGATGCACTTGTACGATTTGCTTTTCTGTACGATGCTTTGAATACATAAGGAATACCCAGTTCTTTACAAATGCCCGAAACTTTATCAGCAACTTCCATTACCAGTTCTTCACTTTCTACTACGCACGGCCCGGCAATAAGAAAAAAGTTTTTTTCATCGTATGATTGATGGGCAAACAGGTCTTTGAGAAATTGTTCCATGCGGCAAAGATAAAGGCAAAGCTAATTGATGCGTGATGAGGTTAGCTAATTGCTAATTTAAAAAGTAAAAATTCGGCAGCATGTTGTAAGTGTACGCAATTACTGCATTGAAAATTATAACTTCCGCCAGCTTTTTTATAAAGTGGTCTAGTGAAAAATAACTTTCACATCCGGGGTATCATTAATATTATCGTCTGCCAAAATGTACAGATCAATGTCCGGAGGGAAAGAGGTGTGATAATAAGGGTCGGGCCAGTCGCCAAAAAACGGCCCATTGTTTGTTTCTTCTGGTCTTACAAATAACCAGCTAGTTGAATTATCCCTCCTAATGTAAACGGTTTTTACGGCCAGCGCAAACACTGGAACCATTAATTTTTTCGGGTCAATGCGATCGAACTTCCATGAAAGATTCTCAAATATCATTTCCGTGCCAGTCACCAAAAACAAAACAGTGTCCTTATCAGTTTTACCTTTTTCATCAAATACAGTAAGTTGAAATTGATAGCTTCCCGGCGTTAAGCTTGTCACTTGTGTTTGAACTGCTTTGGGATTAACGATTCTGCAACTTACAGGACCGCTAATTTTCTTCCATTCAAATGTAAGTACATTATTTTCCGGATCTGCTGATTTTGACCCATCTAACATTGCGTTGTTAGTTGGAAGAGCAATTGTGATGTCATCTCCGGCATTCGCCACTGGCGAAAGGTTAGCAACGGCCTGAGGTTTGTTACATGCGTAATGAATGAGCGAAATAGAAATAAGTAACACTAATGGTAAAATAATCTGCTTTTTCATAATAAAATTTGATGGTTACTTATGCTTACGTTCTTTCAGTTTACTCTTGTAAGAAATAAAACTACTATTACAGAAATGTGGATTTTGAGAATTGCGACCAATCTCCATTATTAAACGACAGACAGCCGATCTACTTTGATTGAAATCGCAGAAATAAGTATAAAGCATTTGGGGCTTTATACTTATTTGGTTGAGGTTACCTTAGTACCATATCATACAGAGCAACATAATGCCGATTTTTTGTGTCATCTTTCCAAATGCTGTAACGTGTGGGGTAATGTGTGTTTGCAGGATTAAACAATTGTGGTTGACGAATTGCTTTATGAACTGTGGTGCCAGCTTGTAAAAATGCAAGTGTTGCCATTGGCTCCAGGAAGGTTACACTACCGTCATAAGAACCATAAATAAATGTATGCGTGAAAGGCTGTCCGTGAAATTCTGGCGATAACAGATCGATAAAATGCGTACCCATTTGAGCTATTCCCTCATTAGGCGCCCGGAAGTATGCGGCGGGAATATAGCCTGCAGGTGGAAGATTATTAAACAGGCTTGGCGCATCTGCAAATTCAGGTATGGCCAACCGTTGTTCTAATGGCATCTTATAAAAATGAAAATCGAAATGCGGAACTGAATAAATGCCGGGTGGTGGATGGCCCGCTACCATATACGCCATGGTAAGATGATCAAATGGCATTAATTCTTTTGCTTTTTGATGCAACCGCAACAATGTATGATGAGCATGCGTTTCCTCTCCTTCTTCCGGATGTTGGGTTAGTACGCCATCAGTGAATTCTATCCCGATAGCGAGTGGCTTATCATCATGACTTATATTGACCCAACTTCGTGCATAACCGTTACCACTTTGCACGGCTGGGCCGTAAAAAGTATTATACTCAACCGCTTCAGAACTACGTGCAGCAAAACCTGCTTCAGCCGGAATAACAATTTTTTCATTTGCAGTAAACATGTCTTTTTCCTGAACATTGTTCTCTTTTTGACAAGAGGAAATAAAAAGGCAAATAACAATTGCCCCTAAGGATGGTTTTTTAAATAGCGATTTCATGTTTCATTGTTTTACTAGTTTAAAAATGATTTGATACGTTGGGAACGGGATATGTAATAACATTTGTAAAAGCGATCGTGTGTAGCGTTTCATTTTCATCTACACTTGTTGGCACTTCTATGCCGATCAGAAAACTGCCTTTCTCTTCAAATTTTATTACGTGAAGCTTATTTTCTTCATAAGAAAACCTAAGCAAACCAATACGGCTTTCAATTAGATTATTAGAAATAGAAAAATCAATTTCAATCAACGCTTCATTTTGTAATTGCTCCACAGCGCTGGCCTGTGGTTTTACAGCAATAAAAGAAGAGCAATGTTGCAACGGTTGATCTAATGATGTTGATAGTGTTTCTTCACTTATAAATTCGTCCTGTTTTTTGTTGCTGTAATGAAGTGCTCCACGAAAGCCATTGATGATACCGTTGTTCTGGATAATAGTAATAGTTACATAAATACTTGCCAGGCCTTCTTTGTCTCTTACAGCATTCAGCACTTCTTCAAATCTGAGCGGCATGGTTAGTTTTTTATCTTCCAGTGACATTGTTAATGATTCATTTTATTGTAGCACTGTTTTTAAACTTTGATTTAATCACTCATTGATTATTATCAATAGATAATCTTTACATCTACTTTAGTGTTTTCAGTTATGCAGCTGTTAGTAAAAGGTAAGTGGGCGTAAAGATTAATTGTATTACCACCGAATTCAAAAGAAGGAGTTACTTGTATGAAATCAGCTTCGCAATCCAATCTTGTGAAAACCTTTTTAATTGATTTACCCAAGGGCATGTGATCCTTTAGGTTAATTTTCACATAAGGATACCATTCAGCTGCCCAGGTCTGTTTCGGTATAATTATTTCCTGTCCAGCAGTGCTTGTATCTGTTACATTAATAACCCCACCACCATATGAAGTGCGACTGCATCCGGATATATCTGTGATCTTGCATTGAAAGGCGTACAAGCCATCAGACAAATTATTGATCACGGTAGATAGAGCGCCCGGTGATTGAATAGAATAATTGTTTGGGCCTATAATTTTTGTCCATTCAATACTTGAAATAGTCAGTTGGGCCGGTCGATTTGATAGTGTTTCTATGCTGGCTGTAAGCCGTGCAGTGTTCACAGGCAAGTTTAGAGTTGTATCATACGGATTTCCTACAGCAACCCAAAATGTAGCACACGGCGACGTGTTATGAACAGTAATCATTACAGTGTCTTTTGCAGAGAGTCCTCCACTATCCGTTACTTTTAATTCAAATTTGTAAACACCTTCAACAAGATTTTCCACCTGTGTAGTTGCAGCGTTTGTTTTAATGATTGTATAAGAGAGGCCATCAATTTTTGTCCATTGATACGAACTGATGTTATTATCAGGATCGCTTGATCTGGAGCCATCTAAGTTTACAGCAGTAGCAGGTAATGTAATGCTGGTATCATTACCTGCATTTGCCACCGGAGGGAGGTTGATTGCTGCATTAACCGTTATCATTACTGTATCTTTTGCCGAAGCGCCTTTATCATCAGTTACGTTTAACTCAAACCGGTAAACACCGCTCAATAAGTTTTTCACAACCGTCTTTGAATTTGTAGCAGAAGCAATGGAAAAAGAAGCAGGTCCTTCAATCTTTTTCCATAACCAGGTGTTTATTTTTCCATCAGAATCATTGGATGCAGAACCATCTAAAAAAATGCTATCTGTTGGTAAAGTAATTTGTTGATCTGGCCCGGCAATAGCAGTTGGTGCTTTATTCCCTTCTCTGCATCGTTCACATGTTTTGTTTTTTTTGCAAGCAGAAAAAATAAGGAGGGTAATCAACACTGTTGATATCGTTATTCTAAACACCGGTTTCATACGACTGTATTTAATTCGTTGCTGTTTAAACAGAATGTTTATTCAATTGCTTATTGTTCTCTGAATGCATGAGTGAAAACGTAATTGGCAATTTGTCTTCCCATTTCTTCGCCGGCCATTACGGAGTGTCTGAAATCCCAACCGATGTACATCACACTAAGTGAATTTTCCCTTGCTGCCTTTGAGAAAGATGAAAAATGAAAAGAAGGTTTGGGATCAGGAACATTTGGATTAACTGTACTGGAAGTGATATCTATAGAAGTTTCATCTGTACCAAAGAATAAACGAAGTGTTTCAGCGGCAGTGCCTGCATAAGCTGCAACGCCGTTAGGGTAACTTGGAACTGGTGGTGAAACAGATGTAGGCGTTTCGGAAAAATAAGGCAACCAGCTTGCATCGGCTTCTGTATTGTTATTGCCATCCGATGCACCAAGGCGAATAGCAGTTTCTGTTCTCCAATAATAAAAATCATACTCACTTTTCAGGGCAGTATTTATGCTTTCCGCCATGCATACATGTAAAAGAGCAAATAACCGGGCTGTTTTCCAGGCGTCCATTTTTTTATTTTCAGTGGCTTTTCTTGCTATGTTGTTCCACATATACGAAGGCCTGTTCTCACTCCAGAACTTTGCCATCTTATCTTCCAGTTCTGTACGGGTGCTTCCTGTTCTTGCTCCTTTTGCTTTTACTTCATTATAATCAGTTGTGTACTCAGTTGAGTTAATTGCATAAGGTGCAGTGGCGGGATGAAACTGTGTATTACTCTCAATTACATAAGGTTTCATTACGGTGCCCCAGTTGGGTACAAGTCGTAACGGTGCTTGTATAACTGTTGGCACCCAGTTAACAGCAGTAAGCGTAGAGCGGTATTCACCTGGGTTAGTGCCATTAGGAGGATTGGCGGAACTGATAATAAGTTGTGTAAATCCATCATTGATGCGATTAGCCCTGAGTGCATCAGCAGAACGTTTGCCCACAGCAATACCTGAATCTTTACTAGGCCCATCAGGGATAGTCGCTAAACTTTCATTGTACCATTGATCAAGCGGTGGGTTGCCCGCCAGAGCTATAGGTTTCAGCATCGAATATGCGGCACTGGCCACTGCGGCGTCAGGGTTTGCATGCTGTTCTCTTTCGAAATATGCATAACGTTCATACTTCGGCTTAATGCTGTTCAATGCATCATGGACGGCAATCTGAACCCTTGCAAAAACACGTGTACGAGCGGGCTGCGTAAAGGCCACGCCAAGAACAATATTTGTTTTTTCATTCCAGTACATCACCATATAATTATCAACAAAACCTGGATTATCGGGTTGGTGGCTTTGTTTAAATGGGATAGATGATTTTTCAAAAGGGGTTTGTTGTGGTTCCTTTTGGCAGGAAATAAGAAAAGCGAATAAAAAAAGAATAGTTGCCAGTAGAAATTTTGAAGAGTGTCTCATAATGCGTGTTTTGAGATTGATGATTTTTGATTGCGTAACAAAACTATTTTTCCTAAAACACGATTTTTTGTTTTTGCGGCAAGACAGTATGCCGGAGCGATAGAAAGACATTCATAAAGGTTATGCCCGACGAAATGGCGCCAGATTTTTAATCTGCGACAAAAGAACTTTGTCGCTGCAAATCTGCTGTTTCACTCATTTATCTTCAACCGCTTCCAATTGCTGTTTAAAAGAATTAATTTTAAAACATGCCATCCCAATCCAGGTTTCAGGATTTTATTTTTTCTGAAAAAAGAAGCGATCGCATTAAGCAGCATCTTTTGTTTTGGAGTATTTGGTATGCGTATATTACATTTACTAATATCACTTATCCTATTGGCTATTCTCAATGGGCTTATTTCAAGAACCCGCTGTACTCCATTTCCGAAAGTTTCTTTATCGTATTTACCCAGGCTCCGGCAGTTTATATCATGCTTTATTTAATATTCCCAAAATTTATATTAAAGAAAAAATATTTTGAAGCGATAGTATGCATGATAATACTTTGGGTGTTGTGCTTCAGTTTAAATGTTTTTGTACATACCAGGGTGATGCAACCTTTCCAGGAAATGATATTGCCGTCGGAATATGTGCCTGACAAATTTCGTCCCATAGGTCTGTCGTTCTTTACAGCAATGATGTCAACCAATAAAGCTGCGTTTACAATCACAGCCAGTGCATTGATGTTGAAATTTGGGAAGCACTGGTATCATCATCAGCATCGCAGTTTGCAACTACAGAAAGAAAATGCCCATGCTCAACTGCAATTGCTTACAGCCCAGGTTCACCCTCATTTCTTATTCAATACACTAAATAATATTTTTTCGAAAATACAAACTGAGTCGCCAGGTGGTTCAAAAATGATCATGAGCCTTTCCGATATGCTGCGATATATTTTATACGAAGGAAAAAAACCATTGGTATCATTAAAACAGGATCTGACGATGATATCAGAATATGTTACCCTGGAAAAGATCCGCTATGGAAATAAGCTGGATGTGCATATCCTAACACCAGACAAACTGGATGACATTTTTATTGCACCACTATTATTACTCCCATTTGTGGAAAACTGTTTTAAGCACGGCGCCAGTAACATGCTGAAAAATCCATGGATAAATCTTACTGTGGAACTTAAGGATACTATACTCGTTATGAAGCTGATGAATGGTAAAATGCCTTTGCGAGATAATGGACAAAATAAACCTGGTATTGGCATTAACAACGTTCGTAAACGATTAGACTTGTTGTATCATGATAAATATGAGCTGCACATACGAAATGATGAAGAGGTGTTTGTAGTAGATCTGAAAGTGGAATTGGTGAGAATTGAAAAAAAAAGAACATGTAAATACGAAACCTCTGTTGAAAGTGCCTGCTGCGCATGTTTAAAATAACTGCTTAACGTCATGAGTATTGTCGATTTCATATTTTCTGAAAAACGAAACGACCGCATTAAACAGCACATGCTGTTTTGGGTTGCATGGTACCTGTATATTGTACTTACCCATGCTGCAAATCCATTGGGTAGCCCTGAGATATCTTATTTCAGAAATCCGGTCTATACTTTTACAGAAAGTTTTTTTTCAGTAATTGCACATGTGCCCACGGTATATGCCATGCTCTATTTTGTGTTTCCGCAGTTTTTTTTGAAAAAGAAATACTTTACAAGCTTTGTTTGTCTATTTGTGCTTTGGTATTTGTGTGGTGCCATCAGCCTTGTTTTGCTAGGTAAAGTAATGCCTCCTATTCTGTTTATATTGCTACCCCCGGAAAACATTCCACCTGTTCCCCAAATTCCGGGCACAACATTTTTTACAGCAGTAATGTCAACCAATAAAGCAGCATATACCATCATCGCCAGTGCTTTAATGGTGAAATTCGGCAAACACTGGTTTCGTCATCAACATCGTAGTCTGCAACTTCAAAAGGAAAATACCGAAGCTCAATTGCAATTGTTGACGGCACAGGTTCACCCTCATTTTTTATTTAATACACTAAATAATATTTTTTCGAAAACACAAACCGAGTCGCCGGCAGGCTCAAAAATGATAATGAGTCTTTCAGAAATGCTACGTTATATTCTGTATGAAGGCGGAAAACAAATTGTGCCTCTTAAACAGGAGCTGATGATGATTATAGAATACATCAATCTTGAAAAGATTCGCTATGGTAATAAACTGGATGTGCATGTATTAACGCCAGACAAAGTAGATGATCTTTATATCTCGCCCTTGTTATTGTTGCCCTTTGTTGAGAATTGCTTTAAGCATGGAGCCAGCAATATGTTACAAAACCCGTGGATCAATCTTACCATTGAAGTAAAAGATGCTACACTGTTCATGAAATTGATGAACGGAAAAACGGCGATGAAAGAAAACGGACAGGATCACACAGGTATCGGTATCAGTAACGTAAGGAAGAGACTTGAATTGTTGTATAAGGGTCAACATGAATTGCAAATAACGGAAGACGAGGAAGTTTTTATAGTTGACCTGAGCGTGGGGCTTTTACAAGCTAACGATCAGAAACAGGTGAATGAATTTTCCCAACTTAAATCACAAATCGTTTATGCCTAACGGAAACCATACACTCATTAAATGTATCATTGTTGATGATGAACCGATGGCAAGGGATGTCATCAGGCGATACATTGAACAAATTCCCACACTTAATTTGGTAGGTGAATTTGGAAATGCAATTGATGCCAGCGTCTTTTTACAGGAACATCATGTTGATATTATTTTCCTCGATATAAGGATGCCACAGTTAAGCGGAACCGATTTTGTAAGAAGCCTTCGTACAATTCCCAAGATCATTTTTACAACAGCACACAAAGAATATGCTCATGAAGGTTATGAGTTAGATGTGATCGATTACTTATTGAAACCAATTCGTTTTGACCGTTTTCTCAAAGCTGTTAATAAAGCATTTCCAAAAAAGGAGCAGGATGAAGAAGTGGAAGTGTACACAGCACCCTTACATGAAACGAAAGCAGCAGATTCGTTTATTTATGTAAGAGTGGATCGTAAAATGGTAAAAATTATTCTTGATGATATTCTTTACATCGAAAGCGATAAGGATTATGTGAAGCTGTTTACTGATAAAGGATTTGTGATCACCCGCCAAACAATTGCATCAGTTGAGGCAATGTTGTCAGAAAAAGATTTTGTACGCATACACCGCTCTTATATTGTTTCATTGAACAAAGTGAGATCTTTCACACACGAAGTGGTGGAAGTGGGAAACAAAGAATTGCCTGTGGGCAAATTGTACCGGAATAATTTTTTGAAGCTGCAAGGTAGTTGAGCAGACCAGGTCTTTTAAACATCAACCAAAACGAACCGTCATGAAAAAGTTACTGTTATTTTTCGTGTTGCTTTTATTTGCGGTCGGATCATTTTCACAAAGCACCATTTCGCTTAGTGGACAGGTAACCGATAAACAAACAGGTTTGGCATTGCCCGGCGCAACGGTAACGGTAAAAGGCAACCGCATTACGGTGTTAACGGATAACGAAGGGCATTATCGTTTTGAAAAATTGAAACCCGGTACAATAGTTCTGCTCGTTTCTCATGTTGGTTATGAAACAACGGAAATAGTGAATGAGTCAATAAACGGCGTATCAGTAATTGCCAATGCAACATTGAATCCCGATAGCAGGGTTGGAAGTGAAGTAGTGGTATCGGCCACTAAGCGTGCGGAGAAAATAACCAATGCACCTGCGTCCATTCATGTGATCGGCGTCAAAGACTTTAATCAATTCGCTGGCTCTAATGTAAATGAGCTGGTATCAAAAATACAAGGCGTTGAATATACCCGCAGTGGGGTTGATGAAATAACGTTTAATGCAAGAGGATTGAATAGTGCCTTCAATGTTAAAGTAATGCAATTGGTTGATGGACGCAACAGCATGGCTGCATTAAGTGGTGGCATTGCAATATTCAACAATGGTAGCACTAGTAAAGAAGATATTGAACGGATAGAAATTGTGTTAGGCCCACAATCGGCGTTGTATGGACCCAATGCTCATAATGTATTGTTCAATTATATCACAAAAGATCCACGCAAGTACCAGGGCACAACCATTGCTGTTAGTGGCGGGAGCCAACATCAATTCAGCAGCCGTATCCGGCATGCAATGAAGATCAATAAAAAATGGGCTTATAAACTAAGTGGCGAGCATGCTACAGGAGAAGATTATCCCTGGTACGATTCGGTTTATGCAGGAAATCAAAAAAACACGCCCCCGTTTTACGGTCCACCTGTAGCTATACCCGAACGTATTCATGATTTTACATTCCGTCGCTATCGTGGTGAGGCACAGGTCTATTACAGTGTCACACCAAAAGCTGACATCATTGTGTCTGCCGGAGGAGTCAACTTTACGAGATTGCAGGTAACAACGACTGGCCGTAACCAATTGAGAGATGTAACTTATGGTTTTGTACAGGCAAGGTTTGTACATCCACGATTTTTTGCCAACGTTTATAACACCTGGGGCAACCTTGGTAAAACTTTACTCATTACAAATTACACAAGAGATTTTTGGAACAGTACACATGATGTAAGAGGCAGATTGTCTCCCGATTCGGCTGAAATTTATGCCACCCGTTTAGGGAACACTGTAAAAGAAAGAAGCCAGCGTTTAAATGCAGATCTGCAATACAATTATGAGTTTAAGGAAGCGGGTTTATTTGTTGTGACAGGGATAAGTTATCAGAAAGAAAGGCCTAATTCATTCGGCATCGGTCTTATAGATGATGTTCAGAAAATAACAATCACACAATATGGAGCGGTAGTGCAACTTGAAAAAATATTGCCGTGGAATTTACGTGTGATCAGTACAACACGTTTCGATCATCATAGCAACTTCGGAAATTTCTTTGCACCAAGATTTGCGTTAACAAAAGCAATTGGCGATGGAACCATAAGAATAACTTGGGGGAAGGCATATGCAATGCCCAGCATCCTTAATCAATATGGCGGCGTAAACAGGTTTCTTTTTGGTAATGGCAAGGGCATTTATTATATCCCTAATGGGACCGATGTGTCAAACACAGCTACTTATAAAACAACTGAAGCTTTGAAACCCGAACTGGTAAATACTTGGGAAATCGGCTATAAAGGAATTTTAGGTAAAAAGCTTTTTATCGATTTGAATTACTACAATGGCATCAGCAAAAACTTTATCAGCCCAACAATTACTGTCGGTGGACGGGTTTTAGAAGTTGGTGGCATCAAGGTTACACATAACCCACTTTTTGCAGGAATGGTTATAAATGATACATTAAGGAACGCCCAGTTTTTTACCTATTTCAATTATGGGGATGTGCGGACCTATGGGTTAGACCTCGGCATTAACTATACATTCAATAAATTTTTTAATGCGGGCATAAAATATTCCTGGTTTGGTTCAGACATTGTAAACGATAACAGTAAAAACGATGCAAATAAAGACGACTACGTTTCTCCCGAAGAAAAGAGTTTGAATGCACCAAAGCACAAAGCTGCATTGTTACTCAATTTTCAAAACCTTTGCAAAGGAAAGTTGTTTATAAGCGTAGCGATGCGGTTGTTGCAGCAATATGATTTTTACAGCGGTAATCAAATTGGTACTGAAGCGGGGGAGGGCAGAAGAGGCTACATACCAAGACCCGCCAAGGATACCTTGTTTAAAAACTTTGATTGGGGACCATTGGGTGGCTTCACCACTGTTGATCTCAATGCCGGTTACCAATTCAATCAGATGATCTCTGTTAATCTCGGCATAACAAACCTGTTTAATACCCGGCAGATCGAATTTGTAGGTTCTCCCTCCATTGGCCAATTGTTCATGGCTGAGCTAAAAATGCATGTGCCTCCTGGTAAGAAAAAAGGGTAGCAACTCTTCAATCGGCAAGGAATTTTCTGCGCAAACGAATGAATGTTTGCCTAGTTGTTTTTCCTCCTATTTTTGCCAGCATAAATTGCTGGTATGATCAGAGAAAAAATATTAGTGATCGGTGCATCCGGTCAAATTGGAGTGGAGTTAACGTTGGCACTTCGAAAAATGTATGGTAATGCAAACGTGATCGCTTCTGATTTGCGTGAACAGAATCCATTGCTTGAAGGAACCGGTCCCTACGTAAGCCTTGATGTGATGAACAAAGAAATGCTACATGTGCAGGTGATACGCCAGAACATCACACAGATCTATTTGCTGGCTGCTATTCTTTCGGCTACTGGTGAAAAAAATCCAAACCTTGCCTGGAACCTGAACATGACAGGTTTGTTGAACGTACTCGATATTGCACGGGAAGAAAAGATATACAAAGTGTATTGGCCTTCGTCAATTGCAGTGTTTGGCCCAACGAGCCCCAGACAAAATTGCCCGCAACAAACCATTATTGAACCAACAACTGTCTACGGTATCAGCAAATATGCCGGTGAATTTTGGTGCAATTATTATCACCAACGCTTTGGGGTGGATGTAAGAAGTCTGCGCTATCCGGGTTTGATCTCGTATAAATCAGCGCCCGGCGGTGGCACAACAGATTATGCAGTGGAAATTTTTCACGAAGCATTGGAAGAAAATAAATATGAATGTTTCCTGCAGGAAGATACGTACCTGCCAATGATGTATATGCCCGATGCTATTCGTGCTACCATTGAACTGATGGAAGCGCCTGCAGCAAAAATTTCGATCAGGCACTCATACAATATTTCTTCCATGAGTTTTTCACCGAAAGAAATTGCAGCCGAGGTGGCGAAACATCGCCCCGGTTTTGAAATGAGCTATAAACCCGATTACCGTCAGCAGATCGCTGATAGCTGGCCGCAAAGTATCGACGACAGCGTGGCAAGAAGAGACTGGGGCTGGCAACATGAATATGATCTTGCTGCAATGACAAAAGATATGTTCGATAATTTATAATAACCTTCACAGTTCTGCAAAGAACCTGTCAGTGTTATGACGAAATACAAGAGCTGCAAGTCTTAACTTGCAGCTTCTTTTTTGGTAACAAGCATGAGTGAAATTTTACATGAGACAGTTTTTATTTTTAATAGCTATCGTTTTTCTTTTCAGTACAACAATGTTTGCTCAATCAGCCAATAAACTTCGTGCAGGTTGGTACCGTGCGTCCATCTTTCGTGAAGATGGTGCTGAAATTATTTTTAATGCGGAAGTACAATTGAAGAACGGAAAGCCAGTTATGTTTATCCGCAATGCAGCAGAACGTTTATTGGTTGATGATATAAAAGTAAAAGGCGATTCAATAAAAATTGAAATGCCCTTCTTTGAATCGTTCTTTCGTTTGCAATTGCAGAATGATGGATCATTGAAAGGAACGTGGACAAAAGCAGGCAGTGCAAAAATGCTGGAGTTTCCTGTTGAGTTTGTGTATGGAATAAAAGAACGATTTGCTGTAAACAAATCAACAACACAAAACAGCAGCGGACGCTGGCAGGTTGCTTTTACCCGTGCTAATGGAACAGATCGACCGGCCATTGCAGAATTTCAACAAAAAGGTTCAGCACTTACAGGCACATTTTTAACACCCAGTGGCGATTATCGTTTTCTTGAAGGTATTGTTGATGGAGATAGTTTAATGCTCAGTTGTTTCGATGGTAGTCATGCGTATTTGTTTACTGCTACTATTTATGGCAACGAAATAAAGAATGGAGTTTTTTATAGCAGTGCAGCAGTTGCAGAAAAATGGCGAGCAACAAAAAATGAAAAAGCAGCACTGCCCGACACAACTGAAGTTACTAAATTAAAACCAGGCGAAAGCAAATTGAATTTTACATTCAAAGATGTGAATGGAAAAAATGTTTCGATCAACGATGCACGTTTTAAAAACAAAGTTGTTGTGATACAGATCATGGGTAGCTGGTGTCCCAACTGCATGGATGAAAGTAAATTCCTCAGCAGCTTCTACAAAGAATATAAAAGCAAAGGTGTTGAAATAGTTGCTCTAGCTTATGAGTATAGTACAGATTTCAACCGCTCCAGGGCAAGTGTGCAAAAGTTCATCAATCGTTTCGATATTCAATATCCCGTACTCATTACGCCCACTACCACCAGCGATGAACAACGTACGGAGAAAACATTACCTCAGCTAACTCCTATTCGTTCGTTTCCAACAACCATCTTCCTTTCAAAGTCCGGGAACGTTGCCAAAATACACCAAGGCTTCTATGGCCCGGGCACAGGCGAGTTCTACACGGAGTTTAAGGCGGAGTTCTATCGAACCATCAGGTCTTTACTGGCAGAATAACCGCTTATTTTTTCCTGCTACACAACTATCTTTGTGACCCCTGAAAAAACAGGGGCATCAACCACTGCATGTAAAGGTTGCTGTAAACAATCATATTGTTTGAATTACTTAACATTTAAAGACTAAACTGATGGCAGCGAAAATTAAAGTAGCCAACCCGGTTGTTGAACTGGATGGTGATGAGATGACAAGGATCATCTGGAAATTTATTAAAGAGAAATTAATTCTTCCTTATCTCGAACTGGATATTAAATACTACGACCTTGGTGTTGAGTACAGAGATGAAACCAACGACCAGGTAACTGTTGATGCTGCAAATGCAATTAAACAATATGGTGTAGGTATCAAATGCGCTACTATCACTCCCGATGAACAACGTGTAGAAGAGTTCAAACTGAAACAAATGTGGAAGAGTCCTAACGGCACTATCCGCAACATCTTAGATGGTACTGTATTTCGTGAGCCAATTGTGATCAACAATATTCCACGTTTAGTAACAAACTGGACAGCGCCTATCATCGTTGGTCGTCATGCATTTGGTGATCAATACCGTGCAACAGATACTGTAATTAAAGGAAAAGGAAAGTTAACGATGACCTTTACTCCTGAAGGTGGTGGCGAGCCTCAAACTTTTGAAGTATATAATTTCAAAGGAGATGGTGTTGCAATGACAATGTATAACACCGAAGAAAGTATCATGGGTTTTGCACGCAGCTGTTTCAATATGGCGTTGAGCAAAAAATGGCCTTTATACTTATCTACAAAAAATACCATCCTGAAAAAATACGATGGTCGTTTCAAAGATATTTTTGAAGAGATTTACCAGAACGAATTTAAAACGCAGTTTGATGCAGCAGGTATCGTGTACGAACATCGTTTGATCGATGATATGGTGGCGAGTGCCTTAAAATGGAACGGTAATTTCGTTTGGGCTTGTAAGAACTATGATGGTGATGTGCAAAGTGATACTGTTGCGCAGGGTTTCGGTTCACTTGGTTTAATGACTTCTGTATTGGTTACACCTGATGGTAAAACAATGGAAGCAGAAGCTGCACATGGTACAGTAACACGTCACTATCGTGAACACCAGAAAGGTCGTCCAACTTCAACAAATCCTATTGCATCTATTTTTGCGTGGACACGTGGCTTGGCTTTCCGTGGTAAGTTAGATGGCAACCAGCCATTGATCGATTTTGCAAATGCACTTGAAGCTGTTTGTATTGAAACAGTTGAAAGTGGTAAGATGACAAAAGATCTTGCTGTTTGCGTACACGGTAATAAAGTAAACCATGGTGAGCATTATTTGTATACAGAAGAATTCCTGGATGCAATTGATACCAACCTGAAAGCAAAGCTTGGATAATTAAATAAGTAAATTGAAATAGAGATCCCTCAGCCAATGCCGGGGGATTTTTTTATGCCCGTCATCAACCAGTTGACCAACCATCATCATTGACGGGATCTGCATCGCTTTCTATTTTGGATGTCAAAATTGAAAGATGCTACGCAAAAAGATCTTTCAGCAACATGAAGGTATAACAACACGTGGTACAGAAATATACCGCATAGAAGCATTGAGTGATGCAGTATTTGCTTTTTCTGTATCGTTATTGATCATGTCGCTGGAAGTGCCCAAAACATTTGAGGAGCTGAAAACATCTGTACAGCATTTTCTTCCGTTTGCAGCAACGGTAAGTCTTGTTTTCTTTTTTTGGTATTTGCAGAACGCTTATTTCCGCAATTATGGTTTGAATGACGGAACGGTTATCTTCTTAAATCTCTCCCTGCTTGTACTTATTTTATTTTATGCTTTTCCATTAAAATTTTTGTTTTCCGTTTTGCTGTCGTGGCTAACGGGGATCGATTATTTTCATGAAGTGACCATGCTTGGAAAAACGGTATTAGAAGAGGATGAATTTCCACAACTAATCTTATTCTTTAGTATAGGTTACGCTGTTATCTGGTTTATTTTTTATCTGCTGTACAGGCATGCGTATAAGAATAGAACGAAGATGAAGTTGAGTATGTATGAAACAAAATATCTGCGATCACAAAAACTGGATGCAATAGTGCAGGTAGCAATAGGATTAATGAGTATTTTATTTGCTGTTGTTAATCTTCCTGTTTGGAGTGGCTTCTGTTTCTTATTGATCCCGATTTGGCTCATTGTGCATCATTATCTGTTTAAACATACAGTGAGAAAACTGACCGAAATAAAATAATCAAAAGAGCCCCGCAAAAAACGGAGCTCTTTTAATACACCAGACAATTTAGAATTTACCATTATTGTTTTTCCATGTTTCTTTTGCAGCAATGGTTTCAATCACATCCCAATGCTCAGCGATTTTTCCATTTTCAACACGAAACAGATCATAAAATGAGGTGTGTTTACCTGCAAGTTGTCCTTCACTCACCACAAGTACAAAATTCCCTTCACCTAATACTTTGTGAATGGTATCATACTTCATAGTAATACCTTGTTTGGCCCATGCCTCCAGCGCTTTACCCAAACCTGAAAGCTGATCACCGATCATCGGGTTATGCTGAATATAATTATCGCCATCAAAATAAGAAGCCAGCTTTTCCATTCTTCCGTTTACAAGAATATCGTCAACAAAGTTTTTTACCAGTGTTTTATTTGCGTCTGTTTTGTCAAGGTCTTTTACTTCAGTTGAACCATCTGTCATTGTGTGCCCACTCGGGTTGGGCTGTGCTGTTTCCTGCAGGTTGTCCCAGTGTTCAACAATTTTACCATCTTCAAAACGGAAAATATCAAAACCGATCTTCGGTCCGAAGAAGTTATAATCTGTGTGAGTAAAAACATAATCCCCATCCTGGAATGCACGAACAGTATTAACCTTTGCTGAACCTGCCGGCAATTGTGCAAGTAATGCTCCAAAGCCAGCAAGGCCATCCGCAACTGCAAGATTGTGTTGAATATATTTATTGGCGTTGATGTAACCAACAGGAATAGTATCACCTGTTTCAATGCTTTTTAAAAGAGCAACTACTTTTTCTTTGTTAGAGATGTCCATTGTTTCATTTTTTTGAGTGTGTGTATTGGAGTTATTGTTACATGCAGATAATACAACTCCAAGAATAATTGCTGCACTTACGATCGTTTTTTTCATGTGTTTATTTTCATTGCTTTTTGGTCACATGTTATTCGTCATAAAAATTATCATCGTCTTTGGTATACATTACTCGATAATTTTTATGGCTCATTTCATGTGTGATGATGTTTTAAATTGACGATGTAAAATTGCAGCGAATGAAACAGCGGGAAAAGGTAGAAACGATCCTTTGGATGATACTTTTACGCCTTCATGAATTGTTCCCCGAATTCAACAGGTGTAGTACCCGTATGCTTGCGGAAGTATTTGATGAAGTTGGTGGGTTCTTCAAACCCAAGGGCAAAGCCAATTTCTTTTGCACTGTCGTTTGTATGGGCCAGCAATCGTTTCGCTTCAAGCAATACACGATCGTCGATCATTTGCTTTGGGGATTTGCCTAATACTTTTGATGTGGCCTGGTTCAAACGTTTTTCAGTGATCAGGAGTTGTGCTGCGTAAATACTCACCAGCTTTTGTGTTTTATAGGAAGCTTCAAGCACTTCTTTAAATAGAAGCACATAATCAAGATCAGGACCTTTTTTTACCTCTGTAAAACCTTGCATGCGTAGTTCACGTTCAGCAAGCAGGAAAAAATTATGCAACAGGTTTTTAAGTATATCGGGCTGCGATTGATCTTTTGTATGTTGTAATTCAGCCTTCATTAAATCAAGAATAGAAGAGAATAAGGTTGACTGCTTTGAAAGCTGTATCTGAGAAACACTGAACAGGTTATTGAAGAGGATCGTACTGCGTAAAAATTGACTGTCTGCAACCGACTTACAGAAAAAACTATCGGTAAATAAAATAGCCGTGCCGTCAATAGTTGCTTTCTTGTCGAAAGATTGCACAGTGTCTTTATTTAAAAAGAGAATGCTGTTCGGTTTGATCTTTACTTGTTTGAAATCGACCATGTGCGTAAGGCCACCCTTATGAAACCAAATGATATGGTAAAAACCGGTACGGTGTGTACTCGTCAATTCAGCTTTATGATGATCGTATAAATCTTTTAATTGTACAAGTTCAAATTCGATTGGAAGGCCAGGTTTAAACTGATACTTTTTAATGCTGAATGCCATTTTGAATAATTTAATAACACTGTTAATTTCGAACAGCGGCAATAACCTCTTTTAAAAATTTATTTTCATCAATTACATGTAAGCCAAGCCGAACCACCACAAGTTTTTTCGATGGAATAATGTAAATATCCTGCCCGCCATAACCATCAGCAAAAAACATATCAGCAGGCACATCTGGATACCGGCGTTTTGTTACATCTTCTTTGCTAAAACCGTTTAGCCAAAATTGAAAACCGTAATGTTTTCGTTGATCAGCAACTGAAGGTTGTGTCGACTGCTTTACCCAATCAGCAGGCAACAATTGTTGTCCGTTCCAAATACCATTATTGTAATAGAGCAAACCAAATCTTGCAAAATCACGAGCCGTTGCATAGCTGTAAGATGAGCCAACATAAGTTCCCGACGCATCAGGCTCAAGCACCATTGAATAGATATTCAGCTGATGAAAAAGAGAACGATATGGATAATCGGCATAAGCATCTTCACCAACTGTTTGACGAATAATGCGACTCAGAATATTTGTGTTACCTCCTGAATAATTAAACACAGTACCTGGTTTATGTTTTAGGGGAAGATTTGCAGCATAAGCAGCCATGTCGCCTTTTTTGAACAACATATTGGTCACTTCACTTGGTTTGGTATAATCTTCTTCAAATGCAATACCTGTTGTTTGTTGTAACAGTTGACGCAACGTGATTTTTGCTTTCTCTGTATTCTTCCATTCGGCAACCGGGGCTGGCGAATCGATATGCAATTTTCCTTCCTTCACTAAAATACCGATCATGGCAGCAGTTAAACTTTTTGCATCAGACCATCCGGTCATCACCGTGTTCTTATCAAATCCTGTTGCGTATTGTTCGGCTACAAGATGACCATCATATAAAACAACAACAGCTCTTGTGTGTGACAACTTGTGTTTATAGTTCGATTGCATCACGTTTTCAACAGCTTTTTTCAATAGTTGTTGATTTACTTGAGGTGGAATGGAATCAGCAATTTTATCTCCCATCGGCCACGCAATACTATCAGGGTTCATCCGCTTGATCATTGCCCTGTTAAATACCTGTTTTCTGATTTCTTCCTCACTAAAATCGTTTACAAGCGTGCAGCCCAGTCCCTCACGATAGATCGCTTTCTTTTTTGCAAAACCCCACACCGAAGCTGTTACAGATTGATCAACTTCATTAATTGCATAACTACACATTGTAAAAGGAAATTCGCCCAGGTCTTCCTGCACAACAGTTTCCGCATTTCGATTTTGCAGGTAAACACCCGATGCAAGATTTTTTGCAAAGTAGCCACTGATGATCGGGAATGCCTGGCGGGCATACCAAACGCCTGCCATGACTGCCAGCAGAAGAATAACCAGGACCGATCTTACAATAAGCTTGCGTGTTCGCATGGATATGAGTTTTAAAAATAGTAACAGCGACTAACTGATGAATAGAAATTATCTACGTTAACGTGATCATTTTTCGTAAAAAGGTTCCATCGTCATAAAAATCAAACACAGCATAAGCTGGTTCAAATTCCTGGAAAGCACCTTTCCACCAATTACCAGACACAGCTCCATTGCAGTAATACTTCACGCCAAGATAATTCAGCTCATCCTGCAAATGAATATGACCACTTAAACACACTTTAATATTTGTATTGTTCAAAAACAATTTCTTCAATGCAAGAAAATCGGTATGCATCAGGTTACGTTGGATCTTTAGATCTCCGTTGGCTTCTGTTTTATTAAAGAACAAACCTGCGCAGATCGATAAGATGGGAATATGCGACACGATGCAAATGAACTTGTCTTTTGAATTTGTAAGTTCCTGTTGCAACCAATCCAATTGTTCAGGGTCAATATAAGCAATGTAGCCACCAGCAGGATTTAACTGGGTGCTGTCGAGCACAATAAAATGCCATTTGTTTTTTGTGAAACTGTAATATCTTTTTGGCAACGCCAATGTTTCAACCACCCATTGCTTGCCGTACAATTTATCAGCTTCGGGCCGGTCGTTTTTAATAAACCATCCCCACACATCATGATTGCCGATGCAATGATAAACAGGCAGACTGTTTTCTTTTTTTAAAATGGAATGATAAAGATCCCATTGAGTTTGTGTTTTTTGTTTGTCTGCCTCCAGGGAATCCATAATGGAATCACCACCATTGATAATAAAATCAACTTTTGTTTTTAATGATTGCACATGATGAAAGGCCTTCGCCATGCCAGTTTCTGCAACAGCATCGGGCTTTACATGAATATCGGTGAGATAGGCAAAACGTGTTCTGCCAGGTTTTGCATCAACAGCTTTGCTTTCAAAAGGCAATAAGCTGCTTCCAACAAGAGCGGCTGATGTTTGTAAAAAGTCACTGCGTTTCATATGAGATTTAATATGATGGGTTGCTTGGTTGTATCGACAATAAAAATTACAATAAAAAAATCAGAGTGTTTGCCTGCCCACAAAACTTCCTTTGCCTGAAAGAAAATCGATGGCTTTTGTGATATTCCGATCAACACTTTCGGCTGTTTTTAAATTGCTGATATATCGAATGATCTCCTGCTGGCGGGATGCAGTTAGCTGATTGAAATTTGCTTGAGCCGTTTTGTTTTTCGCCAATGCTTTTTCAAGACCGGGATGCATGGTTAATTTCCTATCGTCAGGATCAAATACAATGCTGATGGTAACAGTTTCGCCAACACGCTTCGGTGAATCTTTTAGCATCATTGTATTGATGTATAAGCGCCAGTGCCCGGCATATTTCACCAGCGTTTGCCTGTAAGGATTTTTATTGATGATGCCTTTTATTGGGATGGGTCCTTTCTCTTTACCGGACTTTTTCAAGACAGCAGCCAGTACTTTATCGGGAACAAATACAAATGGGTTAATGCCGATTATATCAATAACAGCTTTAAAGGTTGGCATGACGATGTTCAATTGAGCAAGAAAGTTACTGGTTAATTTTAATTAGATAATTGTTAACTGTTCAGCATTCATTATTCTGTTTTTTAATGTTTCTGTAACGATTGCAGGCTTAGAATTTGTTGCGATGTAAGAAACCATCATCTATGCAATCAAAACTCTACTCCATTTCTTTTCTTTTTCTCGTTGTTTCATTTAGCTCCTGTAAAAAATGGTTGCCCGAAAATCGTATTGAAGGCAGCTGGCAATTAACTGAACTGCAAAAACGCAGGGCTTTCAGTAACGAGAACATTTCTACCGAATACCGCAACGGTACATTTACTTTTTCCGAAGACCGTACTGCACGTTACACCGATGCCAATGGCATAATGCAGGGCAGTTGGGAGATTCGCAGTGTAACTAATCGGTATACTGATAGCGATGGCAACCGGCAATCAGAAACAAAGAACATTCTCTGGATTAAGCTCTATGATTTTTCCAGCAACCGTGTGATCGATTGGTATTTCGATCGGTTTGATTTTCGTAATTCCGGTGAGCGTTTATTTGCGTTTATGGATGGTAGTGGGTATGACTACCGGTATTGTTTTAATAAGCGATAGCTTACTTAACAATCCGGTTTCTCAATTTCATAAATGGTTTTTCAACTATTATATGCAACAGGTAGGCTGCACATAAGCAACTTGCAATACAGATGATCAACATCAGGTTGCTATCCAGGTTGAAGTCCTGTAGAACTTTATGGGTCATATGTATCACTCCCTTGTGGGTAAGATAGACTGCATATGAAAGCGTTGCGATGAACGTAGTGATCGATGACTTCCATTTGCACAGAAAACTTAGTGGGCTGATTGCACCCATAACAATGAATCCATAGCCAATTGCAATAACAGGGAAGCCAAAAACCGAGGCATTAAATGTTGTTTGATCTTCGCATAAAAAATATGCACCGGTTAAGACAAGTAATCCTGCAACGATCCACCAATTGCCAAATTTCACAATGCGGTTCCAAGTTAAGGGCAGGAACTGATACATGCCTGCAATTGCGACACCCACCAATAATCCATCTAACCGATTATACGTTGGGTAGTAAATAAATTTATACCAATACACCCAGCCGATATCTGATTCAATTTTTGGAAGATACAGATGAGTGTAGCTTAAATAACGGATGAAAAAGCCAGCAACAAACAATAAGATCAATATCAAGTACGATCTTTTTGTAAGCTTGAACGTGTGTAAGAAAATCAAGATCAACGGCAGAAAGAGATAGAAATGCTCTTCTACACAAAGCGACCAGCAATGCGAAAAAGCACCATTGTCTTTCAGGTTCAATCCAATATTTTGTGTGAACGTTAGGAACTTCCATAAAGGCGGTAAGCTTTTCTTTTCACGGAAAAATGGAATGCAAAAGTAAATGGCCACTGTTACAGCAAAAGCCGGAATGATCCTGAAAAAACGTTTTAAGAAAAAGTGCTTAAAAGAAATTCCTTGGCCTTGCTTCACCTGCGCAAAAAGTTGCGATGCAATCAAGAATCCGCTTAACACAAAAAACAGATCAACACCCGTCCAGCCAAAGCTCGCAATATCCGGTAACCATTTCGGTTCTCCTCCGCTTAAAATGTAATAGTGAAACAGGAAAACAAACGAAATGGCCAATGCCCGTAAATGATCAAGTCCGTAAAGTTTTTGCTGAAGAGGTTGGTTCAATTTATCAGGAGTTTATTTCACTATGCATCTATCTTTGAAAATAGATGACTTGTTTTGAAAGAGGGTAGTTTAGTTTTCGGAATAGTCTGATACCAGCGATTAAAAAAAGAGAACCAAATAATAAGCACAAGTTGGTAACACCAAGGTTGGCGAGCACTAAAATAATTCCGGCGAATGAATCATAATGTTGGCCGGATACATCGTACTCATTACCCTGTTCCATTCCTTTTGCAATAAAAAAGGACCATAAAAAAGCTATCAAGATCACTGTCAAAGCAATTAACGGCTTTTTCGCATACATAATCTTCGATTCTGTTACACTAGCATAAGAGGTATTTGGTATGTTTTCTTTAAAGAAATTAAATACTTCGCTTTTTATCTTGGAGTCATTAATTTTCAGGTGTTCATAATCCCCACGGAAAAGAATTTCTAAATAGTTCTTTCCTTGGGTCATATTGATTTCCGAAATATAGCCCACGGGAATTGTAAAGAATCCTAACGCCGAATTTTTGTTTGTCTTCAAGTCGAACACAAAAGATTCAATTTCGTCATTCTTTGGGTTTGCTTTATATATCATGCCATCAAAAAAGGCGATAACCTTATCGTCGCCTTTCATGGTACTTGTCCAGATTTTCATAATTTTTACTTCCAATGTATTCTAAATGTAACCAGGCTTTTAGAAGATAATAGAATGTTTTTACTTTACCTCACCATCTCAAACCCTTTAAATATCTTCATCTCCACATCTTCAACTGTAACAGAAGTAACTTTACTCTTAGGTGAGCCCATCCAGCACCATTCAATAAAATCAGCCAGCTGATCCTCAGTGCCGGTGGCAACAATGCCTACATCGCCTTCACTTGTGTTACGAACAGTTCCGGTAAGTTGTAACTGCACGGCTTTGTCCTGAGCGTACTTGCGAAACCACACACCCTGTACTTTGCCTCTAACGGTTATGGCTACTGTTTTCTGCATCAGGTAATATCGGCTACGGTTCTGCTTTCAAGAATTTTGAGATTGGCATCACGCACTTTTATCATCATATCGTGGAGACCGCAATGTTTCTCGTCGCAATTTTTGCAGCGTTCGTAAAAATGCAGGCTCACACAGGACAGGGGAGCAATAGGTCCATCGAGCAAACGGATTACTCTTGCCAGCGGTATTTGCGAAGGTTTCATTTTGAAATAATAACCACCGCCTTTTCCTTTCTTGCTTTCAAGAATGCCATCTTTCCGCATCATCAACAGGATATTCTCCAAAAATTTCAAGGGGATCTTTTTCTTCTTGGCAATATCTGCTATCAGCAGCGGCTCGTTATTTTTTTGCTGGGCCATATAGCTCAGCGCCTGGAATGCATACTGTGTTTTTTTTGAAAGCATTTGTTTCTGTTTCGTTTAAACTAAGTGGCAGTGGGTATTTGCTCCGCAAACAAAGGTGCTACATTTATCGCAAAAAAAACAAACCATGCGCACAACCTTGTTTTCTCTTCTTTTGCTCGCCTCTTTTATTATAACTGACAAAGCAAGCGCACAAAAACTAAACACATTTGTAGGAGGCAATCTTATTATTGGTTTCCCAACAGGTAATTTTAAAACTGCTTACAAACGGGCAACCGGTATTGATGCCTCACTGGGCTTTGGCGGCAAACATGTATATGGATTAGGTACCATTGCCTATGTTTCTTATAAAGAACAGGACGGAGGGTTGTATGGAAAAATAACGGTGATACCAGTAAAAGCCGGGCTGCGGGTTTATCCTACAAATATTCTTTTTCTCAGTGGAAATGCCGGCGTTGGTTTTTTAAAAGATGAAGTAATGAGCAAGCGTGAATCAAGATTTATGTTTGATGCCGGTATTGGCCTGCATTTTATACTTGGACAAATAAGTTTGAACTACGATGGATGGAAAAGACAAAATACCGATGGCTATTCAGGAACCGTGCAATTAAAATTAGGGCTTGCGTTGAAATAAAAACAATGATCTGCCAAGGTGTTGACTGTTAAAATAAATAAAAGAGCGGAATGTTATTGTTTTTGGTACAATATTGGAAAATGTTGTTCTAAACAGATGTTATGAAGAGCAAAATTCTATCCATTATTGCAGCAATCGTTGGTTTAACTAGTGCGTCCTACGCACAAAAAGCCAACACTATTTTTGGCGGTAACGTAATTATTGGTGCACCACTCAGCGACTTAGGAAACGATTACAAAAGCGTTTTTGGTGTTGAAGGGTTTGGAGGTTTCGGATTGGGGCAGAAAGCCTATATCACCGGAACGATCGGTTATCAGTCGTATGCGCCTGAAGCCACGAATCCATATGGTAAGATCAGCATGATACCGTTAAAAGCAGGTGTGCGTTTTTATCCCGTAACAAATTTCTTTCTTACCGGTAATGCCGGCGTGGGTTTAATAAAAGATGAAACGATTGATGCAAGAGAAAGTCGGTTTGCATATGACATAGGAGCCGGTTTGAACTTTAATATTTTTAATGCAAGTGTGCATTACGATGGCTGGCAGAAGAAAAATACAAATGGAGGATCGCATTCAGTTTTACTAAAGCTTGGTATTGCTATCCGTTAAATGAGCTTGTGCTCGTAAGCATATTTAATTAAACCGATTACTGAATTGGTTTTGGTTTTGCGGAAGATGTTTTTCCTGTGCGTTTCAACGGTACGTTCGCTCAGGAATAATTCTTCCGCAATTTTTCTATTGCTGTATTCCTTTTCAATCAAACGCACAATTTCAATTTCACGGTTGGTGAGCTTATTGTCGTCGCTTACCTGTTTGCGTTCACTTGCTTTCAGCATTTCCTGCAACACATCGTCGCTGAAATAAATACCACCTTCTGCAATTTTATTAAGGGCTGTTATAAATTCTGTTTGACCAATATTTTTTAACAGGTATCCGCTGATATCGCTTTCTTCGATCATCTGGTTCACAAGGCTGCCTTCCCCGTTCATCGATAAAGCAATGATCTTAATGGAAGGGAATTCTTTTTTTACCTGCTTTGAAAGTTCAACTCCTGTCAATAAGGGCATCATCACATCAGTAAGAAGAATATCAACGGGTTGTTTTTTTAAGAGCGCCAAAATCGTTTCGGGGTGAGTTGATTCAATAATAATTTCGAACTGGTTGTAACCTTTCAACAGGGAACGTAATCCATCAATAACGATCTGGTGATCGTCAACAATAGCAATTGTGTAGCGAGATAAGGACATACTATTTGTGGCTTGAGCCGAAGATATTAAAAAATACAGTAGAAATATTTCAACTGTGTTATTCCACAGGAAGATGTATGGCAACTAACGTTCCTTTTCCAGGCGAACTGTCGAAATCGATACTGCCATTCAGGTAATCGATCCTTGCTTTCATGTTCTTTAAACCAATGCCGCTTTCTTCACCTTGTTGCTGCACATCAAAACCTTTACCATTGTCCTCAATGGTGGCGCTGATGCCATCTTTGTCTTTGATAAGAGCAATATCCAATTGAGAAGCACCTGAATGTTTGATCACATTGTTCACACACTCCTGCAGCACACGGTACAACACAATCTCAACATCTTCGTTCAGCCGTTCCTGTAAGCCTTCTACGTGGAGGTTCACTTTAATCACTTTCTGATCGATCTTGTCAAGGAACTCGGCCACTGCTTTTCCTAATCCTGATTTCAACAACATGTTCGGCATCATTTGATGACTGACAGTCCGCACTTCTTTACAACTTTCATCCACCAAACCAATGATGCGTTCAAAAGAAAGTTTTTGATCGGCAGTGCTGAACTGTAATTCATTTTCAAATGCGGACAGGTTCATTTTTGCTGCACTCATCATTTGTCCCACACCATCGTGCAAATCTTTGGCAATGCGTTGTCGTTCGTTTTCTTCCGCTTTAATAACAGCATTGGCAGCCAGTTGCTGCTGTTCAAGCACTGCCTGTTTCATGCGGGCTTCCTGTTTTATTTTATTACGACTGTAAAATGAAAGGGCAACTAAAGAAAGAAGCAAAACGGATAAAGCGATGCCGGCGATCCAGTAATTCTTTTTTTCGATCACATATTGCTGGCGTTGAATTTCCTTTTCTTTCTCCAGTGTTTCGTATCTTGTTTCAAGCTCTGCAAATTTTTCCGAAAGATCATCGGTAAACAGTGAATCTTTTGTGGATGCATAGAATTTAAACATCGATAAAGCTTCATCGTTTTTGTTCATCGATTCATACGAACGTGAAAGAGCCAGGTAGGTTTGATTTACTTCGGGCAAACAGTTAACGGCTCCTTTGCCAATGTTTAACGCAGCCTGTAAAACAGCAATAGAAGAGTCGTATTGTTTTTGTTCCTGTAATACGAGGCCAAGATTGTTCATGCAACTTACCTGGCCTTTTGTATCGCCGAGATCTTTTCTTAATTGAAGTGATTCATTGATGGAAGAAAATGCTTCCTTGTATTTTTGCTTTTTAATATAAAGGGCTCCAATATTATTTAAGGCATTGGCGAGGTATTCTTTATCCTGTATGGAACGACTAATGGTGATTGCTTTATTGTAGTACGTAGCTGCTTTGTCGTCATTGCCTTTTATTTTGTAGATATTAGCAATGTTTACAAAAGAACCTGCCAGGCCATAATTGTCTTTTAATTTTTCTTTTATTTCAATTGACTGCAGTTGGTATTTGATGGCATCATCGTACCGGCCGAGGTTTTGATTAAGGATGCCGATGTTATTGAGCGAGTAAGAAATGCCGAGATCATTTTTATTCTTTGTAAAAAGGGATAAGGCCTGCAATTGATTTTCCAGCGCTTTATCAAACGCACCTTTCTTCTGGTAAACGATACCGATTTTATTATACACTTTTGCAATACCTAATTCGTCTTTCAGTTGCTCTCTTATCTTTCCAGACAGTTTATAAAAAGCAATGGCGCTATCATATTTCTCCTGGTCGTATAATAAAATGCCCAAATCGTTGTAGGCCTGGGCAAGGCCCTTGGGATAATTCGATTCTTTTGCTTTATCAATAGCTTTAAAGCCATAAGCCAACGCTTTATCCCTGTCTACCAGACGATATTCCCATGTGAGATCATTATAAATTTTCACCAGTTGACTGTCTTTGCTGCTGCCTGCCAGTTTTTCCAAACTATCAATAACCGGTTTATTTTTTTGTGCGTGTAGTAATGATGAAAAGGAGAGAAGGAAGAAAGCAAGAAGAATGTATGATTTCATATTTTTTATTGCGTGTTTGTTAACGGGATGAAAAGTGCAACTAATGTTCCTTTGCCCGGAGCAGTATCAAAATCAATTGTGCCTTGCAGAAATTCGATGCGTGCCCGCATATTTTTTAAACCAATGCCGCTTTCTTCACCTAACTGATCCATATCGAATCCTTTGCCATTATCCTCAATGGTAGCACTAACTCCATCATTATCTTTTATCAATGCAATATCAAGTGTTGAAGCGCCTGAATGTTTGATCACATTGTTCACACATTCCTGCAACACACGGTATAGAACGATTTCTACATCTTCATTCAATCGTTCCTGTAAGCCTTCAACATGCAGGTTTACCTTTATTACTTTTTGATCGATCTTATCAAGGAACTCGGCAACGGCTTTGCCTAATCCCGATTTCAGCAGCATGTTCGGCATCATCTGGTGACTTACCGTTCTCACTTCTTTGCAACTTTCATCAACCAAACCAATGATGCGTTCAAAGGAAATTTTCTGGTCAGGATTGCTGAATTTAATTTCGTTTTCAAACGCTGATAAATTCATTTTGGCAGCACTCATCATTTGCCCCACGCCATCGTGCAAATCTTTGGCAATACGCTGCCGTTCTTTTTCTTCAGCTTTCATAACAGCATTCGCTGCCAGTTGCTGCTGTTCAAAAACTGTTTGCTGCAATTTTGCTTTTTGTTTTAATTGACTACGGTTGTAGAATAACCAAGCCACAACTAATCCAAACAATAACAATAATGATATTCCAACGATTAGATAATTCTTCCTGGTGAGATTGAATCGTTGTTCCTGTATAATTTTTTCCTTTTTCTCGGTTTCGTATTTTGTTTTCATCTCCGCCAATGCTTCCTCCGATGCATGGCTGTAAATACTATCCTTGAGTTCGTTCATTTTTTTATACAGGTCACTCGCCGCTGCATAATTGCCTGCTTTCTCATAATTCAATGCAATGGCTTTGTAGATCATTGGAAACTTTGCCTGCAGGTTTTTTTCCTGTGCAATTTTTAATGCTTCATTACCTGTTCGCAAACCTTCTTCGGTGTTATTCATGAGCGCATACAGCTCAGATAATACAGCCAGGTCTGAAACAATAAAAAAAGCATCCCCTATTTTTTCACGAATTGGTTTTGCTTTTAAGAAACACTCTAATGCATCATGGTATTTACGTTGTGCTGTATAAGCGGTACCCATAATATTCCAGCCATTGGCTTCGGCTTCACTATTCTTTTGCTGCTGAGCGATCATTATACCTTCTCGTACATATTTATAAAGCGAATCGTATTGCTTAACGGCACCATAGCAGGAAGCAAGGTTGTTGTACGTAACAGCAAAGCGTACAGGTAAATTATTTTTTATTACAAGTTCAATCGATGCACGGAAATGCTGGATGGCTTCATTGAATTGATTCAATTCCATATAGGCCCAGCCAATATTATGTAATGATTTTACCATTACTAATTTGTCATTTCCTTTTTCACCCTTTTCCAACGCTTTGTAAAAATGTTCCATCGCTTCCTTCTGCCGGTTCATACGCATGAGCGTTAACCCCGCAACAGAATAATATTGCGATTGCAGCGAATCGCCTCCTTTGACTTTATTTAGCAGGCGAATATTTTTTGAGGAGAGCAGCAAACCTGAATCAGGCTTGGACATGCTCATGTAGTAATACACTTTATTCAACTCGGCACGTAAATGCATTTTTTCGTCGTGCTGCTTGTCGGCAAGTTTTACCAATTCATCCGTCACTTTTGCTGACGAATCAGGATTACGCATTCTGAATTCATTGGAAAGCAACAAAAGCAAATCCATCTTTCGCTCAATATCTTTTTCAGTGCTGATGAGTTTGCGCAGGCTATCTGTTTTTGTGACTTGTGCATACGACAATGCGCCTGCAAAAAAGGCGAAGAATAGCAGAGTTATGTATGCACTCGTTCGTATCATTTTAAAGCCTGCTGTTGTATAGGTACGTGAATGGCTACCAGGGTGCCGTTGCCCGGCGAACTGTCGATATCAACTGTTCCTTTCAGAAATTGTATGCGGCTGCGAATATTTGAAAGACCCATGCCTTCTTCTTTTTGCAGTTGAATATGTGAAAAACCTTTTCCGTTATCTTCTATGGTAACACTAACGCCATCGTTATCATGAATCAGTGAAATATCCAAAGTGCTGGCCTCGGCGTGTTTAATGCTATTGTTAATACATTCCTGGATAACACGAAATAAAATAGTTTCAGTAGTTGTATTTAAACGTTCGGGAAAACCTTCGCTGTAAAAATTCACCTCCAGTTCTTTGTTGCTGATTTTACTTGTTAATTCTTCTACTGCATCGGGCAAGCCTTTGTTAAGCAGTGCAGAGGGCATCATGCTGTGACTTACTGCTCTTACTTCCTTGCAACTATCATCAACAAGGTGAATAATGTTTGCCAGCGATTTGTTTTGCTCAGCATCTTCAATTTTTGCTGCATTGTAAAACGAAGAAAGATTCATGCGTGCAGCGCTCATCATTTGTCCCACACCATCGTGAAGATCTTTTGCAATACGGATACGTTCTTTTTCTTCAGCTTCAAGTATGGATTGAGCCGCCAGTTCCTGTTGCTTTAAGATTTCAGTTTGCAATTTCACTTGTTGTTTCCAACGATAGCGGTTGTAAAAAAGATATGCTACAACAGCGGAGAGTACAGTGAAAAGCAAAATAAAAAAGATCTGCTGGTTACGTTTATTAATGGTGAATTGCTGCACCTGTATCTGCTGTTCTTTTTTATTGGTTTCGTATAAGGTACTCAACTCTTCAACCTGTCTTGTTTTTTGTGCGTTGAACAGTGAATCTTTTAACTGCGTATGCCAGGTATAATAGTCCAGCGCTTTCTTGTAATCGCCGGTTACGTTGGCTATGCGGCTGAGTGCGGCATAATTGTTTGAAAGCAGTTCACGGTATTCCATTCGCTCAGCCAGCTTGTTGCTTTCATCGAGGTAATAAACGGCACGTTCAAACTTATTCCAGCTGCTGTACATCACACCCATATCGGCGTAGCTGAGTGTAAGTGCAAAAGTATCTTTCAGTTTTTGCCTTATGGCAAGTGCACGTAGGTTGAAATCTTCAGCTAATTCAAACTTGCTTTGCAATACATATACACCGGCTAAAAAATTATAACACCAGCCTTTACCACCTTCGTCGTTTAATTTGGTTGCTATCTGTAATGCGGCATTGTAATGACGAATGGCTTCTTCATAGTTTCCCTGGTATTCATACACAACACCACTTTCATTCATGATCATTTGTACACCACTTGAATCATTTAATTTCCTGAACAATTCAAGCGAACTGTTGTAAAAACGAAGCGCCCGTTGTAAATCTCTTGTCTTGCGGTAGAGTTTAGCAAGATCATTCATGACATAGGCCTGTTTCAGCAATAAGTTGCGACGCTCATAAATTCCCTGCGCATAAAAATAGTAAGCGGCAGCTTTTTCGTATTCACCTTTAAAATAATTGGCGATACCTATGGAGTGGTTGATCTCTGCCAATGCAACTGAATCTTTCAGCTTATTGGCAAGAAGCAAACCTTCTTCGCCCACTTTAAATGTTTCATTAAAGCTGATGCGGGAGAGCTTGCTTGTAAGAAGAACGTATGCTTTTAGTTTATCGTTGTCGCTGGTGGATCGTGCAATACCTACACGCAGACTGTCAATTGTTGTGTCTTGTGCAAACACAGCAAATTGCAAACAAAGAAACAGGAAAGTGATTGGTGAGGTTTTGGGTCTCGGCCACATGATGCTTACAAGTTAAGCACTTCTTTCATTCCGAAGAAACCGGTTTTATCTTTTAAGAATTCTGCTGCCAGAACAGCGCCTAATGCAAAGCCAGTGCGGTTATGAGCCGTATGAATGATCTCAATATCATCAATAGCGGAACTGTATTTTACAAAGTGTGTTCCGGGGGCAGGATCAATGCGTTCACTGATGATTGACAGATCGCCGGGATGAACCGAAGTTTCGTTTACCCATTTTTCTTTATGACCTAATTCTGCCATCACCTGTTCTGCTAATGAAATTGCGGTGCCACTGGGTGCATCTTTTTTTGCTGTGTGATGAATTTCCTTGAGGGTTACTTCATAACTTTTTTGCGGAGCCATTAATTGGGCTAGACGTTTATTCACTTCAAAGAAAATATTTACTCCCACGCTGAAATTGCTTGCAACAATTAAACCTGTTCGTGCGGCTTCAGCAATAGCTTTTGCTTCATCGAGTTGTTCTAACCAACCGGTAGAACCACAAACAACGGGCACGCTTTGCTGCAAACAGAATGTTACGTTCTTGAATGCAGTATGCGGACTGGTAAATTCAATCACTACATCTGCTTTCCTTATATTTTCAGGAGTAAGATCGTGCAGGTTATCTGCATCAATGATCAATACAGCTTCGTGGCCACGTTCTTTTGCAATTTCATGAATGGCTTTTCCCATTTTGCCATAACCGATCAGCGCTATGTTCATCGAATTAGTTGGTTTGATTTTTTATGATGATGACCGTTGAGCAACCAATCATCTTGCTGAATTATTCTTACCAAAGGTAAAGACTAATCCAACTGACGCCTGTTTGGTTATTGGATTTATGGTGGGGTTCACCCGCATCGACAGGTCGTCGGAAACTTCAAAAGCTTTTAAATGCCCGTCAACTGTAGCATCAACAACATTCAAGCCCCATAAGAGAAGGAAAGCCAACACTGAATAATCAACATACTGTCGAACACCAATGCGGTATTGCCGTACTGCTTCTGCATCAACCGGCCGGAACTTTGGTTTTATGAGATTGTCGTTTGCTGAAATTGTATCTACCTTATAGCGATAGGCATCTCTTGCATCAATATATTCTCTCCGGTTATAAATGAAAAATCCCGCAGCAGTTCCTAACGCACCATATACAATAGGGATCTTCCAGTATTTTTTATTGTAAGCCTGTCCCCAACCGGGAATAATGGCAGAACGGATAGTTGCTTTCCGTGGCGAATGCTCTGCTTTTTTACTCGTAGTATCTGCTACGGATTTTTTTATGGTATCTGTTTTAGCAGTTATCACAGCTGGTTTTACAGTTGCAGTATCCTGCGCATTAACAGTGTGCAGTAAGCCGAAAGAAATAAGTATAAGAAAGAAAAATTGCCTCATGTGTTATTCAACATCGGTGCCCAGTGTTTTCAGTATCTGGTTAAATTGTTCGAGCGAATAATACTCGATCAGTATACTGCCATTGCCTTTTTTGCTATGGTTCACTTTTACTTTTGTTCCGAATTGTGATGCTAAGTTATCTTCAATTCGTTGAAAGGCCTGTGGCAAACCGCCTTTTACAGCAGGTTTAACAGGTGCCGATTTATATAGTTGCCGAACCAATGCTTCGGTTTGACGAACAGATAATTCCTTTTGCTTCACCTGGTGAAAAACATACAACTGCTTATCAATTGTATCAACATTGATCAATGCTCTTGCATGACCCATGCTTAATGCACCAGTGCGAACGGCCAATTGAATATCCGGTGGAAGTTTGAGTAAACGAATATAGTTGGTAACTGTGGTGCGGTCTTTACCCATACGCTCTGCTACTTGCTCCTGGGTGTAGTCGAGTTCTTCCATCAGGCGTTTATAGCTTAGGGCAATTTCAACGGCATTCAGATTTTCACGTTGTAGGTTTTCAAGCAGGGCGAGTTCAAGTAATTCCTGGTCGTTGGCCTGGCGTATGTAAGCCGGTATGTCTTTGAGCCCGGCAAGTTTGGAAGCACGCCACCTGCGTTCACCCGAAATGAGGCGAAATTTCCCCGTTGAGAGTTTTGAAACAGTTACCGGCTGAATAATGTCGTGCATTTTAATGCTGTCGGCCAATTCTTTCAGCGCCTGTTCATCAAAATCACGGCGGGGCTGTTTAGGATTGATTTCAATATCCGTAATGGCTATACGCAGCATAGAAGTAACTGCTTCGGCCACTGTAGGTTTCAGCTGGCCAGCCGTGGTTTTCAGGTCTTCGTCAATACTTTGCAGCAGGGAACGGATTCCCTTTCCTAACGCATCTTTTTTTCCGGGAGTAGACATACTTTTTCTTTGTTACAGTCTGCGAAGTACCTGAAAAAAAACCAAAAAACAAGAACATGCGGATTCCTCCGGAATGTTGATTTAAAAAAGAAAAGCAAGACCTCCCATAAATCCGTGTAATACATTTTCGTAACGATAGTCGGCTTTTATCATCAGGTTTGGAAGTACGTTCGCTTCAATTCCTGCACCGCCTATTATATTGCCGCCATAATTGCGCTGGAAACCTTTTTCGTCTTCATAACCGGGGCGATCTGCTTTGGTGTTGATATAACTAAAATTGAAACCCGCAAACAAGTAAGGTCTCACCTTCTTATTAAGTAAATTTTGTTGAACAAACACGGGGATTGAGGCAATTGACCTGGTGCTGGTAACAAGCGAAGCAGGGGAGTAGGTAGTTTTAAATTGGTAATGATAGTAATGCAAACCAAGGTTAACCGAGGTGCTTCGACTAAGGTCTGTTACGTATAACCGGTAATTGACGAAACCAAAAACGCCATATGGGTAGGCTTTTGATTTTTTAAATTCGACTCCTGCTATCCAGAAGCTTTTTTTCTCGGCCTTTCTCTTTATTATTTCTGACGGAGTATCATTGAGTTTATTATACTCCAAAATCAACCGGCTGATATATTTTTCATCGAACTCTGCCCTTGCAGCTTTTACACGAAGGGGATCAGGAGCATCTCTTAATGCACTTAGGAGGAATGAATTATAATGATGTCTTTTTATTTCAGGATCGAGTGAAGAAAACTCGTCTTTTTGCATAGGAAAAATTTCATCGGCCTTCAGTGCTACCAGCAAAAGATTGTTACGCTGGTAAACCTGCAAGAGAGTGATTTTACCCGTTACCAGCAATCTTCCCAGCACGGTTATCGTGTCAGTAGTGCCATGGGCTGTAAACGTAACCTGTCGGAATTTTTTCCCGTTTTCAAATTCCAACTCTTTTATTTCCGATGCGGAAAAAGTTTGTTTGCTTTTTTTATGAGAAGAATCTTTTATTGAAACTGAATAGTTGAGCTTTTCTGTCTCCTGGTTTAGCACCATCGCCGATATACTTCTACCGTCAGAGAAAAGGATTGTTGCTTTTAAGTACTGATCGTGTAGTTGTGCTTTTGGAATGAGAACAGCAAAGAAAAAAAGGATGAAGAGGAATAGAGCGGATTTGGGCATGGCCGTTAATAATGATTTCGGCTAAAGCTATGGGCTGACAAATAAATGAAAAAAATTATTTTATAACTGTGTAGCCTGCCCATGTAGCTGCGAGTCCCAACAACAAACTTCCAATTACATACATGAAAAACATTCCTATCCGTTGCTGTTGCAGCATCACCAGGCTTTCCATAGAAAAAGCAGAGAAAGTTGTGAATCCGCCGCAAATGCCTGCAGCCAAAAATAAACGCCAATTGCTGGCAAAGCTTTCACTTCGCAATGCATAGGCAAACACCGCCCCTATAATAAAGTTGCCGATTATATTTACAAGAAAAGTAGCGAGTGGGAAACTGGCATGTTTAAACCATACGGCAAATGCATAACGCATCATACTGCCTGCGGCACCACCAAAACCAACGAGGAGAATGTTTCTGAGCATAAGCAAGAAGTTAGAAGATAGAATATAGAATTCAGAATGAAACGGACTCAAGGCTTGTTTTCCTTCTCTCTGCTATCTTCTGTATTCTAAATTCTCTAAAGGTTTCCAGTAAACGTATAATTAAAATCAACCTGCCACAAACCGTCACGCTTGATCACTTTCACCGGCATCGGTTTCTTTTTATATGAGTTGGAATAGTTGACAATTACCACGCTGTCGCTCACATTATCTACTGAATGAATAAGAATGGATGAAGCTTTGTAACCTTCTTTGTCTTTCTTGCTCATTTCATCTTTGTACTTCTTTTCAATTACATCAAGTTCGTACAGGTTGAGGCTGTCTTTGATCATTAATTCTCTTGCCCAGTCATAATCACCATCCAGTGAACTGCGGATAAATTCACGTGCTGTATCCAATGCTTCGGTTGGGCGTTCACGTCTTTTTTCACATGCAAATAAACCTAAAGCAACAACAAAAATGATGATGAGTTTCTTCATGATGCCCAAATGTACAAAAGGGATTGATTGGCAGAACAGTTTTAACAATGGATTCCATCACTGATGATAAGATGCAACAGATAAAAATGATTCAGTTGCCTCCGCATCAATATCATCACCCAAATCTCCCAATCAGCGGTAAAAAAAATCCCGTCTCATTGCTGAAACGGGATGCGGTTGTATATGCTGCGGTGTAAGTACCTTATTAACGTCGATAGTAACTATTAGGCTGTTCGGGTTCTGTTTGATGATCTTTATCGTAAGCACGGATAATGGCTTTCACTAACCTGTGACGTACAACATCTTCTTCATCCAGCTCAATATGACTGATACCGTCGATGTTCTTTAAAATGCGGATACCTTTTTCCAAACCACTGCGTTGGTTCTTCGGCAAATCCACCTGTGTGAGATCACCTGTAATGATGGCTTTTGCATTGGCACCAATACGTGTAAGGAACATTTTCAACTGCAGATCGGTTGTGTTTTGCGCCTCATCCAAAATAATGAAGGCATTATCCAAAGTACGGCCACGCATGTAAGCCAGCGGTGCAATTTCAATTACACGTGTGCTCATATAATAACCCAGTTTATCTGCAGGGATCATATCATCCAACGCATCGTATAACGGGCGCAGGTATGGATCGATCTTTTCCTTCAGATCACCGGGTAAAAAACCAAGACTTTCGCCCGCTTCAACAGCAGGACGTGTAAGAATGATTTTCTTCACCAACTTGTTCTTCAATGCCCGTACTGCAAGGGCAACAGCCGTATAGGTTTTACCTGTACCGGCAGGGCCAATGGCAAATACGATATCATTTTTATCAATTGCACCCACCATCCGTTTCTGGTTTTGAGTGCGTGCACGAACAGTTTTACCATTTGGACCAAACACAAGCACTTCGCTCGGGTTCCTTTCAACAAATGCATCAACTGTTTCCTGATCGTCGCCGCCCAGGATCTGTTCAAGATAATTTTCGCTGAGTTGTCCGTTACGTTCTAAATAAGCTATCAGCAGATCAATTTTTTCTTTTGCCTGATCTACCTGTTCGGGACTGCCACTAAGTTTAATTTGTGTGCCCCTTGATAAAATTTTTAAGAGTGGAAACTTTTTCTTGAGGATGTCTAATTTACCATTGTTAACGCCAAAAAATTCAATCGGGTTAACGGTTTCGAGATTGATGATCGTTTCAGTCAAAGTTTTTTCAGTTTAGCGGTTGGGACCGGAATTAGTGTACTACGTTGCGCCGGCGTAGTAAGATCTTCAGAACCAAACCATGTTCACAATAAGTATCATTTGGGAATGATACTTCTAACCCTTCCATCTGTTACCAATATTAATGATTGAAAACAGAATTTCATAAAGGTACTTATTAACAACCTGTGGAAACGTTAACGTATAACGAAATGTATTTTTCGATAAATAAGTAACACAGGTTGCAACTGCCGGAAGCAGGTTTACGTAACTAAATCAAAGCTTGTACCAGAGTTTTCATTTTTCGGTATTGTTTATGCCTTATGATGCATGGTTAATGAAAACAACAAGAGGTATTGATTACATTCATAGCCAACTCCAAATGAAATTAATAGTTACAATACTTATCAGCGGCATCATTGTTTTTATGATAGCAGGTTGTCGTGGATGCAATAACAAAATTGCTACGCCTGCACCATTACCTCTGTCAGACAGTGTGTCGGTTGAATTGCCTTTGTCGGTCTTTAATTTACCCGTGCGGTATGAGGTTGCCAATTTTGAACAATGGATCAACAATGTAATCAAAGGAAAATTTCTTGAAACAGTGATCAATCCTTTGAACGATGAACGTGATGAAGCAAAACTTACACTTACAAAAGCAGGTAACATCAGCATAAGATCAAATGGAAAAGAATTGATCTGCACCGTTCCTATGCAAGCTGAAATTACTTTGACAAAGAGCAGGATGGGAAAAGGTCTTACACAATCGGCCGAGCCGGTAATTACATTGGTAAATGTGCAGTTATCAACGCCGGTAAAACTCGACAATGATTGGAACCTCATAACAGACTTCCGCATTAGAAAACTGGAATGGATTAAAGAGCCGGTGTTCAGAATTGGGCCATTCAAGAAAAACCTGACGAAAAAGATAAACAAGTGGCTCGAAGAAAATGAAACAACTCTCACTACAATTCTTAATAAAGAGATCAACAATACGGTATCGATGCGCAAGCCTATTGAAAAAGTGTGGAACGATTTGCAAAAGCCCATGTTGATCAACCGTAAAAAGCAATTGCTCTGGTTGCGTTTCTATTGTACTTCCATTGAAGGAAACATATCACTCGATGAGTCGGCCATTCTTTGCCAGGCAAAAGTTTCTGCAACCACAACAATGATAACAGACACAGTGAATTTGCCACCGGTACTTCCTTTGCCGGCCTTTAAACATTTAAAAGATGCTTTGCCTCATTCCGATATTCATTTGTATGCATTTACATCATTTGATGATATCAATGAGCAGTTGAATCATCATCTGAAAGGAAGGTCATTTAAAGCAGAAGGTTACACGCTTGATATAAAATCGGTGCGTGCTTATGCTTCAGAAGCAGGCGTATCGGTTGAAGTAAAAACCGGGAACGATATCGATGCAAAACTAGTTGCAAGTGGTAAACTGGAATTTGATCCGGAAAAAATGGAGCTCGTGGTACGGGATTTTGATTTTACTGTAAACTCAAACAATGCGCTTGTTACTGCAGGCGATATGATATTGCATAACCAATTAAAAGATACAATTGCATCGCAACTTATTGTGGGGCTTGGTTCGCTAATCGACACGGTGCCTAAGCTGGTAGAAAATGCCATTGCAAAAGGCAAAAAAGGAGATAAACTGGAATTGAATTTTGATGAGCTTGCTGTGCATGACTGTGAAATTTCAATAGGTGCAGAAGGTATTCATATCATTCTGCATGCCGAAGCAAAAGCTGATGTAAGACTGAAAAAATTAAAACCCGGAAAGAAATTACATATCCGCAAAACCTCCTGATCGGTCTGAATTATTTCTTAACAGAGCAGTGCCCGATTTCTTATTTTTGCCCCCGATGGGGATGTATTTTACTTCTTTAAATTCCGGCAGCAACGCTAATTGTTATTATGTAAGTAATGGCAATGAAGCCGTGTTGATTGATGCCGGTCTTTCGTGCAGGGAAACAGAAAAACGCATGAACCGGCTCGGGCTGGAGATGAACAAAGTAAAAGCCATTTTTATTTCGCATGAACACAGCGATCATATAACAGGACTGGAACTCCTGAGTCGCAAACACAAACTTCCCGTTTACATTTCGCAAAAGACATTAGCCAATAGCAATCTTTCCATTGATCCATCTCTGGTACGTTATTTTGTAAAAGAAGATACTGTTTCTATTGATGAGCTGCAGGTAAAATGTTTCAGCAAATCACATGATGCAGCCGATCCTTACAGTTTCATGATCAGTTCGCAAAATATCAATGTATCAGTGATCACAGATATTGGTTATGCATGCAAACAAGTGCTGCATTATTTTCAAAAAAGCCACGCCGTGTTTCTTGAGAGTAATTATTGTGAAACGATGTTGGCAAACGGCGATTATCCCTATCACCTCAAACGCCGCATCAGCAGCGATCATGGTCATCTTTCAAATACACAGGCGCTGGATTTATTTCTCAACTACAGAACGCCCCAATTGAGTTATCTCATTTTATCGCATCTGTCGAAAAATAATAATACAGCTCAAACAGTTGATGATTTGTTTCAACAGCATGCAGGTACAACAAAAGTGATTGTTGCCTCCCGATACGAAGAGTCGGCGTTGTTTTCCATTGATTCCGTTCCTGTGTCAATAAGACGTTCTCTTATGTCAATCAAAAAGAAGCCCAACAACGAATCTCAATTGTCGTTGTTCTGATAACTGTTTTTATTTTTCCAGTGCATTTGTTTTTATTGGCCTGGGAAAATAATATCTTCCCTTACCAAATTGATATGTATGTACCAGATCATGTGGCCGGGAAAACCCGACTGGCCGTTTTGGCAAAAACTACTGTTTCGTTTTTTCTTCGTGTATTTTGTTTTGTACGTAAGTCCGTGGCAATGGCTTGGAATTATTCCCGGCATCAGCTATTTAACCGGCTGGTACGATCAGTTTATTGATTGGTTGGTGAATGCGGCCAATAAGAGCCTTTTTCATGTTTACAAAAACCTGATTCCTCTAAACGGAAGTGGCGATACTTCATGGGCTTTTATTCAGCTTCGCTTGTTCCTGTTAATTGCAGTTGTTGTAATGATCATCTGGTCGCTGCTTGATAGCAAACGGAAACAATACAACCGGCTCGCTTACTGGTTCAGGATCATGCTGCGGTATTTCATCATCATCAATTGTTTTGGTTACGGTTTTGCGAAACTGTTTTTATCGCAAATGCCTTTTCCGAATAATAGTTTATTAGCTACTTCACTTGGGGATTTATTGCCCATGCGTTTATCCTGGGTTTTTATGGGCGCTTCACCGGCTTATGAATTCTTTTCCGGTTTAATGGAAGTAATTGCAGGTATACTGTTACTATTCAGACGCACAGCAACCTTTGGTACATTACTCGCTGCAGGTGTTTTTGCCAATGTGATGGTGATGAACCTTGGCTATGATATACCGGTAAAACTTTTTTCAACGCATTTGTTCATTGCATGTATTGTGTTGTTGTCGTTTGAATACAGGCGTATTCTCAACTTTCTTATTTCTAACCGGTATGCAGAGCAAGGGAATCTTTATTATATCCGTTATTCAAAAAAATGGATGCGCATTGCTGCTGTAACATTCAAACTTTTGTTCCTGGTATTTTTCATCATCATAGCCGGAGTAGAATCATATAAATCATTTGTAAAAAGAAATAGTACGCCTGAATCCAAACCTATTCGTTCAGGTTTGTATGATGTAACTGTATTTGTAAAAAACGGCGACACCATTCCACCGCTCTTGTATGATAGTATTCGCTGGAGAGATATTGTATTTGAGAAAAACGGGGGAGGTAGTGTGGGTACCACTGACACCATGTTCTGGCAACGCTACAGGCGTGGGTATTTCAGCAGCAAGGTTGATACGATGAAAAAGGAAATTGCGTTCAGCAAATTTAACCCCGCATTTGAAAGCTTTAACCTGTTTACTTTGCAGTATGAAATGCCGGACAGTAACAGCATTATTTTAAAAGGCAAGATCAGGAACGATTCTGTTTATACCGTTTTGCAACGTAGCAAGCGGCATTTCCAGTTGACAGAAAAACAATTTCATTGGTTAAGCGAATATAACAGGTAAACAAGTTCAATTTGTACATCAACATACATACACATCATACAAAAACTGTTGAAGAAATCATCAGCATTGGAAACCTATACAAAGACTTCGATGAAATTGAACTCAACAGTTTTTATTCTGTTGGTTTACATCCCTGGTATATTACGCAGGAAACATGGCAAGATCAATTTGCCATTGTAAAAGAAAAGAGCAATTTGAAAAATGTGGTTGCTGTTGGTGAAGCTGGTTTAGATAAAGTATGCACAACAGATTTCGCATTGCAGCAAACAGTTTTTGCTGCACATATTCAACTGGCCAATGAAATGCAAAAACCGTTGATCATTCATTGTGTGCGTGCACATGCCGAAGTGATTGCATTATTAAAAGAAGCGCAGGTAAAAGTGCCGGTGATTTTTCATGGATTTAATAAAAGCAAAGAGCTGGCTCAACAACTGATTGCATTGGGTTATTATCTTTCTTTTGGAAAGGGACTGGAAAAAAAAGCAGTACAGGAAGTGTTGAGTACTTTACCAGCAGGTAGAATCTTTCTTGAGACAGATAACAGCACTGCTTCCATTGCTGAAATTTATACTTATGCTGCAAGCGCTTTTCAAATTGATGAAGATTCGCTTAGTTTGCAGCTCCAAAAAAATGCAGCTACAGTATTTGGTGCTGCTCTTACAAAAGTATGATGACTGATCTTTCCTGGCTTTCACGCACCAGCTTACTGATAGGCGCAGATACATTGCGTGCACTTACCACAAAACATGTAATGATTGTTGGCCTTGGTGGCGTCGGTTCGTTCGCTGCGGAGTTTATTGCACGCAGCGGTATTGGTACAATGACAATTATTGATGGTGATGTGGTTGACCCCAGCAATCGAAACAGGCAACTGCCTGCACTGGCCACCAATCATGGCGTATCGAAAGCTAAGATCATGGCCGAGCGTTTAAAAGCCATTAATCCCGAACTGGAGTTGAATGTAGTGAAGGAGTTTATTAATCCTGAAATGGTAAAGCAATTACTGGCCGCAAAACCTGATTATATCATTGATGCCATTGATAGTGTTACACCAAAGCTTACATTTATCCGCCTTGCTTATGAAAGTGGTTTGCCACTAGTGAGCAGCATGGGTGCCGGTGCGAAACTTGATCCAACGCAATTAAAAGTGGTTGATATTTCTAAAACATATAATTGTCCTTTTGCACAACAGGTACGAAAAACATTGAAAGGCTATGGTATACGCAAAGGAGTGAAAGTTGTATTCTCACCTGAACAACCCATCAAAGAAAGTTTGATGCTGACCGATGGAAAGAATTATAAAAAATCTGCTTACGGAACAATTTCTTATTTACCTGCTGTGTTTGGTGCCGTAACTGCTTCGGTGGCGATAAGAGATTTGATTAAGGATATAAAAAGCTAAACATCATCCGGCGATTGAGGAATACAATGAGTTTCACATTCGGCCAGTGTTTCAAATGGCGAATGAAAAGGGGATTCTTTGTATTTGCCATTTTTTTGTCTCAGCATTAAAAAGAAGACGCCGTTTTTTTCCTTGCATCTACATTGTGGTTCTGTCAAAACAGCTTCTGTTGACTCCGGTTCTGCTCCGGAAGTCGCTGATCGTCTGGAAGCAGTTCTTCGTGCCGCTTTTTTAGATCCGGCTTTTTTAACTGCTTTCTTAACCGGTTTCTTTTTCACTGCTTTCTTCTTCGCTCCTTTCTTTTTTGTTGCAGCTTTTTTTACTGCTTTTTTGGGTGCCGGTTTCTTTTTCTTAGTCGACTTGGATGCTGCTTTTTTCTTCTTTGATGGTTTTGATGCCTTGGCCATGGTTCAGTAATTAAAATGTTTTTAAATGTTCAAAGTGCAACGCCCGGTCGTCTTCAAAAATTGATGCGATATTAAAAACAAGCGGCTTATTGCCGCCAAACCGGTTGGGGGCGATGTTGTACACGTTAATGATTTTGAAATCGGCAAGGGTAGATATATTCTTTTTCGAATCTGTTTCGAATTTGATCTCCACTTTAGTGATGCTTCCATCCTTTGGGTCAGCAATATTTCCAGTTCTGCCAAACTCGTTTTCCTTAGGCGAATATTCCCACCTGGCTTCATGGGTTTTTCTATTAGGTTTGCAATGCAGACGTTTAACATATTTTAACTGACCAGCGCCAAAACTACCCACCAGCGCAGGACCCAGACCAATACATTCATCATCTGCTGTAAAAATAGCAGGTAAGAAAATGCTCCTGCTATTCGGACTGTTGGCAGTAATAATAAAAAGCTTGTAAGAATTCCCAATCATTGCAACACCTGATCGGGGTTTGTTACTTTTTTTATTTATGATCGTCTGCTCCGCTATTCCATCCCTGTTGATCATGTCTTCTTCCAGTTCAGCAACAAAAATGGTTCCGCTGGTAAACGAAGTGTCTTTTTCTTTAGCTGTACGCAGCAGCTTTTTTACATAATCCACGTTAATATCATCAGCCGAAAAACTCACCTGTGTTGGTTTACATCCAACCAAAATAAATAAGACTGCTATTGCGATTAATATCTTTCTCACCATTTAATATTTTGCAGGTTATTGTATGAGCCACCAATAAAGAAGCGTGTATAATCTTTGTTAGGATGAAAAGGATAATTGCCTTTCAAATGGATCCAATCCTGTACACCCCAGAAACGTCCCTGGCGATCGATCATTGAACCGGCAAAGCCTACGTCAAAACTTGTGTAGGGTCCTGTGCCGATCTTCAACTGGTAAACCGATGTATTGAAATTATTGGGTGTTTCTTTTTTCTTCTGAACAGAATCGCCATAAAGTGGAACGCTGATGCCGATGATATTTGCCAACTCATATAACAATGGTTTATAGCCGGTGTATTGATCGTAACCAAATTCCACCCTGTTGAATTGTAAAGGATGATGTACGAACATGGTGCCGCCACCTGTCCAGTAACGATCAAACCCATCAGATAACCCTAATAAATTAAACGGAACAGCATCGTTGTTATAAGTCACACTTACATCGCCAACGGTAGCGGTGGCTGCACCAAATACCTGGTGACGTTTATGATTGTTTAACAGGGAATTTGTACTTAAGAAAAGCGCATATCGCTGGTTAGTAATTAGGTTATAAAAATCACCATTGTGCAAAGTGCGCAATTGTTTTACATATTGCATCGGCCTGTCGAAACCGTAGCCAATAGAAAATGTATTCGTGAAATCGACCTGGTAATCGCCCACTAATGGATTAAGACTTGCTGCAATTGTTTTTGTGTAAATGCTTAGTGACGGACCATAGTGGATCATGTAATGTTTATCATAAGTGCCCATGATACTCATGGAGCCATAGATACGTAAGCCCGGAAATTTTTGTTGCTTGCTGCGGTACAACCAGATATTACAACCAACATTTCCATATACATCTGTTACCCATTTTGATTGACCGATGACGTTACTTGTTACGATAAGAACAAGTAGACACAGAAGGAGGTAGATCCTGTTGGTATTAAAGCGCATGAGGTGCAGGTTGCAGTGGTTAATACACACAAGAAAAAACATTTTCATGAAAAATGAAAGGGTTTATTCACGCAAGTTTTACACCGTCATTTTACGATTGAAACAACTGGCAGTAAAATTACGGATGCACTTTGGCACTGATTGCCCTTCGTTAGATTGTGTTTTCTTATTTTCACAACATGCAACGAAAAAAAGCAGATGTAGATGTGGTAAGAGATGTGCTGCAACAAATGTTAGCGGCACGACCTGATTCTACATTTATTAGAAGTCTCGCCTTTCAGTATGAAGAACGTGGAAGTTTAAGTAAAAAGCAACTGGAAGGGTTGCTACAAAAAGCAACGAAGGTTGCTGATATACCGGAACATAAGCTTGCCACACTTGAAGCCATTATTCTAAAGAAGCCTACAAGAGAAAGAGCTGCAGCATCGGCACCAACGGCGTTTTTTACAAAAGATGAAACTGTAGGATTAATTATAAATGCGATACTTGAAAAATATCCCCGGCACAAACAAGTGTTATTCCTGCAAGCGAAATATGAAAACAATGAAATTCTTTCGCCGGCTGAACTAACTGATCTCAAACGTTTGGAAAAAGTGTTGAAGAAATAATTCAGCTATTGTTCTTCAAAACAAATACTGAACAATCGACGGAATGTTCAAGTTCTGTAATGGTTAATACGGAACGATGTACAACGAATGATTGCAATCGCTCAATAAAGGGTTTGGCCATTAAGCGTTGTGGTGTGGACAGAACAATACTGCAGCCTTGCTGAATGAACTGTTGAATAACATTATACAGCGTCTCAAATTGCTGCGGTTCGTAATTGATATCACTTAATAGAATCACATCAGCTGAAAGATTAGCTGGGAGAGCATTCCAATCGAGTACCGTTGCCTTGCAGTTGCTGAATTGATTTTGAATGATTGATTGTTGCATTAATTCAACTGCGTCAGCCGAAACATCACTGCAGATAACCGAAGTTGAAATTTGCGCTGCAAGAAAGGAGGGCAGGCCAAGCCCGGCAGCCAGCTCGATTACTTTTTTGTTTTGAATATATCCAGGCTCCGCTGCAAGAAAATGGCAAAGAGCATAAGCTGCGGCCCATACCTGTGCCCAATAGGGTGCAGGCGTTGATGGATCTTTCTGCAGTTGATCAGCAAATGATTGTTGTAGCGCCAATGGCTCAGGAATAAACGCATTGAATTGGTAATCGCCAAAATGAAATGTTTGCAGAGTTGTCTTCAATTCCATTACAGCAAAATAACGGCAACATTTATTCCCAAATTACTTTTCCTTTTTCCGCAAACCATTTTGGGTAAAACTGCTGGTGAATTTTTTCTACCTGGTTTCGTTTTACTTTTAATGTTGGCGTTAGTAAACCGTTTTCCATACTCCAGTTTTCTTTCATTAGCACAATCTTGTCGATATGCTCATGATGTTCGAGTGTTGGATTCAGCGTTTCAAGTGTTGCAGCTAAACTTTCAATCAATTCTTCTTTGGTTTTTTTCTTTCCCAATTCAGAAACGGTCACCAATGCAATTGGCTGTGGTATACCCATGCCTACTACACACACCATTTCAATATCGGTGTTGTGGCTAAGCTCTAATTCAATGGGCGTGGGCGAAATAAATTTGCCCTTATCTGTTTTAAACTGGTCTTTCAATCGACCTGTTACAAATAAGAAACCATCATGATCATACTCACAAATATCACCCGTACGTAAATAACCATCTTCATCAAATACTTCAGCAGTGAGTTCGGGTTCATTGTAATAACCTTTCATTATGGCTGCACTTTTCAAACGTAGTTCACCAGCTTCAGCAATTTTCACCTGCAATCCTTTAAATGGTTTTCCAACAGAACCAAAACGTCTTGCATCTGGTCGCTCAAAATGTGCCAGCAGGCAATCTTCTGTCATACCCAATGCCTGCAATATTTTTACATCGAGCAAGTTAAACCAGTTTTGTGTTTCTTTTGAAAGTGGGGCCGAGCCACTGAAAATAAAAGATGCTCTTGAAAGCCCCAGTTTCTTTTTGATACTTTTTTTGATCACGTTGTTGATGATGGGAATTGATAACAACAGATCGAGTTTCTTTTGCGGAATTTTATTGAGAATACCTTCCCTGAATTTGCCCCACAAGCGAGGCACGGCAAAGAATATATGTGGCTGCACTTCACCAATATTTTTTGCAAAGCTTTCAATGGTTTCAGCAAAAGAGTAAGTGGCACCTAAATAAATACCAATGCATTCAATACCTATCCGTTCAGCAATATGACTTAAAGGAAGATAAGACAGCATAGCCGGATATTGTGGCAATCCTAACTCAGCAATTGCAGTTGATGCAGTAACATGCACATGATTAAATGTGTGCATCACACCTTTTGCTTTACCCGTTGTACCTGATGTATAAATAATGGTGAACACATCATCCGGTTGCCATTGATGGAGTTGGATAAGCGGAGCGGTTGAAGAAATTAATTGATTCCAGTTGTATTGCTCGTTGCGATTATAACTATCAAACCCGATGCGAATAAGATTTGATGGAATGCCGCTTTCCTGCGAAGAAAAATCATCGAGTTTGCCAATGAAGATGGCTTTGGCATGGCTGTGTTCAAGAATAGGTTGTATTGAATGTGCAGTTAATGTTGGATAGATAGGAATGGATACACATCCCGCCATCATGATTGCAAGATCGGCCATGAACCAATGTGCACAGTTCTTTGAAAGGATGGCTACATGCGAGCCTGCAGTTAAGTTCAAGGCATGTAATGCAGCAGCCATTTTTCTGCACTCGGTTCCGGCTTCTTTCCATGTCCATTCTTTCCACTGGCCCTTAAAAGGTTGACGGAGAAAAACTGCATCAGGTCTTTCCTGTTCATGCTTTAAAAATTCAAGGAGGACGGTGGAGAATGGCATAACAATGAGTTTGTAATTCTAATCTACAGAAAATATTTGTTAACCCACCTCTTTAAACGTTTCTCTATGTAACGGATTTCTAAAACATGATAGGAAGCACGGCGAATGATAGTGTCGGTCATTCACCATACACAACTCAGCACTCTACCATCTCGCCACAACCTTAAAATTGATCAGCCTTGGAGTTAAGCGATTAGGAATAGAAAAAATAGTGTTGCTGAAATCTTTTATCAGCAAATAAGAAATCGTATTGGGCCGGTCGATCACATTAAACACTTCTAAACTTGCCCAAATATTATTGAACTCACGAAAAGGATTGCGGCTGCGGCGTTTACTTTTTTCACCATCGAGCAGCAATGCACTGAAACCAAAATCAACACGGATGTAAGGATCGATGGTCAACGCATTTCTATACTTTGCACTATTAGGAATATTGTAAGGCAGGTTAGTGCCGTACAAAAAGTTCATGGAGAACTTAAAGTTCTTATTGGTAGAAAGATAATCCTGGTAAAACATTCCAAAGCTCAGGAAACGATCGGTTGGTCTTCTAATCCAGCCACCTTGCACCAGTGTACTGTCGATTGGTTTATTAAGCGAATCGAGTTTATAATTATACCATTGATCATTATCTAAGTTTTCACGTGTACGCATGATGCCGATACTCACCCAGCTCTCAGCATCTTTTACCAACTCACCAAATAAACGTGCTTCAATACCCGTTGCATAAGCTTTCGCACTATTGCTGCCGAAATAACGGATGCGTACATTATCTACATCGTACGGCACAACATCGGTCATGTGTTTGTAGTATGCTTCGGCTTGTAATTTAAACGGACGGTTGCCCCAGCCTTTAAAATTATAATCGATACCTGCAACCAGCTGCCAGCTTTTTTGCGCTTTTACTGATTCATTTACCGTGCCATCGTAACGACGTAACTCACGGTAGAAAGGAGGTTGATGATAAGCGCCTGCCGCAGCACGAAATACAATATCTTTTTTGCTAAGCGGCTGCATGGCAAACTGAACTCTTGGTTGAATTAATACTTCGTTATTAAGTGTATTGTAATTATAACGTACGCCAACCTGCAAGGTCATATTCAAAGAATCGTTCAAAATAATATTGTCCTGCACATAACCCGATGTGCGGAAGAACACAAGATCAGCTTTTGACTTAATGACCTTTGTTAACTGTAATTGGTTTGGATTAAAGGGCAACGTGTATCCGGCGCTGTCTGTCAATTCCCATTCATTCAGTTTATCTTCTATGCTTTGGCGTTCGAGGCTATGTCCCCATTGAAAAAAATGCCTGTCTTTTGAAAGACTGCCTTTATGTGTTGCGTTTTGTGTAGAGATGTTTAAGTTATTGCGTGCAAAATTCTGGAACACGCCAGCACCTAAGGGATTTACAATTAAACCAAAGGTTGTGCGGCTGCGATCGAAATCACGTTCACCAAATAAATAGGCACCCTGTATGTCAAACGATTCTTCTTCTTTATTGTTGAAATGACTGAGCATGAATTTCAACTTTAAATTCTTGCGTGGTTGAAAGGTGGTGGCAATACCAGCCATTGCTGTGCTATAACGGTCACGCTCAGCTCCTGCAAAATAAATATCCAACCCAAGATTGGCAGTGAAGAAAGGAGAAAAAACAGATGCCGTTTGGCTACTGAATTCAGGATTTAATTTGAATTGTGTGCGTGAATAATTGCCCATTGCTTCGAACAACCATTTCGTATTCGGCTGCCAGGTGATATAACCTTGCACATCGTTGCTCGATGGAACATAATTTCCTTTTGTTTGCTGACTACTCAACAGGTTTTGGTTACTGCGGTTGCGGGCACCGACAATAAAACTTACTTTTTCATTTCTTGTTCCTCCTTCAAAATGCAAACCTTGCTCTAACAACGAAACATAAGCAGAGCCGCCAAATTTCTTTGGTTGTTTGTATTGAATATCGAGCACGCTGCTCATCTTATCTCCATACTTCGATTGAAAGCCGCCATTGTAAAATGTAAGATTGCGCACCATCTCTGCATTGATAAAGCTTAATCCTTCCTGCTGGCCCTGGCGAACAAGGTAAGGGCGATACACTTCAAAATCGTTAACATAGATCAGGTTCTCATCGTAGTTACCACCACGCACAGAGTATTGTGAAGAAAGTTCGTTGTTTGAAGAAGTAAATATTTTGATCAGTCCTTCAACCCCACCAACAGCCGATGGAAGCAGCAAGGCATTTTTTGGATTCATGCGAATGGCGGATGCTTCAGCACGAATGCGGTTGTCGGTAACTGTTACTTCCTGCAGTTCTTTCCCGCCACGTTCAAGTCGCAATACAATGCGTTCCTGCTCATCATCATTTAAAAAGAAATTACGTTGTTCATCACGATAGGATGTATAGCTGAAAACTAGTGCAAAGGCTTTGCCGGATGGCACTTTGATAGTAAAATAACCAGAGTCGTTTGTTGTAGCACCGTTGCTTCGGCCAAGAATGATTACCGATACATTTGCCAACGGATTTTCATTTTCATCCAATACCTTACCGGTAACTGTTGCCGATTTCTTTTGGGCGTAGGAAACAGAGGTTGCAAGGAGAAGCAGGAGCAGGATGCAGGTTTTGGTTGCCTTCATGGAAGATAAAACTAAGCCTTTCTGCTAAAACGCAAAGCCCTGCCAATTATTTTTTAAGGTAAAGATCTTCGTAAGAAAGCGTTTGTTTGGTTCCGTTCACCTTGCAGGAAACGATCTGGTTCATGCAATAGACCTTTTGGCCATTCTTGATACCTGTTTCCTGCGGTTCGTTCAAGTCGGTAATGCTGTAAGTTGTATTGGTTGATGGTATGAAGATCTTATAATCAAAACCGGAAGGAAGAAGTGCATTGCGGGTATAATAAACAAGGCTGAGCGTATCGTTGCTTTGACGAAAACGTATTTGAGCCGAATCGAATGAAACTGTGTTCAGCAGTTGGGAAAAGTTGGTACCTTTTTCATAACGGCTGATGTTGAAATTGTATAGTTCTGAAGATTGATAAGAAACAAAGTTGATGCGTAACCCTTCAGACTGCCCGCAAGGGTAACTGCAACTGCCGGCAGCCAGCATTAATATAAGTATATAGTTCAGTCGTTTCATAAAGGGTTGACTCTGGAAAGTGCAGAATCGCTGCATCAAAATAAAAATCCGGAAGAATGTCTTCCGGATTTAAAACTTTCGATTGAGTTTTATATTTTCTTCAACAACGAGATCATTTCTGTTGGGTTGGGTGCTTTGAACACTGTATTGCCAGCTACCAATACCGTTGCTCCTGCATCAACAATGCTTTTTGCATTTTCCAATGTAACACCGCCATCAATTTCAATATCCACTTTAAATCCTTTTGCATCGATCATGTTACGCAGCTCACGGATTTTAACCAGGGTTTGCGGAATAAAACTCTGACCGCCAAAGCCCGGGTTCACACTCATCAAACAAACCATATCAATATCGGCCAATATGTCTTTCAGCAATGAAACAGGTGTGTGGGGATTTAAAGCAACACCCGCCTTCATACCCAATGATTTTATTTGTTGAATATTGCGATGAAGATGCGTACATGCTTCGTAATGCACAGTAAGTATATCGGCGCCGGCTCTTTGAAATGCTTCAGCATATTTTTCCGGTTCTTCAATCATTAAATGCACATCGCACACTTTTGTAGTGGCTTTGCGAAAGAAATCAATGATCATGGGTCCAAAGCTGATGTTAGGTACAAAACGTCCATCCATTACATCAAGGTGAAACCAATCAGCTTCACTGGCGTTAAGCATATCACAATCGGCCTGCAGGTTAATATAATTGGCGCTTAATAAAGAAGGAGCTACAATTGGCATGTTACTTTTTTATTTTCGATTTTTAATTTTTCATTTATTATTTAACCGCTCCCAATCTTTTCAACGCATCTTTTGCTTCAGTAATACTTTGATCGAGTGCAAGTGAACGTTTATAATTATCCACGGCTTCCGTTGTGCGGTTGAGTTTTTCTTCTGCTTTCGCCATCCAGAAATAGCCATCCGCAAATTTGTTACTCACATTAGTACTTTGTTTAAATACACTATGTGCTTCTTCAAATTTTTTCTGATCGTAATAGATCAATCCTTTTTCAATGTACGCATCGAGATAGGTATAATCTTCACGGATGATCTGGTTGTAAACCGCCAGTGCCTTTGAACCTTGTTTGATCTTGTTGTAATAAGCAGCTTTTACAAAAAGAATATCACTACGGAACTGAACAGCGTTTGCATCTTTCAACAACGCATCGCACAACAACTCTGCTTTTTTATTTCCCGTTTCTGCATAAAGCGAAGCAAGCCTTAACTCTGCTTCGGTAAACAAACCGGCTGCCGCAATTGATTGCTCGTACGATGCAATAGCATGAACTGTGTCGCCTTTCCTCTCCAAGGCATCAGCTTTCATGAAATGATAAGCCGGGTTATTAGGTTGCTTTTGCAAAAGTGTTTCCACCTGCGCCAATGCTTTATCGTATTGATTAGATTGTACTAACTGTTCAACAAATTGTTCACGAATACTGTCGGCCTGTGGTTCCTTGTTCAGCTTGGTTTCCAGTTCTGCAATTTTAGCATCAGCGGCGGGCGTGATGAGGGTATCCTTACCATTATCGGCAGGTTTATCGTTGGTACAGGCAAAGAGGAAAATGCTGGTAAAAACAGAAATCAGGAGGGCTTTCAGCTGCATGGCGCAAAGCTAAATTATTTTGAGGTGCTGGTTCTTACATTTTCCTGACATTTGCGGGCATTTCAAAATCTACATTTGCCCAAATTATTTATATGAATAAATCTGCGTTGTTGCTTGCCCTGCCTCTCGTTGTGGTGGCAATGCTATCGTTTAAAACTGTGAGCAAAGAAATAGCGAAAGCTGCAGCAAACAACGATACCATTCTTTACCCCGATGAAAGACATTTTAAAAACATTCAGCAGTTAACGTTTGGTGGCGATAATGCAGAAGCTTATTTCAGTTTCGATGGCAAGTGGCTCATTTTCCAAAAAACATATGCAAAAGAAGGTATTCCCTGCGACCAGATGTATATCGCAAAAGTTCCAACCAAAGCAGGTGAAAAATTCATACCTAAATTAGTGAGCACAGGCAAAGGTCGCACAACATGTGGTGCTTTTATGAAAGATGGGAAACACATTATTTACGCATCTACGCATATGGGAAGCAGTGATTGCCCGCCCATACCTGACCGCAGCAAATACGGCAATAAATATATCTGGCCTTTGTACGACAGCTATGATATTTTCATGGCTGATCTCAATGGAAAAATTGTAAAACAACTCACCCACAGCAAAGGTTATGATGCGGAAGCAACGCTTTCGCCCGATGGAAAGAAAATGCTTTACACAAGTACAAAAGATGGTGATATTGACATGTATGTGATGGATTTAAAAACAGGCAAGGAAATAAAAGTGACTAACCTGTTGGGTTACGATGGTGGTGGTTGGTTTAGTCCCGATGGAAAAAAAATCATCTGGCGTGCAAGCCGTCCAAAAACAGAAGCAGAGATAAAAGAATACAAAGAATTACTGGCACAGGGATTAGTGGCTCCAACAAATATGGAAGTGTGGGTGGCGAATGCTGATGGCACAAATGCAAAACAGGTTTCTTCTTTTGGACAAGCCAACTGGGCTCCTGCTTATATGCCCGATAATAAACGCATCATCTTCGCAAGTAATCATGAGTACAAGCGTGGCTTCCCCTTTAATTTATACACGATGAATGAAGATGGAAGTAATCTCACTAAGATCAGCAGAGACAAAGGTTTTGATGCTTTCCCGATGTTCAGCCCCAACGGAAAGAAGATCGTTTTTTGCAGCAACCGCAATAACGGCGGCACAAGAGATACCAATATTTTTATTGCTGATTGGGTGGAGTGAGCAAGGCGAGTGATGAGTAGTGAATTGAGCGTCCTGAGTGAAATCGAAGGACGGGATAGTCAATCGAGCGGTAGTCGAGAGTAGCGTTTATAAACAATTACTCAATTTTCTTTTTTACATCGGGTATTGGTTTGTACTGATACCCTTTATTTGTTGGTGGAAGTTTTTTTATCTGTGGTTTTACGGGATAAAAAGGATTGGGCATTACGGTGCGGGATCGATTACTTTGTAATGCAATGGGCATGTTGGAAATAACTGAACTATCCGGCACCAACACAGGCATATTGTCCTGCGGCAATGCATACACCGTTTCTTTTTCAGTTTTAGCAATGATCCTGTTTTGAAATAATAGTTGCTGTTGCAAAACAGGTTTGGTTGAATCGCTTACAAATACTTTTGGAGATTGTGCAAACAATGACTGTGTGCAAAGCACAACCAAAAGGGTGAAAATAAATTTCTCCATAGCAGCTTTTTGTAGAACTGTAAGATACTATTTTCTGTAAAACAGTTTTGTATAATGCTTTTCTGCACCTTACTTTGTGGCGAATTTAACTTTACTCATTTTCAAAATTTATAAAGCCATGTACCAGGGACTTGTTCATTTGCATAGCGCATTACGTTGGGTTATTCTTATTCTTTTGTTGATCACAATTGTGCAGGCTTTTTCAAAAAACAGCAGCTTGCAAAAAACAAGTTTGTTTTTGCTGATCTCAGCTCATATCACATTATTGTTGGGTTTATTTCAATACTTCAATGGCGATTATGGTTTTCATATTATTGAACGTGTGGGTGGTTTTGGGAATGTAATGAAAGACGGATTTGCACGTTTCTGGGTGGTTGAACATATTTCTGCTATGATCATTGCCATTGTATTGATCACGATGGCAAGAGGTAAAGCCAAAAAGCAAAATTATAGCGCTGCGTCATGGATGTATGTAGTTGCGCTTATCCTGGTTCTGGCAGCAGTTCCCTGGCCTTTCCGTGAAGCAATTGCCAGGCCGTGGTTTCCCGGTATGTAAATCATAAATTGAAACGCCCCGATTAATGGGGCGTTTTTTATTTTTTCTTGTCTTCCCGGTAAAATATTTTACTAACGATCTTCCAGCCATCTTTTGTTTTAATGAGGCTCATCATATCGTGGAAGTAAAAAGTTGGGTATTCAATCGTGAGTTTGGCAGTAGCCGCATTTCCGAATACCTCAATACGATCGATCTTTGTTGTGCGGTTTTGTTTTGTACCTGTATTTCTTGTGCGAGCCATAAAATCTTTCAGCGATACATTCATCAAGGTATCGTTCCGCATATAACGCATTTGCCCGGCAGGATCAAACGCTTTTGAGAACATCACACTATCACCATTGGTGCCGCCTTCGAGATAATAGTTACAAACTGTTTCAATGTCTTTGATAGTTTGAGCATCGGCCTGCGCTCTTACATAACTGTGAATGAAAAGAATACCGATGATAAGGAGAACTGGTTTCATGTGATGTATGTTTTAAGGAAAAGTAATTTTTGCCTTTCATCTTTTGCTGTTAAAATTTGATGAGTGAGCGTAAACAGTGTTAAACGTTGTAGTGAGGGAAATATTCGTTAGATGAAAGGCATCAACGTTTACCTAATTCAATCACTTCACAATCTTTCATATTATTTCCATCGATCACAAAACGTATGACGGTGCGTATTTTATGCCAGCCTTGTTTGCCGGCAGCGCCGGGGTTCATGTGCAGACAATTGATCTTGTCATCATACATCACTTTTAAAATATGCGAATGACCGGCGATGAATAAGTTTGGTTGATGGAGCTGCAATTCCTTCCTTGTTTCAGGATTGTATTTTGGCGGCGCACCACCAATATGCCGCATCATTACTTTTATTTCTTCGCAATGGAAAACAAGTTGTTCGGGATGAACTGATCTTACATCCTGCCCATCAATATTGCCAAATACTCCACGGAGCGGCAAACCAGTTTCAGCAATTAAGTTATTCGCAAGCTCAATATTTCCAAAATCTCCGGCGTGCCATATTTCGTCGCAATTTTTAAAATGATCAAAAACTGCTTCGTCTAAAAAACCATGTGTATCGGAAATAAGGCCTATTCGTGTCAAATCAAGTTTGTTAAAGGTGTGTGATCTGCTGTTGTTTCGACAATATTTGCGGAAGATAAATCTAATTGTAATTTTTGCAAACTGTGATGATGCTTCGCTTATAACCCAAGCAGATTCGTTAGCTTTGGATATGCCATTTTTCAGAAACTTCACCTACGGGATTGATAAGCGAAAATGCCCGCCCGGATGATCCGTTCAGACGGGGACGTACATTTTTTGCTTGGTACACTCAAGCTTTCAAGACGTTGATGTGCATCTTTGATGTTCGGGACATAAACGAACCTATTTTTCAAATTTTCAAATCAACTCATTTTCAAATTTAATCATGGCTCACTATTATAAGTTGGGAACTATTCCCCACAAACGTCATACACAGTTCCGCAAACCTGATGGTGGTTTGTATAGCGAACAATTATTTTCTACAGAAGGTTTCAGTGATGATTATTCATTGCTTTATCATTGTCATCCTCCCACACAGATCATTAAAACAGAACCGCAGGTTGATGTGTCGCCCGTTATTGCGGAAGAGAAAATGCTGCAGCATCGTTGCTTCGAAGGATTTCATCTGAAGGCGGGTGGCGAATTTTTAGAAAGTCGTGTTCCTGTTTTGGTGAATAACGATTGTCATATTGTGTTGGCAGCCCCAACAAGCGGAACAAAAGATTATTTCTATAAGAATACTGATGCCGATGAACTGATTTTTGTGCATGAAGGGAGTGGCACAGTTAAAACACAATACGGACAACTGCCATTTGGCTATGGCGATTATATTGTGTTGCCAAGAGGAACCATTTACCAGATCGAGTTCAATGATGATAAAAACCGCTTGTTCATTGTCGAATCGTTTACGCCGCTTCGCTTTCCCAAACGCTATATGAGCAGGTTCGGACAATTAATGGAGCATGCTCCTTACTGCGAAAGAGATATTCGTGAACCGCAGAATCTACAAACATTTGATGAGCATGGTGATTTTCTCATAAGGGCAAAGAAAAAAGGAATGTTATATGGTTTGCATTATGGCACGCATCCGTTCGATGTGGTGGGTTGGGATGGTTGCTGCTACCCCTATATTTTTTCTATTCATGATTTTGAACCAATTACGGGTCGTGTACATCAGCCGCCGCCAGTTCATCAAACATTTGAAACGAATGCCTTTGTTGTTTGTTCTTTTGTGCCGAGGTTATACGACTATCATCCAAACGCAATTCCTGCTCCCTACAATCACAGCAATATTGATAGCGATGAAGTGATCTATTATGTAGATGGAGATTTTATGAGCAGGAAAAATGTAACAAGAGGAATGATCACACTTCACCCTGCAGGCATTCCGCACGGACCACATCCCGGTGCTGTTGAAAAAAGTATTGGTGCAAAAGAAACGAAGGAGTTAGCTGTGATGGTAGACACATTTCGTCCCTTGATGCTCACCAAACAAGCTCTAGAAATTGAAAATGGAAATTATGTAATGAGCTGGGCCGAATAATCAAAGAGGGTAACAGATCTTAAGAGTTGCAAAGCAACTCTTTTTTATTCTCTCACTTTCACTTCAAATTTTGCTGGTATAACAAACACATTCGTAAAATGCGTTTTGATTTTTTTCTGGTAACTGCTGGCTTCGGTTTGTGTTAGAAAATTGCCAAACCGAATTTTATAATAAGGGCTTTGGAACATTAAAAATGTTTTCTGTTGCGGGTATTTTGAAAGCAGCAATGATTTTGCATTAAGCGCCTCTGTGCGGTCGGTAGTATTCAATACCTGCAATTGGTATCCGTTCACCGTTTTCCTGGTAACTGTTTTTTCTTTTGTTTCAGTTGAGCCCGATGTAGTTTTGTTTGGACCAGTACAGGCTGCCAATGCAATGGGTATAAAAAAGGTATAAATGAGGTTTTTAAGCTGCATAAGTTGAGTTAGAACTGAAATTGCAAAATCCACGCCAGAGAAAATAAAGTTGCTGAAATAAAATAGTTTTTTACTTTTGTTAACCATTTGGTTAAAAATATGGCAAAGAGGCTGAAAGATCAAAATACGGAGGAAGTTATTCTTGAAGCGGCACGCAAAGTGTTTTTGAAGAGGGGAATGTATGGTGCCCGTATGCAGGATATTGCTGATGAAGCAGGGATCAATAAAGCGTTACTGCATTATTATTTTGAAAGCAAGGACAAGCTGTTTGAAAGGATATTTATGGAAGCGGCCAGTCATTTATTTCCCAAAGTAAATGAGGTATTAAATTCGGATGCGGCTTTGTTCGAAAAGATTGAAAAGTTTTGTGACGAGTATATCACGGTTGTGATGGAAAACCCTTACCTGCCCTTGTTTGTAATGAATGAAGTGAACCAGGACCCCGAGTATTTTCTGAAGAAAGTATGGGGTGCAAAAAACAAACCTGACCCCTCAAAATTTCTTGTTCAAATTGAAGCTGAGGTAAAAAAAGGAAACATCAAACCCATCAGCCCGTTGCAGTTGATGATGAACCTGCTTTCGATGACCATTTTCCCATTTGTTGCTAAACCCATCTTTCAGATGAACCTTGGGCTTGATGAGTTTCAGTTCCGTCATGTGATGGAACAACGAAAAAAAGAGATTCCGAAGTTTATCATTGACTCAATCAGGAAATAATTTTTTTGAACACAAATTAACTACTTGGTTAAATAAATTTAATGTTATGAAGCAACTGCTTTTTTTGTTTCTTGTCTTATCCAAATGGTCGTTTGCGCAAACGATAACACTGGAGCAGGTTCAGGCAAAGGCGAGGGAACATTATCCGCTCATCAAGCAAAAGGATCTCATTCGCCAAACAAAGAACATCACAATTGAAAATCTGAATAAGGGTTTTTTGCCGCAGCTTACCTTGAGCGGCCAGGCAACTTATCAATCGGAAGTAACAACGGTGAAAATTCCTGTGCCCGGCGTAAAGATCGATCCGTTGAGTAAGGATCAGTATAAAATTGTGGCCGATATTAACCAGATGATCTATGACGGAGGTATGTTAAAACAACAACGAACGATCCAACAATTAAATGCTGATGTGGAAGAACAGAAAGTGGAAGTGGAATTGTATAAACTGGACGAACGCATCAGCCAGCTTTATCTCAGTGTTCTTTACATCGATGAACAGTTAAGGCAAACACAGCTTATTCGTGATGATCTGCTGTCAGGTTCAAAGAAAATTGAAGCACAGGTAAACAATGGGGTTGCCTTCAAATCAAACCTCAATTTATTAAAAGCTGAATTGCTGAAAATTGATCAACGGGTGATTGAGCTCAATGCAACCAAAACAGGTTTGCTGGATGTATTGAGTTTATTTACCGGGGAAAACTATTCGGTGAGTACCAGTTTTACCAAACCAACCGTTGCAACTGTAAATGATGAAAATATTCTTCGGCCGGAGTTGAACCTGTTTCAAAAACAACAGCAATTACTCGGCGGGCAACGTAATATGATCAAAGCAAGAAATCTTCCTAAAACAAGTTTCTTTTTTCAAGGCGGATATGGCCGGCCGGGTTTAAATTTTCTTGAAAACAAATTTGCTACTTATTACGTGACAGGTATTCGTTTCAATTGGGCCTTTGGCGGATTGTATACGGCAAAAAAAGAACGGGAACTCATCGGCATCAATCAACAGATCGTTGCTGTGCAGAAAGATGTATTCCTGTTAAACACCAATACGCAGTTAAAACAGCAGCAGTCAGAGATCAACAAGATCAATCAGCTTATTGCAAAAGACCAGGAGATCATTGAACTAAGGTTGAAAGTAAAAGAAGCGGCAAAGGCACAATTGGAAAACGGCGTCATCACTGCAAATGATTATTTACGTGAAGTTAATGCAGAAGACCAGGCAAGGCAGATGCTGATTGTACATCAACTACAATTTATACAGGCACAAATTAATTATCAAACCACCAAGGGAAAATAAACGACTATGCGTAACATTTTTATAGCTATGCTGGCAATTGTTTTAATAACATCGTGCCGTAGCAACGAAAACAAATTTGATGCGTCGGGCACATTTGAAGCAACAGAAGTGATCGTTTCGTCGGAGTTAAATGGGAAGATATTGTCGCTTACATTGAATGAAGGCGATACTGTTTCAGCCAATCGTGTTGTTGGCACAGTGGATGCAGAAGGTATTGCATTGCAGAAGGAACAGGTTGAAGCGAGCATCAGTTCACTAAGTGATAAAACAGCCGATGTTCGTCCGCAGGTAGCTTTATTGCAAAATCAATTGGCTGTGCAGCAATCGCAACTAAATAATTTGCAGCATGAAAAACAGCGTATTGAAAACCTGTTAAAGCAAGATGCAGCAACAGGAAAGCAACTTGATGACATCAATGCACAGATCGATGTTGTTCGTAAGCAAATGACAGTAACGCAACAACAGATCAATGTGCAACGCAGCAACACATCCACACAAAACAGAAGTATTCTCAGCGAATCAAAGCCTTTGCAAAAAAGAGTGGAGCAGTTGAATGATCAGTTGAAACGTGCAGATATAATAAACCCCATCAACGGAACTATATTAACGAAATATGCAGAGGCGGGTGAATTGACATCAACCGGAAAAGCATTGTATAAAATTGCTGACCTCAGCGAAATGAAGTTGAGAGCTTATGTAACAGGCGATCAATTATCACATATAAAATTAGGCCAGCAAGTGAAAGTGCTGGTTGATGACGGGAAAGATAAATACAAAGAACTTAAGGGGACTATCAGCTGGATATCTGATAAAGCTGAGTTTACACCAAAGACAATTCAAACAAAAGAAGAGCGGGCCAATCTTGTGTATGCGGTTAAGATCAATGTGAAGAATGATGGTTATCTCAAGATCGGTATGTATGGTGAAGTGCTATTCAAATAAGTAACATGCAATCAGTATCGGTCCAACATATCATTAAAAGCTACGGTGATAAAAAGCAAAAGACCACTGCATTGAATGATATTTCATTTGATGTTGCGAAGGGTGAGTTGTTTGGCATTATTGGTCCTGATGGCGCAGGTAAAACATCACTCTTTCGCATTCTTACAACGTTGTTACTGGCCGACAGTGGAACAGCAACAGTTGAGGGACTGGATGTAGTAAAAAATTATAAAGCCATCAGGAAACAGGTTGGTTATATGCCCGGTCGTTTTTCATTGTACCAGGATCTTTCAGTAAAAGAGAATCTGGATTTTTTTGCTACCATTTTTAATACAACAATCGAAGAGAATTATGATTTCATCAAAGATATTTATTCGCAGATAGAACCATTTAAAGATCGTAAGGCGGGCAAACTTTCAGGTGGTATGAAACAAAAGCTGGCGTTAAGTTGTGCGTTGATTCACCGGCCAACTGTTTTGTTTCTAGATGAACCGACTACAGGTGTTGATGCAGTATCAAGAAAGGAATTTTGGGAAATGCTGAAGCGCCTGAAAGAACAAGGTATCACTATTCTTGTTTCCACACCTTATATGGATGAAGCAAGTATGTGCGACAGGGTTGCGTTGATACAGACGGGTTCCATTCTCAGCATTGATACGCCTCAACAGATCGTTGCATCATTTGGTCATTCCATGTTTGCAGTGCGTGCCAAGAATATGTTGCATTTGCTGAACGATCTCAAAACGTTTGATGCAGTTGCGAATGCATATCCATCGGGTATTTATCATCATGTAGTGATGAAAAATGATTGTGGTGCAGATGTACTACAACAATTTCTTTCAACCAAACAACATGCAGAACTGGAAATTGTGCAAGGCAAGCCAACGATTGAAGATTGTTTCATGCAATTGATGCGTAATTAATATGAGCAATGATAAGATCATAACGGCACAGGAACTCAGTAAGCGCTTTGGCCATTTTACTGCGGTCGATGCTATTACGTTTGATGTACATAAAGGAGAAATTTTTGGATTCCTTGGTGCAAACGGTGCAGGTAAAACAACAGCGATGCGAATGCTGTGTGGTTTATCGAAACCCACAGGAGGGAAAGCGACAGTTGCAGGTTTTGATGTGTACACTCAAAATGAACAGATCAAAAAGAATATCGGTTACATGAGCCAAAAGTTTTCGTTGTACGAAGATTTGACGGTGAAAGAGAATATGCAATTGTACGGTGGTATTTATGGAAAGAGTAATGCATTTATTAAAGAGAAGACTGCATTTATACTTGATCATCTTCATTTGGAGAATGAAGCAAACAAGTTGGTTGGTTCATTACCACTTGGCTGGAAACAGAAGCTTGCATTTTCCGTAGCCATTTTTCATGAACCCGAGATTGTTTTTTTAGATGAGCCAACCGGTGGTGTTGATCCCGTTACCCGTCGTGAATTCTGGAATATGATTTACCAGGCAGCAGATAATGGCATCACCATTTTTGTTACAACGCATTATATGGATGAAGCAGAGTATTGCAACCGTGTAAGTATTATGGTGGATGGAAAAATTGAAGCATTGGATACACCAACAGAATTGAAAAGAATATACCAGTCAGATTCAATGGACGATGTGTTCCTGAAGCTGGCACGCAAAGCAGTAAGAACAGGCGATTGAGAAAACAAAACTTTTGTTGAAAGCAGGCATGAAACAATTCATCTCATTTGTAAAAAAAGAATTTCTTCATATATGGAGAGATAAACGCACCATGTTTATTCTCCTGGGCATGCCCATTGTGCAGATCATCATCTTTGGTTTCGCCTTAACGAATGAAGTAAAGAATTCAAAGATAGCTGTGTTTGATCAATCGAAAGATGCAGCAACAGCATCGCTCATCAGCGAATTAAATTCAAGCCGTTATTTTGATGTGGAGCGTAATCTTATTTCCGCTGATGAAATTGAACCTGCTTTCCGCAGTGGTAAAATAAAGCTGGCTATTATTCTACCGAATCAATTTGGCGAAGATCTGCAACACGTAAATAAAGCAACCATTCAATTAATTGCTGATGCATCAGATCCAAACGTTGCGAACACACTCACCAATTATGCAGCAGCAGTAGTAATGGATTACCAGAACCGCATCACAAACAATAAAAAGCTGCCGTATACCATTAACGTTGAATCGAGAATGTTATACAATCCGCAGTTGAAAGGCGCTTATAATTTTGTGCCCGGTGTAATGGCAATGGTTCTGCTGCTGGTTTGTACAATGATGACGGCTATTACCCTTGTGCGTGAAAAAGAAATGGGCACTATGGAAATAATGCTGGTGTCACCAATGAAGCCACAACTGGTGGTATTTGCAAAAGCAGTTCCATATTTATTATTATCAACTATTAACATCGCCAGTATTTTGTTGTTGAGTGTGTATGTGCTGGAAGTGCCCATTAATGGAAGTCTTGCTTTGCTGGTTGCCGAAAGCATCTTGTTTACGCTTGTATCATTGTCGCTTGGCTTGTTGATCTCTTCGGGAGCAGAATCACAGCAAACAGCTATGTTCATTTCATTAGTTGCTCTGTTTTTGCCCACCGTCATGTTAAGTGGATTCATGTTTCCAATTGAAAATATGCCCTTGCCCTTGAGAACAATTTCAAATATTGTTCCAGCAAAATGGTATTACATTATTGTGAAATCGGTGATGATAAAGGGAGTGGGAATTGCAGCAGTTTGGAAAGAAACATTGATCCTTACAGGTATGATGGTCTTCTTTTTAACGCTGGCGATAAAACGGTTTAAAATCAGGTTGCAATGAGAACACTTCGATTTTTATTACAAAAAGAATTTCGGCAGATCTTTCGTGATCCATCCATATTGCGTATCATTTTCATTATGCCGGTTATTCAATTAATGATACTTCCTTGGGCAGCTGATTATGAGATCAAGAATATTAAACTGTCAGTGACCGACCTAGATCATTCCTCCTATTCACGTCAGCTTATTTCAAAGATCACAGCATCGGGGTATTTTCAACTCACGCATTATTCAGGTTCATTTGAAGAATCGTTTGAAGAAATAGAAAAAGATAATGCTGATCTTGTTTTAGAAATACCTCCATCGTTTGAAAAACAATTAGTAAAAGAAAGCGAGGCGAAATTATTTGTCGCCAGCAATGCAATTAATGGTGTAAAAGGTAGTTTGGGCAACGCTTACCTGCGAAGTATTCTGCAGGATTTCAATCGTGAAGTTCGGTTAGACTGGATACAAATGCCAAGACTTAGTCCGCAAACGCAAATTGAAGTAACATCATCTATCTGGTTTAATCCATTGATGAACTACAAATTTTTTATGGTGCCAGGTATATTGGTGTTATTGTTAACAATGGTAGGAGCCAATTTAACAGCCATCAATATTGTAAAGGAAAAGGAGATCGGTACCATTGAGCAGATGAATGTAACACCGGTAAAGAAGTTTCATTTCATTTTAGGAAAACTAATTCCTTTCTGGATCTTAGGAATGATCGTTTTAACATTGGGCTTATTGATCTCCCGTTTACTGTATGGCATTATACCACTTGGGGGCTTCTTCACTATTTATGTATTTGCTGCAATTTATTTGCTGGCGGTTTTGGGGCTGGGTTTATTAATATCAACCTATGCAGCAACCCAACAACAGGCCATGCTTATTTCTTTTTTCCTGATGATGATCTTTGTTTTGTTAGGTGGTCTTTACACTTCAATCGACAGTATGCCTGAATGGGCACAATGGATCACAAGATTCAATCCTGTATCTTATTTTATTGATGTAATGCGAATGGTTGTATTAAAAGGCAGCGGCCTAAGCGATATTAAAAATCATTTATTGATTATGACAGGATTTGCCGTTGTACTAAATGGCTGGGCCATTTTCAACTATCGCAAACGCAGTTGATATTAATTCCTGTTAAAGAAAAACACGCCAAGGTTGAGTGAAATGCTTTGCAGGTTTTTTACATCATTATATTTAAATGCCGTGTAGTTGTAACGGAGACTCACATCAACACCAGCCAGTGAATATTTATTAAAGGCGATGCGTGTACCTATTTCAGGCGCTACGCTAAAACGAAAACCGCTTTTCTCATCCACTAATGTTCCAAACCATTCCTGGTAGGTGAGAAGATTACCGCCAATTCCAATGCCTGCATAAGGTTGTAATAATGACCCTTCTTTTATTTTACTATAACTTCCTTTCACTAATATAGGTATCGACTGCAAAGAATGTGATTTTACAGCTGATATATCAGTTTCTGAATAAGAATAAGTTTGCCGATCCTTCTTTTGATAGAGATCGCTGTAACCACCTGCAATTCCAATGGAAAAATTATTGTTGATGAAATATCCGTAATCGGCCGAAAATCCTCTTGGAGAAATACTTTCTGTAAAATCACGTACACTTCCAATAGGTAAATGCGTTGAATGTTGGATGCTGATTTTCGATAATCCCTTTTGCGCCGTTGCAACAGTAACTGAGCAAAAAGTTAATAGTAATATGCTAAGTTGTTTCATTGTAAATTTTTTGGTCTTCAATTAATTCTTCTTTATATATGGTGCAGTATCAAACAGGCCTTTTACAAGTAAGGGTACTGCTTCAGGATTAAATATTTCTTCCCCACGGATGGTTCCGCTCCATAATATTTTTAATGAATTACCACTGGTATTCTTCAGATCAATAATATCAATGGCCCAGGCCGATTCATTGGTATTATAAAAAACAAATTGGGTCGGCGTCCAGCCATACCCAGGGTATCCCCAAAAAGTCGGGTCCCAATAACCATAGTAGGGATCCCACCAACCGTTAACTGTGGACACATTTGTATAACTATTATCGATCCTTGCAATGCTGATGCCGAGATCAGGATTATTTGCCTTGCTTGTAATGCTGTAGCCCCGTGATTGCAATGTTGTCTTTATCTGGGTTATCATTGATTGCGCAAGGGCATTGGTTTCATAATTATTGCTGCCTTGCCTGTTACTTATAAGAATGACGGAATCGGGAATGGTAATTGTTGAAAAAGAAGAAAAATTTACGCCGTTCTGTCCACTGCTGATATAAACCCAGCTTTCTTCCACAGTCAGATTTTTCATCGGATTTTTTCTGCAGGCGATTAATACAAGTATTAGCAATAACGGTAAAAAGATGAGGCTCCTCGGTTTCATGTCCTTGTTATTTATTTATATAGAAACAAAAAAGAGGCCAGTTGAGTCATAAACCAGCTCGTAAGAATCATTTCCGCTTAGTTTTCGCTCCGTGTCGTATTTATCATTATTTGTTTAAATTAGAGCAAACAAAAGCGCTTGCGTTATGATTAAAATCTCTGATCTCAAAGACGGTGATCTCGTAATGGTCGATTTCGAAGGCACACTCATGGAAGGAGAGGTGCTTGAAGTAAATAACGGGCAAAAGCTGGCAAAGGTGCTTACCAACGGTCAAAATGAATTTTGGTATGCGGGTGAGGTGCTGAAGCCAATACCTTTAAGCGACGCCGCCCTCCAAAAAATTAATTTTACACGGGAAGATCTGGCCGATGGTTCGGTCAAATATTCAAAAGGAGCTTTCCGGGTTCAGTTGGATCGGCCTGACGATTTCAATAACATCAATTTTTGGTACCGGGAAGACAAGCGTCATGTAAATCAACCCATTGCGCTGCACCAATTACAGAATTATTATCTCGATATGACCAATGTGCATCTCACGGCACAGGCGATTTAAAACATAGAAAATTATATATTTGGCCCTGGCCCGGGAATTTTTTTTTTGAAAATGCCCGCCGGGGCTGATTTTTTTGTATTCTTTTCCAGAAATCCTCCTATCTTTGCGACCCCAAAAAGTATGGCGAAACAAGCACTTATTAAGCAAGACGGAAAAATTTTAGAGGCATTGAGCAATGCTATGTTTCGGGTACAGCTTGAAAACGGACACGAAATTTTAGCCACTATCTCAGGAAAAATGAGGATGCATTACATCCGAATACTACCTGGCGATAAAGTTGGAGTTGAAATGAGTCCTTATGATTTAAGCAGGGGCCGGATCATTTTCAGGTATAAGTAATTTTAAAAGCTATTAGCTGCTAGCTACTAGTTATTAGCAAATAGAAAAAAACAAATAAGATGAAGGTTAGAGCTTCAATTAAAAAACGCAGTGCAGATTGCAAGATCGTAAGAAGAAAAGGCCGTCTGTATGTGATCAACAAAAAGAATCCTCGCTTTAAACAGCGTCAGGGGTAATCGTTGCTGATTAAAAACAAACAAGAACAATAAAAGTAAAATAAGTTATGGCTCGTATTGCCGGTGTTGATTTACCAAAAAACAAAAGAGGTGAGATTGGTCTTACCTATATCTATGGTATTGGTCCTGCTACTGCTCGTTACATCCTTGAGAAATCAGGTATTGATGTTAACAAGAAAGTGAACCAGTGGAACGATGACGAATTAAATTCAATTCGTAACGTTATCACCAACGAGTTCAAAGTAGAAGGTCAGTTGCGTAGTGAAGTGCAAATGAGCATCAAGCGTTTGCTTGATATTGCTTGCTACCGTGGCTTACGTCACCGTAAAGGATTACCAGTTCGTGGACAGCGTACGAAGACAAACAGTCGCACACGTAAGGGTAAACGTAAGACAGTTGCAGGTAAGAAGAAAGCAGCTAAGAAGTAATAAGAATTAAGTTGAAAGCTGGTAGCAAAACGCTAACAGCTTTCGACTTTTCTATATACACCAGTTCTTACAGGTTAACAGCAGATATCACGGTGTAGATGGAGCGTTGATCTGGTCCCGAAAAAATCGGGATAATTTTTAAACAAATAGATTACCTCGGTTTTCAATTATGGCAAAAGCACAACAGGTGAGCGCTAAGGCAGCCGCCAAAAAAAGAGTTGTAAAGGTTGATGCACATGGTGACGCACATATCAGTGCCACTTTCAACAACATCATTATTAGTTTAACAAACAAGCAAGGACAAGTTATTTCCTGGAGCAGCGCCGGTAAAATGGGCTTTAAAGGTTCTAAGAAAAACACTCCTTATGCTGCACAGGTAGCATCTGCAGAAGCTGCAAAAGTTGCTTTTGATGCGGGTGTGAAACGTGTTGATGTATTTGTAAAAGGACCTGGTTCTGGTCGTGAAAGCGCTATCCGTGCTTTATCACAATCAGGTATTGAAGTAGCTATGATCAAAGACGTTACTCCTTTACCACACAACGGTTGTCGTCCCCCTAAAAAGAGAAGAGTTTAATTGATCGGTGCGTTTTACGCATCTGTCCAGACATATTTGAATCGCCAAGATTCATTCATTTTATTAAAGGGTTCCTCATTAATTTTTAACGCTTTTACTGATGAGAGAACCGGTACAAAAAAGCGTAAATGAATAAAAACTATGGCACGTTACACTGGTCCTAAGACCAAGATCTCCCGTATTTTCGGTGAGCCAATCCTCGGCAATGGCAAATGGTTGGGTAAAAACAGCAACCCTCCCGGCCAACACGGCGCACAACGTAAACGTAAAACTTTAGGTGAATACGCTTTACAGCTGCGTGAAAAACAAAAAGCTAAATACACTTACGGTGTATTAGAGAAGCAATTCCGTAAAACATTTGAAGAAGCTGCACGCTTGAAAGGTGTAACTGGTGAAAACCTGATTCGCCTCCTCGAAGCTCGTTTGGATAATACCATCTATCGTTTAGGTATTGCTCCTAGCCGCCCTGCTGCTCGCCAGCTGGTAAGCCACAAGCACGTTACTGTAAACGGGTATGTTGTGAATGTTCCTTCTTTCCAATTGAAACCAGGTGATGTCGTTAGCTTGAAAGACAAGAGCAAGGATAACACTTCTGTAACAAGTCCGGCAAAAGGTAAGAATCCTAAGTTTAACTGGATCGATTACAACGAAGCTGAAATGAAGGGTACGTTTATTGCCTACCCTGAGCGTGAAAGTGTTCCTGAAAATATCAAGGAGCAACTGATCGTGGAATTGTACAGCAAGTAATAATGAATGATCAGCGATGTGTTCATCAATGATCAGTCAATTCAAAAATGTAAAACAGAAACTTCAATATGGCTATTTTGAATTTCGTAAAACCCGACAAAATTGTTCTTCAGAAAGCAAGTGATTTTGAAGCACAATTTGAATTTCGTCCGCTTGAACCCGGTTATGGTGTTACTATTGGTAACGCACTGCGCCGTGTATTGCTGAATTCATTGGAAGGTTATGCAATTACCGGTATTAAAATAGAAGGTGCCGACCACGAGTTTGCTACTGTAAAAGGTATCAGCGAAGACGTTGTGGAAATCATCCTCAATTTGAAACAGGTTCGTTTTAAAAAGAAAGTTGAACATGACATTGCTCATGAGAAAGTTACTTTGAGCCTGAAAAACAAAACAGAATTTACTGCTGCAAATATTGGCGAAGCTACTCAGAGCTTTGAAGTAATGAACCCTGAGTTGCTCATCTGCACAATGGATCCGAGTGCAAAGCTTGATATCGAAATCAACATTGCAAAGGGCCGTGGTTATGTTCCTGCAGAGGATAACAAACCAAAAGATGCTCCATTTGGTTACATCGCTACTGATTCAATCTTTACACCCATTAAAAACGTAAAGTACCTGATCGAAAATACTCGTGTGGAACAACGTACTGATTTCGAAAAATTAGTAATGGACGTTGTTACGGATGGTACTATTCATCCGGAAGAAGCAGTAAAACAAGCAAGCCGTATTCTTATTCAGCACCTGATGATCATTACTGATGAAAACATCACGTTTGATAATAAGGAAGAGAAGAAAGAAGATGTGGTTGATGAGCAAATGCTGCAACTGCGTAAGGTATTGAAAACACCTTTGGAAGATCTCGATCTTTCAGTACGTGCCTTCAACTGCTTAAAAGCTGCGAAGATCAATTCATTAAGTGAGTTGGTTCAGTACGAACAGGAAGACTTGATGAAGTTCCGCAACTTCGGTCAGAAATCTTTGGCTGAAATTGAGCAGGTGTTAGGCGAAAGAGGCTTACACTTCGGTATGGATCTTCACAAAATGGGATTAGATAATATCGATTAATATTTTTTACTCAGCTGCAGTATTGCAGCTGAGTATTTTTTTAAACTTAGTCTTGTAATTCCTGACACGGTACAAGACTCTAAATTCAAACGTCATGCGTCACGGAGACAAAATCAAAAATTTAGGACGTACCGCTTCTCACAGAAAAGCGTTACTGACTAACCTCGCAATTGAGCTGATCCAGCACAAGCGTATTGTTACAACCTTAACTAAGGCGAAGGCTTTACGTACATGGATCGAGCCATTGATCACCAAGGCAAAAGATAACTCAACTCACAGCCGTCGTGTTGTGTTCAGTTACTTACAAAACAAAGAAGCTGTTACTGAGTTGTTTAGCACAGTTGCAGAGAAAATTGCAAGTCGCCCGGGTGGTTACACACGTGTACTGAAATTGGGAATTCGTGTAGGTGATAACGCAGAAAAAGCCATGATTGAACTCGTTGATTTCAACGAAATCTACGGTAAAGGAAAAGGTGAAGCTGCTGCCCCTGCTAAGAAAACCCGTCGTGCGGGTGGTGCGAAGAAGAAAGCTGATGCTGCAGCGGAAGCTGTTGTGCCTGCTGCTGAAGAAAAAACAGAAGAAAAATCAGCTGAGTAAATTAAATGTTGAAAATTTTCTGATACAGAGGCAGGCCATTTGGCTCTGCCTCTTTTATTTTGCACTTAATTATGACACAACCACATAAGCCAACAGGAACTCAAACCGCTATCTTGATGTTGGAAGATGGCAATGTATTTTACGGTAAAGCATTTGGTAAGATCGGTACCACTACTGGTGAAATCTGCTTTAATACAGGCATGACAGGTTACCAGGAAGTATTTACAGATCCCAGTTATACCGGCCAGGTAGTTATCATGAATAATGTGCACACTGGTAACTATGGCACATATATCAAAGATGTAGAAAGCAATAGTGTAAAAATCAAAGGCCTTATTGGTCGTAATCTCGAAGATCGTTATTCAAGGTACTCTGCTGACAAATCGTTGCAGCAATATCTTGAAGAGCAAAATATTGTTTCCATTGAAGACATTGATACAAGAGCACTTGTTACACATGTACGTACAAAAGGTGCAATGAACTGTATCATTTCATCCGAAATATTGGATGAAGCAAAGTTGAAAGAAGAGTTAGCGAAAGTGCCCTCAATGGAAGGATTGGAGCTGGCAAGCACAATAAGCACAACAGAGGCTTACAATGTGGGTGATGAAAATTCTCCCGTACGTATTGCAGTAATGGACTATGGTACAAAACTCAACATCCTCCAGTGTATGGTTGATCGTGGAGCGTATCTGAAAGTGTTTCCCGCAAAAACCACGATCGAAGAACTAAAAGCGTTTAACCCCGCAGGTTATTTTATTTCAAATGGTCCCGGTGATCCAGCAAGTATGGATTATGCAATTGAAACCGTAAGGGCAATTATTGACGAAAAGAAACCAACATTCGGCATTTGCCTTGGCCATCAATTGCTGGCATTGGCAAATGATATCACTACGTTTAAAATGCACCATGGTCATCGTGGATTAAATCACCCTGTGAAAAACCTGATTACAGGTTTGTGCGAAATCACAACCCAGAATCATGGTTTTGGTGTTGATCCCGAATCTGTGCGTAAAGCAGACAATGTTGAGGTTACTCACGTGAACCTGAATGATGAATCGATTGAAGGTATTCGTTTGAAAGATCGTCCTGCATTCTCGGTTCAATATCATCCTGAAAGCACGCCTGGCCCACATGACAGCCGTTACCTGTTTGATGATTTCATCAGCATGATCAAAGGCAGTTTAAATTAATAGCAGCCCCGAATTTACTTCGGGGCTTTTTATTTTATATTTATGCCATGAAGAAGATCGCCATCATTAATGGGCCTAATCTGAATTTGCTTGGCAAACGTGAGCCGGGTGTGTACGGTAATCAATCATTCGAAGAATATTTTGAAGAACTGAAAGCGAAATTTTCGGAAGTTGAATTTCATTACTATCAAAGTAATGTTGAAGGTGAGCTGATCAACGAATTACAACGTGTGGGTTTTTCATATGATGGTATCATTATGAATCCCGGTGGTTATACACATACTTCTGTTGCCATTGGCGATGCTATTGCTGCTATCACAACGCCCGTAGTGGAAGTGCACATCTCAAACGTGCATGCAAGAGAAGAATTTCGTAAACTTTCTCATGTAAGTGCAAAAGCTGCAGGAAGTATTATTGGTTTGGGGTTGAAGGGGTATGAGTTGGGAGTATCTTTTCTGATTTCCTAATTGTTTCTTTTGCTTCGGGTACAACTAAAGAACTACTATCTTTTAGTAGTGGCAAACCTGCGTTAAAATATTTGTTCAAAACAAATCGAAATGTATTGACAGGCGATGCTGACTTGTAGAGTGTGCTGTAATCTTTGTCGGGAAAATAGAACGCAGAATAATTATTGAATGTATAACCTTCTTGCCTGGCTTCTTTAGTTTTAAAACCATGATCTCCGGCAACAATAATGATCGTGTTTTTTTTGTTATTAGTCTGAATGTAAGTAACCAAATCACGGATTACAATAGTTGTGTATTTAAGCTGCTGATAATAGCCCTCCAAATCTTGTTTAATGGTTCGCACAACTGTTTCTCCTGGAGATTTTAACCTGCCGGTGCTGTCAAATACATAGGGATCATGTGGTAGCATAAAATGTCCGTAGATAAACTTAGGAGAACTTTTAGTGCTGCATGATTTTTTAACAAGATCAATTGTGGTATCGAAATCATGTTTTTTATTTAAATTTCTTTGAGTCAAAGATTGCAATTGCTGTTTATGGATAAAATCAATATCAATTCTGGTGTAATTCCAGAAAATGTCTTTGTACACACGGCCCGGAAGAGTTTTGAATGAGTAGTGATATTTTTTCAATGAATAGAAATATGGATGACCTGGCCATTGTTCATTTTCGAAGGAAATGGGTTGAAAACTATTGATTGCATAATTTTCTTTTCTCAATATTCTGAATAATGAATTGTCTTTAAACGATGACGAACCCCAGAAATAAACCTTTAAATCATTCATTACAGGTGCAATCCATGGAGGCAGATACTCCATGTTTAAGGTAGTAGAAAGTGAATGTATTGTCCAGTTGTAATTTGCCCTCGCATCAGAAGCGAGATAAAATCCTTTACTGGTTAAGAAACTGTCGAGATGAGTAATGTTTTTATCGGTGGCATGTTCTACACTTTTTGAAGCTGCCATTGCATCAAAGACGAGAAAATAGATATCGGGTTTAAGCGAATCAATTTGCTGGCTAGCAGCAGCGTATTCATTTGCCACCGAAAATCGAAAATCAATCAGGTTATGCACACTCTTATCTAATCGATAACGCTTAATGCTGTTAGGAATTTCGCTTAGAATCAGAATTAAAAACAACAGATTAAGAAATGTATAGAAACCCGTCGACACTTCTTTTCTTTTAACTGTCCAAAAAAGTATTACAAACAAAATAAGTATGACAGGTATGAGAAAAATGTATCGGGCGAAGAATTGGAGTGACTCAACGTTTTTTATGCTGTCTATAATGTACCCAAACGTAAGACAAACAAGGGCAATAAAAAACGTAAAAATTGCAGCCTTAGTTTTTGCCTTCAGGAAAAAAAGAGAGATAAAGTAAATTGCAAAAACAGAGGCTGAGATAATTGTGAGATTAAGAAGAACAAAATGAAAAGAAAGAAATCCAAATAGCTCATTGTAACCACTGTAAATAAAAAAAACAGGCAAAAGGAATAAAAAGAGCGGATAGTTTCCGATTACTTGTTTTGTCTTTTGAAAGAGACTGGGCATAATAAAGTTATCTTTTTCTATACAAGAACATTGTTCTGTTCGACCCTGGGATGATTAAACTTTGCAATTTCAGAAACCTCTTCTCAAATGCTCGTTCAAACTCTTCTTCAGTATAATGATCAAATATATCTTCCCGCCAATTCAACATATCCTTCACTTTGGCATCACTCTTCGGCACAAACTCAATAACCAGCACATTGCAAATAGATGCAAAAAAACTTGCCAGCTGTTCAAATGTAATATTCTTTGCAATAGCCAAGTGATGTATTAATGCCAAAGCCATGCACATATCTACTTTAGTGCGATTAAAAAAAGCCGGGCGTTCCTCATTCATCCAGCCCATTGATGGTGAGGGGTAAGAAAGATCGATCACAAAGGGATAAATATTTGATCTTTTCTCCTTTTTTAGACGGGTATAGAACCTGTTGATACAATCACTGTCAAAATCAGTTGCAATGACCATTGCCTCTTTTCGACATAACAACGAAAACTCGCCTTCGTTGGCACCTAAATCAAGAACAGAATTGTATTCAAGGCTTTCCAAAATTGAGCTCACTGCTTTTTGCTTTTCAGCAAAATATTGTTCGCTTAATATTGTTTCAGAATAATAATTATTCCAGGTGGTGGTCCTTGGTGGCAAGGCCAGGTAGCTTATGCAGCTATGCAGGCTTTCTAATATTTGTTCAATATTCTTCTTTGAAATCTTCGTGTTTGTTTGCTTTTGCCCTGCTGATTGCTTTCCCGCAAGCTTTGCCTGTAAATGAACATGCAGGTAAATCGAAGCTTTGAATTTTGTTTTGAAAGGAAGCAAACTGGAAGTAACAGCAGCTGGTACGCCATCGGGATAACTCAACATGAGTTTGTGTACTTCCATTCCGGTATGAACAGCAACGAGCAACGGATTTAAAAAACATTCGCAAAATTGTCGATAGGCAACCCAGGCTTCACCTTCATTGTAGGTTTCAAATGAAAGAGTATCGATCAAAGTAAATCTCCCTTCCACCAACTGCACATTTGTTGGCGTTGCGTCTTTCAGGATCATTCCCTTTTGCAAAGCCAGCTTGCAAATGTTGAGTGTAGTTAAAGCAGCATCTTTCAGCTGTTCAAAACTCCATTCCCATGCATAAGAAAGAATAGGAAGTTGTTTTGGTTGTAATGTCTTGTACCAATCGGGCTTTTCCGTATGATTATCAGAAAGCTCAGTAAAGGGAAGTAGTAATTTCTTTTTGAGTAGTTCATCTGCAAGACCGCTCTTCATCAAAAGATCATAATTTTTACTATAAGAAGAAGAAACGAAGCGATAGATCGTTCCATCCTTATTATAAATAAAACCGGAAGGATCACGAAATGAAGCAGGATGCTGATTAATCTGTTGTTGACTCATTCTCTTCCTCTTCAGTTTTGGGTGGTGTTTTTACAAAGAAGCTTTTGATCCAGTTCCATCCGCTCTTAAAATAAAAGATCACACCCAACACTGCAGCAATAATTACCTGTATAAGGTAGCTGCCGCTTCCCGGATCAAGATATAACAGTTGCATCATAGATAACGAAGATTGGTTTTTGGAGTTAAGGCCAGCAATGTTTCATACATCAGTTGAATAGTGTTTTCTATATCACTTCTATGTAACATTTCAACTGTTGTATGCATATAACGAAGAGGAATACTGATGAGCACCGATGGACAACCATCATTTGCATACGCAAACGAATCTGTATCCGTGCCTGTGCTACGGCTTAACGAACGCCATTGTACCGGTATCTTTTTGTTTTCAGCAATATCCGTAACGAAATCGAGTAATTTATTATGGATTGCAGGGCCAGTTGCCAAAGAGGGACCCTTGCCGCAGCTAATTTCACCTTCAACAATTTTACTGATCATTGGCGTTGTGGTATCATGTGTAACATCTGTTACAATGGCAATGTCAGGTTTAATACGGCGAGCAATCATCTCAGCACCACGCAAACCAATTTCTTCCTGTACTGCATTCACCACGTATAAACCATAAGGAAGTTTCTTTTTATTTTCTTTCAGCAAACGTGCAACCTCAGCAATCATAAAACCACCAATGCGGTTGTCAAAAGCACGAGCGATATAATAATCATTAGCAAGCTCATCAAAACCTTCTTCATACGTAACAACACAACCTACTTTAATACCAAGTTCGTCTACTTCTTTTTTATTGCGTGCACCGCAATCGAGCCAGAGATTATCAACACGTGGTTGGGTTTCTTTTGCATCGCCACCTAAACGTGTGTGAATGGCAGGCCATCCAAATACCGCCTTTACAATTCCTTTCTTTCCGTGAATGAATACACGTTTAGCAGGAGCAATCTGATGATCCACACCACCATTACGTTTCAAATAAATTAACCCTTCAGGATTGATATAATTTACAAACCAACTGATTTCATCGGCATGCGCTTCAATTACTACTTTGAATGAATGTTCGGGATTAATAACGCCCACCGCTGTGCCATATGGATCAACAAAATGTGTATCGATATATGGTTTCAAATATTCTAACCATACTTTTTGGCCACTGCTTTCGAAACCTACAGGCGAATGTGTATTATGATAATTCTTTAAAAATTCAAATCCTGTATCGGTAATGATCGATTTTTTCTTTGCTGCCTTCGCTTTTGCCATCGTTTTAATGCTTTCAGCAAATGTACGGTTTAGCGTCTTGTAAAAAGCTCCGCTAACCATACTTTTTACCAACGTGAAAGAAGCTTACAATAGAAGGAAAAGGCTGAGAAGAGAAGAAAGTATTAAAAGCCCATCGACCCAACCCAGGTAGAAATAATCGCTGTGCTGTGTTTTTGAAATCCGCAACAGGTAAATAGCAACTACTCCTGGAATTAATTGGAGTAAATGAAGATAGGTTTCAAAGCGGATTGCGAGGAATATCACTGAAAACGAATAGACGATCACATTAATAATGAAAAACACCTGGAACTGCCGCTCGTTCATGATATTGGCCGGGGTATGAACTCCCATTTCAAAATCCCGGAGGCGGTCACGGTAATCAAAGATCATGGTGGCAAGTGCTACCAACAAAAGCCGGCTGATAAAAAGAAATACTTCATTCACATTTGGCTGCACGTTGAAAAAAGCAAGTGGCAATACAACAGTTGCATATGACCACACAAAACCAATAAAATAACTTTTAATAAAGGTGAGAATAGATGGAAGCTTAATTGGATTTTTTAGCAATAAGGGAGCTGTATAAGCTGCATTGAAAATAATAGCCAGGATGATATGTGTATTGATGCTACGTATCTTCCACCAAAACCAAAGCGTTGCAATAAGTGTGAGGATATTGAGAATTAACGTAGCGCTCTTTGCTTGCCTGAACCACAACAACTGCTCCGATGAGCTGCTTTTTCCTGCTGCAAAACTAAAATGGAGATTATAGCTAAGCAACGTCGCAAAAAATACAAAAGCAATAAGGGTGAGGGGATATTCAAAAAGCGAATAGAACAGTTTGGTTTGCATGCAAAGCGTAGCGGCACTTACAGCAATAACGATATGATAAAAAAGAAGAAACCTGGTAAAACGCATTACAACCTATCCTTAAAAATCCAATTTAATGGGTTCCGATTGCACAGCATTGCTTGTATCTCCCGATTTGTCAACGACACGGAACCGGAATATTGCAACGTGGTCGGCCGATGTACAATCGTTACCCGATAAAATAGCGTAGCCTAGAATCTGCGTATTCGAAAATTTTACTTTAACGTTCACTTTCTGGTTGGCTTCGCTTGGAAACTGGGGAATTGTATAAATAAGATCGGTAAGCGAATTTGTTTGACAGGCAGGTGAAGGAGCATCTAACTTGTCGATAATAATTTGATTCTGGATATCGCCCTCTTTGTCCGTTACAGTTAAGTCGAACTCAAGAAATTTCCCTGAAACGCCGGTTTGCGATTGAATATTACCTTGTTTCACCGACTTAATTTCTACCTGTGGCTTGGTTGTATATTTATCTTTTCCGCAGCCTGCAAGCAAAGCAGCGAATACAAAAAGAAATAATAGTTTTGCTTTCATGTCATCAAGGTTCTTATTTCAAATTTAAGCATTAATACCCCACCAAAAAATTGATTCCTTCTTTTGTTAACAATCTTTTTGAGTTAAGCGTTACCCGGTTTAATGAGCTGGCGCAGAAATCGTTTAAATTCCAGTATAAAAACAACGGCGTTTACAGATCGTTTTGTGAAGCATTACATATAGAACCTCTTGAAATTTCTGGTATTAAGAAATACCCCTTTTTGCCTATCAACTTTTTTAAAACGCACAAAGTGTTGAGCACGGAGTTTATTGCTGAAACGATCTTTGAAAGCAGCGGTACATCTCAAACTATACAAAGTAAGCACTATGTTAAAAGTCTTTCGTTGTATGAAGATGCGTTTACGAGAGCATTTCAGTTACAATACGGTTCTCCTGGGAAATATTGCTTTCTTGGGCTGTTGCCCTCTTATCTCGAACGAGGCAATTCATCGCTGGTGTATATGGTGCAAAAGCTAATGGAGAAGAGTAATCATCCAATGAATGGATTTTATCTCAATAATTTCCAAGAGGTATTCGACAAGTTGCAACAGGTAGAAAAAGATGGGCAGCCCACTATTCTTATTGGCGTTACATTCGGTTTGCTCGATTTTGCAGAGCAATATCATTTACCGCTGAAGAATACGATGATTATGGAAACGGGAGGAATGAAGGGCAGAAGAGAAGAAATGACAAGAGAACAGGTGCATCATAAATTAAAAGAAGCATTTTCCTTAGAAGCAATTCATTCAGAATATGGAATGACCGAGTTACTTAGTCAGGCTTATTCAAAAGGTAGTGGTATTTTTCAATGCCCGCCATGGATGAAAATTCTGGTGCGTGATGAAGATGATCCTTTTCATATTCGTACATCCGGTAAAGGGGCAATTAATATCATTGACCTCGCCAATGTTTACTCAACCAGTTTTATAGCAACCGATGATGTTGGCGAAGTATTTGAAGATGGTAGCTTTCGTGTATTAGGCCGTATGGATAACAGCGATATCCGTGGATGTAGCCTGCTGGCACTTTAGCAAAATCGAAAGTGGTAAATCTAAAATTCAAAGTAAAGTCCAAGACCCAAGCTGTAAACTAATCATTCATCACTCATTACTCATCGTTATGCTCTCCGATAAATTAAAAATGTTTCATAACAGGCTTAGCAAAGTGCACAAACACCGCAGTAAGCAGGCCAAAAGAATGGGCATCAGTTGTTATCGTTTATATGATAAAGATCTGCCTGAGTTTCCGGTAAGCATTGATGTATATGATACAATGGTTTGTGTAAGCGAATACAAAGCCAAACATAATCTTACGGATGAAGAACATCTCGATTGGCTGGAAGGAACAGTGGATGTAATTGCTGATGTGTTACAGATGGATGAAGAGTTGATCTATACCAAGGAACGCCGCAGAAAAAGCAATCGGCAATCGCAATATCAAAAAACGGCTGAGGAGAAAGAATTTTTTGAAGTGCAGGAAAACGGGTTGAAATTTTTGGTAAATCTTGCCGATTATTTGGATACGGGTTTATTTCTTGATCATCGCACTACACGTAAGATGGTGATGGATGAATCAAAAGATAAAAAAGTACTGAACCTGTTTGCCTATACCGGTTCGTTTAGTGTGTATGCAGCTGCAGGAGGGGCGGAAGAAGTGGTAACTGTTGATTTGTCGAATACTTATATCGATTGGGCAAAGAAAAACTTTGAAGCAAACTTTTTCATCGATCATAAGAAATACAAATTTGTTGTGGCCGATGTGAAACAATATTTCGATACACTTACGCCAAACAGCTTCGACTTGGTGATAATGGATCCGCCTACATTCAGTAACAGTAAAAAAATGAAGGATTTCCTGGATATACAGCTCGATCATGTGGAACTCATCAACCAAACCTTAAAAGCAATGAAGCCCGGCGGAGTTTTGTATTTCAGCAACAATGCAAGAAAATTTGAATTGCATGAAAGTGAACTGCAGGCATCAATTATTAAAGACATTACCAAAGCTACTACCCCTTTTGATTTTGAAGGTAAGCTGCAGCGTTGGTGCTGGCGAATGATACGCTGATAGTAATTGCACTCGTATTTTTACTTATTCTTCATAGGGATAAAACATGCACGCAGGATTGGATTTGAATCAGAATAGAAGTAATTTTTCATTCTGATATCCTAAATCCAGTACTATGAAACCAACTCTTCTCCTGCTTAGGGATCGTCCCCGTTTAAAAAAAGTGCTTGCATTTACATTTGTCGCTATCATTTTAGTTGGAGGTATAATTGCAAACTATGCCATTGAATCTAGCGTACTGCAATCTGTTCAGGATCATTCTGCACAAAACGATTCTGTTATTAAACATCAGCAGTATCAACAGATCGTTGAAAAAACAATGTTCCTTGTTACACAAAGCGATCATAACCTTGAAGACTATGTGCAGGCCGGCGAACTTCAAAAGAAAGAGGCTTTTACAAAAAACAGTGTAGCGATTGAAAAAAATCTGCAGGAGGTAAAAAGTACTTATGCAGGTTATATTCCTAAATACTTAGTAAATGTGTTTGTACACAAGGCAGCTAATCGTATTCAGTTAAACCGGGATATTGTTGCGATGTATGATACAGCGGGACAGTCAAGGGCCCTAGAAATGATCAACAGCGTTGCTTACAAATCATCCTTTAAAGAAATTACGTTTGGTGAGCAGGAACTGGTGAATGCGTTGGGAATAAAGATCGAGCAGTTGAATAAAAAAATTACCATTGAAAAGGCAGAGATGGTAAGCCTCGATCGCAAATGGAATATTGTTTCTCTTATTTTCATGTCGCTTATTGCTTTGCTTGTAGTATATAAAATGATTGAAACAAACCGCTTGAACAATGTATTATCAGTTGCTATTCAAAAAGGGCAGCAGGCGCAACTTGTAAAAGACCAGTTTATTTCAAACGTAACTCATGAATTGCGTACGCCATTGAATTCTATTATTGGTTACACCAACCTGTTAATGAAAAAAGATCATGCTCCCGAAACCAAACAATGGATTCAATCAATGAAAATTTCTGGTAATCTTTTGATGGAAGTAATCAACGATGTGTTAGATTATTCAAAACTGGAGTCAGGCCATTTTCAATTTTCGAATGAGCCGTTTAATGTAAAACAGGTGATGAGTAATCTAAATACTGTATTGCAAAACCGTGCTGAAGCAAAAAATATTTCATTGCATGTGGAGGTTGATGATCAATTGCCCGGTTGTGTTTCCGGTGATGCAAGAAAGCTGATGCAGATATTAGTGAACCTTACAGGTAACTCTATTAAGTTTACTGAAAAAGGCTATGTAGCAGTGTCAGCAAAAACATTGAAGCAATCAGGCGAAAAAGCATGGATACAATTTATAGTCAGCGATACAGGCATTGGTATTGATAAAGAAAAACTCCCGTATGTGTTTGAACGCTTTTACCAGATCGAAAGCAAAACATCAAAAAAATATTATGGAACAGGTTTGGGGTTACCAATCGTAAAGCAATTGGTGGAAATGCAGGGCGGTGAGATCGAAGTGTTTTCTGCGCCTGGCGAAGGCACTCAGTTTGTATTGCTCCTGCCATACACCATCGCTGCAACTGTTGAAGTTGAAAATGAAACCGAGATCGTTATTGATAAAGAAAAACTTGTACAGAAAAAAATATTGATTGTTGATGATAATGAAATGAACCGTGACCTGATGGGTTATTTGCTTGCTGAACATAAATTTTTATTCGACAAAGCTGAGAGTGGCATAACAGCTCTTCAGCTGTTGAAACAAAAGAGCTACGATTTTATTTTAATGGATATTCAAATGCCGGGCTTAAGTGGTATCGACACCACTAAAAAGATCCGAGCAGAGTTAAACATGCAAACACCTATCATCGGGCTGAGTGCTTTTTGCCAAAGTGCAGAACAGCAAAATGCAATTAACGCCGGAATGAACGCATACCTCACCAAACCTGTTGATGAACGCAAACTGCTTGAACTGCTCAATCATTACAGCGATTGGGACACAGAACCAATTACTCCGCAGCATTCACAATTGAAACTGGTGAATATTGATTACCTGCAACGCTTAACAGGTGGCAATAAAGAAAATATACAAGACTTGCTCAGCAAGGCATTCGATTTTCTGCCGGGTGAAGTAAAACGCCTGCAAGAATCTTTTGCGGCAGAAGATCAGCAGTTGATCAAAGAAACGGCACATAACATGAAATCGACATTACGCATCTTAGGCGTTAATGAACATGTTTCCAGCAAAGTGATCCAGATCGAAAAAGGCAATATCTCTGAGAACAGCGAAAAGGAACGTATAAAAGATTTAATTGCCGAAATCGATTCATCGGTGCAGGTAGTGTTGCAGGAATTAAGAGAGTACCTCGAAGCTGCTTAATGGTTTTTAGGTAAGTCGCTGCTGACTTATCCTCATCATTTATTTTTTCTTCGCTTATCTTGCAATCAAATTCGATTGCAATGAATAAAGTTGTTTCAAATGCCGATGAAGCAATAAGAGACATTCAAGATGGCGCTACGCTTATGCTTGGCGGCTTTGGTTTGTGTGGTATCCCCGAAAACTGTATTTCCGCTTTAGTTAAGAAAGGAACAAAAAATCTTACCTGTATTTCAAACAATGCAGGAGTAGATGATTTTGGTATTGGATTAATGCTCAAACAAAAGCAGGTGAAGAAAATGATCTCATCTTATGTGGGGGAGAATGCAGAATTCGAACGCCAATTGTTGAGTGGTGAACTTGAAGTGGAATTGATTCCCCAGGGAACATTAGCTACCCGTTGCATGGCGGCCGGTTACGGTATGCCTGCTATTTATACACCAGCCGGTGTGGGCACTGAAGTGGCCGAAGGAAAAGAAGTACGCAATTTTAATGGAAAAGATTATTTGCTTGAATATGCATTTGATGCTGATTATGCCATTGTAAAAGCATGGAGAGGCGATACAATGGGTAATCTTATTTTTAAAGACACCGCAAGAAATTTCAATCCAATGATGGCCATGGCTGGTAAAATAACCATTGCAGAAGTGGAAGAGTTGGTTGAGCCGGGAGTGTTAGATCCAAACGAAATTCATACCCCAGGTATTTATGTTCACCGCATTTTCAAGGGCACGAACTATGAAAAGCGAATTGAACAACGAACAGTAAGAAAGGAAATATAATACCCAATGTAGCAATTTGAAAATTTGAAAATGAAATAGTAGTGTTTGCATTTGACGGATTTTCAAATTTTCAGATTAACTAATTTTCAAATTGCTTATAATGCCATTAACGAAAGAACAAATTGCCCAACGCATTGCCAAAGAATTAAAAGATGGTTACTACGTAAACCTTGGTATCGGTATACCCACACTTGTTGCAAATTATATTCCTGCAGGTATCCATGTTGAACTGCAGAGTGAAAATGGATTGCTGGGCATGGGCCCTTTCCCGGTTGCAGGAAAAGAAGATGCAGATCTCATTAATGCCGGTAAACAAACCATCACTACATTACCAGGCTCTGCCTTTTTTGATAGTGCAACAAGTTTTGGAATGATACGTGCAGGTAAAGTTGATCTTACTGTGTTAGGTGCGATGGAAGTAAGTGAGCAAGGCGATATCGCCAATTGGAAAATTCCAGGCAAGATGGTGAAGGGTATGGGCGGCGCAATGGATCTTGTAGCCAGTGCAAAAAATATTATTGTGGCAATGATGCACACCAACCCCAAAGGTGAAAGTAAGTTGTTACCTCAATGCACATTGCCCTTAACGGGAAAGAAATGTGTGAAAAAAATTGTTACCGACCTTGCGGTACTTGAAATAACTCTCAACGGGTTTAAATTATTAGAGCGTGCTCCGGGCGTATCTGTCGAAGAAATTATTGCAAAAACTGCAGGAAAATTAGTGGTGGAAAGCCCTGTTCCTGAGATAGTTTTCTGATTCTTATGCTTAGCTGTTAATTTTTTGGCAAGGTTTTTTATTCATGATGCATAGCAGGTAAAGCAAGTGCTTTACAAGTGTTGTTGTTTGCACATGAAGACAGTCCCAAGATCATTGGGAAAAACATTCTTGTGCTATACTTCTGCGCTTCAACATCATTATTCATGTATTTAAAAAGGGAAATGTTATGAAAGTCAGTTACATCGTTACGATAGCTTGTTCGGTTGTTCTGCTTACCTCCTGTGTAAGTAGTAAGAAGTTTAAAAAATCACAGGATGATTATGCACAACTTTTAACACGCTATACAACATTGGAAGGAAGTCTCACCGATTGTAATAATCAAAAATCAGTGCTTGAAAGAGAAAAAGCAGATCTCAACAAGCGTGTAACGGATCTCAACCAGGAGATGGAGCGTATTAAACAGAATTACACGCAAGCCATTATGCAACTGGAAAACTTATCTGTTATTTCCAAACAACAGGCAGAAAGCATTAAACAATCCCTTCAGAATATTGGTGCAAAAGATGCATATATCCAAACATTGCAACAACAAATGGCTTATAAAGATTCGCTCAACATGGTGTTAGTGATGAATCTGAAAGGAGCTATTGGTAATATAAATGATGAAGACATCAACATTAAAGTAGATAAAGGCGTAGTGTATATCGATATTTCTGATAAGCTGTTATTCAAAAGCGGTAGCTATACCATTACCGACCGTGCAAAAGAGGTGTTAGGTAAAGTGGCGTTGGTGTTGAAAAATCAACCGGACATAGAATTTATGGTAGAAGGACATACCGATAATGTGCCTTACCGTGGAAATGCTTCATTAGTTGATAACTGGGATTTAAGTGTAAAACGTGCAACAACTGTAGTACGTTTATTACAAAAAGAATATGGACTAGATCCGGCGAAAATGGCAGCAGCTGGTCGTAGTGAATATCACCCTGTAAGTACAAACGATTCACAGGAAGGTAAAGCACTCAACAGAAGAACAAGAATTGTAATTCTTCCACAATTGGATCAGTTCTTTAAATTACTCGAACCGCAGAAATAATATTCATCAATTAGCATAAATTAGAAAGGCCACAGTAATGTGGCCTTTTCATTTTTGGGGTAAGATGCTTTATTAGTTGGTTGTATATACTTTAATATAACCATCTGTTTCGCTGCTGGCTATAAATAAACTTTTACCGTTTGGACTTTTATCGGCTGCAATAAACAAAACGCCTTCAGGCCCCACGCCAGTATTGAGCCACTGTTTGAAAACTGGTTTTGTTGGATTCGTAATATCATAAATCATTACCGCATTCGCTCTTTCCAAACCAACGAATAACAAGTTGTTGTTCCCTACACGACCAATAGTAATACCTTCAGGTTCGCAGCCTTTATCATCGCTGCGGCCATCAGGATATTTTCCGAGTTCCGCCGCCTTTGTATCGATCTGATTTTTGCTGTCGTAAACCAACTCGCCTGTTAATCCATTCCATATACTGAACGAACGTGTACCGTAAGAATACAATTCATCATAATCACCATCGCCATCTTTATCACCAAGAGTTGTTGTAATATTTAATCGTCCCAGTTGGGCATTTGTTTTTAATGCAGCAGCATTAGGAAAAGCAACAGGATCCAATACAACTGATGCATTACCAGCACGACGTACTTCAACAGGTGTCATTCCTGCCCACTCTCTTACATCGCCTTCATTAGCTGAATAAATAAACGGCACACCGTTATGATTGTTTACTGCAATTGCATCAGGCAAATACATTCCTTTTACCGGCCATGCGCCAAAGTTGATTCCGCCATCCTGATCGCTGGGATCAATTGTATTCATGGGGTTGATGTAATCTTTAAAACCTAATGGAAAAATATCGGTAATGGTTTTTGTGGTAGATCGATCTTGGCAATCCCATTGTTTTCCTGCAGCGTAACCCACGCAGTGTTACCATTAGGAGATACAGCAATGTATTCGGGTTCAATATCCTGTTCAAAGCTTGCGTTCTTTCCGAACAAACGGAAACCCTTTGCTTTTAATTCAACTGCTCTTGATGCAAAACTGCTGAAGTCGAGTGTTGTTGCAGTATAATTATTCTTTACATCAATAATAGAAACTGTACCCATTGGATCAATTGTGTAAGCATCATTTGGTTCACCTTCGTTTGCTGTGAGAATAAAATTGCCATCGGGTGTGAACGTTACCATATCAGGTAATGATCCTACTGTAACATTGGCAATAGCTTCGTAAGTTTTTGTATTAAATACAACCAATTTGCCTGCACCCACTTTGTCGTCCGCTTCAATTGCAGCTGCAAGCCTGCCATTGTTCACTGAAACGCTATTTACAAAACCACCATAAATAGAGATATTGATAAAACCGGTAATTGATGGATTGGCGGGGTTGCTGAAATCAACAACCTCAACACGGTTGCTGCCAGCACTATTATTTACCACGAACAGCTGTTTTGTTTCATGGTCGTAGGCGCTGATTTCCGCAGCACCTAATCCACCGCCAATAGGAAGGCTGGCAATTTCTGAAAATGTTGTTGATTCCTGGCGTGCCGCAAAGCCGGGGCTTTGTTGCTGTGAATTATCTTCTATACTAAGTTTTGAACAGGCATTTAATAGTACAATGCTGCTGATGAGTAAAAATGATCTTCTCATTATGTAAGTTTAAAAGTTGAGTGGCAATGCTAGAAGGCAAATGTTAAGCCATTATGATTAGAAGGTTATGAAAATATGAAGGAGCGGTAGGGCACAATGCTCGACCGTATTAGGTTTTAGAATACTTTGATTCGAACCCCAAATTCCCAATGACAAAAGGTTCAGGCCACCCCAGTGTCCAAGCCCAATTCCACATATTGTCAACTTTTTCCGCATCTCGAATACTATCTGTACTTTTTCGTATAGATTAATCTGTACTTTTGTGTACAGATTGAAATTCATTGAAAATACGACTAAACAGAACGAATTATGAGTGAGATGCTCAATACACTGGAGCAAACGGCCCTCAGTGAGTACAAATATGGTTGGGTAACCGACATTGAAGCCGACGAGGCGCCTCCCGGGCTTAGCGAAGACATTGTGCGTTTCATCAGCGCCAAAAAGAAAGAGCCCGAATGGATGCTGGAGTGGCGATTGAAAGCCTACCGTCATTGGTTAAAAATGACTGAGCCTGAGTGGGCCAATGTAAAATACCCCAAGGTAGATTACAACGCTATTAAATATTATAGCGCCCCCAAGCAAAAGAAAACCCTCAACAGCCTCGATGAAGTAGATCCTGAATTAAGGGCTACGTTCGAAAAGCTGGGTATTTCGCTGGACGAGCAAAAGCGTTTAAGCAATGTGGCGGTGGATGCGGTTATTGATTCAGTTTCTATTGCAACTACATTTAAAAAGCAACTGGCGGAGCTCGGTATTATTTTCTGCAGCATGAGCGAAGCAGTGCAGGAGCACCCTGAGCTGATCAAAAAATGGTTGGGCTCTGTTGTGCCGATGACCGATAACTATTTCTCTGCATTAAACAGTGCGGTGTTCAGCGATGGTAGTTTCTGCTACATTCCAAAAGGTGTAAAAAGCCCGATGGAGTTGAGCACTTACTTCCGTATCAACGCAGAAAATACCGGACAGTTTGAGCGTACTCTTATTGTTGCCGAAGAAGGCAGTTATGTAAGTTACCTTGAAGGTTGCACTGCTCCCATGCGTGATGAAAATCAATTACACGCTGCTGTGGTTGAAATTGTAGCATTGGATAACGCTGAAGTAAAATATTCAACCGTACAAAACTGGTATCCCGGTGATAAAGATGGTAAAGGTGGTATCTACAACTTCGTTACCAAGCGTGGTATTTGTGCAGGTGTTAATTCAAAGATCAGCTGGACACAGGTTGAAACCGGTAGCGCTGTTACATGGAAATATCCTTCTGTAATATTAAAAGGTGATAATAGCCAGGGTGAATTTTATTCTGTTGCTGTTACCAATAATCATCAGCAGGCCGATACGGGTACAAAGATGATGCACATTGGTAAGAACACACGTAGTCGTATTGTTTCGAAAGGTATTTCGGCAGGCTTCAGTCAAAACTCTTACCGTGGTTTGGTGCAAGTAGGTAAGAATGCAATCAATGCAAGAAACTTTTCGCAGTGCGATAGTTTGTTGCTTGGCGATAAATGTGGTGCACATACGTTCCCGTACATCGAAGTAAAGAACAGCACTGCCCAGGTTGAGCATGAAGCCACCACTTCTAAAATTGGTGAAGACCAGATCTTCTATTGCAACCAACGTGGTTTGGATACTGAAACTGCGGTTGCATTGATCATTAATGGCTTTGCTAAAGAAGTAATGAATCAGTTACCGATGGAGTTTGCTGTGGAAGCACAGAAACTTTTGGCCATTTCATTAGAAGGAAGTGTTGGTTAATCAAATTTTCAAATTCACAATTTTCAAAGTATATGTTATCAATCAAAAATTTACAGGCAAGGATTGAAGAGAAGGAAATCTTAAGAGGTATTAATCTGGATATTAAACCAGGTGAAGTTCATGCCATCATGGGACCGAACGGTAGTGGCAAATCAACATTGGCTTCTGTATTGGCAGGTCGCTCTGATTACGAAGTAACAGGTGGCAGTGTTGAATTCTTAGGTAAAGATCTGTTGGAACTTACGCCTGAAGATCGTGCACGTGAAGGTGTGTTCCTTGCGTTTCAATACCCGATTGAAATTCCCGGTGTAAGCACAACCAACTTTGTAAAGACAGCAGTAAATGAGATCCGCAAGTATCGTGGTCAGGAACCAATGGATGCGGTTGCTTTCTTAAAGTTGATGAAAGAAAGAATGAAACTTGTGAATATTGATCAGGCTTTGTTAAGCCGTTCATTGAACGAAGGTTTCAGTGGTGGTGAAAAGAAACGTAATGAAATTTTCCAGATGGCAATGCTTGAACCAAAGCTGGCGATCCTGGATGAAACAGATAGTGGTTTGGATATTGATGCCTTGCGTATTGTGGCAGAAGGTGTAAACAAACTCAAATCAAAAGACAATGCTACGTTGGTGATTACGCACTACCAGCGTTTGCTCGATTATATCGTTCCTGATTATGTACACATTCTCTACAAAGGACGCATTGTAAAAACAGGCGGTAAAGAATTAGCACTCGAACTGGAAGAAAAAGGATACGATTTCATTAAAGAAGAATTGGGAGAAGAAGTAGAAGCGTAAGACAGCCCCCTCTAACTCCCCCGAAAGGGGAGGATTTGTAAGCCTCCAATTAATTGAAGCTTACAGATGATTAAAATTCAAGAGTTGAAATGCTTAATTACAATTGATAAACAAATAAAACAAAGCTCGGCCTCCCTCTCTACTGGAGAGGGACCGAGGGTGAGGCCATGTCAGAATTAAAAAGGTTAATACAGGATAAACTCAGCAAAGAATCATTCAGCGGGAATGGTTCGTTAAAAGCGTTGAGTCAAAAAGGATTGGAGCTGTTCAATGAGCAGGGTATCCCTACGGTAAAGCACGAAGAGTGGAAGTACACACGTATCAGTGCTATACTCAACAAAGATTTTTCTTATGCTGAAGGCGCTACGGCAATCACTGCAAAAGATGTGGATGAGTTTCGTTTGCCGGGCAATGAAGATGCAAATGAGTTGGTTTTTGTGAACGGTATTTACCACGAAGAACTTTCTACCATCCGTTCATCGGTTGATGAATTGGTATTACTTCCGTTGAGTGAAGCAGTAAAAGGAGAATACAAGTCGATCGTGGACAGCAATCTTGGTCACAGTGCTAACTACCATAAAGACGGGATCAATGCATTGAACAATGCATTTGCATATCAGGGTTTGTTTATTTCTGTAAAGAAAAATAAATCGGTGGAGCATCCTTTGTATTGCTATTATATCAACGATGCAAGAACAGAAAATGTATTGTCGCAACCACGTACGTTAATTCATGTTGCTGTGAATGCAGAAGTAAAGATCGTTGAAGAAGAAGTAACCATCGGCACCAGCGATTCATTTATCAATAAGATATCCGAGATTGTTGTGGAAGAAAATGCACAGGTGCATTTATATAAAATTCAGAACGAAGACAGTCACAGCAGTTGTGTAAAAACAACGCATGTGCGTCAGTTGGGAGTAAGCAAGGTGAATTCGGTAACCATTACACTCAATGGCGGTGTGATTCGTAACAACCTCAACTTTATTTTGGAAGCGCCGGGTTGCCAAAGCAATATGTACGGTTTGTATTGTGTGAAGGGCGACACCCATGTCGATAATCATACCGTCGTTGATAACAAGATGCCAAACAGTTTGAGTAATGAACTGTACAAAGGCATTATTGATGAAAATGCAACAGCTGTTTTCAACGGCAAGATTTTTGTTCGTCAGGATGCACAAAAGACAAACGCTTATCAAAGCAATAAAAATATTTTATTGAGCGATACCGCAACAGTGAACACCAAACCGCAGCTGGAAATTTTTGCTGATGATGTAAAATGTTCACATGGCTGTACCATTGGTCGCCTCGATGAAGATGCTTTATTTTATTTGCAGGCAAGAGGTATTGGTGATAAAGCTGCAAAAGCGTTGTTGCTGCATGCCTTCGCAATTGAAATATTGGAGAAGATAGAATTGGAGCCGATCCGACAGTATGTCGACAAGATCATTTCTGAGCGGTTGGATTTTGAAATTTGATTGAACCACAAAGGCACAAAGATTGCAAAAGGTTCACCAAGTTCATTCGCTGAAACATTTTTGGTTCTCAGCGGTAAAAAATAAAAAATGGTTGAAACTTTAGAAAATATAACTTTTGATGTAAAGGCTATCCGTCAACACTTCCCGGTGTTAAACCGGTTGGTTAAAGGAAAGCCATTAGTATATTTTGATAATGCTGCAACAACGCAAAAGCCACAGGTGGTCATTGATGCGCTTGCAGATTATTATAAAAACTACAACGCTAATATTCATCGTGGTATTCACTCGTTGGCTGAAGAAGCAACTGCCGCTTACGAAGCAACGAGAGATACAGTACAGCAATTCATCAACGCCAAACAGCGTGAAGAAATTATTTTCACAAGAGGCGTTACAGAAAGCATCAATCTTGTTGCATACACATGGGCACGCACCAATCTAAAAGCAGGTGATGAGATCATCATCAGCGGCATGGAACACCACAGCAATATTGTTCCCTGGCAACTGATCGCTGAAATGACGGGTGCAAAGCTGAAAGTAATTCCTGTGAATGATAATGGTGAATTGATCATGGAAAAGTTTCATCAACTCTTGAATGAAAAAGTGAAACTGGTTTCTGTGGTACATGCATCAAATTCGCTGGGTACTATCAACCCTGTAAAAGAAATTATTGATGCAGTGCATAAAGTTGGTGCAGTTGTAATGCTCGATGGGGCGCAATCAACCGTGCATTTAGATATTGATGTGCAGGAACTCGATTGTGATTTCTTCGC
>NZ_JBMQSG010000001.1:0-62570 GCF_057361365.1 Lacibacter sp. | reverse complement strand
CTTCTCGTGTGATACGCTGTTAAAACGTCCTGTTACCTGTGAGCCATCGGCATTCATACTGTTCTCAACATTCAACGGACCATAAAACACCAATGGTGTAAAGCTCTTTGAATTGCCATCATACTTTGTATACCCGAAACGGCTTGTAAGAACAAGATCTTTAATAACAGTGTATTGCATTTCAAACTTACCATACAGCTTGTTGCCTACATTCTTATTAAACGTATTATCCAGTTTTGTAAGCGGATTAAAAATCTCTGATAACAGTAAATTGCTATATCCATATTTACCAATTGTATTAGGTACAGTGTTTAATACCGAAACAGTAGGATCAAAATTCAGAGCGCTACCCAACACGCTGTTGAAAGAGTTTTCCTGTATGCCTCTTCCATCAAGCAATGTAGCGGTGGTATTTAAAATGAATTTAAGTTTTGATGTAAGATTAAATGAGAGGTTGGCTGTAAAGTTGCCACGGTTAAATCTCGATTTATCATTTCCTCCCACAATACCACCTTGATTCAGATAACCTGCAGACAGGAAGTACGACATTTTATCGCTTCCACCACGTGCAGAAATGGTATGCGTTTGGAAGGTTGCATTTTTGAATACTTCCTTTTGCCAGTTGGTACCTACACCTACTGTTGAAAGATTTGGGAAGATGGGATTACCACCTGCGGTAACGCTACCTTCATTAAGCATGGCGGCATATTCAGTTGCATTTAAAACACCAATTGTGTTCATCACCTGTTGTACACCATAGTTGCTGCTGAGCGTGATTTCTGTTTTTTGATTTTTGCGACCGCTCTTCGTAGTTACCACAATAACACCGTTACCACCCTTTACACCATAAATAGCAGTGGTAGCCGCATCTTTTAATACGTTGATGGATTCTATATCAGATGGGTTGATGGAATTAAAATCAGTTAATGTTTGAGGCACACCATCAATGATCACCACCGGGTCAGTTCCCGAAAAAGAAGGAATACCACGGATGAGCACGGTAGGCTTTGAGCCTGGTGATCCGCTTTGAATTACGTTTACACCTGATGCCCGGCCCTGCAACGCTTCTTCTGTACGCACAGGTTTCAGCTTTTCAATATCAGCTGCCTTAATAGTGGAAATAGCACCTGAAACTTTTGTGACCTTTTGTGTACCGTAGCCTACTACAATTACCTCGCTGAGGTTAGCAGTGGTACTCTCTTCTAATTGAATATCGGCTGCACCCGAGCCTGTAACGGTGTAACGGAAATCGGCCAGCCCGGTATAAGTAACCAGCAATACTGATCCACGGGCTGCTGAAATTGTGAAGCGGCCTGCAGCATCGGTTAAGGTAGAAGCAGAAGTACCTTCAACCTGCACGGTTGCGCCAACCAAGGGCTCACCAGTTGCTTTGTTTTTTACGCTTCCGGAAACAGATAAACTCTGTGCGAAAGACTGCTGCAGAAAAATGCCGAGGAAAATTACAAGACACAGAATTGTGTACTTACATTTCATAAAGCAATCGTTTTAGTTTTTAAATAATCGAAGGGAAAATCAACAACCTAAAATTATTACCAACCTCTACAGCATGGAAATAAAATGCCCCATCATTACTACATCAAAAAATTCAATAAACTGATTTTCAATCGTTTTCTACTACATCATTACTACATCATCAGAAATTCCCTACATTCACTTTTCAATTACGATGCCTGCTCATGAAGAAAATTTTGTTCTTCCTGTTATTACCCATTTTTGGCCTGGGCCAAAACACAATTGGCCTGCCTGATGTAATCAATTATTCGAAACAATCGTACGCCGCCGGCCTTCAGAACTGGGATATTAAGCAGGATAAGAACGGTATCATCTACATCGCCAACAATGAAGGTCTGTTGAGCTTCGATGGCCGTTACTGGACACTTTACCCCTTGCCCAACCGCACCAATGTGCGTTCTGTTGAAGTGGGTACTGACAATAATATATATGTGGGCGGCCAGGATGAACTTGGTTATTTTGCCCCGGCTGAAAACGGGAAACTGGTCTATCATCCCCTCAACAAATTTATTCCGGCAAAAGACCAGTCCTTTGGTGATGTATGGGATATCGTTACGTATAAAAAGGATGTATTCTTCCGTACTTCAACAAAAATTTTCAAGTTCAGCAACGAGGCCGTTGCCACTTACCGGGCAGTTTCAGAATGGTCGTACATGGGCATTTGTAATGGAAGGCTCATGGCCCACGATTTTGTAAACGGCTTGCTTCAGTTTGAGAATAACGTAATGACCACGATACAAACAGCTGGCATTACTCTCCCGAATGATGCTGTTACCGGCATTTTGCCTGCCGGTAAAGACAGCATGCTCATTACCACAGTTAAGAATGGCATTTTTGAACTGGCCGGCAATACAGTTTCGAAGCTTTCTTCGGCCAATAACAGTTTGTTTCAGAATGAACGTATTTATTCGTCTATAGCTATTAATAAGGAGTGGCTGGCTTTAGCTACAAATAACAGCGGCGTTTACATTATCGATCTGGAGGGAAACATTATTCAAAGTTTTTCGAAGGCAGAAGGATTACAGAATAACAATGTGCTGAGTATTTTTCTCGACAATCAACGTAACCTGTGGCTGGGTCTTGATAATGGCATTGATTTCATTGCGTACAACAGTTCCATTAAACATATTACGCCATTTGGCCAGGATGGTTCAGGTTATACGGCCATGGTATACAATAACCGGCTTTATACCGGCACATCAAATGGTTTGTATAGCGTGGGTTTGCAGCAGGTGAACGATCTTAGTTTTAGTAAGGGCAACTTTCAACCCGTAAATAATACAAAGGGGCAAACCTGGGGCATGGCGCAAATCAATAACCAACTGTTACTGGGCCATCATGAAGGTGCGTTTATCATTAAGGATAATACGGCTGTTCCCTTTTCATACGATGCAGGTTTTTGGAATTTCGTCCCGCTTTCATCCACGTTCCCCGCACAAAAGATCGTATCAGGGACATATAAGAATTTACAATTCTTCAATTATGATAACGGTCAATTTACATCAGCCGGAGCAGTACCCGGCTTTGTTGAATCATCAAGATTTGTAACCATTGATGAGAACGATCATATATGGATATCGCATCCCTATCACGGCGTTTATGAAGTAGTGCAGTCGCCCGAGGGAAAATATTCCGTAACAACTTATACGCAACAGCACGGGTTGCCTTCCATTTTAAACAACCATGTTTATAAAGTAAAGAATGAAGTATTGGTGGCCACTGAAAAAGGTGTTTATGTGTTCGATCAAAAAACAAAAAAGTTTCAGCCTTCTGCTTTTTATCAAAAGATCATTGGCAACCAGAGTGTGCGTTATTTAAAAGAAGATGCTACTGGAAACATTTGGTTTATTCATGAGAAGACATTGGGTGTAATGGATTTTTCAGGAAAGGAACCTGCGGTGATTTACCTGCCTGAGTTAAATACAAAAATGCTAAGCGGGTTTGAATTTTTATATGCAGTAAATGAACAGAATATATTTCTTGGGGGTGAAAAGGGGTTCTATCATATCAACTATGAAAAATACAAACAAACTGCTACTAACCTGAATGTGCAGATACGTGCTGTACGCATCATCAACCAAACAGATAGTCTTTTGTTTGGCGGTTACTTTAAAGCAGTGAATGAAAAACAATTGCAGGACAAAGCAGATGTGCGCAGCGTCGGCAACAGTTGGAAAACAATCAGGTTCGATTTTGCGTCGCCTTTATTTGGCCTGCAATCAAATCTTGAATATAGTTATCGGTTAACAGGATTCGATAATAACTGGAGCGAATGGAGCAAACGCACAGAAAAAGAATACACCAACCTGCCTGCAGGAAATTATAAGTTTGAAGTGAAAGTGCGCAACAATCTCGGCAATGAATCGGAAGCGGCTGTGTATTCATTTGAAATGTTGCCGCCATGGTATCAAACAATTTGGGCCTACCTGTTTTATGCTCTGTTGCTTACTGCAGCAGTGTTTGCTTTATTTAAGTGGCAGCAAAAGAAATTTAAAGAGCAACAGGCTATACATGATGAAGAACAAAAGCGACTGCAATACATCTACGATCTTGAACGAAGCAAAACGGAAAGTGAACTTGTAACGTTGCGGAATGAAAAACTGGAAGCCGAAATAAACTTCAAAAATTCTGAGCTGGCATCTTCGGCCATGCATCTTGTAAAGAAAGGTGAGCTGCTAACTAAAATAAAAACCGAACTGGCTCATGTAATGAGAGTATCGGATAACCCGCAGGCAGTGGGTGAACTTAAGAAAATGATGAAGTCGGTTGGGGAAGATGACAACATGGATAAAGAGTGGGAAAACTTCACCAAGCATTTTGATAAAGTTCACAGCGACTTTATTGTAAGCTTAAAAGAAACACATCCTTCCATCACCAATAATGAAATAAAACTTTGTGCTTATCTGCGCATGAATTTAAGCACGAAGGAAATTGCACAACTGATGAATATATCTGTGCGTGGTGTTGAGATCAGTCGTTACAGGTTACGTAAAAAATTAGGCATTGGTACAGAAACAAACCTGTTCGATTATTTGATACAGCTGCATAAAGAAGATTAAGCTTATAACATTTCTTCATCTGATGTTCGTCACATACGAACATGACAGTCTTCATATGGCACCGACTGATTATTATCAATATTTGGTATTGATTTTCATCTGTTATGTTTGCCCACATTAAAAAGATGCTCATCGAGACCGGTTTACTTGGTCGTTTCTCCTTTCGGTTTATTGGGCAAAGCATGCATGCCCGTTTCGAGTTCAGTGAATTTATTCGTCAATGTTACACGATCGGTTATAAATCGTTTCCTCTTGTTGGTCTTACCGGTTTCATCATGGGGCTTGTGCTTACCATGCAACTACGCCCCGCCCTCCTTGACTATGGCGTAGCCACAGAATTACCGGAAATGGTGGGCATCGCCATTGTTAGAGAAATTGGCCCTGTTATTACCGCACTCATTTTTGCCGGCAAGATAGGCAGCAGCATTGGAGCTGAGTTGGGGAGTATGAAAGTAACGGAGCAGATCGATGCCATGGAAGTAAGCGGTACAAATCCTTACAAATACCTGGTGGTAACGAGAGTACTGGCATCAACCTTTATGTTACCACTATTAGTTATTGCAGGAGATGCCGTTTCATTATACGGCTCGTATATCGGTGTTAATATAAGAGGTGTTACCAGTTTCCAGCTGTTTTTTAAGATGGTGTTCGATGGTTTGGCTTTTAGTGATGTGATGCCTGCCATTGGTAAATCATTCTTTTTTGGATTTGCCATTGGTATGATCGGTTGTTACAAAGGATACTATGCACAAAAAGGAACAGAAGGTGTTGGACGTGCGGCTAATTCTGCTGTAGTTGTAAGCTCAGTGGCTGTATTCATTATCGATCTGTTGGCTGTTCAAATTACCGACCTGTTTGGTTTAAACTGATATGCATGTTACAGGAACAAACGATACAACCATTCACCGCAACTGCGTTGGCAGAGCGGGTAATAGTTGTGCAACACTTGTACAAATCATTTGGCAGCAATCATGTTTTGAAAGATTTTAATCTTGAAGTATATAAAGGCGAAAATGTTGTGGTGCTAGGCAAATCGGGTTCGGGAAAATCGGTACTCATCAAATGCCTGATTGGTTTGCTTACACAAGATGCAGGAGATATCGACGTGCTACATGAAAATGTGCTTTCGCTCAACAGCAAACAATTGGATGTACTGCGTTCAAAAGTGGGTTTTCTTTTTCAAAGCAATGCATTGTATGATTCAATGACCGTTCGTGAAAACCTTGAATTTCCATTACGACGACATTGGATCAAACTAACAACCACAGAAACAAATGACAAAGTGATGGATGTGTTGACCAATGTTGGTCTTGCCCACACGGTTGATATGATGCCTGCAGAACTTTCTGGTGGCATGCGCAAACGTATCGCTTTGGCACGCACCTTAATTCTCGATCCCGAAATAATGCTGTACGATGAACCGACAACCGGGCTTGATCCCATTACCGGCAAAGAAATCGGCGAACTGATGTTGAAAATGGGTGAAAAATACAATACATCGTCCATCATTATTTCACACGACATGAATTGTATTCGCATGACAGCCGACCGTATTGTGATGCTCATTGATGGCCGCTGTTATACACAAGGCACTTACACTGAGCTGGAAAAAAATGATGATCCTTTGGTTAAACAATTTTTTGAACAATGGCAAAGCAAACAATAAACAATATTAAGCTGGGACTATTTATTATAGCTGGTTTACTTCTCGTCATCATTGGTTTATATTTGATTGGGAGAGACAGCAATCTTTTCAGCAAGAACTATGTGTTGAAAGCAAGATTTGAACATGTGCAAGGATTAACACCAGGTAATAATATTCGTTACGCAGGTATACAGGTAGGTACAGTAAAAAAAGTAGCCATCATCAATGATTCGTCTATTGAAGTAACCATGCTCATTGAAGAATCCATGAAAAAATTTATTCGCATGAATGATGTGGTAAGTATTTCAACTGATGGTTTGATGGGGAATAAGTTATTACAGATAACGCCTTCAAAAGACGGTTCCGCTTTTGCTGTAAACGGCGATGTATTGCGTACAAAAAAACTGATCAACACCGAGGAAATGCTGGAATTATTAAACCGCACTAACCAAAACGTTGCTGTTATATCTGAAGGTTTGAAAAATACAGTGCATCGAATCAACAACAGTGCGGCGCTGTGGGCTATTCTCGACAATAAGACTTTGCCGCAGAACATTCTTGCTTCCGTCAACAACATTCGCTCTGCAACTGTAAAAGCTGATGGAATGGTGAAGGATCTGCAAACCATCATTGCTGATGTTAAGCAGGGCAAAGGCTCGCTTGGAAAAATTGTAACGGATACTGCTATTGCTTTTCAATTGAACGAAGCCATTGAAAAAATAAGAATGGTGGGTAGCCATGCCGATTCACTGGCGGCCGACTTACATAAATTTACCTTGTCGGTGCAAGACGATGTAAACAATGGCAAAGGCAGCGTTCATACCTTGTTGAAAGATTCTTTACTGGTGAAAAAACTGAATAACAGTTTACAGAATATTGAAAAAGGAACAGATGGCTTTAAACAGAATATGGAGGCATTAAAACATAACTTCCTGTTTAGAGGTTATTTCAGAAGGCAAGAGAAGCAGAAAATGAAATGAATATCTTGAATACAAAAAAAATTTGCCACCTAAACCGCCCACTTGCCTTTTAGTTGCCAGGTCAGCAACAAAATCATTAACCCAATACCGAGATACACAAATTGCAGCCAGTGCGAAACTCCAATGAGAAACATTTGAACAACTGTCCATCCAATAAGCACAATACCCCCTGCAATGGTCGCATTGAAACGCAACGGATGTGATCGTAAATTAAACACAAGTGCTACAAGATTAGAACCACCGACGAGGATGCAGAGTATAAGTCCGGGGATAAGAAAACTACTAAATGGTGTTGATTTTAGTATAACGGTTGACATGTGAAACAACGAACCGTCGGGAGAAGCAACGAGCAAAGCTCCGGATACAATGGATGTAAGTGCCACAAACGCAAGGAGCAGATTTAAAAACAGTTTCATAATCAGCTTATCATTTTATTGCACGAGGTGAACCACAATCATCGTTCCAAAACACTTAATTCCACACAACAAAAGCAATGAGTTTTATCATAAACTGTATGATAGTGATCATAGGAAACTGTACTGTAGTATACTAAATTGGGAGACGATAAAAACTTGTCATATGAAAGAAGAACTTACTATCATCACAACGCTGCATCACCTGCTCGATCATGAAGCAAGTAAATTCTCAAGCGCCGAAATGCAATTAAATAACGCATTACCACAATGGATCAGCAAAGCAAATTCGGTTAAATTAAAAACAGTGTTGCAGAAATATAAAGATGACATTACTGAGCACCTGCAACAGCTTGAAGATTTTGTAAATGCTGAGCAGCTCACTTCACTACCGCTTACTAACCGCATCATGAATGCATATATACTTGACACAAACGAAAAACTTGTTGTTTGCGCCGATGCTGAAGTAACCGATGCATGCCTGTTAGCAAGCGTGCAAATGATCAATCATTACAAGATCAGCGCTTATGGAACAGCCGCAGCGTTTGCCAATACATTAGGCATGGACAATGCGGCAGGCTTTTTCCATAAAGCAGAAGTTCATGAAAAACAAATCGACGACCGCTTAACACAACTGGCACAATATGAAATAAACTTCAGGGCAAAATCTCCCATTGTACTTCCGGGATAAACTGCTCTGAGCCTGAATAATGATCCGTCTTTTGAAAATTATGTACCTGTAATGGTTACAATAAAATCGATACATATATGGAACATTATTCATCAACCCGCAACATGCACTACATATACCCTGGGGAGTACACGCCTCTGCCCGAACTTGAAGAGTTAGCTACAGAACTGAAGCTGCATAAAGAAGGCATTGCGTTACAACCGTTGGTAAATGTTTGCGACAGAGCAGAAAGCTTTACAGTTGAAGTGGCTATACCCGGCGTAAAGCAGGAAAACTTTTTAATTGAAGTGAAGGATCGTATTTTATCCATAGCCTTATTTGTAAAAAAGAATTCGGGTCATATCAGCGGAAATTTTCACCTGCACGAATTCAATTACGAATGCTTTGAGCGACGAATTTATATTCCCGACAATGTTAACCCCGAACTGGCATCCGCCTTTTACAAGGATGGCCTGTTGCAGATTTATATTCCAAAAGAAGCTATTCCGGTACAGACAGGCGCTCTACGCATTGTTGTTTATTAACTACAGCACTTATCGTTAAAGGAGAAACAGTTGGTACTATTCATGCTGTTTGGGCAACTACTGCACACCCATCACTTCGTAAAACAAAAGGTAGCAGGATGAAAAGCACAGCTTTAATCCTGCTACCTTTTTATTGAGCTCCCGTAATTAATAGTAATTGATCAACACTATTTTTTCGAATTGTTCCAGCACAGCTTCGTCCACAAATTCCACATCGCCTCCGTTTTCCAATACTTTTTCAATTACATCATCCACTGCATCTTTTATATAAGAAAACCTGTTGTAAGGTTCCTCCAATTTATCGATCTCATCAACGGAAGCTCCTTGCTGCGCTGCATACATATAATTTTTTTCCACCACCAGCAGTTGTCCTTTTTTCTGCATGGCATCGTGCCAAACACTTTTAATGCCCACTGCCAGTTTTTTTCTTCCTGCCGCTTCATCAATCTGGTTGAGCAGATTTTTTTCTTTCACTTTTTTCCAATCATTAATATAAGGCTGTAACAATTCTTTCAATTGCACAATAGAACAATCTTCGTAATTACCATGTATGATCTCCACAATGGCTTTCTCATGTCGTGTAATTTGTTTGAAATGCCCAAGCATCCTGTCAGTTGCAATTACAAACAAAGGAAGATGGTAAGCATTCAAAACAATATCAAGCGAGTGATCAATATGGTATAGAAATTTTTTTATCATCACCTGCTTTCGATCCGATATATCTGAAAAATTAGCCACCCGTTCAGGTACTTCGTTTACGTAAGCTTCTATCTGCTCGGGTCTGTCGGAAATAATACGCACAAGTTCACCACTGTTACCCAGGTACATCCTGCTTTCCTTTCCGCTCAGCAACAGTACAAGGTATTTGTGCAACTGTTTTTTACTGTACACCAAATCCCTGATCTCAAACGACTCATCAATAATTATTTTTTCTTCAACAGGCACATCGAGATATAATATTTTTTCAAACACGGGAGATACAAATAAGGCGATGCTCTTTTTGTAGGTATTAAAATTCAGATTTCTTACAATTGTTTTAAGCTTTGTCATTACAAGCGTTGCAATTTCAGCCGGATATTGCGCCTGTAGCTCCTCTTCTACTTTCTTCACTGCCATTTTAAGCGAATACATTATTTCCGCTTTTAAATTCATTTTCGGTTCAAACGGGAGTATGATTGAAACGGAAGGTCTGTAACGAAGTGCTTCCATTACTTCCCGGATTTCAGGAGCGATGTTGACATTCATATCGTTTGATTTAGATACTCAAGCTATTTCAATTGACATCAACATCCAATGACAGCTATCACGAAAGGCTTTGATGCTACTCATAAAAGCCCCTGCAAAAATGAAAGGGAAAAATTGGTGCTTAACAACGCTTTGTACACAGCCAGGCAAAATTTTACCCGCACTTATGCAACCGTAAGAACTGGCAGGTAGTTTGAGGCAACTTAGTGATAGAATAACCGTCAACTCATTAAACAAAAAAAGCATATGACTCAAATCAGCCCGTTGGCTACTGCGAGTCATTCTTTACTCCTCGCCAATCCTTGATCTTTAACCTTCAAAATCATTCATCATGAAAAAGATTCTGCTGGCATTCGACGGAACTCATTTTTCTAATGGTGCATTTGAATTTGCCCGTCAACTGAATGAGTTAGAACCCGTTTTAGTAACCGGCGCCTTTTTGCCACAGGCACAAGCCGCCAACTTATGGAGCTATGCCGATGGCATGAGCGGCCCAATGTTCGTTCCTTTAGTTGAAGAGCGTAACACGGATGTGATGAAAGAAAATATGACAAAGTTTGAAACGCTTTGTCGTAAACACAGCATGGAATACCGTGTGCACGAAGACCTGTATGATTTTGCATTGCCCGAACTGAAAGCAGAAACAAGATTTGCGGATGTATTGGTGATAGGCAGTGAAGTGTTTTATGAAAATCTCGGTGGAAAGCTGAATGAGTATCTCCAGGATGTATTGCATCGTTCAGAATGTCCTGTAGTGGTTGTGCCCGAGCAGTATAATTTTCCTAAGACAAACATTCTTTGTTACGATGGCACAGAATCATCTGTATACGCCATTAAACAGTTTGCATACCTGTTTCCTGAATTAACCAAACAACCTACACTGCTGGTGTATGTTCATGATGATGGAAAGAATGAGTTTCCGCAACAGGTAAATATTGAAGAACTCGTATCAAGACATTTCAGCGATCTCACATTGATGAAGCTCGATATGAGTCCTGAAAAACATTTCAGCACCTGGATGAATAACCGTGAAAGTGCTTTGATCGTGTCAGGTGCATTTGGACGTTCTGTTATTTCACAACTCATTAGAAGAAGTTTGGTGAAGGATGTGATTGCAGAACATAAGTTACCCGTATTTATCGCACACAGATAGATAGCAATTTGGTTGGTGATTGTTTCGGGGCCGATATCCATCGGCCCCTCTCTTTTTCTGACAACTATCACCACCTATGGCTTCACACATCATTCTTTAATTGCAGTTTGTTCTACATCTTGTAGGTGATCATTTATATCTCTCAACAAACAAACTAAACAAATGAAAAAGAATTTGGGTAATGTAGATCGCATCATCAGGCTTTGCCTTGCCGGCATTCTTGCGTTGTTGTGGTTTCAAAATATTCTCCCAAGCCCATGGGGTATTATTGCGCTATCAGTTGCAGCTGTATTTGCAGTAACCGGTTTTGTTAGCTGGTGTCCTATTTATGCGATGTTTGGTTTAAGGAGTACTGCTAAAAATCAGCCGCAATAAAAACAAAGCCTTGCTGCTTTTATTAAAACAACATCCCACTTTCACGGATGTTAAACCTGTGCGTATGAAACTCAACAAAGAATGGCATATTAAACATCCAATGCCTAAGAATCCAACGCTTGACGAGCGGATTGCCTGGCATATTGAGCACGCAAAAAATTGCCGCTGCCGGGAAATGCCCGAAAGTATTAAGATAGCGATAAGCAAAGCAAGGAAAAAGTGATCTCTGCATATTTTTCTACCGAACATTATTGAAGAAGTAAAATGAACAAAGCCGTGCCCAAAAAAATGGCAGGTTACTTGTACTGAAGAGAGTTCAAATAACTTGAAATTACCAACATTCAGTTTACTTTCACCACATAAACAACAGCATGGATTCAATTACGCACATTGCTCTGGGCGCTTGTATTGGTGAAGCATTTTTTGAAAAAGGCTTTGGTAAAAAAGCAATGCTGTGGGGCGCTTTGGCGCAAAGTATTCCTGATATCGATTTTGTTGCTTCTTTCTGGATGAGTACCGCAGATGATCTGTTGGCACATCGTGGCTTTACACATTCGCTCTTGTTCGCAATACTCATTGTACCGGTGATGGCATTGATTGCCGAACGGGTTCATCGGCCGCATGATATCTCGTACAAAAAGTGGTTCCTGTTTTTTTTAGTGGAAGTATTAATGCATTTGTTTCTTGATGCATTTAATAATTATGGCATCGGTTGGCTGATACCTTTTAACGACCACCGGTTTTCATTTAACACCTTGTATGTGGCCGATTTTTTATTTTCTATCTGGCCGGGTATTGCATTTGCAGCACTTATCATACTTAATCGCTTTCATCCTCGTCGTCCATTCTGGTGGAAGCTGGGCATATTTGTACCGATGGTGTACCTCATCTATTGTGTGTCGAACAAAGTAAGTATCGATAGTGAAGTAAAAAGAGCAATGGTTGCGCAAAACATACCTCATGAGCGATATTTCACCACACCAACTCCGCTAAATAACTGGCTATGGTATGTGGTGGCTGGCAACGATAGTGGTTATTATATTGGTTATCGCTCGGTGTTTGATAAAAAGCCCGGCATGGATTTTAATTTCTTTCCCCGCAATGATTCATTATTAAATCCTGTTGATCAGTTTGAGGACATGCAAAAACTTGTGCGATTTTCGCAACAGTTTTACACCTTGGCAAAATGGGGCGATACATTGGTGTTTAACGATCTTCGGTTCGGACAAATACTTGGCTGGCATAATCCAAAAGAAAAATTTGTGTTTCACTATTTCCTCCAATATCCAAACGAAAACAAACTGGTGGTGCAGCGGGGCCGCTTTACCGGCTGGAACAAAACCGAAATAAAAATATTGTTACGAAGAATGTGGGGTGATTAATCTCTTTGTTTGAAATAAAAGGTGAAGAGAAAAAAGATAAGTCTTATTATTTCGTAACAGAAGCGTTGCCACAGCCGCTTGATAAATGTGTTGTGACGCTCAAACTCTTTTTCTGTTATACGTATGCAATCAGTTCTCATGATCCCGTCAAGGGTTTGCTCCACGCTTTCAGCAAATTGTTTGTTTTGAATATCGATGTTCAACTCAATACTAGCATAAGCGCTTATATTATTTACGTTGTATGAACCAACGGTTACAAACTTACCGTCGCAGGTGCTCAACTTACCGTGTAATACGTTGGGCTGGTATTCATACAATTCAATTTCATTTTTCAGCAACCAGCGATACAGGTAACGTTCAGCGTGTTTCACCATAGATATATCGCTGATGCCTGCAGCAATTACTTTTATCTTTATACCTCGTCGTGCTGCCAATGTCATATTTCGCCTGAAAGCACGGCCCGGTAAAAAATAACTCGACATAATGCAGATATGTGAATTGGCTTTACGGAACATTTCCAGGTAACTCCGGCTGATCTGGTTTTTGCGGTTCACCCAATCGTTTCTACGCACACGCACTAGGCATTCTTCGCCATCATAATTTGTAACCGCTTCTCTTTTTATTCGTTGATTTTTCTTTTTACCCCAACCCGATTTATTCCACACATCTGCACATAAATTATACAGTTCGCCACTCACTTCGCCTTTGCTGTATAAGGCCCAATCGAGCCATGCTGCTGAATCGGGCATATCGTTATAGCGGTTAGAAATATTTACGCCTCCTACTAAACTATGCAAAGCATCAACCACAACAATTTTGTGATGCATTCGTCTGCCAAAATAAAAATACCGGCTTCTGAAAACCGGTTCGAACCAGCGGAACTGAACGCCGCTTTCTTTCAAATCAGTAATAAATTTATCGGGTAAGTTTTGCGAAGCATAACCATCGAGCAACAGATAAACCTTCACGCCTCTTTTTGCAGCTTTCATTAAAGCAGTAGCCACTTCGCTACCCGTTTCATCATCATCAAAAATGTAAATCTGTAAATGAACGCTGTGCTTTGCTTCTTCCAGTAACCTAAAAAGAATGGCAAAAAAATCCCGACCACCTCTAACCAGCTCCACGTGGTTGTGTGTACTATATGTAGAAGAAACTGGAAATTGTTTTCGGGGCGCCATGTATGGCAAATTACTATTAATCTTTTTTCATCCTGCTTGTTTTTTATTCATCATTATAACATGAAATGGTCTGTTTATTGATACAGGTAAGAAGGATGATGAATGTCAAATACAATATTGACTATTCTCATTGAAAAATGTATTAACAGAATGTAGCTTTAGTCATGAACAACTTCGAGTCACATATATACGGAAGTAAACCGGTGGTTGTTGATTTTTTTGCAGAATGGTGTGGACCATGCAAGTTAATGACGCCGGTGCTGCAGCAAGTAAAAGATGCTGTGGGCGACCGTGTGACGGTTCTGAAAATGGATATTGATAAAAATCCGGGTTTTACTCACCACTATGCTGTGCAGGCGGTACCTACCCTTATCATCTTTAAAGATGGCCACGTACTGTGGCGGAAAAGCGGAGTGGTTCCTGCCCATGAAATTTTAGAGCACCTCAATACAGTGATGAGCTGAATTACTTCCGAACCAAGTTGTGATGGCCGGGCTTTATGCCCGGCTTTTTTGTATGAAATATGTATCTTGACTTTATGGGAATTTCATTTGATATATGGAAGATACTTGCCGGCGTTGCTATTTTTTTGTTAGGGATGAATATGCTGGAAGAAGCATTGCAACAACTGGCTGGCCGACCATTCAAATTATTTCTCCGAAAACATACACAGCATAAATTAAAAGCCATTGGTGCCGGTGCAGTTGTTACAGCTTTATTGCAAAGCAGCAGCATTGTAAATTTGATGTTGCTTGCATTTGTAGGTAGTGGCATTATTCAAATGCAAAACGGGCTGGCCATGATGTTGGGCAGCAATATTGGCACCACTTTCACCAGCTGGATCGTTGCAACAGTGGGCTTCGAATTTAATATTGAAAATTTTGCATTGCCGGTAACCGGAATTGCAGGTATTACAATGGTACTGCTGAACAAAAACAGCAAATGGTTTCAGCTGAGTAAATTCTTTCTGGGTTTCAGCTTTTTGTTTGTTGGCTTAAATTTTATGAAAACAGCTGTTGAAGCAATGGTGCAGCAAACAGATTTAAGTCGATTCAATGATTATCCTTTGCTCTTGTTTTTATTGATCGGTATGCTCATCACTGCTTTAATACAGGCAAGTTCGGCTACCATTGCGTTGGTATTGTCGGCATTGAATGCTAATGCGATTGGCCTTGAACCCGCCATGGCCATTGTATTAGGCGCCGAAGTTGGTACCACTATTAAATTATTACTTGCATCAGCAAAAGGTATCCCGGCAAAAAAGCAAGTGGCATTGGGCAACTTCCTGATGAATGTTATTATCTCGTTGTTGCTGGTGTTTTTCCTGGGTCCGCTCTCGTGGTTTATCAATGAAATATTGGGTGTTAAAAATCATGTGCTGGCACTGGTGGTGTTTCAAACGATGGTGAACATTATCAGTATTATTATTTTCTATCCTTTTTTAAACCCTTTTGGAAAATTCTTAGCTGGCCGGTTTACTAAGGAAAGTGATGAAACCTTGTTCATCCATAAAATAAAACCCGCAGAAACAGAGCTGGCATTGCAAGCCATGCAAAAAGAAACTGATCATTTTCTGCAACTCATCATTACTTACACGAAACATATTTTTGAACTGCACACTCACCAAAAAAACGGGACCGAATTTGAAAAGAAAAACCGTGAAGAAAAATACGAGTTCATTAAACATTTGCACGGAGATATCCTTGCATTTTATGTAAAGATGCAGGCCAACCCTGCACAACCGGAAGAAGCTGCCAGGTTTCAACGCTTTATTTCCTCAGTACGTAATGGCATGTATGCTTCCAAGAGTTTGAAAGATGCCTGGCATGATGTGTTGATACTTAAAAACTCATCGAACGATAAGAAGTTTGCTTATTATGAAGAAAGCCGGAAACGTACAGAACATTTCATCAACACCATCAGTGAATTACTTAATAAGAAAGATTCTGCTACCACAACTGCGGGCAAACTAGTAAAGCTTTATCATGATGTCATCACGGGTTATACCGATGAGTTAAGTCATTTGTACAAACAAGGTACAATTGATCATTTAAATGAAACAGAAATATCAACCATCATTAATTACAACCGTGAATTATACACGGCTTACAAATCACTTATACTCGCAGCAAAAGATCTCTTACTCAGCGAAAAAGAAGCGGTTGCTTTTGAAGAGTTGCCCGGCTTTATCCGATAAATGTGAGCAGCATCAAAACAGGTGCTGATAAACATCATCGTTATTATTGTGCTATACAAATATTTTTGATAGCCGTTAATGGTTTGCCATGCTTGGTTCATTAAATACATCCGAAATTGAAGACCTGCTTTACCAATGCAATCTTGGGCGTATTGGCTGCAGTTACCATGGTAAGGTTTATGTAGTGCCGGTTAACTATATCTATGATGGCAGGTCGGTAATTGCACATTCAGTAGAAGGGTTGAAAATTCGCATCATGCGGAACAACCCTTCTGTTTGTTTTGAAGTGGATGAAGTGGAAACCAATAAGAAATGGAAAAGTGTAATTGCCCAGGGCATTTACCAGGAAATAGTTGGTGAGCGTGAACGTTACGAAGCCATGAAATTATTTGTGGATCGCATGTTGAAATTAAAAGTAAGCACCACAGCACATCCGCCCGAAATGCAACCCGATCGTTTACATCATACACATACAAGTGTAAAACCTGTTATCTATCGAATTCTGCTCCTGGAAAAATCCGGTCGTTACGAAAAAGAATAACCTACTCTCATACTCTACCATGATGCACATCATTGGAATGGCTTTGTGGAAATACTATCTTAGAAACGTTCAATTAATTATTGTTCACCTATAAATTTTTCACATGAACACATTAGCTAAGATCGCAGTTGCTGCTGGCACAGGCTTAGTAGCCGGAGCCGTTTTGGGCGTTTTGTTTGCACCCGACAAAGGAGAAAACACCCGCAAAAAAATTGCTGATAGTGGAAAAAAAATCAGCGATAATGTAAAAGAAAAAATGAGCAACCTAAAGGTTAACATTAAAGGAAAAACTGAAACTGTGAAAGAAGGAATTGAAGAATTTGTATAACCCCGAAACAGCCGGCATGGAAGATACATTTGCCAAAGCAGAACAATTGGCCGAACATGTTAGAGAGTATATCAACAACCGCATGGATGCGGTGAAGTTGAATACAGCTGAAAAAAGTTCGAAACTTGCAGCAACAGTGATTGCGTCTGTTGTTGTGGGCATATTCTTTTTCAGCTTCCTGTTCTTTGCCAGTACTGCTTTGGCATTTGTTTTTTCACGACTCACCGGTGAGTTGTGGTTAGGATTTTTAATTGTAGCGGCTATCTACTTACTGATGGGAATTATAGTTTGGCTATTGAGAGATCGTTTGCTCCAATTGCCCATTATGAATTCGTTACTGCAGCAATTATTTACTGACGAAGATGCGGACGACGATGAATAAGATCAGATCTATAAAACAATTAAAAGCCCTGCAAAAAAAACTCGAGCAGCGAAAAACAGAGCTTGAAAAAGCAATACGTTACGATTGGCGTGATGTAAAAGAAACAATGAAACCAAAGAATGTCGCAAGCCAGGTATTTGCACAATTCTTCAGTAAGCAACAGCAAGAAGAAGGTTCATCGTTAGCCAACACTTTGTCGCAATTAGCCGCTGTAGCTATCAAAATGGCAGTTGAAAAGGCAGAGGAAAAAATGACAGAATGGATGGCAAATAAAAAATAGCACAAAAATTGTGTACCATTTTTTGAAACAAATAATTCTTTAGTGGGCAGAGAAATGGTAGTTAATGACAGGCTATAATTTTTTGAAAGGATCATTTGTTGATTGCAGATTTTTAACCTCCGACGAACGTTATGTTCAAATGCGTTCATTTTCTACCAGCAGTTAAAGGGAGCACATTCCTTCTGTTAAAATGCAATAATGTCTCCCATTTATTACTGACAACTCTCACCACTTTATTTGATGCAGGTTCTTGAAATCCGACGTTGTGGAAGCTATATTTAGTATAGAAAATTATTCACTCATTATAAAACAAGGAGGTGTATATGTCAACAAGAGCGCTTTCAAAACCCGGCATGCTGCCTACGGTATTTAATGATTTTTTCAAACCCTGGAACGAATGGTTTGATAATGGCGGCACTTACACAGGCAACACAATGACAATGCCTGCAGTAAACATTGTTGAAACTAAAGAAGAATACAAAGTTTCTTTAGCAGTACCCGGCATGAAAAAAGAAGACTTCAATATTGATGTGGAAGGCAATATGCTTACCATCAGCTGCGAAAAAGAAATGAACAAAGAAGAAAAAGAACTACAATATACAAGGAGAGAGTATAGCTATTCTTCTTTCAGCCGCAGCTTTACTTTACCAGAAGAGGTAAACAAAGAAAAAATTGAAGCTAAATATGAAGAAGGTGTGTTGAAACTCATGCTTCCAAAAAGAGAGGAAGCTAAAAAGCTCGCAGCGGGCAAACATATCGCTGTAAAATAGTCCTGCCAATGGCGGGATTGTAACCCGGGCCCTGCCGCAATCGATTTGTGGCGGGGCTTTTTGTGCAGATGAGCATCGTCAGTTCGTTTTCTGATATTGGTCAGAAAGCAGCCAGCAGTCCAGTTTTAATTTGCACCCTGTTATGAACACGACTGTAAAGAACGCAGTAAAATGCTATCACTGTGGTGATGAATGCATCAACGAAACAATACAACTCGCCGACAAAAACTTTTGTTGCCAGGGTTGTAAAACCGTGTACCAGGTGCTTAACCAAAGCGATCTCTGCGATTACTATGAGTTAAATAAAAATCCCGGCACCAGCCAGCGCATTACAGTTCGTAAAGACAAGTTTTCGTTTCTGGATGACGATAAGATAGAGCAGCAGCTCATCTCCTTTCGTGATACGGAACAAACGCATGTAACATTTTATTTACCGCAGATCCATTGTAGTTCCTGCTTGTGGCTGCTGGAAAACCTGCACCGCTTAAATACAGCAGTTATTTCCTCACGTGTAAACTTTACGAGGAAAGAAGTAGCCATTGTTTTTGACCAGCAGAAAACATCGCTTCGGTCAATTGCAGAATTGCTAACCAGTATTGGTTACGAGCCCTACATCAGTTTGCAAAATCTTCAACAGGCCAAGCCAAGAATTCAACGCAGTCTTATTTATCAACTGGGTGTGGCTGGTTTTTGTTTCGCCAACATTATGCTCATGAGTTTTCCTGAGTACCTCGGTTTGGAAGGAGCAGAAAAAAGTATGCAATCGCTGTTCAGGTATTTCAACCTCATATTAGCTATTCCTGTTTTCCTGTATAGTTCTCTCCCCTTTTACAAAAGTGCATGGGGAAGTTTAAAGCATAGATATCTCAATATCGATGCGCCTATTGCCCTGGCCATCATTATGACGTTTGGCAGAAGTTTATACGAAGTGCTAAGCAATACCGGTGGTGGTTATTTCGATTCAATGAGTGGCATTGTTTTCTTTATGTTGGTTGGCCGTGTGTTGCAGGAAAAAACTTACCAGCAATTATCGTTCGAACGTGATTACACGTCCTATTTTCCTATTGCTGTAACGGTGTTAAAAGACAAACAGGAAATTCCAACTGCTTTACCCGATATCAAAAGTGGCGACACCATTCTTATTCATAATGAAGAATTAATTCCTGTTGATGGTTTACTCACAAGAGGAAAAGCATTTATTGATTATAGTTTTGTTACGGGTGAATCGCTACCTGTTTTAAAAGACATGGGCGAATTGCTGTATGCAGGTGGAAAACAAACCGGCGGAAATATCGAATTGCTGGTGATGAAAGAAGTATCACAAAGCTACCTCACCCGTTTATGGAACAACGATGATAAAGCAAAGCCACAAAAAATATCTTTTGTGGATGGACTCAGCCGTTACTTCACATGGGTTGTGTTTGCATTGGCGGCTATTGGTGCTTTATATTGGAGTTTTTATGACGGAGGCAAAGCATGGAATGTGGTAACCACGATATTGATCGTTGCCTGCCCTTGCGCTTTATTACTCAGCAACAGTTTCACGAATGGAAATGTGTTACGCATTCTTAGCAAAAACAAATTGTATTTGCGCAATGCACAAACCATTGAAGAAATGGCAAATGCAAATCACCTGGTATTTGATAAAACCGGTACACTTACCACAACAGAAGAACAGGATATTACTTACACTGGTGAAAATTTTAATGATGAAATTGCAGGAAGCATAGCAGCAGTTGCTGCGCAAAGCACCCATCCGTTAAGCAAACTGCTTGCAAGAGAATTGCGTAACGATACAGCGTACGAAGTAAGACAGTTTAGTGAAACCACAGGTCGTGGAATCAGCGGTATTGTTAACCATCGCATTATCACACTTGGCTCTGCCGAGTTTGTTACGGGCGAAGAAGTAACCGTATTCAACGGCAGTTCAGTTTACGTTTCTGTTGATGGTGTATTGCTTGGTCACTTTCATATCCGTAATCATTATCGTCCTTCCATTTTTAACCAGGTAAGACAGTTGAGCAAACAATACCGCATTTCTGTTCTTTCAGGCGATAATGAAGGTGAACGACTAAACCTGCAGCAGGAACTTGGCATGGATGTAAAATTATTTTTCAACCAACAACCACATGACAAGCTCAATTATATTAAAGAGCTGCAGGAAAAAGGTCAGAAAGTCATCATGATTGGCGATGGATTAAATGATGCAGGCGCCTTAAAACAAAGCGATGCCGGTATTGCCGTAACTGAAAGCACCAACAATTTTACCCCTGCCAGCGATGGAATACTGGAAGCCGATCGGCTCAGCCAGCTTTCAAACTATCTCCACTTTACCAAAGCCAACAAGCAAGTGGTGATCGCCAGCTTTATACTATCGATCGTTTATAATATTATCGGTCTCACATTCGCTTTACAGGGAATATTATCACCCCTGGTGGCAGCTATTTTAATGCCTTCCAGTTCATTAAGCATCATCCTGCTCACCTTTGGAGCTTCTTCGCTCTACTCACGTTTTCTCAGGCTGAATTAGAAAAAAACTGATGGCCATCATGCTGCATTTGATCAGAGTCAACCATTTGTCTGATCATGGTCAGTCCTCATCCCCTGCACTAAAAATAGTTTTACACCCGAAAATAAGAGCATATGAGTGTCATCATTTTATTATTGATCGCCAGTATATCGGTAGCCGCCATTTTTCTCGGGGCATTTTTATGGAGCGTGAAAAACGGGCAGTACGACGATGAGACTTCGCCACCCATGCGCATTTTATTTGACAATAACACACCTGCAAAATCTGAAACGCAGGCCACGCAAACAACGAACAACTCAAAACAATAGTAAACTGAAATTATGCAACTAGAAAAATTTTACTACGACAACAAGATCGTAAAATACTTTGCCAATGCAACGGCCATTTGGGGAGTAGTGGGTATGCTCGGTGGTTTGTGGGCAGCTATCCAGATCTATTATCCTGCAGCATCGCTTGATATTGCCGGAACTACATTTGGCCGTCTTCGTCCCATTCATACCAATGCTATCATTTTTGCATTTGTTGGCAACTGTATGTTTACCGGTATTTATTATTCGCTGCAACGTTTGTGTAAGGCAAGAATGTTCAGCGATAAATTAAGTTGGATACATTTCTGGGGCTGGCAATTAATTATTGTTGCCGCAGCTATCACTTTGTTTTTTGGTTTTACTACAGGTAAAGAATATGCCGAACTCGAGTGGCCCATTGATATTATGATCACGTTGGTGTGGGTTGTGTTTGGTGTAAATATGTTCGGTACCATTTTTAAAAGAAGAGAAAGTCATTTATATGTTGCCATCTGGTTTTACATCGCCACATGGATAACAGTTGCCATGCTACATATTGTAAACTCATTTGAAATTCCGGTTTCAATGTTTAAAAGTTACAGTTGGTATGCAGGTGTGCAGGATGCGTTAGTGCAATGGTGGTATGGTCATAATGCCGTTGCGTTCTTTTTAACAACGCCCATTCTTGGTTTGATGTATTACTTTCTTCCTAAAGCTGCAAACAGACCCGTTTACTCATATCGTTTATCCATTATCCACTTCTGGGCGCTCATTTTTATTTACATCTGGGCGGGCCCTCACCATTTGCTGTATACCGCCCTGCCAGACTGGGCACAATCATTAGGTGTTGTGTTTAGTGTTATGTTGATTGCTCCTAGTTGGGGCGGTATGCTCAATGGTTTATTTACTTTAAGAGGTGCATGGGATAAAGTGCGTGAAGAACCGGTGCTGAAATTCTTTGTTGTGGCTGTTACCTGTTATGGTATGGCAACTTTTGAAGGCCCTATGCTGAGTTTAAAAAGTGTGAACGCTATTGCACACTTTACCGATTGGATCGTTGGTCACGTGCATATTGGTGGTTTAGGCTGGAATGGTTTTATGGCCTTTGGTATGCTTTACTGGCTTGTTCCAAAAATGTGGGGCACTAATCTTTACTCAAAAAAATTAGCCAACAACCATTTCTGGTTAGGCACTATCGGTATTGTTATTTACGCAGTGCCTTTATACTGGGCAGGTTTTGCACAGGCAGAAATGTGGAAGACGTTTACTGAATCAGGTCAGTTGAAATTTCAGTTCCTTGAAACTGTTACCAACATTATTCCCATGTACATCACACGGAGCGTAGGTGGATCAATTTACCTCGTTGGTGCAATCATGATGGTGTACAACTTATACAAAACGGCAAAGCAAGGTTCATTCATTGCAAATGAAGAAGCAGAAGCAGCTCCATTAGTAAAACATACATCACATACAAAAGAACACTGGCATCGTTGGATCGAAAGAAGACCAGCAACATTATTAGTATTTAGTTTGATTGTTGTGGCTATTGGTGGTATTCTTGAAATTGTTCCAACATTCCTTATTAAATCAAACGTGCCCACTATCACCAGTGTAAAACCTTACACTGCATTGGAATTGCAAGGCCGTGATATTTACATACGTGAAGGTTGCTATACCTGTCACTCTCAAATGGTGCGTCCTTTCCGTGATGAAGTAGCACGTTATGGTGAATATTCAAAAGCAGGTGAATTTATATACGACCATCCATTCCAGTGGGGAAGTAAACGTACGGGACCAGATCTTGCACGTGTGGGCGGAAAGTATCCTGATAGCTGGCATTACAATCACATGATGGAGCCATCATTGATGTCGCCTGGTTCTATTATGCCACGTTATAGTTGGTTACTTGATAACAATCTTGATACAGCTTCAACACCTGCTAAGATCAGAGCCATGCAAACTTTGGGTGTTCCTTATCCTAAAGGTTACGATCAACAGGCAAATAAAGATCTTATGACCCAGGCCAACAGTATTCGCATCAGTTTAAAAATGGATAAGATTGAAACGCCTGCAAACAAAGAGATTGTTGCTCTAATATCTTACCTGCAACGGTTAGGAAAAGATATTAAAGCAGAGAAGAAAACTGAAACAGCATCAGCTGAATAACTCAAACACGTAAAGACAGTAAAATGAAATTTATCAACTACCTCGAAAAAATCAGCAACGTAAGTTTTTACGGGTTGACCTCTTTTCTCATCTTCTTCATTTTTTTCTGCGCCGTATTTATTTATGTAGTTCGTGCAAGCAAAAAAGATATGAATGAATGCAGTCGAATTCCATTAGACTAACTACAAAACTTAAAGCCATGTTCACATACAGATCAACTAATATTCCATCATTTCTACGAAAGCTGCTGTTAATGCTGCCGCTGCTGGCAACAACTATTGCTGCAACAGCGCAAACAACAAGCAGCGCTCCTGCTCCTTCTATTTGGGATAACCCTCTTGCATTAACTATGCTGGCCATCATCTTTGTTTTACTATTGGTGATTGCTTTATTGGCAAATGTGATGTTAGGAACCGCCCGTCTTTTCCTAGATAAACAAAAGAAGAAAAATAATGCGGCGCAAACTATAACTGCTCTTGCCTTATTCCTGTTGCCTATGATGGCAACAGCGCAGGAAACAGCAGAAGCTGCCGCACCTGCAGGGCCAACATCAATTGGCGGTTTGTCTGCAACAACGTTTTGGTTACTCTCCACAGTTATTACAGTAGAATTATTGGTGATTATTGTGATGGGTTTATTTGTAAAACGTTTCCTGGCGAAAGAAAAAGTAATGCAGGTTGTTACTGAAGAAACTGTTGCTGCAAAACCATCATCAATTAAAGTTTGGTGGGATAAGCTTAACAGCTTTAAGCCCATTGAAAAGGAAACGGATATTATGCTCGATCATAATTACGATGGTATACGTGAGCTTGATAACCGTATGCCGCCATGGTGGCTCTATGGTTTTTATGTTACCATTATTGTTGCCGGAGTTTATATATGGCGATACCATATTGCAGAAACAGCTCCGCTCAGCAAACAGGAATTTGAAATCGCTATGCAACATGCTGAAGAAGAAAAAGCAGCTTATTTGGCAAAAGCAGCAAATAATATTGATGAAAACACAGTAACCCTCATTACAGAGGCAGCGGCTATTGAGGCGGGAAAAAATTCATTTGTCCAAATGTGTGCAGCCTGTCATGGTAAAGCAGGTGAAGGGCTTGTAGGACCAAACCTTACAGATGAATACTGGTTACATGGCGGCGGTGTAAAAGATATTTTCAAAACAATCAAATACGGCTGGCCTGAAAAAGGTATGAAAGCATGGCAGGATGATTTTTCACCTGTACAAATTGCCCAGATCAGCAGCTATATTAAATCGTTAAGCGGAACAAATCCTCCTAACGCAAAAGAAAAACAAGGCGATCTCTATAAAGAAAATGCTGCTCCGGCGCAGGATACAGCAACAGCGAAGAAAGATGTAGCAACCAATTGATGAAAAACATACATGAACACAGGTATCAACATACAAACACAATCAAACAAAGAATCTTTTCGTGATAGCCTTGCAACAGTAGATGCACAGGGAAAACGGAAATGGATCTTTGCGCAAAAGCCAAAAGGTAAATTCTACAACGTCCGTACTTATGTAAGTTTCTTTTTCTTTTTGCTGTTTGTTGCTCTACCGTTTATTAAAATGAACGGCAGACCATTGTTCCTGTTCAATATTCTGGAAGCAAAATTTATCCTGTTTGGAAAAGTTTTCTGGCCACAGGATTTTTTCATCTTTGGTATTATCATGATCACATTTATTGTGTTCATTATCTTGTTTACCTCTGCTTTTGGCCGTTTGTTCTGTGGCTGGGTGTGTCCACAAACCATTTTCATGGAAATGTTGTTCCGCAAACTGGAATACGCTATTGAGGGAAGTGCCTCACATCAAAAGTTATTAGCTGCCGGTTCGTGGACCACTGAAAAAATCGTTCGCAAAACAAGCAAGCATGTAGTGTTTTATTTACTGGCTTTTGTCATTGCTAATTTCTTTCTTGCTTACATCATTGGTGTAGATGAGTTGTGGGCCATGATGAAACATCCTGCAGAGAATGTGGGCACGCTCGCAGCACTGATTGTTTTCGCTTCAGTATTCTACGCCGTATATGCATTTTTTCGTGAGCAGGCTTGCACAGTGGTTTGTCCTTACGGTCGATTGCAGGGTGTGCTGCTTGATAAGAACTCGATGGTGGTAGCTTATGATTACAAACGTGGCGAAGAGCGGAAGAAATTTAATAAGAAAGAAGAACGCACTGCAGGTGATTGTATTGATTGTTTTCAATGTGTAAAGGTTTGCCCTACTGGTATTGACATTCGCAATGGTACCCAAATGGAATGTGTGGGTTGCACAGCTTGTATTGATGCATGCGATCATATGATGGAAAGCGTTGGCTTTAAAAAAGGACTGATCCGTTATGCGAGTGAAAATGGAATTGCCAATCATGAAAAGCTGCATTACACACGCCGGATGAAAATGTATACAGGTCTGCTGGCGGTATTGATCATTTTGCTCACTACCCTACTCGTATCGCAAAAAGATGTGAAAGCAACAGTAATGCGCACACCGGGTTTGTTGTACCAGGAGAAAGGACAAGACAGTGTATCGAACCTGTACAATATTAAAGTAGTAAACAAAACCATGAATGATATTCCGCTTACCGTAAAACTGGAAGATGGCAACGGCAGCGTGCAGGTGGTAGGCAAAAATATTCATGTAGAAAAAGAAGGACAAGGTTCAGGATCCTTTTTTATTACTATTCCCAAGTCAAGAATTCAGCAACGTAAAACGGTATTGAATGTTGGCTTGTATCATGGTAACGAAAAGATATCGGTTGTAAAAACAAGTTTCCTCGGACCACTTTATTCAAACAATTAAACTAACAATAATGACACTTAATTGGGGACATAAATTAACACTCGCCTTTTGCGCTTTTGTTGTGTTCATGTTTGTGATGGTATACAAAAGCATGAAAACAGATTTCCAGTTGGTGACAAAAGAATATTATAAAGAAGAACTGGCTTATCAACAAGTGATCGATGGCACCAACAGGGCAAACAACCTGGCAAGCGCTGTAGAGGTAAAGCAAGCCAATAACGAACTTGTTATTCAATTGCCAACAGAAATGAAAGGCAAAACAGTTAGCGGCAACATCTGGCTTTATTGTTCGTCTGATGATAAAAAAGATCGCAGGCTTGAGTTAACTGTTGATGAAAACGGAAAACAGGTAATCAACGGTAACAACATTCTACCGGCAAACTATGTAGTGAAGATCAACTGGAAGGCCGATGAACTGAATTATTATAACGAACAGCGCATTACAATAAAATGATAACAGAAGCAATTACAGGTGGTTTGATTTTAGGCGCATTCAGCAGCCTGCACTGCATTGGCATGTGTGGACCGCTGGCTCTTGCCCTGCCTGTACAACATTTACCATTGTGGCAACAACGTGTTGCCGCATTGATGTATAATGTTGGCCGTATCGTTACCTATTCGATGTTTGGTTTGTTGTTCGGTATTGCAGGACGCAGTTTGTACCTCGCAGGATTTCAGCAATGGTTATCCATCATCAGTGGTGTAGTTATCCTTGCCTTTATTATTAATTATTATTTGTTGAAAAAAGCATGGCAGCCCAAATGGACACTCCGTTTGCATACTGCGGTGCAACAACTCATGATCAAAGCACTACGTACCGATCGTAAAGAAGCTTATCTTTTTTTAGGAATGATCAATGGATTACTTCCTTGCGGTATGGTGTATGTAGCGTTGGCCGCAGCGTTAAATTTTAGTGAGGTGCAGCAGAGTGTATTATTCATGAGTGGATTTGGAGCAGGCACTATTCCGTTAATGTTATTGTTAAGCATAGCAGGGAGCAGTTTTTCTTTTTCAATACGTGCACGTATTAAAAGAGTTGTTCCTTATTTAATGACCGTGATGGCGGTATTGTTAATAGCACGTGGTATGAACCTTGGCATTCCGTTTATAAGCCCGGTAATGGCAAGCGAACCAGCTGCTGCAATACCTTGCCACTAAATGCCCAACCGAATGATTTGTATCAGCAGGCCAATTGATAGCAGTTATTTACAAGGGCGGAGGCAAAAATTAGCTTTGCTAAACAGTGTAACTCAATTGTTCACTTTGAAATACAATGATCACAATCGTTATGACGCATAATAAAAAATTCACCCAGTTCCGGCACGAGAGTGATACGTGGAAACGGTACCTGCAATTTATTCAGCAGGAGAATAATCATTTAAAGACCCGCCTTTCGCAGGTTCTTCAACATGATACTGATGAACAGTTTCTTGAACGTGCTGAATATTTTCAAAGCAAATTCATTGCAGAAGATGACACAGTAAATATGTTGCGCCAGGATATTCATGAGCTTGACAATATGCTCTCGAAAGATATTCCGGAAGATGCAAACACCGTAAAAGAATTGCAAAAGAAATTAAAGAAGATGCATAAGGATATGGAAATTGTTGAGCGCCAATTCAGCAAACTGAAATCAGATTTCAATCTTTATCTTACCGAAAGTTTGTAGCAAGCAATAACAAACTAAAACAGCATCTGCTGCATTATGCAACCAGATGCTGTTTCGTTTTATAGACTCTCTAAACTATTAATTGATCAGGTTCTCTAATTTCTTTTCATTCAGTATCACAATATTTCCTTCTTTGATCTCAATGAGTTTCTCCGAACGGAAATCGCCTAATGTACGAATGAGTGATTCAGTTGCAGTGCCTGCTATACTTGCCAGGTTTTCACGACTAATATTAATGGAGAAATGTCCTTCGCCTGATTGGTATTTTTTCTGCAGGCTGATCAATGCATCAGCTACTTTTTTACGCAATGAATTATAAGCAAGCCCCAGCAGGTGTTCTTCTTTATCGGCCACATTTCTTGCAAGCAGCTGAATAAATTTTTGCGCCACCTGGCTGTTACTGTTCATCAATTCATCAAAATCAGCTTTGGGAATAATCGCCAGCTCACTGTCTTCCATTGCTTCAGCAGTTTCTTTGTATGATCCACCTTCGAGCAATGCTACATATCCCACAAAATCACCTTCATTATATAAACCAACTACCAGCTCTTTGCCATCGTCGTTGGTTTTAAATGTCTTTACTTTTCCTTTCACGATATAGAACAAACGTGCAGCACGGTTGCCTTCGTTATAAACTGTTTGTTTCTTTTTGTATTTGTTAATGTCACGGTCTGTGGTAAGTGAATCGAGTGCATCTTTTGATCCCGAAGCAGCCAACAGTTTGTTTACGCCTTCAAGTCCTGATGAATATTCTTCTTTCAGTAAATCCGCTTTTTTCAAACGTCCTTCAATCGCATTCAGCAATTCAGTTCCGCTGAAAGGTTTGGTGATATAATCATCAGCTCCCAGTTCCATTCCCCGACGCAGATCACTGCGTTCGGTTTTTGCCGTTAAGAAGATGAAGGGAATATTTTTTACCGTTTCGTTTTTATGCAAAGCATGTAACACGCCATAGCCATCAAGCACAGGCATCATAATATCGCAAACAATGAGGTCGGGTTGTTCTGCCAATGCAGTTTCAATACCTAGTTTACCGTTGGCTGCCGTAACCACTTTGTAATTGGCGAGCTCAAGTATTTCGGCCGTATTCTCCCTGATGTCGTCATTGTCTTCAATTAACAGAATTTTCTTCATCTGTAGCATGTATTAGTAATTAAGTTTTCGATGCAGTGACGTTAACTTGGTTTTTGAAAGGTAATTGTAAATTCAGTGCCCTGGTCGGTTTCGCTTTTGCATCTGATGTATCCGTTCATTAATTCCGCATATTTCGATACGATATGCAAACCTAAACCTGTGCCTTGTATATTAATGGCATTCGCTGCCCTGAAAAAACGTTCAAACAAATGTTCCTGGTCTTCTTTTGAAATACCAATACCACTGTCTTTAATCTTCATTTCAATTTCAGCAGGAGTAACTGTTGTACTGATCGATATCACCGAATTTTCAGGTGAAAACTTTATAGCGTTCGACAGCAAATTTAAACTGATATGTTTAAACATGCCAGGGTCAAGTTCAACTTGTGTGCTGCCGGTATGCTGGTAGGCTATTTGCTGACCTTTCTTACATACGTTCTGCATCTCCGCAATTGTTTCAGTAATATTCTTTTCAATATCAAACAAACTGAAACGTGCCTGTATGCGTCCCTCTTCTATTTTGCCAACATTCAAAAAATCATTGAGAATATCTGTAAGGAGGTTTACCGAAGAAATTATACGTTGAATATGCTTTTCTCTTTTTGGTTGCTCTTCTGTATGGGTGTATTTCTGTAAAAGGTAAACGCTTGAAAGAACGGTACTCAACGGCGTGCGGAATTCATGCGATGCCACGGAAACAAATCTAGATTTCAATTCGCCCAGTTCTTTTTCCTTATTTAATGCTGCTACCAGCTCCCTGTCCTTCTCTTCGGTTTCCTGTATCTGCTCATTTAATTTTTCAACTGTTTCTCTTAATGAAACGGTGCGGTCTTCAACTTTTAACTCCAATTCTTCATTTAGTTGCACCAGCGCCTGCTCGGCCTTTTTCCTGAGCGTAATATCATTCACAAACGCCACCACAAACTTATCTTCATCAATATGGTAGTTACCCAAACTTATTTCCACCGGAAATTCCGACCCGTCTTTTTTAACAGCGTAAAGATCGAGACCAATACCCATGGGCCTGCTTTTAGGATCGTGCATGTAGCCGTTACGGTGCTTTTCATGACGATGCTGATAGCGGTTCGGAATAAGTATTTCGATTTTTTGGCCCAGGAGATCATCCTCTTCAGAATATCCAAACTGTTCCTCGGCAAACTTGTTAATAGCCACAATCTCTGCTAAGGAGTTGACAACAATGATCCCAATACTGGCGTGGTCGAAAAGGGTTTGAAAAAGTTTAGAATCTGCTTTAGACTGCATTGGTTAAAGAAATAAATATGACTTTTGGCCGATCTGTAAGTTATTGTTCCTGTAGCGGTAAAGTTACGATTTATGCTTGGGTAAATTAAGGGATATTCCTATTTTCTTTACAACGGAAGATGAGTAATTTACAAGAAAATAATCCACTTGTTGCAACGCATTATCAAAGATCCCGGCTTTTGGTTTCTTTTACTCATGAACGGCTACCTGATTTACTATTACCAGCAAAAACCCGGTGAGTTTAATACCATCATCTGTATCTATTGGGTGCAAAGCGTGTTGATCGGCTTTTTTAACTTTCTCGACCTGCAGTCAGTAAAAGATCCTGACAGCACAAGTTTATCGATCAATAACAAGCCTGTATCGAAAAACAGTATGGGTTGTGCTGCCTGGTTCTTTTTGTTTCATTATGGCTTTTTCCACTTTGTGTACGCCATTTTTTTGTTGGTGGGAAAAAGCAGCGGTGTAAATAGCAAACTTCTATTGATCACTGCCGGCATATTTTTTATAGAAAGCACCATCCAGTTCATACGTAAGAGAAATACATTGGAGCCAGGTAAAGTAAATGTGGGAAAAATGTTTTTTACGCCCTACCTGCGCATTGTGCCCATGCATTTGATGATATTGGTGCCATCATTTCTTGGCATAACAGGCAGCGTGGTATTCTTGATTTTAAAAACTGTAGCCGATGCAGGAATGTATCTGCTTACAACACAAAAAGATTTTTCGCTGATAAAATCCTTGAGCCGTTAACGTAAACTTGCAAAAAAGAAGAGCATACATGTCAACAGAAATAAAATGTCCTAACTGTGGTCACGAGTTTGAACCGAGCGACAGCATTCGTGAAGAGGTGCAAAGAGAATTACGTGCAAAAATGAGCGAGTGGCAAAAACAGCAACAACAAAAATTTGATACGTTGTTGATGGAAGAAAAAAAGAGAACACAAAAAGAAACAGAAGAATTGCTACGCAAAAATATTGTAGCCGATTTTGAAAACAAGTTGCGGTTACTGGAAGAAAATAATAAAGACAGCCAGGAAAAACTAAAGCAGGCCCGTGAAAAAGAAATTGAATTCCTGAAAAAAGAACAGGCGCTCCTGTCTAAAGAGCAGGAACTTGATCTGCAATTGCAGAAAATGTTGCTGGAAGAACGTAATAAGCTAGCTGAGGTAATAAGAAAAGAAGAGGTAGAAAAAGTGTCGCTGCGTGAAACAGAGTATCAACTAAAAAACAGGGAGCTCGAAGAAAAATTAGAAGCGCAGAAACGACTGGTGGATGAAATGAAACGCAAATCGGAACAAGGCTCCATGCAATTGCAAGGTGAGGCACAGGAGCTTGAACTGGAAGATATGCTGCGTCAATCCTTTCCGTTTGACGCTATTGAAGAAGTGGGTAAAGGTGTAAAGGGTGCCGATTGTATGCTGTTGATCCGCAATAAATTTGGACAGGAATGTGGCAAGATCATTTTTGAAAGTAAACGCACTAAAGATTTTTCGGATCAATGGATTGAAAAATTAAAAGCCGATATGCGCAGCCAGGCGGCTGATATTGCTGTCATAGTTACACAGGCGATGCCTAAGGGCTTCGATCGTTTTGGCGAAAAAGATGGTGTGTGGGTGTGCAGTTTTGCTGAAGTAAAAGCGCTCACTTATGTTTTAAGAGATAGCATTGTGCGTATTGCACAGGCCACAACCGGACAGGAAAACAAGGGCGAAAAAATGCACATGCTGTACGATTACTTAACAGGAAACGAATTTGCAGAACAGTGGAAAGCCATTCGTGAAGGTTTTATGAGTATGAAAATGTCTATTCAGCGAGAACGTGATGCGATGGAAAAATTATGGAAGCAACGGGAAAAACAATTGGAGAAAGTATTATTGAATGCGGCGCATATACGTGGATCGGTTGAAGGAATAGCAGGAACAGATGTAAACATTGCGTTACTCGAAGATTCACCTGATCAATTAACTGACGAATAAAATATGCCCAGGGATTCCGTACCAATTATATTACACTATAAAGATTCTGCTTTCACTGTTTATTCGGTGGAAGAATATAATCAATTGCCCGATTCGTTGAAGGGCAGCTTTGATCAGCAATGGTATGTTGATTCGATATTCAATTCATTGCTCACTGTTAATCCCCCTTCCAGTACTGAGGATGAAAATAATTCCGGAAGCTTTTCTTTTATCATGGTTGTCATTTGTGGCATCATTGCATTTAATATTTACCGTTTAATAAAGCAGCTCATCAAAGAACAAAAAAATCCTGTTTCTACAGCTTCATTTGAAACCGATGATGATGGAGAAGAACCGGAACCCACTGTACGTTATCTTATTTACAAAGGGGGTGAGTTGAAATTCAGTAATGATGAATTACACAACGTATGCAAAAAATACAATCCCTACTTCCAAAAACTAAGTGCCGATAAACAACCAGTGTTTATTGAAAGGGTGCAGGATTTTATTCACAGCAAAGATTTTTACATCTGCTCGCCAAAGGGGTATAAAGAAATGCCGATTCTTATTTCTGCATCTGCAGTTCAAATAACATTCGGGTTAAAAGATTTTTTGCTTCCTTATTTTTCCAACATTATTATTCACCCCGAAGAATATTTCGCTTACGATCCTTTCCGCATATTGGTTGGTAATGTACAGGGACATTCTATCTCTTTATCATGGAAACATTTTCTGCAGGATTATCAAAATGCTACCGATGGTAAGAATGTGGGCTTGCATGAAATGGCTCATGCGCTGCAGGTGCAGTATTTATTCCGTAATCCAAAACGAAGCAATCCGTTCAAAGAAGATTATGAACATTACGACCGTATTGATGATGATGTATTTAATGCAGAGAAAACAAATGCCAAACGCTTGTTTGATGAAAATGCTTTGCGGAATAAAAATGAATTCTGGGCCACGTCAGTTGAGCTGTTCTTTGAAAAACCAACAGAATTGAAAATGCAATACCCCGATCTGTACGAAAGCCTGCGCATTGTGCTTAACCAGGATACTGCTGCTATGTAAACTCAATTATTTACTGCTTTAACATTGTCTTCAAGCAGCGATATTCCATAATCATGCATCTTTGTTTCAAACAAAATTTGAATATGAAAAAAATCCTTATTGTCTCATTTGCATTTTTGCTGTTTCATTTTAATTCACATGCCCAATCTGCAAAAGCAGTATTTGTGGAAGCTGGAGGACCCGGCCTTGCCTCTTTTAATTTTGATACACGTTTCAGTGGTAAAGAAAGTGGTATTGGTGGCCGTATTGGTGTTGGCGGCTTTAGTATTGATGGCGAAGGCGCCGTGTTTGTTCCTTTGACGATCAATTATATTATTGGTAAAGATGGTTCAAACTATTTTGAATTAGGTGCAGGTGCAACGCTTGTTCCAACTTCATCAGCGGTTGAAAACGGGCCATTCAAAAACACATCGGGGCATCTCAACTTTGGTTATCGTTACCAACCGTCCAAGGGTGGCATTTTCTTCAGGGCAACCATTAACCCCATTTTTGGTGAAAACTTTTTCTGGCCTTATTACGGAGGTATTTCTTTAGGTTATAAATTTTGATACCACTTATAAAAGCAAAACGGCTTGATAATATCAAGCCGTTTTTTTATGCAGATCAATTAAAATCATCTTCATTAAAATCTTCGTCGTCTTCTTCCCTGTTTGCTTTCAGGTTGATGATACTGCCCATCAGGTCGTTAAATTCTATTCGTCCTTCCACAACTTTTTTGCTGATGACTGAATACGCTGCCAATCCATGCAACACGAATTCCATCAGTAATGCCGTTTGCTTTTCATTCGCACCTTTGAAATACTTTTTTACCAATGGGTATAAACCATCCACACTATATAATTGCTGAATCTTGTCTTCATCTTTTGTGTTCATCAGCAGCGTTAACTGGTTTCCCTTATCGAACCAATGACTAATGGACTTATACGGATTATCGGCTGATGATTCCTGTTTACGTTTCTTCAGTTGTTCCGGGTTAGGGAAATATTGAAGAAACTGTGTGCGAATAGCTTTATCCAATAAATGAAATGCTACCTGGTAAGGACCTTCCTGCTCACCTTCATACACCAGTTCAATTTTTCCTGTGATAGACGGAATAACACCAATCAAATCACTCATCCACACTTGCGTACTTTTCTCTTTGTTTTGAATGGCACGTAATTCAGCAGTGCTAACTGCATTTTCATAAGCAGAAATAGTAAGCCTTGCACTCACACCGCTTTTCTTGTCAACATACTCACTACCTCTTGCTTCAAACGCTACCTGCTCAATAATACGCTTCATCAAATCACTAATGTCAACTTTCTTCGCTTGCTCAGGATGCACAGCAGCTTCCTGTTCAGTAATAGCCAATGCTGTTTCAATAGTTTTTGGATAGTGCGTCAGTATCTGACTTTCGATACGATCTTTCAATGGGGTTACAATTGAACCACGATTCGTATAGTCTTCAGGATTTGCTGTGAACACAAACAAGATATCCAGTGGCAAACGTAATTTGAAACCACGTATCTGCACATCACCTTCTTCCAAAATGTTAAACAGCGATACCTGGATGCGTGCCTGCAGATCGGGAATTTCATTGATCACAAACACGCAACGGTTGCTTCGTGGAATAATGCCGTAATGAATCACACGCTCATCAGCAAAACTTAATTTAAGATTGGCTGCTTTAATGGGATCAATATCACCAATAAGATCAGCAACGCTTACATCAGGTGTTGCAAGTTTCTCTCCATATCGTTGTGAACGATGAACCCACTCTATTGGTGTTGCATCACCTTTCTCTGCAATCAATTCTTTTGCATAATGAGAAATAGGATTGAATGGATCGTCATTTACTTCACTACCTGCAACTACCGGAATATGTTCATCGAGCAACTCGGTCATTAATCTTGCCATTCTTGTTTTTGCTTGTCCACGCAACCCAAGAAACAAAATATTATGTCGGGACAACAATGCACGCTCCACATCAGGAATTACTGAATCTTCATAACCCAATATTCCGTGAAATACATTTTCGTTTTGCTGAAGTTTCGCAATTAAGTTCTGCCGCACTTCTTCTTTAATGCTTTTCGATTGATAGCCACTTTTCTTTAATTCAGCTAATGTCTTTATTTTATGTTCACTCATAATGCTTTTATATTTTCATTTTATAATTTTCAATTTGGCCTCACCCTCCTTCTCCCTCTCCCGTAGAGAGGGAGCGGTACTCATGTACAAATCCAAGCTCTTATTCTTCCAATTCAGCATTGCAAATTAATTCAACATGTGTAGATAAGCCAGGGCTGTGCATTGATTGCCTCCCCTATCGGGGGAGGTTGGAGGGGGCTTTAATAAACCGTCTTCCTCTTTCCGCTTTCAAAATCTTTAAAAATAAATGCACCGAGTTTGTCTAATGATGCAAAAAATGCTTTGCCATGATTTGTTTCAGTAAACTCCTGAACAAAACGTTGGAGGTAAGGATCAGTTGCAATCATGAAGGTGGTGATGGGTATCTTCAGCTTTTTACATTGTGCTGCCAGGTTAATACAACGGTTTACCACTTTCCGATCAAGTCCAAAACTGTTCTTATAATATTTCTTACCGATCTTCAAACAAGTAGGTTTACCATCGGTGATCATGAAAATTTGTTTGTTGGGATTTTTTCTGCGGCGAAGAATTTCCATCGCCAGTTCCAAACCTGCAACTGTATTAGTGTGATATGGACCAACCTGCAGATAAGGAAGATCTTTTACTTCAATGGTCCATGCATCATTCCCAAACACCACAATATCCAATGTATCTTTTGGATACTTTGTTTGAATAAGTTCACTCAATGCCATCGCCACTTTTTTTGCCGGTGTAATGCGATCTTCGCCATACAGGATCATGGAATGCGAAATATCGATCATCAACACTGTTGATGTTTGCGTTTTAAAATCTGTTTCACGAATTTCCAGGTCATCTTCACGCATCATAAAACTTTCGATGCCATGATTGATCTGTGCGTTGCGTATGGAGTTCGTGAAATCGATCTGTTCTAATGTATCACCAAACTGGAACGGTCTTGTTTCTGGATTAATTTCATCACCCATGCCCGGCTTAAACGTTTGGTGATTGCCTTGTTTTGTTTTCTTAAGCTTACCGAATATTTCTTCCAGCGATTGTTTGCGTATAGTTTGTTCTGTCTTTGCTGTAATATTAAACTGGCCTGTGAGTTGGTTTTCTTCGAGATAACCTTTCTCTTTCATTTCTTCAATAAAATCGCCCATTCCATACTCATCATTGGTGAGTTGAAATTTGCGATCGAGTTGGTTTAACCAATCCATGGCTTCAGCCACATCGCCACTTGTATAAGTCAGCAGTTGGGTAAACAGATCAAGCAACTGTTCAAACTTCGACTTATTATTTTGTGACGGATCATATTTCGAGAAAAAGTGTCCAATCATAACTATACAATTTACTTCAAAATCCAATACTTCTTTTCCGGCGAGAGAGGGAAGACAATAAGATAACAAAAACTGAACCTGAAAAGTTCTTGCCAGTTTTTCAGCTGTTTCCTTATTTTACTGCCTGAAAAAACACATGATTCATGCAAAGGCTTACCAATTTTGTCATCTTTTTCTGCCTCGTTTTATTTTTAACCAGTTCATGCAGCCACCCGAAAGCGCTGCTTAAACCTACTGCCAGCTTTGATACCCTTCATCTTCAACTCGATCTGGGCATTGTTCAGCAATTTGAATACAAGCAGGCGCTGCTGCAAAAAATGACCAAGTTCACACAGGTTTACAATACGGAAGACCATCCGTTTAAACTTGCATTGAATACAGGCTCCACAAGTAGTAACTGCAGCATACAGGTTGTACGGGTGAAATTTATTGGGAGAAAAGAAAACATTATCGGCACGGCTATTAGTGTTGTGGGAATTGGCACTGCCGCTACCTTAATTGCAACAGGATTTCCAGTGCCTGTTGGCTGGGTGTATGTCCCCAGTGCTAAAACAGGTTTACAGCCGGGATTAAGTAAAGACATTAGTGATGTCACAATCTTTCAACGTGTATCGATCAGTTCATCAGGCATGTATCGTTCCATGGATAAGCAGATCGACCGGCAAAGTACAAAAGTTGTAAAGTATGTTGTATCGGTAGTGCAGAGTGTAGAGAGAGAATACCGGAAGAATAAAAATTTACCAGAAACAAAAAACCAACCATAAAAATAAACCCCGGTGATTAGCCGGGGTTTATTTTTTTATTTCTGCGTATCAGCTGCGTTCTTTATTGTTTGTGGAAGTTCCTTATTCTGTAATGTATCAGAACCGGGTTTTATTCCCTGCACATATTCTTTTATTGCAGCATCAATACCTTGCACGAGTTGTTTTGCAACCTGGTATTCATACTCTGAAGGTGTAGTGCCTTCGCCACTTACATACGATTCATAAAATGCCATCTGTTGTTGCAAATCTTTTTTGACACTTTCCATGATGCGTTTGCCGAGTTCAATATCACCAGCCTGGAACGCCGTCATTGCAAAGTAGAAACTCTTTTCATTGTGATCATTACCATAGCGTGAAGCAAGTCCATAAGGCACGTTCTTATCTTTTATCATTTGATCGGCACGTTGCAACACTTTCTTTGCATCATCCTTGCGACCAGCAGCAATCAAATTCATTGCAAGCATAGTGTGTGCGTTGCGAATGTTCACCATGTGACGACGGTTCTCCTCATCAAAATAAACATTGTTCTTATCTGCACTGCCATACTTGAATTTGTTCATGATCTTATCAAACATCCAATCCATGTTGGCTGTACCTCTTGCATTTGCAACGGGAACAAGACGATAAGTTAAACCATCCTGGCGGAGGTAATCATCAAAACCTAATTGATATGGTTGCGTAAAATAGATCGGGCGCTTCCAGTTATTTGCGGCGATGATATTAAGAATAGCTGCATCGTTTTTAAAGAGGTAACTTTTACCTACCTGGAAACGAAGTTCATTCACCACGCTGTCTTTTGCTGTAACTGTTCCGTTCTGACGAACAACATTTGCATCAACAGGAACTTTAAAACGCTGGCTAAAGAAATAATTCAGCATTTCACCACCTTGTGAACGATACATTTTATTTTCAACATCGCTACCAACCTGGTCTTTCATCATTGTATACAGATCGTAGTAAGCAGTATCTGTTTGTGAAAGAGGAATATGATAAGCAACGTTCCGTTTTTCACCCGCAATTTGTTCTTCGTTCCAGATCACATCAATAGGATCGCTGTTATTTACTTTATAACGAAGCTGGTTAATATACCAATCGGTACCAAGTAAACTTGTGTTGATGACACGAATATCAGGACGTATACCTTTTACTTCCTGTGCATACCATAATGGATAGGTATCATTATCACCAACTGTAAACAGGATGGCATTAGGTGCACAGCTTTCGAGGTAGTTTGTTGCAAGATCAGGAGCAATTGTTTTTTTGCTACGGTCATGATCATCCCAGTTTTGAACTGCCATGAGGAAAGGAACAGCGAGGAAACAAAGTGCAGCAGCAGCATATGAACCCGCAGCGCCTTTTATTAATTTCTCTAACCATTCTTTCACCTGGAAGAAACCAAGCCCGATCCAGATAGCAAATGCATAGAAACTTCCTACATAAGCGTAATCACGCTCACGTGGCTGAGGGCCTGCCTGGTTTAGATACAATACAATTGCTAAACCTGTAAAGAAGAATAACAAGCCAACAATGAGTGCATCTTTTTTGTTCTTGTTGTATTGAAAAACAACACCAAGTATGCCGAGTATAAAAGGAAGTAAATAGTATTTATTGTTAGCAGGACTATTTTTCAAACTATCCGGCATTAATTTTTGATTACCGAGTCTGGCATTATCAAGTGGTGAGATACCACTGATCCAGTTACCATTTCTGCGTTCACCTAAACCTTGTACATCATTTTGCTTACCTGCAAAATTCCACATGAAATAACGGAAGTACATAATGTTAACCTGGTAGCCGAAGAAGAACTTAAAGTTATCTGCCATATCAGGATCACGTTCAAAAGAAATTTTTCCTGTTTGCCGATCCTGGTATTTACCGATGCCGAGGAATTGTGCGTAATAGTCTGCATGCCCTTGGTCGTTACTCGCATCCCATACACGTGGAAACATCATTGTTTGATCAGCAGGATAAACTGCTTTTCTTTTCTGACCGGTTACTTCGTAACGATCGCCTACACGTTGGTAAGCATCGCCTTCATCCGCATATTCTTCAGCTTCTGCTGTAAACTTTTGCCCTTTCAATAAAGGCACGTCGCCATATTGCTCACGGCTGAGGTAACTAACCAATGCCATTGGATTGTTTACATCATTCATATCAATGCCTGGGTTGGCATTTGCACGGATCATGGTTGTAACATAAGTAGAAAACCCAATCAGCATAAATGCGAAGCTCCACAAACCCAAACGCAAAAAGCGCCATTGATTTTGTTTTGCATAACGCAGGCCTAACCAGATAAGACCAGCTACTAATACAAAGAAGAAAATAAATCCTGAGAAGAATGGTAAGCCAAAACTGTTTACAAACAAACGATCAAACCAGCCTGCACTTGAAATACTCCACTGGATCACCGCTTTTTGTACAACACCTGTAATAATACAACCGATCAGGAAAGCAACGATACCACCTTTCAGGGTTGGTTTATAACGACGGAAATAATACACCATCACAATCGCAGGAAGCGTAAGAAGGTTCAATAAGTGAACACCAATACTTAAACCCATGATGAAGAAGATGAGCACGATCCAACGTTCGGCAAACGTGCGCTTACGGTCATCGTCACCTGCTTTTGCATCTTCATGATCCCATTTCAGGATCATCCAGAATACTACGGCTGTAAAGAAAGATGATAATGCATATACTTCACCTTCAACAGCACTAAACCAAAATGAATCGCTGAAAGTATAAGCTAATGAACCAACAACACCCCCAGCCATTACACTGAACAACTGGTTGCCTTGCAATTCTTCATTATCTTTTTGCACCAACCTGCGACCAAAGTGTGTAATGGTCCAGAACAGGAACATAATAGTGAAACCACTTGATAAAGCTGAAAGCAGGTTTACACCAATAGCGGCATCGCCGGGAGTAAAGAGTGTAAACAAACGACCCAGCATAATAAACAAAGGTGCACCCGGAGGATGAGGAATGCCTAATTTATAAGCACAGGAAATAAATTCACCTGTATCCCACAAACTACCGGTTGGTTCCATTGTTAACACGTACACAGCGCAGGATACAAGACCAATGATCCAGCCTGTAATGTTGTTGAGCTTTTGAAAATTCATATGAAGCTTTGGTTTAGAAATAGTCCCGCTTGAGCGGGGCAGGCAAAAATAAGGAGATGAGGGTATAAACCACTATTTCAACATTCTTTTAACAGGATAATTTGACGGGTAGTATTTATTCAAAATAAACCCGCACGGTTTGATAAAACAAACGGCTTTGCGTGTATTGACTAGTGCTTTTTTCAGAAAAACCCTGCAGACCGAATAGACCTGCTGCATTGCCTTTGTTGATGGCGATTTCAAGATAACCGGCAGCGTTGAACAAGGCCAGCTTCTCTCCTTCACTCACATCGGCATAAGTTTCACTGATGCGATCGATCATTTCGTCACGTTTGAATACGATTTTAAAACGTCTGCCTTTTCGTTGCGCCTCAAATTCTTCATGCGTTATGTTGACAATCACATTTTCAAAATGGTCAATGGAAATGATCTGCCCTTCAATATACTGGCTTGTTGTAATTGGTCGCAATGGGTTTCGCACCTGTATGGAAACAGATGCATCGCCCAACTCCTGTAATAATTTACCGTTGGTAAGATCGTCAATGGCTTTTGCAAACACATCGGCACATGCCAAAGTATTTCGAGTAATAAACTTGTCAAGGGGCAGTGCAATTAACTCCTGTGGTGTTTCCTCAAGTATCATGGTGATGAGCCCATTATCTGCCAGCAAATAATACTGATCATTATGTTTTACCAGCAACAAATGATCGGGCTTGTATTGAAACAGGTTTACAAGAATAATATGAAACGTACCCGGCGGAAACTGTTTGGTAGCATTACGAATGATGTAAGCTGCCTGCGGATCATTGAACGGAGAGAGCTGATGCGTGATATCAACTAATTGAAAAGATGGGTTTTGACGTAACAATACGGCTTTCACTGCCCCGGCCAGGTAATCCTGTTCTCCGATGTCTGATGTGAGGGTTAGTAAAGGCATTGATGCGTAAAAAATTGGAAGGAAAGATAAAGAATAATCAGTTGAAGAAACAAGCCGTATTAAACATGCATTTCATTATTTAATAAGCTTTCCATCCTTAAAGAAAAACTTATGAATGTACTTATCAGCAACACGTGGTAACAGTTTGCCCATCCATACAGTTGCTTTACCTGTAGCGGTGAGCACAACTGCTCGTTTATGTTTTGATATTGAATTAAAAATATGCAAGGCACATTTTTCTGCACTCATTAATTTCGATTCATCCATTGGTGTTTCCCCAATTGGTTTTCCTTCTCCATTTAATGCCACTGAACGGATATTGGTTGCAATAAAACCAGGCGACACCCACAATACATTCACTCCATGATCGATCATTTCAACCCGTAGGGATTCGAGCCAGCCTTGCATCGCATGCTTTGATGCAGAGTATGCACTGCGGCCGGGAATACCCCTGTTACCAACAATAGAAGAAATGCCAACTACAGTTCCTTTGCGTTGAATGATAAATGGCAGAGCTGCTTTTGTTGTGTAAACAGTGCCCCAGAAATTTACATCCATCAAGCGTTTATAAGCACTTGTTTCAGATTCAAGAATTAATGCCCGCATCGATAAGCCAGCATTGTTGATCAATATGTCAATACCTCCGAATGCTTTTACAGTGGTTTCAATAAAGCGGTTGCAATCACCTTCATTACTCACATCAGCAACAAAGGTGTGCAGTGGCTGACCTGCAAATTCCTGTTGCAGTGAATATAACCTGTCGGCATTTCTACCACAGGTAGCCAGCTTTGCACCCTTGCTTAAAAAAAGTTGAACCAAGGCTTTACCAATTCCATCACTGCCACCGGTAACTACCACCACTTTATTCTGAAAATCCATACTGCTGTATTTAAATGATTACAAAAGTAATGTAAACAGAAAAGCCTCCGTGTGGAGGCTTTTATTTTCTGTGATCCCGCTGGGACTCGAACCCAGGACCCCAACATTAAAAGTGTCGTGCTCTACCAACTGAGCTACGGAATCTCAAAACGTTTCCGTTTTTTTGGGAGTGCAAAAATAGGAGAATTACAATTCGCTCCCAACTTTTCAAATAAAATGTTTTTATTTTCCTGAAATAAACAATTCTGTTGAAGCAGTTTGTTTACTCTATTGCTATTTAATCCGCTTCATCTTCACTCACAAATTTCGCTTTCATTTTCTCCAACAATTTGGTCTCGATCATTTTGCTGGCAAGATGGATCATGTTCAGAAATGCTTTTGATGTTGAAATACCATGCCCAACAATCACGGGTTTATCAATGCCGAGAATTGGTGTGCCACCATATGTTTCAAAATTGAAACGTTTAAAGTAATCATCTTCATCTAAGCTGCGTGATTTTGAAATATCAAAGATCGATTCACCCAGCTTCAAGATAACATTACCTGTAAAACCATCGCAAACCATTACATCGGCTTTGCCGGTCAATATTTCACGACCTTCAATATTGCCGATAAAATTAATGAGCTTGCTTTCTTTCAACAATGGATACGCTGCCTGCGCCAACAGGTTACCTTTTCCCTCTTCCTCACCAATATTAATGAGACCAACCGCAGGGTTTTCAATCTCAAGAATGTTTTGTGCATAAATGCTGCCAAGTATGGCATTCTGCAAAAGGTTTTCAGGCTTACAATCGGCCTGCATACCTACATCAAGAATTAAACCATAACCGCCTTCCACTTTTGGAATAACAGTTGAAATGGTGGGACGTTGTACCCCTTCAATAGCACGGATGGTATAAAACACACCCACCATCATGGCACCGGTATTACCAGCGCTGATGAATGCATCGATCTTTCCTTCGGCCAGCAACTGCAATCCTTTGTTCATGGATGAGTTGGGCTTATCCCTTAAAGCTTTTGTTGGAGGTTCGTGCATATCCACTACTTCTGTAGTGTGCACAAACGAAATAGAAGGAGGAACAGAAACAAAATGCCTGCGCATCATCGTTTCATCACCCAGCAGCAGTAATTCTATCCCGGGGGCAGCATCGGCTAAAAACAAATCTACGCCCAACAGCGGCTGCTGAGGGGCGTAGTCGCCACCCATCATGTCAATACCTATGACCATGCAGGTAAGTTAATTATAAAAAGCTTACGCTTTTAACGGAGCTTTCTCAGCTACTAATTTTCCTTTGTAGTACAGTTTACCTTCGCTCACGTGTGCACGGTGACGGGGATGAATTTCACCCGTTGTGCTATCCTTTGTTAAAGTAACACTCACTGCTGTGTAGTGAGTACGACGCTTTGCGCTGCGTTGCTGTGAATGTCTGCGCTTTGGATTTGGCATATCTTTTAATTTTAGTCGTTTCTGAATTTATCCAATCCTTTCCAGATTGATTTGTTTTCGTTTGGTTGTGGATTAAGCTGAGCAAGGCGTGCAAGCACTTCTTTATTGCAATGCGGTCCGCCCATTTCACTTTCCTTACACATTTTTTGCATAGGGATGCTGAGGATGATGAATTCGTAAATCCAGTTCTTCACGTGTAAATGACTTTCTGTGCGTGAGATGTAAAACACATCCGGACTTTCTTCTTCATCATTCATTTTTTCCGGCTCATCGGTCATTTTCACCAGCATCTCAAATTCGTCCCACAGTTCTAAAGGAAGATCATTGCCGCAGCGATCGCAAAGAACGCCAACGGTGCCACCTACCTCAAACTTCAGCATCATAAAACCGGTATTCTTTTCGAGTTGCAGTTTTACATTCGCCTTACAGTTTTTAAAGTCCTGTTTTTCGAATTCTTCAAAGAACCTTTCATCAATTTCATATTCAAACTGATGAATGCCGGGCTTTAAACCCACAAATGCTATTTCGTATTCCCGGCGGCTTGCCATATCACCCCTATTTTAAAGAGTTTGCAAAGGTAACCGAAATACGGTTTCAAGCCAAAAGGAAAAAGAGGTTTATTTTGGGAAAGGGTGGAAGGTTGAAGGTACAAGGTTTAAGATAAAAGGCAACTACTTAACATATGCTGAAAATCAAAGCCTAAGGATACCACTCTTACCCGCCTTACACCTTCAAACCTAAACCATAAACCGTCTTCCCAACCGTCTTTCACCGTAAATTTGGGCTGAATGACCTACGGACGACTTATACGGATAGCCATCTTCGGCACTCTCTTCATCCTGGCCCTGTTTATCTTTTTCATATCAGGTAACCATGAGTGGATCGAAAAAAACTATGCCACTTCATTTTATCCCCGACTGGCCACTACCCTGCGCCTGCTTTTTGGCTGGTTTCCTTTTAGCTTGGGCGACATCATTTACTCCATTATGACCGTAAGTGTACTTTGGCAGATTGGAAAATTTGTGGTGAGGTTGTTTCACAAAACTGATAGCTGGCGAAAAAAGTTGACACCATTGCTTACCGCGGGGCTTATTCTTTTGGCCGTGTACGTTTACTTCTATTTGTTTTGGGGGTTAAATTATTATCGCAACGGCATTGAACAGCAACTGGGATTAAAAAATGTGAAGTTTGAAAAAGAGCAATTGATCGATCTCAACAGTTATTTGCTTACTGAGCTTAATAAACGAAAGGATATTTGTCTGCAGAAAAAAGATACCTTCATGAGTCGTGAACGTATGTTTGAATCGGCCCGGGATGGTTACAGTAAACTGGAAGATCAGTTTTCGTATATGCGTTACCGCTATTCTTCGTTAAAACCTTCAATGTTTGGAAAGGTGGGTAACTACATTGGCTTCCAGGGATACTATAATCCTTTCACAGGCGAGGGACAAGTGAACACTGCTATCCCCAATTTTTTACAGCCATACGTCACCTGTCATGAAATGGCACACCAGGTGGGTTATGCCAGTGAAAGTGAAGCAAATTTTGTGGGCTTTCTTGCAGCCACCCACTCTAGTGATACACTCATGCAATACTCATCTTATCTCGATATGTTCCTGTATGCGTGGGGAAATTTAAGAGCTGTTGATTCAACTGCTGCAAAAGATTTTGGATCTAAGTTGCACGATGGCATAAAAAGGGATCTGAAAACGTACAGGGATTATGTGAAAGCACATCGTACGTTCATCAGCGACTGGACCGATCTGTTATATGATTATTACCTGAAGAAAAACCGTCAACGAAAAGGGATTGAAAGTTATGGAGAAGTGACTGGCTGGTTGATCGCTTACAGGAAAAAATATCAACCTACATCTCCCTAAAGAAAGAGTTGCTATCCATCAATTCCATTGTTCAGACTGATATTATTCTCAACAAATAAAAATGCTCAGCAATTTTTGCTGAGCATTTTATAATGATGGCATTATCTTTTACTTAAAAGTGCTTTTTTAGAGGCGGAGTTTAAAACTTATTCTTCCACATCATACTCTCCACAGGCTTGTTGTGCTGGCCGCTGTATTTCGCATTTTTCTTTTGATTGTATTTCACTTCAATTTCTCCATCCACAGGAAAATAAATAAGCTGGCCAATGGGCATGCCTTTATAAATTTTCACCGGCTGTTTTACGGATATTTCCAATGTCCAGTTACCGCAAAAACCAACATCGCCTTTACCTGCAGTTGCGTGTATATCGATACCCAGCCGACCGGTTGATGATTTACCTTCAAGAAAAGGAACATGCGCATGTGTCTCGGTGTATTCAAGCGTTACACCCAAATAAAATATATGCGGATATAATACAAAACCTTCATCAGGAATATCAATGTACTCGATCTCGTTATGCTTTTTTGCATCAATCATATGATCCTTGTAAATAGCCAGTGTGCCACCCAGGTGTACATCATAACTATTACTACCCAAACACTCACGATCGTATGGTTCAACTTTAATCGTCCCTTTTTCTATTTCCTCTAAAATACGCTTGTCACTTAAAATCATTTTGTTCTCTTTAGCTTTGTGCGAAAGTATAACCTTGAACCCGATAGCGATCGGGTCTGCAATCTAAAATCTTAAATCTTAATTTGCCGCTCGTTTATCAACATACTATCAACAGCAGTACAAAGGCTGGGCTTTGGCGTATTGACGAGCCCGAAGATTTTTTCCTTGATAGAGTGCCATTGAAAAGAGATGTGTCGCATCCACATAAACGCTTGCAACATCTTGCCGGCCGTTATCTCCTGCCAACTTTGTTTGAAGATTTTCCGTTGGAAGAAATATTGATTGCTGATACACGAAAACCTTTTTTGCCCGACGAGAAATATCATTTTTCTATTTCACATTGTGGCAACTATGCCGCAGCAATAGTAAGCAGTAAACAACGAGTGGGAGTAGATATTGAGCAGCCGAATGACAAGATCTTACGCATCGCTCATAAATTTTTAACGCAGCAGGAATACATGTTTCTTGATGAACAAATGAGTACAGCCCAGCTATTGCAACTGGCCACTTTACTCTGGAGTACCAAAGAATCGATGTTTAAATGGTTTGGTGAGGGTGGTGTTGATTTTCGTGAGCACATGCATATTAAAAACATAGAAGGCGATGATGAGGAAGGCAGACTCATTTGTAGTTTCCAAAAAAATGAAGCACTTGCCTTAACAGTACAATACAGGTTTATGAAAGAGTTAGTGATGAGTTGGGTCGTAAGTTGAAGGAAGCCGATAGTAGCTTTTTTCTAAACAATATTTACTTCTCTTTCCAGCTCCACTCCAAACTTTTGCTTAACACTCTGCAATATCTCATCGCTCAAATCATAAATCTCTTTTCCACTCGCAGTACCATAATTAACTAATACCAATGCCTGTTTTGCGTGGCACCCAGCGTCACCTTTGCGATAACCCTTCCAACCACATTGCTCGATCAACCAACCTGCAGCAAGTTTCATTGTTCCATCAGGATTTGTAAACGCCACCAACGAAGGAAATTCATTTTTCAAGTGGTCAAATTGTTCTTTACTCACCGATGGATTTTTAAAAAAACTTCCCGCATTACCAATCACTTTCGGATCAGGCAACTTCGATGAACGTATATTGATCACTGCCTGCGATATAGCTGCCACGCTCAATTCTTTCACACCCATTTTCTCCAGTTCCTGGTTAATAGCTCCGTAACTTGTATTGAACAAAGGTTTTTTTCTAAGCTTATAGGTAACTGAAATAATTACAAATTGATCTTTATACTTATGCTTAAACACACTTTCACGATAACCAAACGCACACTCATCCGCTGAAAATTTCACGATGGTTTTATCGTTGAGATGATAAGCTTCCAGCTCTTCAAACACATCTTTGATCTCAACGCCATACGCACCAATGTTCTGCATGGGGCTTGCACCTGCATTGCCCGGTATTAAACTTAAATTTTCAACCCCTCCCCAACCTTGCTGCACACAATGTTGCACCAGGCTGTGCCAGTTAACACCTGCACCCACCTGCACATATACAAATTCATCAGTTTGCTTCACTACATTGATGCCGGGCACAGCATTTTTCAACAACAATGCATTTACATCAGCAGTAAAAAGAAGATTGCTGCCACCTCCGAGAATAAGTTTATTGATGCGTGGCGCTAACTGATGCATGTAAAGCAATATGTCCTGCAGTTGTGAAGCCGATGAAAAGTCAGCAAAGTATTTTGCCTTTACATCGATACCAAACGTATTGTATTGCTTTAGTGAAAGATTTTCGTGAATTTGCATTACCTGCAAAATAAAGAATTTATGAACGGACAAACAGCAGTTGTTCTGGGCGCCACCGGATTAATTGGCTCATCGCTCGTTGAACAATTATTGAAAGATGATACATTTTCCAAAGTGAGGGTATTGGTGCGCCGACCAATTTCATTGACGCATCCAAAGCTTGAAGTAGTTATAACTGATTTTTCTGATTACGAACAGTACCGGAAAAATATTGGTACAGGTGATTGTTTATTTTCCTGCATCGGTACAACCAATGCAAATGTAAAAGGCGATAAATTATTATATCGCTCTATTGATTTTGATATTCCGGTTAATGCTGCACGTTTTGGAAAGGAAGCCGGGTTTAAACAATTTTTACTGGTATCGGCAATTGGTGCCGATGCCCGTTCCCGTTTTTTTTACACGAGGTTAAAAGGCGAAGTAGAAGAAATGATCGCCGGATATAAATTTAATGGCCTGCATATTTTCCGCCCCTCATTTCTCATGGGACGAAAACAAAATGAGCGTACCGGTGAAGTAGTACTAACAACGTTGTTTCGCATTTCTTCGTTACTTATACCTTCGAAATACAAAGCCATTCGTGCATCAGCTGTTGCAACAGCAATGTTAAAAGCTGCGAAAGAAGGAAAAAACGGGCTACATATTTATTATTACAAGGAAATGTTTGATTAAGAATCAACATACTTTGCTAAGCGTTAAAATTTATCAAACAAGGAAAATTCATGGGTTGAAATAGCCGACAAAAGCCCTTGCATACTTACCTTTGCAGAGTGAAAAAAGTTAACGGTTGATGAAGTATTTTCTCTCCATATTCTTGATACTGCTTTTTGCATTAAACAGTGTTTCCGTAATATTGCCATACACTGATCTGTTTACAGATGTTGAGTTATCAATCAATTTGGAAAACAAATCGGAACAAGAGCAACGTGAAGAAAGGACCGATTCTGAATCAAAAGAAAAATTTCAATCCTTCTCCATTCTGCATTATAACATCGCCTTAGATACAAACGGACAGAAGAACAAAACAGCACTTTCCAATTCTGCCTTTATAGAAGAGGTGAATATTAAGAAGCCAACTCCCCCTCCAAAGCAAGCATAATTTTTCTTGCAGCTGGTCATCATCTGTTGTACTATCCGTTTGGATGTGTACGATGATTTTATTTTAAACAATTAATTATTATTCTCATGTTCACTTCTATTAAACATATCGCATTTATTACATTAGGTTTATTTATTACAAGCGTTTCAACAGCTCAAACTATTAATGATGAGCAAACAAAACTGAACGTCGCAACCATTAACAACCCTGTAGAAAGGTTAGCCATGCTTAAACCTATCAGTTTTGAATACAACACCAGGCAATACAAATTCCTGAACCTGCAAGCGGGTAAGCAGTACGGTTTTTTATCAGATAATATCCAGGCTGTGTTTCCTGAACTGGTGAAAGAAAAGCGTGTAACATACATGCAAGGCAAGAACAATTATAAAAATGCAAGCATTGCAAGTATTAACGAAACAAGTTTAATTCCTGTATTAGTTGCATCAATTGTGGAGCAACAAAAACAGATCGATCAACTAAAATCGGAAATTGATGCATTGAAGAAAAGAGGAGCAACAGCAATGCAGTAACTGTAATCAAAATAAAATGAGGAGTGCAGCAAAAGCTGCACTTTCTTTTTTATACGACATCGTAATTTAACTACGATTTTCTGGTAATATGAATTGTTAGTTATTAAATACAGCCAAAAACGGGAAAAGACCCCGCTGAATTGGATTGGAACCGGCTGAAATATGACTTAAACTGACTATCTTGAGTGCGAAATCAACAGATTAATTAGCTTTACAAAAATTAAAACAATGAACTTATTTGTAGCCGGTTTACCCTATGATGTAGATGATGCCGAATTGGAAGAAATCTTCGAGAAGTTTGGCAAAGTCGTTTCTGCTAAAATATCTATCGACCGTGAAACCGGTAAAAGCCGTGGTTTTGGTTTTGTGACTATGGCAGAAGAACAAGATGGCAAAGATGCAATTGAATTGCTAAACGATATTACGTTAGGCCGCAGCAAAAAACCATTAGTAGTAAAACAAGCGGAAGATCGACCAGGTGGTGGCGGTGGTAGCAGAGGTGGTGGTGGCTACGGCGGCGGCGGTGGTAACAGAGGTGGTGGTGGCTACGGCGGTGGCGGTGGCAACAGAGGTGGTGGTGGTTATGGTGGTGGCAGCGGCGGATACGGCGGTGGCGGAGGCGGTGGCCGACGTTATTAATCTCATACAAATACAATATTCAAATCCCTCTTCTTAAGAGGGATTTTTTATTGCCCATATTCGCAACACCTGATCATTAAATTTAATAAGTCGTAAAACCACGATGAGATTTTCCGAATAAAAATCGGTCAAATGTACCCATGCATCCATTCAAAATAATTTAGAGATTTACATCAGTAAATAAGAATCCAATTCCTGATAGAAAAATCCGTACTCTATAAGACTAACAGAAAATTTTAATCCTTTGAAAACTAAACAGAATTCGTATCCATGAAACCGATGATCCATCAACCCTATTAAAAACAGAAACAAGAGACACATTTTACTTAATTGATGGAAAAATCTTACAGATCCCTCCGCTAAAACGGGGGGATTTGTTTTTTTGTATACAAGCAGGCAATTGCTAAGCATATGTCAAAAGCAATTCTACCGTTCAATAATTCAAGATCACATTCGTTTGCCTTGCATGAAGAACGTAAAACGAATACTGCTTGTCCCGTTCATTATTCTCCTTGCCGGATTTGTTATTCCTGAAAAGTTTTCGATGCCGGTAAAAGGTGCTGGTAAAACAAGTTACAATCAACAATCATTTTGGGCGTATCCATGGGGCACTTCTGTTACACATAAGGGCGTTGATATTTTTGCAAAGCAGGGAACAGATGTTGTTGCATCTACCGGCGGACTCGTGCTTTACACCGGAACAATTAAGAAAGGAGGAAATATTGTTTTATTGCTGGGACCAAAATGGCGATTACACTACCATGCACATCTGAAGGAAATTAAAACGTCAACGTTTAGCTGGGCAAGTCGCAATGAAACCATTGGCACAGTTGGAACAACAGGCAATGCAATTGGCAAAGCGCCTCACTTACATTACACGATCAAATCAATTATACCTATTCCTTGGAGAAAAGATGATGCAATACAAGGTTGGAGGAAGATGTTTTATTTGAATCCGGTTGAATATTTAAATGCGGCATTGAATTGAGTATGACTATTACTGAAGTATTGTTTTACATCGCATCCACATCAGCAATCAACACCACACTCTTAAAATTAGGATGATTATGCAGCATCACCACCTGGTTATGGATCATTTCTTTGCATTGATGAATTAGCTGTGCATCCTTTGGCAATTTTAACACCAGCTCCATGATGTACTGGTTGCGGATGCGGTTCACTACAGGTTCTGCCGGACCAACCATGTAATTTGCAAACAATGGTCGCATGTTCTCGCCCACCAGTTGTGCTGCTGCTTCTACCGTTTCTTTTTGTTTGTGCTTCAACGTGATCTGTATAATGCGTGTGAACGGCGGATAATAAAACTGTCGTCTTGCCTGCAACTCAACAGCAAAAAACAATTTGTAATCATGTGCCTTTATAAACTGCAGCACAGGGTGATTGGTATTGGCCACCTGTATCATTACATGACCATCGGCATCTTTTCGTCCGGCACGGCCACTCACCTGCTCCATCAATTGAAAAGCACGTTCGTTCACTCGAAAATCAGCGAAGCTTAATAAACTATCAGCATCAAGAATACCCACAAGATTTACTTTTTCAAAATCCAAACCTTTCACCACCATTTGTGTACCTACTAAAATATCAATGCGGTGTTGTTCGAATTGCTGAATGAGTTGATCATGCGCCGTCTTTCCACTCACCGTATCGTAATCCATCCGTGCAATCTTTGCTTTGGGAAACAATTCCTGCAACTGCTCTTCCACTTTTTCTGTTCCGAAGTTGTGTTGCATAAAATCGTGATTGCCGCATGCTTCACAAGTGCTGACAGTTGGATAAACAGTACCACAATAATGGCACTGCAGTTTATGCTTGAACTTGTGATAGGTTAAACTCACATCGCAATAACGGCAATGCGGAATCCAGCCACAGGCTTTACAGACCTGGTGTGGTGTGTAACCTCGTCTATTCTGAAAAAGTATTACCTGCTTATCTTTCGCTAATGATTTTTCTATTGCTTCCTGCAACGCAGGAGCAATCATTACTTTCTCTTTCGTTTGTTTGAACAGTGGTTTAGTATCAATCAATTCAATCGTTGGCAATGCTCCTTCACCGAAACGCTCCATCAACTCTACCAAACCATATTTTTCTGTTTGCGTGTTGTAATACGTTTCAACCGACGGCGTACCGCTTCCCATCAACACTTTTGCACCAAACAGTGTTGCATAATACGCAGCTGCATCACGTGCATTGTAACGTGGCGCAGGTTGTTGCTGTTTGTAACTGGGATCGTGCTCTTCATCACACACAATTAAACCCAGATCTGCAAACGGAAGAAACAACGAACTTCTTGCACCCAGTACTGCTTTCATTTCACCACTCTTGATCTTATTCCAGATTTCAATACGTTCGTTCTGGTTAAACTTGCTGTGATAAATTCCAATATAGCCGCCAAAATGTTTTTGCAAACGGCGAATGATCTGCGCAGTCAATGCAATCTCCGGCAACAGGTACAAAACTTGCTTTCCCTTGCGGATATATTCTTCAATGAGTTTAATGTAGAGTTGTGTCTTACCACTTCCTGTAACACCATGCAATAAACAAACTGGTTTTGTTTCAAACGAAGTTCTGATCTCCTGCAATGAAGTTTGCTGTGCAGGCGTTAATTCAAAATCAATCGAAATATTTCTTGGCATGTTAAGTAAACGATCAACTGCACGTTTTTCCAGAAATAAAATCCCTTTGTCTACCAACCCTTTCAACTGTGCATCACTGGCATTACTTTTTTTCAACAAGGCTGTTTTACTTACTTCACCTTCTGTTTTTATTAAATGCAGGTAGCTCAACAACAGCTCCATCTGCTTGGGTGCACGGCTCCAGTTATTGAGCAACTCGCTCAACTGGTCTTCGTTATCGTATTGCGGATTGAGCAAGACAAATGTTTCTTTCTTTGCCGAGTAAGTTTCCTTCAATGATTCCCACACAAAACATACACGCTTTTCAATCAATCGTTTTACTACAGGATATACATGCGATGTATCCAATATCTGTTGCACTTCGGGCAACTTTAATTCTTTTCGTATCAGTAATGCTTCTGCCAGCAAATATTCATCATGATCGAGTGTAGAAAAATCTTCACCGATCTCTTCGTTGTATAACAAAATAGTTTCACTGCTGAGCTTGAAATGCGCAGGCAGTGCAGCAGCCATCACTTCGCCTTCGGTACACAAATAATAATTAGCAATCCATTCCCACAACTTCAACTGCTGTTCGTGAATAATGGGTTCCACATCCAGCACATTCAAAATAAATTTGGGATCGAATGCCGCAGGCTTTTCGTCGTGTAATGTTTTGATAACACCTGCATATCGCTTCTTGCGTAGCTCCACTTCCACCCGCACACCCACACGCACCTGTTCAAGCAAACGATCGGGAATGCTCCAGGTATAATTCTTTGGAAGAGCGAGTGGTATAATAATTTCAGCGAACACGGCGAATGGTCAATAGTGAATGGTGAATACGCAATTTAACGAGTAAGACCTGAATGTAACGGTAAAATTATCCGATGTCTAATCACCACTCCTTATCCAGCTTGCCTTATATTCTTTCAATTTGGCTTCCATCAAATCGTACACTTTCTGTTTGAATGCAGGAACATCAAACGGGGTTAATCCTTCGGGTGAAATTTCTTCGAGATAAACAGTTCTTAATTTACCGGGAGTTATTGAAAAAACATTTCGCCAGTGCATCCGATCAACTCCATCTAAAAACAACATCGGTTTGATAGGAGTTTGCGTTTCGATGGCCAAACGAAAAGCACCATCGTAAAAATCGATCAAAGGTTTATCTGTCATGTTGAATGTGCCTTCCGGAGCAATGTAAATGGAGATTTCTTTGCTTAAAACCGAACGAAGAATTTTTACACTCTTTACACGATTTTCTGCACTCCCTCTTAAAACCGGCACAACTGCTGCATTATAGATGATACCAAAAACCGGAACCTTTCCCATTTCTGCTTTACCTAAAATACGCAATGGTTGACGGATCGCTTTCAGCATTTGCGGAATATCCATGTACGAATTGTGATTGCTGACAAAGATGTAAGATTGATGTGCCCTGATCTCCTGCTCAACAATTCGTTTATGATAAATCCCGATCATGAATAACCATGCATCAGCCCACCAATTCACAATACGCATCACTGCATTCCCCCCTTTGATCTTGCCGAAGAAAGATGCAACGAGAACGAATGGCACAACAATCAACATCATGATCAGAAAAAGTATCATGGTATAAATGACGTAGATGATTTGTAGTGGTTTGAGTACTAATTTCATATTCAGAATCTGTCATGTCACCTTCGTCGACATCTGTTTGGCTATGTACAATGATCGTTAGATCCCTCCTTCGTCGGGATGACAGCTCACTACTTACAACTCGGGCAATCCCACTCTTTTTCCAGATCGATCACGGTTACAATGGTTAAATGCCGTTGCTTCGGTGCAACAATGATACGTACATGTTGATTATCTTTCGATGTAATTCCTTCCAACGCATACTTCGGGCCTTGTGCTGCATCCAACTCACTCTTTTTGTAATTCACTTCTGCTTTCCGCACAATTTCTTTTACTTCTTCCTGTGTGATATGACGGCACTTCATTCTGCAACGGGCATGCTTCGTGAAATAGAACTCTGACGAAGGATCACGAAACACATCAAGATTTGATTTCTGATTATCTGTTTTCGCTTCTTCACGTTTGGTATCTTCTGTCCGTTCTTTTGTTTTTTGATTGTCGCTGCTGTTATCGGTATTGTTGCAGCGTTTGATGAGCAATGCTGCTACCAGCAATAAAACGAGTAAGAGATAAGGAAGTGCTTTTTTCATTTTTGTATTTGCCCTACAATAATATTGTTTTTCGGCGAAATGGCGGGGTGGCTCACCCTCTGTCGTTTTAGGATGAGTCACCCACTTCAACGTTTATTCCAACAAATACTTAATATCATCCAACGTTAAACTCTTTACAAATCCTTCTTCGGCTGTTATCAGATCTTCGGCTAATTTCTTTTTACCTGCTGCCATCTTCATGATCTTTTCTTCAATACTATCTTTACAGATCATACGGTAAGCAAACACCTGCGATTGCTGACCGATACGATGCGTACGATCGATGGCTTGGTTTTCAACAGCTGTATTCCACCATGGATCAAAGAGGAATACATAATCAGCAGCTGTTAATGTAAGACCGGCATTGCCTGCTTTCAAACTCAACAGGAACACAGCCACATCACTTTCATCATTCTGAAATTCCGAAACCAGTTCCTGCCGTTCTGCAATTTTTGTTTGCCCATCGAGACGAATGTATTTGATGTCTTCTTTCTGCAGATCACGTTCCAGCAAGTCGAGCATAGAAGTAAACTGGCTAAACACCAATGCACGGTGTTGCGGTATGATGGTCTTCAGTTCATCAATGAGCACTTTAGTTTTAATACTGTCGTACGCAAACACATCTTCATCATTCACCAATTCACAACTGTTGCAGATCTGCCGCAGTTTTGTTAAACCTGCCAGCACACTCATCTTTCCTTTGTTCAATCCATTTTCACTGATGTCCATCAGGATATTACCACGCACATTTTCTTTTATGCTTTCGTAAACTGCACGTTGGTCGCTCTCCATTTCGCACCAGAGAATCGATTCTGTTTTTGCAGGAAGATCAGGCGCTGCCTGTTCTTTCGTTCTGCGCAACACAAAGGGACGAATCAACTTTTGTAAAGCCGCTGCTTTTTCTGCGTCACCCTTTTGCTCAATCGGAATAGCATATTCTCTTCTGAAAAATTCATTACTGCCCAGCAAGCCCGGTAAGAGAAAATGCATCTGGCTGAACAGATCACCTGTTCCATTCATTACCGGTGTACCGCTTAATGCAATTTTTGTTTTTGCAATAAGCTGCCATGCAGCTTTTGTTATTTGTGCAGATGGATTTTTAATATTCTGACTTTCATCTACCACTACTGTATTCCAGGGAATGGTTTGCAGCAATTCAACATCCTGTCGTAATGTTCCATAGCTGGTAATGATGATGTGGTTGCTTTCATCTTTCAATTCCTCTTCATCTCTTCCTGCTCCATGAAACACAACGGCTTTTACATCGGGCGCAAATTTTTCCAATTCCTTCTGCCAGTTATACAACAAACTTGCAGGTGCTACAACCAAATGCTGATCGGTTGGTTGCTCTTCAATTTTATGTAAGAGAAATGTGATCGTTTGTAATGTTTTACCCAAACCCATATCATCAGCCAGACAACCACTGCCACCGATTTCCGATAACAAACGCAACCACTCATATCCTTTCTGTTGATAAGGACGTAACTGTTCAACAGTCAATCCTTTGGGCAATGCATACAATGCATCTTCTTGTTTTTCCCATTGCTTCCATTTGCTGTACCAGGTTGCGCTGATATCTGTTTTAATGGATGCATCTGCATCTGTTTCGCCTGTTGCTTCACTCATCAGCAACCATTTCGGCACCAGCAATTCTTCTTTACGCACTTTACCGTGGCGAATCATCATGCCGTATTGCTTCAACCATTCTTCTCCCAGCACACCCAAACTTCCATCTTTCAGCATCACTGCTTTCTGTCCATTCATTAAACTCTTTTGCAAGTAGTTTAATGGAATGGGTTCCTTGCCAAACTTCACTGTCATTGCTACACAGATCCAGTTGCCTTCCACCTCCTGTTTATTGATGACCGTTTCTGCAATGTGCGGCGAGTAACGGAAATGCTTCATCAGATCAATACCAAGCAGATAGATATTCAGCTCAAGCAATTTGTGATATACTTTCAGAAACCATCCTTTCTTTTGCGCCTCTGCAAAATTGAGATAGAAAAATCCATTGCTTTGATTCGTAAACTTTTCATGCAGCGAACGAAGAAACTCAACCAACTCTTCTTCTTTCTGTTTATGACGAACAATCGAAATAACTTTATCAGCGGATTGTTGTTTTGTTATTTCCTCAAACGGACCATCCACCACATAACCATCATACACAAAACGTGGTTCGAGTTTTAAGAATGTATTATTGAGTTCACTCAACATTACCTGCGGCTGCGGTTCTGCAATCAGCTCTTCGCCTTTTGCAATTACCGATGCATCCACTTTCAATTCCCACTCTCTTAGTTTATTGAGTACCTGTTCAAATGCAGCAGGATCATTCGTCGTCCACGTTGTTGCATCCTGTTGCTGTAACCATTCAATAGCATCATGACTTTTTGAAGTGAGTTGATAATAACAGGATTCTGTTTCTACTAAAAAATGATAACGTTTGAATTCAGTCAACGGCATGCGTTCTTTTCCTTTCACCACATATACTTCAAGATGATAGCGATCCTCTTCTGCTGTTGCGTGAAAAGCGAGTTCAACCGGATATGAATAAAAAACACATTTCACCGTTTGTGCTGCGGGATGATAAAACTCTACACCCTGCAATTGCCGTACTGCGCTCATCATCGATTGCAGTTTGCGTGTCATCGCTTTTTTCTGCATCAACGATCGTTCCTTTTCATCTTTGATGTATTGCGATTGACCTACAATATCAGCTTCTGTTTTCTGCCATTCCCATTTTGAAAAACTCAGCAAGGTTTTCATTCCTTCATCAGTTAGGTTGGGAAAGAAAATTTTTAGCTGTGAACGATTAAGCGGTTGTTCACCCGGAGTAACTCCTGATGGAGTTTTGATCAGTTGCCTGATCTCCAGCATCGGACGTTTGGTAAACAGATGTTTCGGCTGAAAGAGTAAATATGTTTTGGTATTGCGGTTGTCCATAGAAAAAGAAGGGGAGCAAAAATAAGGGTTTGAGGTTAGACCTATGAGGTTTGCAGCGCAGCAATCAGCCCGGCAAACCTCATAGGTCTAAGCATTCTTTTCTTACCTTTGCTGCCCTTTATGGCAGCAGCAAAATCAGTCGCATTTCACACACTCGGTTGTAAACTCAACTACTCCGAAACTTCCACACTCAGCCGGCAGCTTGAGAGTGAGGGTTTTGAGAAGAAAGAGTTTGATGACCTGGCGGATGTATATGTGATCAACACCTGTTCGGTAACTGATAATGCTGATAAAGAATGTCGTCAGCTGGTGCGCCGCATTCAACGCAAGTCTCCTGAAAGTTTAGTGGTGATCACCGGTTGTTATGCACAGCTGAAGCCAAAAGAAATTGCAGAGATACCGGGTGTCGATTTAGTGCTCGGCGCTGCAGAAAAATTCAATATTGTTTCGCACATTAAAGAACTGGCGAAAGGTGATAGTGCAAAGATCAGCAGTTGCGAAATTGAAGATGTGAGCGGTTTCAATGCATCGTATTCCATCAACGACCGTACACGTACGTTTTTAAAAGTACAGGACGGTTGCGATTATACCTGTTCGTTCTGCACCATTCCGCAGGCACGTGGCAAAAGCAGAAGCGATAATGTGGCGAATGTGCTTGCCAACGCCAAAGAAATTGCAGCAGGTGGCAGTAAAGAAATTGTATTGACAGGTGTGAACCTTGGTGATTTTGGTAAAGGTGCCGATGGCAATGGTTCGCTTTCGATTTATAACCGGGATGAAAATTTCTTTGATCTCATTCAGCAGTTAGATGTAGTGGAAGGCATCGAACGTTACCGCATTTCATCGATTGAACCGAACCTGCTCACCAACGAGATCATTGAATTTGTAAGCAAGAGCAAAAAGTTCATGCCACATTTTCATATTCCACTGCAGAGCGGAAGCAATACAGTGTTGGGTATGATGCGTCGCCGTTACAAACGTGAACTGTATGCTGAACGTGTAGCGCTCATTAAAGAACTGATGCCGCATTGCTGTATAGGTGTAGATGTGATCGTTGGATTCCCCGGCGAAACAGATGAACTCTTCCAGGAAACATTCGACTTCTTACATGCACTCGATGTTTCTTACCTGCATGTGTTCACTTATTCTGAACGTGACAACACACATGCCTTAACGCTTGGACCGGTAGTGCCAATGACTGTACGTTATGAACGTAACAAGACACTCCGCAACCTTTCTTACATGAAGATGCAATACTTCACCCAGCAACATAGCGGCGAAACAAGACCCGTATTGTTTGAAGGACATAGTAAGAATGGTATGATGGAAGGCTATACCGATAACTATATTAAGATCACTGCTCCGGAGAAGAAAGAATGGGTGAATGAGATTGTGGAGTGGAAGATATAAAAGAAAAAGGCTTTCAGATTTGAAAGCCTTTTTTAATAGTATAATTTTATTGCTACTTCAATAATTCCTCCACATTCCGCTGCATGATCGCTTCCAGCTTCAGCTCTACTTCTTTTTCATTTACCATCAAATCTTTCAGCGTTAATTTATTGAGGAGATTATCGAGTGTAAACTGGATCATTTTCCAAAGCGAACGGGTGCTGCAATCAACCGAGTTGGTACACAGGCGACCAATGCCTGTATGCGCATCGCAAAACTGCTGATCGAATAATGTTCCGCCCAATGCTTTCAACACATCGTTGATGACAATGGCATCAGCAGGTTTCGCCAACACATAACCACCTTTATAACCGGGTGTGCTGTTAATGAACCCTTCCATACGCAAGGTGCGACAGATCTTTGCAACATGCGGCTCAGTGAGTTTTTCTGCTTCACTCAATTGCGGAATACTCAAACCTTCAACGGGATTAGCCGATGCAATGCGGATGAGGATCCTGATACCGTACTCTTCTGAAGAAGTAATTTTCATGTGAGATGGTTTATTCTTGTGTTGCTAAAGGATCTACCTGGTATAAATTTTTAAAATAGCTTCTTAACTCTTCACGCTCTGTTTCCGTTGTTTGCTTTGTGCAATGCTCATTGTAAGCAGTGATCAATGCATCTGCAATAGTACCGGCATCGGTTGTTTCGATCTGGTGACGTTGCAAATGCAACAACACTTTTCCATCTTTCAACAAAAGCACATTGGGTGAAGAAGGTGTTATACCGTTTAAATATTTCTCACGAAAATGCACCACGGCTTCTTTTTCCATACCTGCAAACAACGTTGCTTTTACATCGGGCACTACATGATTAAAAAAGCTGAGCAATGCACCGGGCCTGCTCACTCTTGCACTGCAGCCACATACACTGTTCAGTACAACCAAAATTGTTTTGCCGGGATTACCTGCAAGCACATTCTCCACATCTTCTACTGTCATCATTTGCTCAAAGCCTGCATCAACTAGCTCCTTACGGTATGGAGCTGCAATTTGTTCGGGATAGCTGGGACCTTGATTGCCCATTAAACTATCTAATGAGATCATTGCCATATTTTAAATTTTGCTCACAGATTTCACTGATGTACACAGATGAAATCTGATTGGGTGATTGTTATTTTTATTCTCCTGCCTGAAGGAAGGAGGAAGTCTTACATAAATCCTAATTCCAATGCTGCCACTTCACTCATCATACTTTTCTCCCACTTCGGTGTCCAGGTGATCATCACATTCACATCTGTTACACCTTCCACTTCTCTTGTTTTTTGATCTACTTCCACAGGCAACGATTGTGCTGCAGGGCAACTTGGTGCTGTCAACGTCATCGTAATGTTGGCATAACCTTTATCGTTGATGTCGATATTGTAGATCAATCCAAGATCATAGATATTCACCGGCAACTCGGGGTCAAATACCGTTTGCAGCTTTTCGATGATCTTTTCTTTCAGTGCTTCTTTGTCCATCACAAATCATTTTACTTCTCCTTAATTCATTCCGGCCTTTGCCTGGTAAACAGTTGCATCCAGTTTCATCTGTTTCACCATGCTCAGCAAACCATTGCTTCTTGTTTGTGCAAGGTGTTGCTTCATGCCGATCTTATCAATAAACTCCAGCTTTGCATCAATGATCTCCTGTGGTGAATGTCCGCTCAATACACGAATGAGCATACTCACCAATCCTTTTACGATCACCGCATCACTCTCTGCACGATAGTACACTTTTCCATCCTTCAATTCACTCACCATCCATACTGTACTCTGGCAACCTTTGATCTTGTTTTCGTCTTTCTTATGCTCGTCTTCCAGTGGCTTCAGTTTCTTTCCCATGTCGATGATGTATTCATACTTCTCATCCCATGAATCGAACAACGAAAACTCATCAACGATTTCTTCTTCTATTTCTGCTATTGATTTTACTTCGCTCATCTTAATAACTTAATTGCTTTATGCAAACCTGCAATCATCACATCAATTTCTTCTTTGGTATTGTACATCGCAAAACTTGCTCTTGTTGTACCGGGTATACCAAAACGATTCATCAATGGTTGCGTACAATGGTGACCAGTACGAACAGCTACCCCTTGATTATCCAACAGAATACCCAAATCCTGCGGATGCACACCTTCCACTACATACGATGCCACACTCACTTTCTGTTTTGCTGTCCCCACCAAACGAATGCCATCGATTGATTGCAATTGCTCAGTAGCATATTTCAATAACGCATCTTCATGTTTGCGGATAACAGCTTTACCAATACCACTTACAAAATCCAATGCAGCTTTTAATGCAACGGTATCAGCGATATTGGGTGTACCTGCTTCAAACTTGTAAGGGAGATCGTTCCAGGTAGTTTTCTCAAACGTTACATCTTTGATCATTTCACCACCACCCATAAACGGCGGCATCGCTTCGAGCAATGAACGTTTTCCGTACAACACACCGATACCAGTCGGGCCATGTACTTTGTGCGAACTGATGGCGAAGAAATCACAATCGAGTTCCTGCACATCAATATCTAAATGCACGGTTGATTGCGCCCCATCGAGCATTACAACTGCACCAACTTTATGCACTGCATCAATAATTTCTTTTACAGGGTTGATAGTACCCAGCGAATTT